>CAJMMD010000012.1 GCA_905214465.1 uncultured bacterium
GACCGCTCCGCTGCCGGTTTTTCTCTGTTTCTATCGCAATGTAAAAAAGTTGATACACAGACTTTTGGTATTTTGCTTGTAAAACAAGAAAAACACCGTCCCCGCAGCTCTCAGGTCTGCAAAAACAGTGCTTTCGATGCGCCTTCAGGGACTCGAACCCTGGACAAATAGATTAAGAGTCTACTGCTCTACCAACTGAGCTAAAGGCGCTTACTTTTGTTTTTCTGTGTTTCATTGGATGATCCACTCGCTGAACACAAATAAGATTATAAAGGATTCTGCCGAAAAAAGCAACCTTTTTTTCACTGTTTCTTTACTTTTGTTAAAAACAGCGAAAACAGGTCTTATAATTCTATTAAATTTCACAATTTTTTCGTATATTTCCGTTTGTTTCGATGACGGCTCCAATGGCAGCCGAACCTACTTCCGTTTCTTATCTTTCTTTTTCAAAAGCTTCTCCAGCTCCTGCATGGATTTCTGGATTTTATAAAGACAGCCGCTGCCGGCATATTTATTCTGATAGCAGAAATCCTGGAGTTTCTGCTGAAGGAAACCTGATTTTCTGATCAAACTTCTTCTCCACTTTCCGGCGTACCGGACACGGGCACCGGAAAAGTTCTTTTTCTTCTATATTATACAGGGAATGTCAAAAATGACCAGAAAATAGCTTGTTTTAGCCATTGTTTTCCCATTTTCTTTCCGCTATAATACAGCAAAAACTACTATTTATACTTTGGGGGAATTTTTATGAAAACACGAATGAATTTTAAGGATGAATTTTACCAGAAACTAAAACTCCTCGTCCTTCCGATTGCGATCCAGAATTTTATGCTGGCTCTCGTCAGCGCAACGGATGCGATCATGCTGGGCTGGATTGATCAGACTTCGTTGTCTGCTGTTTCACTGGCCGGACAGGTGCAGTTTGTTTTGAGCCTTTTTATCTCAGGCATCGCGGCGGGCGCCGGTATTATGGCAGCGCAGTACTGGGGGAAACAGGATGCCGCTTCGATCGAAAAAGTGATTCCGATCGCACTTCGCACCAACCTGCTGTTCTCCGGCCTGTTTACCATCCTTGCCGGTTTCTGTCCCGAAATGCTGATGCGCATCTTTACAAATGATGCGGCCCTGGTTGCAAGCGGAAGCCAGTATTTACGCGCTGTTGCACTCTCCTACGTACTCTGCGGTATTTCGCAGGTCTATCTGATCCTGCTGAAAAACACCGGTCATGCAGCAGTCAGCTCCCGCATCAGTTCCACTGCGGTTGTACTGAACATCATTTTAAATGCCATCCTCATCTACGGTCTTTGCGGTGCTCCGGCACTTGGGATCCGCGGAGCAGCTTATGCAACGGTAGCTGCCCGCGTTGTGGAACTGATCTGGGCTTATCTCGAGACAAAGAAACCGGAGCGTGTACGGATTCTCTGGAACCGCCTCTTCTCTTCCGCAGGGAAAATACTTTCAGAAGACTTCTGGCGCTACACGCTTCCCGTGCTTGCGGCCTCCCTCGTCTGGGGAATTGCCTACGTTCTGTACTCCGTTATCATGGGCCACATGGGAAGCGATGCTGTTGCAGCAAACTCGATTACCTCGATTGCAAAGAGCCTCCTCTCCTGCCTGATCCGCGGTGTGAGCGGCGGTGCCGGTGTTCTGATCGGAAACCTGCTCGGTGCAGATGAACTCGAGAAAGCACGCGAATACGGCGGCCGCCTGACGCATCTTGCAATTGCCATCGGCGTTGTGACCGGCGGTCTTCTGATGTTGATCTCTCCTGCAATCGTCCACTTCGCTCCGCTTACCGATACCGCGGCAGAATATCTGCAGTACATGCTTCTCTTCTGCGGTCTGAACTTGATGGCACAGTCGGTCAACACCACCGTTCTCGACGGCATCTTCTGTGCCGGCGGCGATGCGAAATTCGATATGCAGGGAAATATCGGCGCGATGTGGTGCTTTTCCGTACCGCTTGGTTTCCTCGCCGCGTTCTGGCTGAAGCTGCCGGTCATGGTTGTCTACTGTATCGTAAACCTCGATGAGATCGTGAAACTGCCTGCGGTTTATCTTCATTATAAAAAATACGTCTGGGTACGCAACATCACCCGCGATATCGAAGAATAATTGCCGAACTATAAAATCCCCTGCGGAAAATCCAAACCGAATGGATTTCCCGCAGGGGATTTCGTTCTTTTATCGTATTACAAATATCGCAATGATTTTACATCGATTTTCTCTCTGCAATTTCCGCCATCTTTGCTTCATTCAGACGTGTGTCGCCATGGACACGGCTGTAGGAAAGATAGCCGTTCATACGGTCGATCTTTGTCAGGTTCTTGGAACCGCAGACCGGGCAGACATCCATGTCGAGTTCCTGGTGGCCGCAGTCATCGCAGTAAGCCAGGGACAGGTTGACGCCCTCGTAGTAGCCGAGCTCCATTGCACGCTCGATCAGGGTCTTGATCGCACCTTTGTTGTAGCCGACCGGGTAGCGCACATACTGGATTTTTCCGCCGTTGCAGAGCTCCCAGAAACGTCCCTCGAGATCCTGTTTCTGGATCGGGGTGATGTCCTCGGTTACGTGGCAGTGGAAACTGTTGCTCACATACGGGCGGTCCGAAACGTTGCGGACGATGCCGTACTGTTTGCGGAACTGCTCTATCTGCAGGCCGCACAGGGATTCTGCCGGTGTGCCGTAGATCGCATAGAGGATGCCGTCCTCTTTCTTAAACTCGGCAACCTTGTCGTTGATATATTTCAGCGTGTCAAGTGCGAACTGTCCGTCCTCAACAAGAGATTTTCCGTTGTACAGCTCCTGCAGCTCGTTCAGCGCCGTGATACCGAACGATGCGGTCATCGGCTTTAACAGCGGGCGGATCTTGTCGGACGGTTTTAAGTGGCCGCCGTAGAAACCTCCCTCACAGTAAGCCAGCGGGTTCGTGGATGCACGCATCTCGCCGAGGTAATCGTAGGTCCGTTTGTGCAGATCGCGGATCATCTCGAGGTAGAAATCAAGCACTTCGTGGAAATCGCGGTTCTCGGAACGGGATTTTGCCAGGATCATCGGAAGATGAAGGGAAACGGCTCCGATGTTGAAACGTCCGACAAAGACCGGTTTGTCGTTCTCATCTGCCGGCTCCATGCCTCCGCGCTCGTACCACGGGCTAAGGAAAGCACGGCATCCCATCGGGCTGATGACTCTCTTGTATTTCTTGTACATCTCGGCGATGTAGCCCTCGCCGCTCATCGACAGCCAGTCCGGATACATGGTTTTAGAGGAACAGTCAAGTCCTGCCTCAAAGACATCTTCTGCGATGCCGCCCTCTCCGTGAATTGCCTTGTCATATAAGAAGACGATTTTCGGGAAGAGCACCGGCTTTTTGTGGCCTTTCTTGCCCTGTCCGTTTTTGTGGACCTCAAGAAGGGAGATGGAAATCATCTTCTCGAACATGCTCGTTCCAAGGCCGAGGGTCACGGTAACGAACGGATAATCACCGCGGGAAGATCCAACAGTGTTCAGTTTATACTCAATTCCCTGCCATCCCTGATCGCACTCTCTTCTTACTTTGTCGATCGCATACTCGATGGCTTTCTCCTGTGCACCCTCCCAGGATGCGTCGGTATATTTCAGGAACTCTTTTACGTAGTAATCGTAGCTCTTCTGTGCGTACGGAGCAAGGATCTTGTCCACCTCCGGCACGGTAAAGCCGCCGTACTGCTGTGCAGCGGTGCTGAGGACGATATCGCCCATGACATCAAATGCGGTGTCGAGTGTCTTCGGCTCGTTGTACCAGACATTTCCCATCTCGAAACCGCCTTTTAAAACGTTTCCGACATCGAACAGACAGCAGTTCATGGTATCGAGACGTGCGGACTGGTCGTGGATGTAGATGTAACCGTCCTTACAGGCCTGCAGCTCGTTGCGGTTCATGAAGAACTTGCGGTACAGCTCTTTGTTCAGCTCGTTGAAAATCAGGCTTCGCTTCGTTGCAACGAGGGCGCTGTCGGTGTTGGCATTGCTCTTGTCGCCGATGTAGCGGATGGACTGGCTCTTCGTGTAGACCTCGTCCATCATATGGATAAAATCAGTTTTGTAATTGCGGTAATCGCGGTAGCTTTTTGCCACAGCCGGGTTTACTTTTTCGAGTGCTCCCTCCACGATATTGTGCATATCGCTGATCGGAATTTCGGTCTTTCCAAGGGAATATACGTGCTCGGTTGCGAACTTACAGATAAAGTCAATCTCCTGCTGTGAGAAGGTATACAGGATTCTCTGTGCGGATTTATTTACGGCACGGACGATCTTCTGCGCGTCGAATTCTTCTTTGGTGCCGTCCTTTTTGATAATATAAACCATTGTGGTGTCCTCCAATTCAAACACTATATCTTGTGTGTCCCCCACCCTTTTCTTGTAGCGGGCACCACATATTGTAGCATGTTTCTTTTGAAAAGAAAAGGCATTTCCTGTAAGTTTTTATTTTCAGAATATTGCATACTGCTCTTTCGTGCAGACAGAAATCTGCATTTTTCAAATTCGTTCTGCAAGCGTTCCTTCAAAAACGGTCTCGGCCGGGCCGGTCAGAAGGACCTTATTTTTCGTCCGGTCCCATGTAACGAAAAGCCTGCCGCCGCGCAGTTCTACGGCAGTTTCTCCCTCCGAAACACAGCCGGAAAGCATCGCCGCGACGGCTGCCGCACACGCTCCCGTTCCGCAGGACAGCGTTTCACCGCTCCCACGTTCCCAGACTCTCATTTTTATTGTGTGTTGATCTAAAGTCTGGATAAACTCTGTATTGATACGGTCCGGGAAGCAGGAAAGGTGTTCAAAAGCGGAACCGGTCTTTGCAATGGATATTTTTTCCACATCTTCCACCGGAATCACCGCATGCGGATTTCCCATCGAAAGGCAGGTCATCGTATAATTTTCCCCGCACACGGTAATTTTATGCTCCAGCACATATTCCCCCAGAGAAACAACGGGGATCTGTGCGGCGCGGAATTCCGGCGTTCCCATCTCCACTGTCACCTGACAGATCTTATTCGGATTCTCCCCCGTCTGCAGATGAATCACACGGTTTCCGCTGCCGGTTTCGATAGTCAGCGTCGTTTTTCTCGTCAGCCCATGCTCGTACACGTATTTTCCCACACAGCGGATGCCGTTGCCGCACATCGCGCCCTTCGAGCCGTCGGCGTTGTACATTTCCATCGAAAAATCTGCTGTTTTGGATGCCCCGATCAGAATCAGCCCGTCCGCGCCGATGCCGAAATGGCGGTCACTTACCGCTTTTGCCAGCCGTCCCGGACTCTCCACCCGCTCCTCCATGGCATTTACATAGATATAATCATTTCCGCAGCCCTGCATTTTTGTAAAACGCATACACAGCCTCCTCCCAGACTTCTGCCCTTTCCAGTTCCTTACTAAATATGTATTCCGTACCGCGCTTTTGAAAAACCATTTTTCTCAAATCCGCTTCAGACATTGGAAAACGAAGCGGAATGTGATAGAATAGGGGGAACTGATATCGTTACTTACATGAAGTAACTCTCAAATATTTTTAACCATTTATTATGAGGAGGTTTTGATGAAAAAATACCGTTGGGTTTTAACAGCAGTATTTGCCGCTTTCCTCGTGGGAACGAGCGGCTGCGGAAAGAAAACAGAAACGATTCCGATCACAACCATCAGTCAGAGTACCGACGATGACGACCCCAAAGACAATCTGGCGGCCTCCGGCGATTCCGATGAGATTCCGGAATACGATGTGGATCTCTCGAAGAACCTGAACAGTTTTCAGCTTGCCATCTGGGGCGATACATACGAAGTTCCGGAATCCTACGCGGATTTTACAGCGCTTGGCTGGGTCTACAGCGGCGACGACACAAAGGAAATCCAGCCGGAATCCTTCTCAGAGGGCGAAAGCTTTGAAAAGGACGGAAACCAGATTACCGTCGATATTGCCAATCCGGACACCACGGCAAAGCCAGTGGCGGAATGCCTGATCGGAGGCATTCACATCGATACCTCGACCGCTGAGGGTCAGAATATCTATGTCGGCCTGCCGAACGGCGTCACTCTGCAGCAGTCGCTGATGGAGGATGTGGAAAGCATCTACGGTGTGCCAAAGGACCGTTATGAGGCCGATACCTCTGTGCAGTTCACGTATGAATACGGGCTGTACCAGACGATCACGCTCGGCTTCGATAACGAAACGGGAATTCTGTATTCCCTCGATATGCAGAACTTTACGACCACGGCTGATGCAGAAGCGCTCGATGGTGTCAGCGATGCCACAACACCGGAAGTGGAGGCCTACCAGGCACCGGAAGCCGACAGCAGTAAAATCAACGACTGGACCGTCCGCTTTGACGATGTACTCTATCATCTTCCCGTTCCGGTCAGTGAACTTCTGGACCACGACTGGACCGTCAATACGAAAGAGTCCGATACGGCCGTTTTAAACGGAAAATACGGCTACGTCACGCTGGAAAAGGGCGGTCAGAAGCTTTACTGCACCGTACATAATTACGGCGCGGAGGCGACGACAGTACGCAACTGTTTTGTTACTTCGCTGTACGGCGATCTCGATACGACAAAGATTCCGATTTCAATCACAAACGGCATCACGCTCGGCACTTCCGAGAGCGATTTTCTGGCGAAGGCAGGGGATGCCAAATCAGAAAAAACGGAAAAAGAGGATAGTAACCTGACACTCTACACATTCTATAGTGATGACGAAAAGCTGGACTACACTGAAATCGGCATCGACAACGATCTGAAGCTGGTACGCAGCATCAAGGTGGTTCACAACCAGCCGGAAGCGCCGGAAGAAGAAGCCAAAAAAACTTCCGCGGAAGATTCATCTTCCGTTTCCGACAGTCAGGAACCGTCCGAAACACCGGCTCCGTAACGATACTTTCAGAAAAATGGCTACATGGCAGCTTACTACAGACGAAAACGAGGATTTTTATGGAAAACTTATACGACGTTATCATCATCGGCTCCGGCCCGGCGGGTCTTTCTGCCGCGATTTATGCGAAACGCGCAAAGCTCTCCTCTCTTACGATTGAGGCAAACTTTGCAAGCGGCGGCCAGGTGCTGAATACCTATGAAGTAGACAACTATCCCGGCCTTCCGGGCATCAGCGGCATGGATCTCGGAAGCACGCTGCGCGCACACGCTGAAAAAATGGGCGCGGAATTTTCCCGTGAGCGTGTGAAGGAGCTTGTTCTTGACGAAGAGATCAAGATTGTCCGCACGAGAAAAAATGAGTATCATGCCAAAACGGTCATTCTTGCAACCGGTGCGGAGCACCGCGCGTTAAATGTACCTGGTGAAAAGGAGCTCTCCGGCATGGGCGTCTCTTACTGTGCAACGTGTGACGGCGCATTTTTCAAAGACAAAACCGTTGCCGTTATCGGCGGCGGCGATGTCGCCGTGGAGGATGCGATTTTCCTTGCCAGAACGTGCAAAAAGGTTTACGTGATCCACCGCCGCGATGAACTGCGGGCAGCCGGTGTTCTCCAGGATGCACTGCTGGCACTGCCGAATGTGGAAATGGTGTGGGATACGGTTGTGGATTCCATCGAAGGAAACGAGATGGTGTCCGGCGTGAAGGTAACGAACAAAAAGGCAGGGGAAGCCGGTGTGATCACGGTAGACGGCGTGTTTATTGCCGTCGGCATCGTTCCGGTCTCCGCACTGATCGCAGGCACCGTAGAAACCGATGAGGCTGGCTACATCAAAGCCGGCGAGGACGGTGTGACGAGCGTGCCGGGCGTGTTCGCCGCAGGCGATGTCCGCACGAAGCAGCTCCGTCAGATCATCACTGCAGCCGCCGACGGCGCGAACTGTGTGACTTCGGTAGAGAAATATCTGATCAGCCACTGATGGCTTCTTTCGAATAGAATACGGCAAAAGCAGGCATTCTTCGTATTGTACGGAGAACTGCCTGCTTTTTTCTGTTTTTCCGTAGTTTCTGAAATCTGAAAAACCTTTCATGTCAGTCGTGTAAAACTTTAAAACCTCTTTTTGTCGAAATTGCACAAAGAAACCGGTTTTTTCCCACACGGGCCAATTTTATAAACATCCCGTCCACAAGTTATCCACATAGTTAACCACCGAAAACATGCCTAAAAACAAGTTATACACCGAGTTATCCACATTATCCACGAAAAACGGTGTTGAAAGCATGTGTTTAAATCTTGCGAAATCAGAACGCGTGTTTTGGTCATAACAGAGAAAACCGTTATTTCGCCAAAAGATTTTATAAAGCACTTGACTTTTTAAGTGTCAATCTCTGTTGGTTTTTGGCTTGAATTGTGTGAATTTTTCGTACAATTTAATATTACATTTTTCGTGTTCTTTTGCTGTTTTTACAATGGCTGCAAAAAGAAAATCTCCTGTTCGGAAAACGATTGTTTCGTTCCCAGACAGGAGATTTTGATTGGATTTTTCTTTGTTTTACTCTGCCAGCTTTCCAAGCCGCTTTGCTTCTGCCCTCAGCTCTTCGATCCGGCGGTTGCACATGCCCACCGGGACGCCGGTGTCGATGACACGTTCACAGCTCTTCATCAGCTCGCAGGCGCGGGCAAATGCCTCGTCGCTGATCTCCTGGAACGGTGCTTCGGTTACCGTCTCCATCGCCAGAATGCGGGCGAGCTGGTAATCGATATCGTTCGTATACAGGACGCCTGCCGCAAACGGGACATTTTCCTTCTGCAGTTTCCGGAACACCGGGATTCCCGTTCCGCCGCCTGCGAGGACAAAGACGCGCGGTGTTCCCTCCGGCCGCGGCAGCTCGATGCTTCCGAAGCACGGGTCAAACGAACCATTGTCAATCTCGTATAGTTCGCGGATGATATCCTCGCGGAAAATTGTCTCCGGTGCGCCGAAATGGGAAATAGCATCGCCCTTGACGCAGATGATCTTATCTGAAATTTTCTGTGCCAGATCGATCTCATGCAGCGACATGATGACGGTGATGCCCTTCTCCTTTGCCATGCGGCGCAGAATCGCGAGCAGTTCCAGCTTGTGGCGGATATCGAGGAAAGAAGTTGGCTCGTCGAGGATGATGACCTCCGGCTCCTGACAGATCGCACGCGCAAGAAGCACTCTCTGGCGCTGGCCGTCGCTGATGGCGTTGAAATCGCGGCCGCCGAGCTCTTCGGCGATGATCTCGAAGCTGCGCCGCTCGATGTCGCCGGGCGCCATCTCCTTGGAATCCATCTAGTACTCCACTCCTTCCCTTGCACATATCCCCTGAGAGTAGGGGTGTTTCTCGCACCGCATCTCGGTTATGTAGTCGGCCTTCTCCACGATCTTGCGGGAAGGCGCGCGCCCGGTGAGCGCTACTTCGACGCCGCGCGCGGACATATCGAGCGCGCGGTCCACGAGCGCCTCGTCGACAAGCCCCTTCGAAAGCGCGTCGAGCGCCTCGTCGAGCACGAGCAGCCCCTCCTGAGCGCCCTCGAACTCGGCGAGCGCGGAAGCGAGGTTCCCATCGTGCAGCGCGCACGTCGCGGCAAGTTCTTCCGACGTCATTGACCAGGTAAACTTGTCCGACACCTTCCCCGCGAACACGGGCACGCCTAAATGCTCGGCGAGCAGGCGCGCCTCCCCGCTTTCGCCGTCTTTCAGGAACTGCACGACGACGACGCGGCGGCCTGCGGCGAGCATGCGAAGGGCGAGGCCCATCGCCGCCGTGGTCTTACCTTTGCCGTCGCCATGATACACGTGGATCATACGCCCTCCTCGATAATGCGGTAGACATACTCCATGTCGAGCGCCCCGCGCACGACATCGGCCAGGCGGTCGAACTCGCGCGCACGGTGATCGGCCGCGGACGCCGCGCCCGCAGCACCCACGACGCTCTCGGGCAGGCCGCGCATGCGCGCGAGCGAGCGCGCGAGGGCGAGCGCCACCCCCGGTTCGTCGAACAGGCCGTGGAGATAGGTTCCAAACACGTTTCCGCAGGCCGCGCCTTCTGGTTTGCCGCCAATCGTGCCTGCAGGGGCGCAGGAGACGGTCGTTTCGCCGTCGTGAATCTCGTACCCGCGCGCCGTCATGCCGTTCCACACCGAGAACGCGCCTTGGGCGCCCGTGATGCGCAGCTCCGACTGGGCGAGACGCTTTTCCTCCTTGAACACCGTACTTGCAGGGATGAGCCCGAGCCCGCGCGCGGTGCCAGCGCCTTCCCTGCCGTGCGGGTCGGAAAGCTCGTCTCCCAAAAGCTGGTAGCCTCCGCATATGCCGAGCACCGGCGTGCCCGCGCCCGAAAGCGCGCGTACACAGGCTCCGATGCCGCTAGCCGCAAGCCAACGCGCGTCGTCGAGCGTGGTCTTCGAGCCGGGGAGCACCACAAGGTCGGGTCGGCCCAGATCGGTCGTCGAGGAAACGTAGCGCACGCCCATGCCCGGCACGCGCGAAAGCGGGTCGAAGTCGGTGAAGTTCGACAGATGCGGAAGGCGCACGATGGCGACATCGATGACGCCGCGCGCCTCGCGGGCAGATAGGCGCGGCGCGAGCGAGTCCTCGTCGTCCAGGTCGAGCGTAAGATACGGCACGACCCCCACGACGGGAACCCCGCACATCTTCTCGAGCGGGGCCAAACCCGGGCGCAGGATTTCCACATCGCCGCGGAACTTGTTCACCACAAGCCCCCGCAAAAGCGCGCGATCCTCGGGCGCAAAGAGCGTGACCGTACCGTAGAGCTGGGCAAACACCCCGCCTGGGTCGATGTCGCCCACGAGCAGCACGGGGGAGGACACGGCGCGCGCGAGCCCCATGTTGACGATGTCGTTTTCGGAAAGGTTGATTTCGGCGGGGCTGCCGGCGCCCTCGATGACGATGACGTCGTTTTCCTCCGCGAGCGAATCGAACGCCTCCAAAATCTGCGGCATGAGCGCCTTCTTTCGCGCGAAGTAGTCCCTCGCAGCGAAGGCTCCCTTCGCCTTGCCGGCCACGATGAGCTGGCTTCGGTGGTCGCTTTCGGGCTTGAGAAGGATAGGGTTCATGCGCACGTCGGGCGCGATACCGCACGCCTCGGCCTGCATGATCTGGGCGCGCCCCATCTCGAGCCCGTCGGCCGTGACACCGCTGTTGAGCGCCATGTTCTGGCTCTTGAAGGGAGTCACGCGCAGGCCGTCCTGCGAAAGCACACGGCACAGCCCCGCCGCAAGCAGGCTCTTCCCCGCGTTCGACATGGTGCCCTGGATCATGATGGGCTTCGCCCTACCCACGGGTATCGACCTCCTTCGCCGAGCCTCGGCCATCCGCGCCCGCCATAGCGCCGCTGCAAGAAGCGCCGCCCCGTTCGTCGGGTTCGCCTTCGCCCGATGCACCTTCCGCCCGAAGCGCGCGGCTGAACGCCATCGCAAGCCGGGCATTCTCCTTGCGCGTGCGCACCGCGACGCGGCACCAGAAACGGGACAGTACCGAAAACGAGTCGCACGTGCGGACCAAAACCCCCTGTTTATACAGGCGCTCGGGGATGTCTTTCGCCGGCGTGCGGACTAAAAGGAAGTTCGCATCCGATGGCACGACGGAAAGCCCGAGAGAGGAGAGCTCGTGGGAAAGCCACGCTCGCTCGCCCGCCAATACATCGCGCGTGCGCGAGACGTATTCGACGTCTTCCAGGGCGGCGATGCCCGCGGCCTCGGCGACCGAGGAGACGGGCCACGCCTGCCCCGCCCGGCAAATCCCCTCGATGAGTTGGGCGTTTCCGCTGATCAGATATCCCAACCGCAACCCCGCCATTCCGTAGAGCTTGGTGAACGCGGAGAGCACGGCCACATGGCGCGAACACGCGGCGCGTGCGGCCACGCTCCTTTCGCGGGCGTCGGGCGCAAATCCGAGGAAGCACTCGTCCACGATGAGCAGCGCGCCCACCTGCTCGCAGCGGCAAGCCGCGGCATCGATCACGCTGGGGTCGACGAGTCGCCCCGTCGGGTTGTTCGGATTGCAGAGGTACGCAACGTCTCCCGGCCCCTCGATCGCGCGGGCAAAGGAGGCGGGCACGTCGAAGTCGTCCGCTTCGGAGAGCGGGAACTCCTGCACGCATGCGCCGTAGTACGATGCCGCCTCCGCATATTCAGAGAACGTCGGCGCGCACACGACGATGCGTTTCGGGCGCACCGCCGCGGCGAGCCGCCAGATGATGTCGGACGCGCCCGCGCCACAGACGATAGTATCTTCGGGAATGCCCTGGGCGCGCGCTAGGGCGCGAACGAGGGCGAGGCTTTCCCTATCGGGGTAGGCGTCGATTCGAGAAAGCGCCTTGCAAGCTGCGGCGACGGCGCGCGGCGAGGGGCCTGCCGGATTCACGTTCACCGAGAAGTCAATGAGGTCGGAGGCGCCCCCTTCGCAAGCGATGCCGAGCGATCGCGTGCTACCCCCATGCGCACGGGCACGCAGGATTCCCCCAGCAGCCCGGGGCGCGACGTGGTCTTCCCTCATGCCATCGCCCCCACGGCGAGCACGACCGCCGCGCGCGCGGCACCGAAGACGACGAGCGCGCATACGGACGCGGCGAGCATGAGCCTTGTCGCCCGGGCGATGTCGCCCCACTCGATCTCACGGGACGCGTCGCCTATCGTCGGTTTCTCAACGAGCTTGCCGAAATACACCGCGGGTCCTGCCAGGCGCAGCCCGAACGCGCCCGCGCACGCTGACTCGGTCTGCGCCGCGTTCGGACTCGCATGGCGACGCCTGTCGCGGCGCCAGATGCGCGCCGCCCCGCTGGCGTCGAGCCCGACGATCGGGCATACGGCGATCATGAGCAGAGCCGATAAGCGCGAGGGAATCCAGTTCGCCGCATCGTCGAGACGCGCCGAGGCGCAGCCGAAGTCGATGTAGCGCTCGTTTTTGTAGCCCACCATGCTGTCGAGCGTATTCACCGCCTTGTACGCCATGCCCAAGGGCGCACCCCCGATCATAAGGTAGAAAAGCGGCGCGATGACGCCGTCACTCGCGTTCTCCGCCACCGTTTCCACAGCGGCGCGCGCGACGCCCTGCTCGTCGAGAACAGACGTGTCGCGTCCCACGATGAGCCCGACGGCTTCGCGCGCCGCGACAAGGCCGCCCTTCGAGAACGCGCGGGCCACGGCCAGGCTCTGGCGGCGCAGCTCGCATGCCGCGAGAATCTGATAGCTCGCCCATGCCTCGGCAACGAAGCGCAAGCCGGAGTGAACCATGCCGCAAAGATGCAGGATTCCCCAGGTCAAAAGCCCACACGCAAGCGGAAGCGCCACGGCGAGCACAAGCCCTGCGGCGCGCGTGCCCGCGGACGTTTGCGGGAATGCGCCCCGCAGGCGGCCTTCGGCCCACGTGATCGCGCGCCCCATGGCGACAACGGGATGGGGAAGCCAGCGCGGGTCGCCGAAGGCAAGGTCGGCCGCGAACCCGGCGGCGACGGCAAGAATCGTCATCACCGGGCATCGCCCCCCGAAGCGGGGCGAACGTCGCGAAGGCAGCGCCCATCCCAGGTAGCGGCCCATGCGCCGCCCGGCTCGGTATGCACGTCGAAGTATCCAATTTTCGGGACAGCTAGCTCGGAGAGCAGCGCTTTCACGGTACCCGCGTGAACGACGAAGACGGCGCGCCCACTCCCCTGGACGCGCTCCGATTCGCACGCCTCCCGAAACGCCGCGACGACGCGGCGGGTGAAATCGCTCTTGCCCTCGCCATGCGGGCAGCGCGTCTCGCACCAGGAGTCTACCCAGGCGCGGTAGCGCGCATCCTCTTTAAGCTCGGCGGCGCTTCGCCCCTCGAAGTCGCCGAAATCCATCTCGCGCAGACCGGGGCACGCCATAAACTCCGCGTTCGGGAAGAGGATGCGCGCCGTCTGGTCGGTGCGGGCCATGCCGCTCGTGATAACACGGAACACGTCACGATAGCACGCGAGGTCGCGCAAAGCGCGCTCGCCCGCGCTCGACAGGGGCTCGTCGGTGCCCGCCCCGCTGTAGCGATGGTCTTCCGTGCCCGCCGTGGCACCATGGCGCACGAAGACGACTTCCAAAGGCGCGCCCGCGCCCTGCGTCCCTCGAGGCGCATCGGCAAGGTTTCCTTTGATGACCTGGGGTATCCCGCACGTCATGCGCACGACGACGTCGGCGCGCGCAGCGAGCGCGCATCCCAGGCGACCCGCGCGCTCGCGCCATTGGGCGTCTTCCGCACGCATAGGGACGACCCCCGAGCCGACCAAGGACAGAATCACTACGTCGAAGCCGATCAGCCGCTCGAGCGCCCGGTCAGTGTCGAGCGCGCGTACGAGTTCCTCAGCACGGTAAGCGACACGGCCGGCAAAAGCCGCGGGCACGCCGCCCTCCGCAAACTGCGCCGCGTCGACGAAATCGTCCGCCGCGAACCCGAGCTTTTCGCGCACGAAGGTCCTCTTCCCCGAATGCGCGCCACCTACCACGAGCATCATAGGAGCATGCCCCCCGCCACCAGCATGGCAAGCATCGCGAGCTCGGCCCATTGCAGAAACCATCCGGCCAAATCCCCCGTCACCCCGCCGAAGCGGGACAGGGCAACATGGCGGTACCACGCGAGCGCCAAAAGCCCCGCCACCGCCATAAGGGCGCCGACGGCCTGAGCGCACGCGACCATCCCTGCAGCCGAAGCCGCAGCGAAAGCGCAAAGCGGCACGACGATCGCCGCGCGCTTCTTCGCAGGCGAGAGCCCCGCGGCCATGCCGTCCGCCCGCGCGGCAGGCCAGCATTCAACGGCGAGCCCCGAAAGCGAGCGGGAGAACACGAGCGAGCACAGAAGCGCGAGGAACGCCCCCGCCGTAAGCGACAGCGCGGTGAAAAGGGAAAACTGCAGAATAAGGTACACAACAACACCGATGACCCCGAAGGCGCCCGCCCGCGGGTCGTGCATGATCTCGAGCTTTCGCTCGCGCGGGGCCCAACTTGCAAGCGCATCGGAGGTGTCGCAGAGCCCGTCTAGGTGGATGCCTCCCGTCACCGCCACAGGCAGCGCCACGAGCACGGCCGCGACGATGGTCGCGGGCACGCCGAGCAGGTTCGCCACGTACCCCCACGCCGTCATGAGGAAGCCTTCCGCAAGGCCCACCAGGGGAAACGCGGCAAGCGCATGGGTTGACCCGAAATCGGTCCAGGCCGATTTCGGAACGGGGATACGCGAGAACGTTCCGAACGCCGCGCCGATTGCCTCTACTATCTTCACCTTGTAGGTCCTTCGCCTTTCATCCACACGGGAATCCCGCATACCACTTCGACTGCGCGGTCGGCCAGCGCCGCCACACCCGCGTTCACGCGCGCGAGCGCGCGCCTCCATGCCTCGGTCCCTTCATCGTAGCGCATCCCATCGGCGAACACGTCGACGGTGACCACCACCGTATACGCAGCGGCCTGAGCGAGCCGTTCAATGCCTCCGAGCACCTCGCGCGCCGCAGCGTCGGGGTCACGCGGGGACAAGCCGCCTTCCGCGAAGAGCTCGTTCGCAACCAGGTTGCCCACGTCCTCCAAAAGAAGCGTGCAGCCGCGCGGAAGCCCGGGCACTGCGGCGCCCACGTCACGCGTGCACTCGAGGGTAGAAAACCCCTTGCCCTCGCGCAGCGCCCGATGGCGCGTGATGCGGCGGGCGCCCTCTTCCCCGAAGGGCTCCATCGTTGCCAGGTACACGCGGGGGCCGTCGTGCCCGAGGCACAGGGACTCGGCGTAGGCGCTCTTGCCGCTCGCGGCGGCGCCGATGACGAGTGTCACCGTCATTTCCCGGCCTCGAAATGCTCGTAAGCAGCCATGCCAGTCGCCGTGAACGTCTTCCCATCCCGGTACACGCGCAGCGCCGAATCCAGAAGGGGCAGATACGCCATGGCGCCCGCGCCCTCGCCCAAGTGCATGCCTGCGTCGAGGGGTGCCTTTATGCCGAGCTCGCGAAGGAGCTCCTGGCTTGCGGGTTCGCTTGATGCGTGGGTGCCCACGAGGTAGCCCAAGGCGTTGGGGCACAGGCGCGCCGCGCACAGGGCCGCCGTGCAGGATATGACCCCGTCGAGGAGCGCCGGCGCCTTCGAGGCCGCGGCCCCCAGGTAGAAGCCGCACATCGCCGCGATGTCGAAGCCGCCCACCTTCGAGAGCACGTCGATCGGGTCGGCGGGATCGGGCGAGTTCGCGTCGATAGCGCGCTCGACCACGTCGCGCTTGCGCGCGAGCGAGGCGTCCGAGAGCCCCGCGCCGCGCCCGACGAGGCTCCGCGCGTCCGCCCGGATGAGCACTGCGGCCACCGCCGCCGAGGTGGTCGTGTTGCCGATGCCCATCTCGCCCGCGGCGAGAAGGCGCACGCCGGCGCGGGCAAGCCCGCACGCGACGGCGATTCCGACCTCGATCGCGCGCACGGCCCCATCGCGAGACATAGCGGGGCCGTGCGCGATGTTGCCGCTCCCCCGCCGCACGTTCGCGCGCACCATGCGCGCGTCTTCTATGCCCCGGGCCATACCCACGTCGACGGGCACGACCTCGGCACCCGCGAACGCCGCCATGCGGCAGGCGTTCGCGGCCCCCTCGCACATGTTGCGCGCGACGGCTCGCGTCACGTCTTGCCCGCTTTGCGACACGCCTTCGGCAACGACCCCGTTGTCGGAGAAGAATACCGCGAGCGCACGGGGAAACTCGGCCACCTCGGCGCTCCCCTGAGCTGCGGCGATACACGCGACGGCGTCTTCAAAGTCGCCCAATCCCCCCAAGGGGTGCGCGATGGAATCCCACGCGGCGTACGCGGCGGCGCGGGCGCACTCGTCTGCGGGCGCGATCCGGGAGAGCGCGGCTTCGAGCACGGTGCCCGGCGCCGACGAGAACGCGCGCTCGACTTCCTCGCGGATGCAGGCAAGCGCGGTTTCGGTTGCTTCAGCCATGCAGTCTCCTCTCTACGAACGACGCTGCGGCAGACGCGAACGCGCGCGCAACGTCGGGGTTCGCAGGATAGTACACATGCGGGAAGCCCGCCACCAGGGACGGGGTAGTCGTCATGCACGGCCAGCCCTTGTCGCGCCGGGGCTTCTGCGCCCAGAAGTCGCCGCCCGAGCAGGTGGACTGCCAGTAGTGGAACTCGTGCGCGCGGATGCGTGTGCCGCGCGGCCCGTAGAGCCCGTCGCGTTGGGAAGTGAGCTCCACGTACCCGAAATGGGACAGCCTTCCCCCGTTCTCGCTTGCGCCCTCAAGGGCGCCCGCAACAGGCCAGCGCCGCCCCTCGCTATCGGCGATTTCGCGCTGCAGGTACAGAAACCCACCGCATTCGGCGACCGTCGGCATGCCGGATTCCACCGCGCGCCGCACCGCCTCGCGCATCGACGCGTTCTCGGAGAGCTGCCGCGCATGGAGTTCCGGGTAGCCGCCCCCCAGATAGAGAGCGCTTGTCCCCCGGGGCAACTCGCTATCACACAGGGGGCTGAAAAAGGCCAGCTCGCAACCCAGGTCCTCGAGCGCGCGCAGGTTCTCCTCGTAGTAGAACGAAAACGCCTCGTCACGCGCGACGGCGACGATGGGCCGCGCTCCCGCGATCGGCTCCAACCGGTAAGGTTCCTCGCGGATATCGGGTGCCGTCGCCGCTATTTCGAGCAACCGGTCGACGTCGACGCTCTTTTCCACCAGCTCGGCCATCTTGTCGATGCGCACGGAGAGCTGCTCGACCTCGTCGGCGGTCACAAGCCCCAGATGCCGGCTTTCGAGCGAGAACGTCTCGTCGGCGGGGATATTCCCCAAAACCGCGACGCCCGTGTGCTTCTCGATCGCAGGCGCCGCGTAGGCGCAGGCAGCGGCGCTCGTCTTGTTCAGCACGACGCCGCACACGTTCGCACAAGGCAGGAACTCGGCGATTCCGCGGATTACGGCGGCGAGCGATAAAGACGCCCCGCGCCCGTTCACCACTAAAACGACCGGCGTTTCCGTGTCGCGCGCAACCTGGTAGGTGCTCGCTTCGGCCACGCCGGGCGCCATGCCGTCGTAGAAGCCCATGACCCCCTCGAGCACCGCGACATCCGCGCCCGCGGCGCCGCGTGCGAGCAGGGCGCGCAGCGTCGGGGCGTCGGTGAAGAAGCCGTCTAAATTACCCGAGCGCGCACCCACGACGCGGCGATGAAAGAGCGGGTCAATGTAGTCGGGGCCGCATTTGAAGGCCGCGCATGCAAGGCCGCGGCGCGCGAGCGCGCGCAGGAGCGCGCACGTTACGACCGTCTTGCCGCTCCCGCTCGAGGGCGCAGCGACCATGAAGCGCGGGATGGACGTGCTCACCGGGCGCCGCCTTCCCCACCTGCGGCGCTGCAGTAAGCAAGCGAGACCACCTCAACGGATGGGTTCCCCTCGACAGAGAGGTCCTCCCCGACAGGCGACTCAGCAAGCGCGCCGACTTCGGCAAGCTCCTCGGCATCCGCGCCCGCACCACGCGCGCTGACGAGGAACACGGGGTTTTGCGCCTTCATAAGATGGTGCGAGCCTACAGCCTCGGCACGGGCGGCCGACACCTGGCACGCCTCGAACCCCTTAAAGCGCGAACCCGAGAGGAGCGCGAACGCCTCGGTGAGCGTCTCAACGGTGACGCATGGCACGCACAGGCGAACCTGCGAGTTCTTCTCGAGCGCCGCCTCCACGATGGAGGGAAGCTCGCCCGCGCTCCCGCCGACGAACACGGCGTCGGGGACGGGCAGTTTCGCGAGCGCTTCGGGGGCGACACCGGGGACCACATGCACGTTGCCGCACCCGAATGCATCCGCGTTCTCTCGGATGAGCCGCACGCCGGCCGCGTTGCGCTCGACCGCCCATACCGACCCCGCTCGCGCGACGAGCGCCGCCTCGATCGAAACGCTCCCCGTGCCGGCGCCGACATCCCACACGGTGTCGGTCGCGGTAAGGCGCAGCTTCGCGAGCGCGACGGCGCGCACCTCCTGCTTGGTCATGGGAACGTCGCCGCGGATGAAGAGCTCGTCGGGAATGCCCGAGGAAGCGTACGGCCAGCGGGAGCTCGCGGCGCGGGATGCGCCCGCAGAGTCCGCCGCGAAAGAAGCCGCCGCGGGCGCAGACGCGCCGGCCGGCGCCTCGGAGGCTGCGCTAGAGCCCGCAGGCGAACCGGCGCAGCCTGCGAACTCGATAAGCATCACGTTCAAGTCGTCGAACGTCTGACCTGCGATTTCACTTGCGGTCGCGCAGGTGATGCGCTCGTCGGGGTACGACAGGCGCTCGGCCACCGTCACGCGCGCGTCCCCGAAGCCCGCCTGCACAAGCTCGCCCGAAAGCCGCGAGGGGTCTTCCCCGCCCGACGTGGCGAGGAAGAGCTCACCTGCGCGCTCGGCCTCGGCCACGATGTCGCACGCCACGCCGTGAGCGCTCGCGAAGCGCCAATCCTGCCATGGACGCGCGAGGCGCGCGGCGAGATACGACGCTGAGCTTATGCCGGGAATGACGCGCACGTCCACCTGCGCGTCGCCGGAGAGCGCCTCCACCAGGCGGCGCGCGCCGCTGAACAGCCCCACATCGCCCGTCATCACGACCACGGCGCGCTGCCACGACGCCGCATCGGTGAGCGCGGCGACGATGTCCGCCGTCTTCACGAGCTCGCATCTCACCACATCGGGCGGCACGTCGATGCTGACAAGCGCGCGATGAGCGCCGATGACCACGTCGGCGATGTCGATCGCGTCGAGCGCCGCGCGCGAGAGCAAGTCGGGGTTTCCGGGCCCCGCCCCGATGATCGTTACCTTTCGCATGGAATCTCCCGATACCCGCGCGGCGTGACCATACGGCCGCCTACGCGCTTCGTGTCCGCGTTGCCGACGAACACGGTGGTGAACATGTCGGCGTCGAACTCCCCCAGCTCGGAGAGCCTGCACATGCCCGACTGCTGCCCCTCGCGCCCGATGTTGCGTACCCAGCCGCAGAGCGTGTCGGGGGCCTTCCATTCGAGCATAATCTTCGCCGCGCGCGAGAGCCTATCGGCGCGCTTTCTGCTGCGCGGGTTGTACAAACAGATGCAGAAGTCGGCGCTCGCCACGGCGGCGAGCCTGCGCTCGATGACCTCCCACGGCGTGAGCAGGTCGGAGAGCGACACGACCGCGAAGTCGTGGGCAAGCGGGGCGCCGAGCACCGCCGACCCGCTCTGAGCCGCGGTGGCCCCGGCGATAACTTCCACGTCTACATCGGGGTAGTCCTCAGCAAGCTCCAGCACGGGGCTCGCCATGCCGTACACGCCCGCGTCACCGCTGCACACAAGCGCCACGGCTTCTCCGCACTGCGCGCGCGAAAGCGCCAGGCGGCACCGTTCGACCTCGTGCATCATCGGCGTCGCGAGATGCGCCGCGTCGGGCACGGCGGCGAGCGCGAGCTCCACGTATTTCGTATACCCCACAACGATGTCGGCCGCCTCGAGCGCGCGCCGAGCCGCAATCGTCATGCCGTCGGGGCCGCCCGGGCCGATCCCCACCACGAAGAGCTTTCCCATCACCGCTCCTTAAACGAAAGTTCGATAGTTACCTTGGAAAACGCGACGGTCACGCCGCCGTGAGCGAGCTTCGGGAAGATAAGTTTGCCCCCGCCCGCGAGTGCCGCGCGCTCGCACACATTGTCGACCCCCACCGTCGCGCGCACGAAATCAGATGGCGAAACGCTACCTTCGACCTGCGACAACTCCTCTGCGGAATACGTCGCAAGCGGAATCTTGCGCGCGCGGCAGAAGGCGAGCAGACCCTCCTCGTGCGCCTTCACGTCGATCGTCGCCGCCTCGCGCACGGCCGAAGGCGAGATACCCGCCTGCCCGCACGCGAGAAGAAACGCCTCCCCGATCGCTTCGGCGCACGCACCGCGACGGCACCCTATGCCCGCAACGATGCAGGGCACGACAAGGCGAAGCGGCTCGGGCGCAGGCGCCTGCGCCCGCACGCCCGCCGGCTTCCCCGTCTCACCGGCGGGCACGACATCGCCCGTCGTCTCCGCTGCGCGAACGGACGCACCTGCATTCGCGCCAGCGAACGGCGACACGACAATATCGGCCCGAGCGCGGTCGGACGCAATGTCAACCCCCTCAGGCGGCTGTCCCGAAATCGGCATGTCGGAATAGAGCGCCACGCGCCCGCCCGAAAGCAGCCGCGCCGACACTCGCTTGATGGCCTCGGGATTCGAAACGGCGAGCCCCGCACAGCGCGCCCACGTATCCACCGCCCACACGCCGCGGACGTCGGTCGCCGTGGTGATGACGGGGATGGCCCCTGCCGCGCGTGCCACAGTTTGCGCAAGCTCGTTCGCACCGCCCAAATGCCCCGACAAAAGCGGGACGGCAAAGCGCCCCGCCTCGTCGATCGCCACAACCGCGGAATCGCTTGCCTTCGAGGCGACATGCGGCGCGATCGCCCGCACGGCGATGCCCGCCGCGCCCACGAACAGAAGCGCGTCCGACGCTTCCCACGCGAGCGCCGTCCATGCGCGCAGGTCGGCCTTCCCCTCGCCGAACCCGCGCGAAACGGAAACGTCCCAGCCAGGGTCATCTTCACCTGTCTGCGCGCAATCGGAAAGCGCGTGTGCGGTGCGCTCCGCCAACGCATACCCCCTCTCAGTGAACGCTATGCAGGAAACCCTCATCTAGCGCACCACCATCGTCGAGAAGTAGCTGCCCCGATCGGGCACATCGTCGACCGAGCGGTACACGCGCTCGCCCGGAAGCCCACAGTCCTCTACGAGCTCGGCACCGTCGAAGGCGCCCTCCTCGCGAAGGATGCACTTCGTGTCCGCAAGCGAGCGGCGCGCCTTCATGACCACCTTCGTCCCCGGCCAGCCGATTGCGCGGCGCACGTCGTCGTAGCCGCCGGGCACGATGTGCAGAGGCGACGACATCTCGGGCGTGAGGTCGCGCTCGAGTGCCGCGGCGACCGCGCAGAAGCTCGGCACGCCGGGAATGGCGCGCGCCTCGAACCCGCGGGCGCGCACGTCGGGCGCTATGCGCTGGAAGGTGGCGTAGATGCTCGGGTCCCCCAGGTTCAGCAGCGCGACGTCGCGGACCGCATCCAGGTGCGCGACAAGCTCGCGAACAAGCGAGGCATGCTCGGCCGCGCGGCGCTCAACGTCGCGCGTCATCGAGAATCGCACGGGGGTCACCGTCTTGCCTGTAAGGTCGACGGCGCCGCGCACGATGTCGAGCGCGACCATGGCTCCGTCCGCCGTCTGCGGTGCGGCGATGACCGGACACGATTCGATTGTGCGGACGGCCTTGATCGTGAGCAGCTCGGGGTCGCCAGGCCCCGTGCCCACCCCGTACAGCACGCCTTTACTCATACGTCGCCCCCAATTCCCCGATAACTGCATCGGCGCCCGACGTGCGGAAAAGCTCGCGGCGCTCGGCGTCGAACACGACCGCGGCGATGTCGCATCCGCCCGCCGCGCGGCGGCGCAACCTGTCCTCGATTGCCACAGCGAGCGAGGCGCACGCAGCGTCCCCCACACCGGCGGCCTCGATTACCTCGAGCGCCGTCGTGGTCGTGACCGACGACATGATATCGCGCACGGTCTTCGTGCCCGCGCCGGCCAAGGCCGCGTGAGCGGCCAGAATCTCCGCGCGGCAGTCGGCGGTACGCGAATGGGTGTCCATGATGCCGCCCGCGACCTTCACCAGCTTGCCGATGTGTCCCACAAGAAGGACATTGATAAATCCCTCGCGAACGCAGCAATCAATCGCATCGCCCACGAAGTTGGAGATGAAGACCACCGGCGCACCGTTTAGGTGGAAATGCCCCGAGATGAACTGCGCGCCGTAGTTGCCGGGCGTGAGCACGACGCCGCGCCGCCCCATAGCCGCATGCTGCCGGATCTCGAGCTCGATGCTGTCGCGCAAGGCAGCAAGGCTGCGCGGCTCGACGATGCCCGTCGTGCCCAGGATGGAAATGCCGTCCTCTATCCCCAGGTGCGGGTTGAAGGTCTTTTCGGCAAGGGCAACACCCTCGGGTACCGAAATCGTCACAGCGATATTTCCAGAAAAGCCGTGCGCGGCGCACACCTCGCGCACCGCCGAAGTGATCATCGCGCGCGGCGTCGCGTTGATGGCGGCCGCCCCCACCGGCTGCTCGAGCCCGGGCAACGTCACGCGCCCCACGCCCACGCCGCCATCGACGGAAACTTCCGATTCGCGCGCGGGCACGCCCTTGCTGCCCGCAGCACCCGTGCCCGACCCCGCATGTTCCACGCGCGCGTACACGAGCACGCCGTCGGTCACATCGGCATCGTCGCCTGCGTCCTTTCGCACGGCGCACTGGGCGCACCCCTCGCCGATACATACGTCGACCACGTTCGCCTCGACGGGCAGCCCGCCGGGGGTGACGATCGACACGCGGCCGACGGGCTTTCGTGACAAGAGCATCTCGCAGGCCGCCTTCGCCGCGAGCGCGGCACAGCTCCCCGTGGTGTAGCCGCAGCGCAGGCGGGTCGTCCCGGTATATATGTAATGATCGAAGGCCACGCTAGCTGCTCGCCTTCCGATACCCAGTGGCAAACGAAGGGTCGTAAAGCTTGCTGCGCTCGTACGACTCCGCTTGCGCGCCGTTGTGCGCAAGCCCGCCGCGAGCTCCGAGCACGCGGCCCACCACCACGAGCGCCGTGCGGTCGATGCCCTCTCGCGCGCCCGCATCGGCGAGCGTGCCCACTGTGCATCGCACCACGCGCTCCTCAGGCCAGGTCGCCTTGTACACGAGCGCCGCCGGCTCGTCGGAGCTGCGGCCCGCGGCCAAAAGCTCGGCGGAAAGCTCGGCGAGCATACCCGAGCTCAGGAAGATGACCATAGTCGAGCCGCTTTCCGCCATGGTGCGCATGCCCTCGCCCGCGGGCATGGGGGTGCGCCCGGAAAGCCGCGTGATCACGACCGACTGGCTGATTCCCGGCAGCGTGTATTCCTGGCGAAGCGCCGCCGCGGCACCGCAAAAGCTCGACACGCCGGGCACCACCTCGTAGACCACGCCGCGCGCGTCGAGCGCGTCCATCTGCTCCTGGATGGCGCCGTACAGGCACGGGTCGCCCGTGTGCAGGCGCACCACTTCCTCGCCCCGCGCATCCGCCGCGCACATCACGTCGAGCACTTCCTCCAAGGTCATGTGCGCGCTGTCGTAGACGACGCAGGATTCCTTGCACTCGGCGAGCAGCTCGGGGTTCACAAGGCTCCCCGCCCAAACGACCACGTCGGCCGCGCGTAGAAGACGCGCCCCGCGCAGCGTGATAAGGTCGGCGGCGCCCGAACCTGCGCCAACGATATGAATCATCCGAGCCTTCCCTTCCCGTTTCTCATCGCAACCGTTTACGCCGCCCTTCGCGCAGCGGGCAAGACACGGCGCCCGCAGCGGCAATCGGCGCAAATACGTAGGCAGGAGGCGCAGTGCCGCCCGCCCTGGCTTTGACACGCCCACAAACGCCCACTATCATAGTGGTAGTTTCGGCAACGAGCATATGACAATCGAATAAAAGGAAACGACCGGCGCGGCGCCCACACAGCCCGCGCTGGCTTGCGGAGGGAACCAGGTGGGAATCCTGGGCAAGGGACATTACTGTGTAGGACGCGCGGGCGAACCGCCTCGCGCCCCAAGCCAGACTGCTTCGCCTTTTCCTCACGGCATCGCCGTGGCGTTATCTCCTTGTGGACCCCGAGGAGTGCGCTTCCCTTTCGAATGCAAGAAACAGGCGCGCTATCCCTTTGCGGACGAGCGCGTTTTTCTTTCGCTTGTGCCGATAAGCAACTGTCGCCGGGGGACCGGCAAACCGAGGAAAGGGAAAACCATGTCCGACCAGATGTCACGCCGCGGCTTCATGGGCGCCGCAGCAACCGGAGCCGTCGCGCTCGCCGGATTCGCGCTCGCGGGCTGCTCCAGCACCTCCGCGAGTCCCGAGAAATCGAGCGAAAAGGAGAAGGCCGTGAAGCCGGTCATTCTCGTCACGAGCTTCGGCACGAGCTACAACGATTCGCGCCACATCACCATCGGCGCCATCGAAGACGCTATCCGCGAGAAGTACTGGCAGGACTACGACATCCGCCGCGCCTTCACCGCGCAGATCATCATCGACAAGCTGAAGAAGCGCGACGGCATCACGATCGACAACATGACCGAGGCGCTCGACCGCTGCGTGGAAGACGGCGTGAAGGAAATCGTCGTGCAGCCGACGCATCTCATGGCTGGCCTGGAATACGCCGACGTGAAAGACGAGCTCGACAAGTACGCCGACAAGTTCGACAAGATCTCGCTCGGCGACCCGCTGCTCACCTCCGACGACGACTACAAGAAGGTGGCCGCAGCCATTAAGGAGAACATGGCGTCCTTCGACGACGGCAAGACGGCGCTGTGCCTCATGGGCCACGGCACCGAAGCCGATTCCAACGCCGACTATGCCAAGATGCAGGAAGTGTTCAAGAACGAGGGCTTGACGCAGTTCTTCGTCGGCACCGTCGAGGCTGAACCGACCTGCGAGGATGTTATCGCCGCTGCGAGCGCCGCAGGGTACAAGAAGGCCGTGCTCGCGCCGTTCATGGTGGTCGCGGGCGACCACGCGAACAACGACATGGCAGACGAGACCGACCCCGACAGCTGGGCTGCGAAGTTCGTGGCCGCCGGCTTCGAAGTGACGTGCCTGCTCCAGGGTCTGGGACAGAACGCCGCGGTCGACGACATCTACGTCTCGCACGTGGACGACGCCATCGCCAAGCTGTAAACTCGCCGCGCACGGGGGCGCCGGTCGCGTCCCCGTGCAACGGGCATGCGCCTTCCCCGACCGACGGCGCATGCCCGTTGCATTCGCATCCCGCCCGCCCACCGCACGGCGCGGGCGGTAGAAGCGATTGAAAGGAACCCCTCCATGTTGAAGAAAACCCTCGTCTTCGCCCTGTCGGCGGCTCTTCTCGCGTTCTCGCTCGCCGGCTGCGCCGGAAATTCAAGCGACAGCGCAAAGGCAAGCAATACCGATTCCCAGGAAAAGACCGAGCAGGCGGCCGATGCGACCGAGGGCGCAAGCGCTGCCCCCATCACCGCCGACAAGGTGGCCGACGGCACCTATCCGATCACCGTAGATTCCAGCTCGAACATGTTCAGGATTGTGGACGCCCAGCTCATCGTGGAAAACGGCTCCATGCACTGCGTGATGACGCTTTCCGGCACGGGCTACGGCAAGCTCTTCATGGGCACGGGCGACGAGGCTGCCGCCGCGAGCGAGGCCGACTTCATCCCCTATGTGGAAAACGCGGAAGGCAAGTACACCTACGACGTGCCCGTTGATGCGCTCGACGAGGACACCGCCTGTGCCGCGTGGAGTATTAGAAAAGAGCAGTGGTACGACCGCACGCTTGTGTTCGAATCCGCCGGCGTCGATCTGCGCGCCGACGCACTGAAGTAACGCCATGCGGTCAATTCTCCCCAAGGGGGATAACAGGAAGCGCCACAGCATCGCGGCGCGCGCGATCACCTGCGTTCTCGTCGCCCTGCTCGCGCTTCCCTTCGCGGGGTGCAGTGCGAGCCCGAACGCGACCGGTGGCACGGCGCGCTCTCAGGAATACACTGTGAGTGTCTCGCTTTCCGGTGGGTCAGGGCGCGCAAGCATCGCCTCACCCACCACAATTGTGAAGGATGGCGACACCTACACCGCGACCATCACCTGGTCGAGTTCGAACTACGACAAGATGACCGTCGACGGCGTGGACTACGCGCCCGTAAACGACGGCGGCAACTCCACGTTCGAGATACCCGTCACGCTCGACGAGGACATCGCCGTGTCGGCCGAGACCGTCGCCATGTCGACGCCGCACACCATCGACTACACGATCCACTTCGACTCATCCACCATGAAGGAGAAATCGGGCGACGATGCAAGCGGCGGCTCCCCTGCAGGAACGGCTTCAAGCGCCGCGGCCGACTTCCACAACGCCGATTTGGGCTGCGGCTGGGAGCCGACGGGAGCGCTTCAGCTTGAATACGCCGAGCACTTCACTGTCGACGAGTTCGAAGGCGGCCTGCGGCTTATCTGCGTTTCGAACGGGGAGCGCTTCCTCGTGGTGCCGCAAGATGCGAAGGTACCTGATGGGTTAAGCTCCGACATCGCGGTCATAAGGCGCCCCGCCGACAAGGTGTACCTCGTGTCGTCGGCGACGATGTGCCTGGTCGACGCGCTCGATGCGAACGACAATATCTTAATGTCGGGCACGAAAGCCGACGATTGCTCGGTCGCGGGCTTCAAAAGCGCGCTCGGAAGTGGGGCGATCGCCTACGGCGGCAAGTACAGCGCGCCCGACTACGAGCGAATATCGGCCTCGGGCTGCACGCTCGCCATCGAGAACACCATGATCAACCACACGCCCGATGTGAAGGAAAAGCTGCAGAAGCTCGGGCTCGTCGTGCTCACCGAACAGTCGTCGAGCGAGCCCAAAGCACTCGGGCGCGTCGAGTGGATTAAGCTTTTCGGCGTCCTGTTCGACAAGGAAGACGAGGCCACGCACCTGTTCAACGAGCAGAAGGCCCGCGTCGAGCAAACGTCGGGGCTCGCGTCGTCAGGTAAAACCGTGGCGTATTTCTACATTAACTCGAACGGGGCCGCCGTCACGCGGCGGGCGGGCGACTACGTGGCGCAGATGATCGAGCTTGCAGGCGGCAGCTACGCGCTCGATGACGCGCAGACGGCGTCGACGTCAGGTTCGTCAGTAACGCTCGAAATGGAGCGCTTCTACGCGACAGCGAAGGATGCCGACATCATCGTCTACAACGGCACCATCGACGAATCGGTTGCCACCTTGAACGACTTCGTAGGCAAAAACGCGCTATTGTCGCAGTTCAAAGCCGTGAAGAACGGCAACGTCTGGGTCACAAGCGCCGACATGTACCAGCAGATGACTTCTACCGCCGACATTATCGACGAGCTGCACGGGGCGTTCACCGGCGATGACACGAGCGACTTCCATTATCTGAGGAAGCTCGGCTAGCACCATGAGAAGCCGACTTTCCATGGCATACGACGAATCGGGGCGCGCCGCGCGGTGTCGCGTCGTGACGGCGCTGCTCGCTGTTGCCCTCATCGTGCTCATCGGGACCAACCTGTGCATCGGGAGCGTGCTCGTGCCCGCAGACCACATCCCCGGCATCCTTTCGGGCGGCGCGGCCAATTCCATGGAAAGCCAGGTCATCTGGGAGATTCGCCTGCCGCGCGTGCTTTCAGCCGTGCTTCTCGGCGGGGCACTTTCGCTTTCCGGGTTCCTGCTGCAGACGTTTTTCAACAACCCCATCGCCGACCCGTTCATCTTGGGCGTCTCCTCGGGCGCAAAGTTCGTCGTCGCGCTTACGATGATCGTACTTCTAGGCGCGAACCAGGCCATGTCCTCGCCGGCCATGGTGGCCGCAGCGTTTCTGGGCTCGCTTATCACCATCGGCTTCGTGCTCCTCATCGCACGGCGCATAAGTTCCATGGCCATGCTCATCGTGGCGGGCGTCATGGTGGGATACATCTGCTCGGCGGCGACGAACTTCCTCATCGCCTTCGCCGATGACCAGTCCATCGTGAACCTGCACAACTGGTCTTTGGGTAGCTTCTCGGGTTCGAGCTGGGACGACATCGCGGTCATCGCGGTCGTGGTGATCACCGTGAGCGCATGCGTATTCGCGATATCGAAGCCCCTTTCCGCCTTCCAGCTGGGAGAAGCCTACGCGAAAAGCGTCGGCGTGAACGTCGAACGCTTCCGCGTGGTGCTCGTCCTTCTAGCGAGCATGCTCTCCGCCTGCGTGACCGCGTTCGCTGGTCCGGTGTCGTTCGTAGGCATCGCGGTTCCGCATCTCGTGAAGTCGGCGCTAAAGTCGTCGAAGCCCATCCGCGTGATTCCTGCGTGCTTCTTGGGAGGCGCCATCTTCTGCGCGGGCTGCGATTTGATCGCGCGCACGCTGTTCTCTCCCGTCGAGCTTTCCATCAGCGCCGTCACCGCCATCTTCGGCGCTCCGGTGGTTATCGCGCTCATGTTGAAGAAGCGGGTGAGGTAGATGGGGGAATTCGTGCCGCGGCCCAAAACGCTCGGAGGGGACATTCCATGCTTAGACAGTCCTGAGCTCGCACGAAAGCGCCAGAAGGCACTTTCGGCTCGTGCGGAACTGCGCGCGGAACGCCTCCTCCGAGCGGAGCCGAACCTCGAAACTACGGTCGAAACGCAGGCTGACGGAGCGCCGCTTTTCCGCATAAGCGACCTGTCGGCGGGCTACGACAAGAAGGTCGTAGTCGAAGGCGTCGATCTGGAGGTTCGCGCGGGCGACGTCGTGGCGCTCATCGGGCCGAACGGCTCGGGCAAGTCGACCATCTTGAAAACCATCACACGCCATCTGGCACCGCTTGCCGGCGCGGTCGAGCTCGACGGGCGGGAGATTTCCCGATGGAAGACGGCGGAGTTCGCAAGGAACCTTGCCGTTATGCTGACAGATCGCCCCCGGACCGAGCTCCTCACCTGCCGCGATATCATAGAGGCGGGAAGGCATCCCTACACCGGACGAATGGGCACACTCTCGCCCAACGACCATAGTCGGGTCGACGAGGCCATGAAAACCGCACATGTGGAAGAGCTCGCCGAGCGCGACTTCATGCAGATAAGCGACGGGCAACGCCAGCGCGTCATACTCGCACGCGCCATCGCGCAGGATCCGCGTGTGCTCGTGCTCGACGAGCCCACGTCGTATCTCGATATCCGCTACCAGATCGACCTGCTGCGAATACTTCGCCACCTTGCGAAATCGCGGAATGTGGCTGTCATCATGTCCATCCACGAACTCGAGCTCGCGCAGAAAAGCGCCGACAAGGTGATTTGCGTGAAGGACGGCCGGGTCTTCCGCGCCGGCGTACCCGAGGACATATTCACGCGCGAGACGATTGGCGAGCTCTACGGCCTTCAACATGGCACCTTCAACGAGCGCTTCGGCAGCGTGGAAATTGGACGCCCGCACGGCGATGCGCACACGTTCGTCATCGCCGGCGCAGGTACGGGGTCGGCTGTGTTTCGCCAGCTCATCCGGCAGGGCAAGGCGTTCTACACGGGCGTTCTGCACGAAGGGGACATCGACTGCGAGCTAGCGCGCGACCTGGCGGCGGAATGCGTGGCCGAGCGCGCCTTCGAGCCGATCGGGGATAAAACCATAGCCCGCGCCAAAGAGCTCCTCGTCCACTGCGCGCGCCTTATCGTGTGCCCCGCCGCCTTCGGCACCATTAACGCCCGCAACGCAGAGCTCGTCGAGTTCGCACGCTCGCACGGTATCGAGGTCATGCGAGCGTGCGAAGGCGCATCGGAGGATTCCCAATTGGGGTGGAAAGGATAAACTGGACTTTCTTTTAAGGATCCTCAGGCTACAGCTCCTACGCCGGCGAGGTCTACAAGGCGCCGGAGAACCTCGTAAACAGGAATTTCCACGCCGACGAGCCCAACCTGCTGTGGCTCACCGACATCACCGAGTTCAGGCTCCCGGGCGGCGAGAAGGTCTACCTGAGCCCGGTCATCGACTGCTTCGGCGGGATGCTCGTCGCCTGGTCGATCGGGCTGCACCCCGACAAGCGCCTCGCGAACTCGAGCCTGCGCCTAATCCAAGCGAGATTCCAGACTCGACAGGCCATTGAGAGTCAGGTCGTTGGCGACCTCCGAGACGCGCTCGATAGGAACCGAGCCGTCAGACAGCGCCCATGTGCGATAGATTCCGATAATACCCGACAGCAAAAACGCCAGATAGTAGTCGAACATCTCGTCCTTGAGACCGTGGGGCAGCAGATCGCGCTCGGCAATCTCGTGCTCGAGCGGCGCACGAAGACGGGCCATAAAATCATCGAGCGGAATGTTCTCGATCAGCTGACGATTGAGCACCAGGTTGTTGCACAGCGCCTCGTTAACGGTTTTAAAGAAGGTCGCCGCCGCGCCCAGGGCGCGCTCGTTGGTGTCACCGTCCATGGAAGCAAGCGTTTTCTCGACCGAGTCGACAATCATCTCCACCACATCGACGGCAATGGCATCGAGCAAGCCATCAACCGTACCAAAGTGCACGTAGAAGGTTTTACGGTCGACATTGGCCTCGCGCGCGATGGCACTCACCGTAATGTCTGCCAGCGGCTTTTCCATGAGCAAGCGCTCAAAAGCGGAAAGGATGGCATTGCGGCTGCGAACGATACGGCGATCAATACGCGGTTTACTGGTGGCCATGGGTGTGTCCCTTCGATATGCGAGCATTCATCAACAGATGAGAGATAATCTACGTAAGAGGATTATCCCCCATACAGCTCAAATATGCCCCGCATCATGAAGAACGCACGACTGCCCTACCGCGACTTAGGGTGCTTCTTCTTATTGAGCGCCGACGGAGATACGCGGATACCGTCGCCCGTCTGGCGCACATAGGCTTTATGAGCCGGCTTAGCGGTCCCAGAAGCCTTCTGAGCGTGCTTCCTGGGATCAACGGTAACAGCATTCGTGGGGTGCGGCTTAGTGGGCGCAGAGGGCGTCTGAGGCTCGCGGCCGAGCTTGCGCATCACGCGATCCCAGCGCGCATGGATACTCTCGTTGTGGGCGCTCTTAAGGCCCAGCAGGGGCGCAGCCAAAATGGTCGGCGCGATAAACGTAATGAGACGCCACAGCAGATAGCCGGCGGTCGAAGCCGACCCAAAGAAATGACCCAAGAACAAAGCAAAGCCGCCCTCAGCGCCACCAGTTCCACCGGGCAAGGGAACCGCAGAGCTCAGCAGCTGGACAAAGGCGCTCGCGGCCATGACCGAGAAAAAGTCGACCTCGTGGTGGCCAAAGGCGAGCATCAGAAAATACGGCACCAGATAGAAAAACGCGAGCTGCAGCATGGTGATAAACACGGTGAGCAGCATGGAAGAAAAATGTCCGGCCGAAAGCTTGAACTTCTCGGAGAAGGAGTAGATCTCGCCATCGACAAACGAGCGCCATCCATCGATCTTAGTGGCCGAGACACCTATGCGCTCGAGCCAATTGATGATGCAATGGGCGACGCGCGTGACGGTCTTAGGCATGAGCGCGACGGCGAAGATGCCGAGCAGGATGCAGCAGTGACCGCCAAAACTAAAGACGCACAGCAGCGTCATGTCGCCATAGCGCTCGGCAAAAAACGGCATGCGAGCAAGCAATAGGATAGCGCCCCAGGCAACGAGGCCAAACTGATACACAATAAATCGGGTGAACTGCGTGGCACCCGCTTCGCCCACGTTTTGGCCCGCTTTGGTCAGGCGGTAGATCTGGGCAGGCGTAGAGCCCATCATCATGGGCGTCAGGTTGCCAAAGAAGATACCGCTCGCCTCGACCGAGATCAGGTCGCGAATGCCGACGGGCGAATAAGGGTCGAGCCAAACGGCGATCGCATAGGCCACAATGCCAAAGAACAGATACATGAACATGCAAAGACACGCGATAACGAGCCATGGCGCCTGGACGCTCGACATAGCGGCCCAGAACTGCCCCATCTGCCCGGTTACCACCAGATAGACGATATAACCCACCAGCACGACGCCGATAAAGATGGCGCCGCGGCGTGCGCTCTTATTGTCATCTCCGCCCGAGGCCTCAACCTCGACCTGGGGCTTAGACGTATGCTGAGAGGACTCCGTCATGAGACTCCTTCTAACAGTCAAAATATCTTGGTTATTGTACCCGTAAGGGCCATAGGCAGAACGCAAAGCTCTGGTTCAAACGGGAATGACAGACAGTTGTTTGATAATAAAAAACCCGGCCTTCCGTGGAAAGACCGGGTATCAGATGCGTGGTAGCCCGTACCAGATTCGAACTGGTGATCTCCGCCTTGAGAGGGCGGCGTCCTAAACCGCTAGACGAACGGGCCACATGACATCTGCACTGCCGTGCTGCAAGGAAATATATTACGGGACAAAAAACATCAGCGCAAGAAGTAATTCCAAATTGCCGAAAAATTGTCGACAGGTTATGGAACGCGCAGGTCAACTAATTAGCTAATTCAAGTTGAGATGAACCAAAAGGGTTTCGCGATCGTTGGGGATGTTGTCCTCGATAACGGCTTCGAGGGCGGCGTTGAGTAGCTGGCCTAGCTCGGGCCCCGGCTTCACACCGACACGAATCAAGTCGCCGCCGTTGATAGCAAGCATCTTGAGCGAATAGGGCTCCCCCGCCTCCAACAAATCATGGGCGAGTGAGCGCATCTCTTCGATCGTCTCGACGTAAAAGAAGCACGACGGCGCCTTGCCCAGCGTGTCGGCACGCTTAAGGTCCATGAGCTCGTCCATCAGACGCGGCGTATCGACACCCTCGCCCGAAAGCGCGCGCATCATATTGAGCAGGCAGGAACGGTCGGGGCGTAGCGGCTTGTCATGGTATTTGATCAGCAGGCACACATCGCGCACCAAATCGTGCGAGAGCGCCAGGCGATCCATGATGACACGCGCCTTCTTGGCGCCGAGCTCGGGATGACCGTAGAAGTGGCCGCTGCCGTCGTGATCGACCGTAAAGCACTCGGGTTTGGAAACGTCGTGCAAAAACGCAGCCCACATAAGGCTCGACGAGGGCGCGACGCCGTCGCACAGCGCCAGCTCCCCTGCCACCGTCAGCACGCGGGCGATATGCTCGTAGACGTTAAACGCATGATAGACGCTGCGTTGATCAAACCCGCGAGCGGACGCGAGCTCGGGCACGGCGGCGCAAACAAGCTCGGGGTAGCGCAGCATCGCGTCTCCCCCATGGCCGGTCGAAAGGATACCCTCGAGCTCAATGCCCACGCGCTCGCGCGCCACAGCATCGAGCAGCGGCGCGCACTCGGCAAGCGCCTGTTTAGTCTTAGGCTCGATCATAAAATCCAGACGGCAGGCAAAACGCACCGCGCGCAGCATGCGAAGCGCGTCCTCGTTAAAACGACGCTTGGGATCTCCAACGGCGCGGATGAGCTCGCGGTCTAGGTCGCCCTGACCATCGTAGCGGTCGACAAGACCACGCTCGGGATGCCAGGCCATAGCGTTAACGGTAAAGTCACGACGCGCCAGATCGTCCTCAAGCGACGCCGCACGCTCCACACTCTGGGGATGGCGGCCGTCGGTGTAAAAGCCGTCTAGGCGGTAGGTGGTGACCTCAATGCGCTCATCATCGCAAATAGCCGTGATGCCGCCAAATTTTATGCCCGACTCAACCACGGCAATACCAGCCGCTTCGAGCGCCTCTTTGGACTCCTGCCACAGGCCGCTGCAGCACATGTCAACATCGTGGCTGGGGCGTCCCATCAGGGCATCACGTACCCAACCGCCCACGTACCAAGCCTCAAGACCTGCTGCCTCAAGCGCACGCAGGACACGGATAGAGGCATCGGTCGGCTGCGTACCGTTGAGCGAAACATTGCACATGCCTATGGCCTCCTGCGACTATCAAATTGGCTATCGATTGCGTCTGCAAGAAGTCTAGCAAGAAACAGCCTCCACTGCACACGCAAGTCCGATAAACAAAAACGCATCCGTCCTGGTCTAAGACGGATGCGAAATAATTGAACTATTCAGGCAAGGTGCCGGAACTAGCAAACCTGACGAATTGCAATACCCTTCTGATACTCATCGACCTTGGCAAAATCGCCCAGACCCGGGCACTCGACCACGTTGGCGCCGGTGGCCATCGAGAGGCGCAGGGCGTCCTCGACGCGCTCGGGAGCGTCGTGCCACACGGACAGGAAGGCGGCCAGCGAAGAGTCACCGGCGCAAACGGTCGACAGCAGCTTGACCTCAAAGGTACGGTTGGCAAACCAGATGTGCTCGCCGTTGGAGAAGTACGCGCCGGCGCCACCCAGGGTCAACAGCACGTTCTTGGTGCCCTTGGCATGCAGCTCGGCCATGGCAGCCTTGACGGACTCATCGTCGCCGCCGCTCACCTTAATGCCAAAGATGTCGAGCAGCTCGTCGTCGTTAGGCTTAATGAGGAGCGGCTCCATAGCAATGAGGTCGGCCAACTGATGGCTCGAAATATCGAGCACGAACTCGGCGCCCTTTGCCTTAACGCGGCGAAGCACCTCGGCCAGGAAGCCCTCAGAGGTGTTGGGGGGCAGCGAGCCGCTAATGACCAGGCAGGTCATGTCCTCGAGCGAATCGATCAGCTCAAACATCTCCTGCTCGTTGGCCTCGTTGATGGCGGCACCGGCGTTGACCATGTTGTACTCGGTGTCGGGACCGGCATTGAGGAACACGTTGACACGCGTGATGCCGTCAGTCCACACGGGCTTGACGGGCACGCCCAGGGCCTCGGCGCCCTTAACGATATACTCACCCGAGAAGCCGGCGAAGAAGCCCAGGATCGTGGTGTCGACGCCGTAGTGGTCGAGCGTAAACGAAACGTTGAGACCCTTGCCGTTGGGGGTGTAGACAGCGTTACGGGTGCGGGTAACGGTGTTGGCGGACAAGCCATCGCAGGAGATGTTGTAGTCAATAGCGGGATTTGCAGTAAGCGTGTAAATCATGAATGTTCCTTTCACGAAGCAACGTGTTAATGAAAGTATATTCCACGCTTCGGCAAAAGGCTACAACAACTCGGTGAACGGTGTGGAACGCGTGAAGCGCGGCTCCGAGGTTCGAGTGGGACAAAAAACGGCGCCCCGGTCGAAACCGGGACGCCGTATGCGCACGAGTTTGTCGTGTTTCGCTTACTTGCGATCGAGCTTGCGAACGGCAACGCGCTTGCTGTACTCGTCGACGTGACCAAAGTCGCCGATGCCGACGGACTCAGCAACGTTGGCGCCGGTGGCCATAGCGAGCTTCATGGCCTCCTCGACGTTGTCGCGATCCCTGTACCACTTGTGCAGGAACGCAGCGAGGGTGCAGTCGCCGGCGCAGACGGAAGAGACAAGCTTGATGTTGAACTCACGCTTGGCATACCAGATGTCCTCGCCGTTGGAGAAGTAAGCGTCACCGCGGCTACCACGGGTGAGCAGCACGTTCTGGACGCCGGCCTCGTGAGCCAGCTTCATGGCAACGCGGACCTCGTCGTCGGTGTCGACCGGCACGCCGAAGATAGCCTTCATCTCGTGATGGTTCGGCTTAATGAGCAGCGGCTTCTTGTGAGCGAGCTCCTTGAGCTTGTCGGAGGACAGGTCCAGGACGACGTCGGCGCCACGGGCCTGAGCGTGCTCCATGACCTGAGCCAGGAAGTCGGGCGTAGCTTTGGGAGGCACGGAGCCGGAGACGATCAGGCACTCAAGGTCGCCCGCGGTGTCCAGGATGTTGTAGAGCTCCTCCTGATGCTGCGGCGTGATCGGAGCACCGGGGTTCAGGATGCCGTACTCGTGCTGGCCATCGTTGACGTAGGTGTTGATGCGCGTGATACCGTCGGTCCAGACCGGGCGGCAGAGGCAACCCAGGTTCATGACCTCCTCGACGATGAACTTGCCCGTGAAGCCGGCGAAGAAACCGAGCGCGACGGTGTCGACGCCCATCTTCTTAAAGGCGAAGGACACGTCGAGGCCCTTGCCGTTAGCCGTGTAGCTGGCCGAGCCGGTGCGGACGTTCTCGTCGGGCTCGAGCGGAGAGCTCGAAACCGTCATGTCGACAGCCGGGTTAGCGGTTAGCGTGTAGAACATTTACAGTACCCCCTGTATATGTGAGGGCCGCGTGGCCGGCCCATTCCAACCACGCGGTTACCTCTGATACCAAATTAGCGAGCTGCGGACTCGAGCAGTGCCTTGACCTCGGCAGCGGTGTTGCAGGCGAGCGCCTTCTCGGCGAGCTCGTCGCACTCGGCCTTGGTCCACTGGCTGATGGTCTTGCGGGCGCGCAGGATGGACGGAGCGCTCATCGAGAACTCCTCCAGGCCCCAGCTGATCAGCAGCGGCTCGAGCAACGGATCGGCAGCGGCCTCGCCGCACATACCGACCATGATGCCGGCCTTCACGCCGCTCTCGATGATGTTCTTGAGCGAGCGAAGCACGGCGGGATAGTAAACCTGGTACAGGTTGGAGATGGTGTCGTTGCCACGGTCGGCACACATGGTGTAGCCGATCAGGTCGTTGGTGCCGATGGAGAAGAAGTCGGCGACCTCGGCCAGGCGGTCAGCGAGCAGCGAGGCGGCAGGCGTCTCGACCATAATGCCGACCTCGATGTTCTCGTTGAACTTGCGGCCCTCTTCGGTCAGCTCGGTCTTGCACTGCTCGACAAGCTCCTTAACAGCCAAGACTTCCTCGACGCAGGTGACGAGCGGGATCATGATCTTGACGTCACCGAAGGCGCTGGCGCGCAGCAGGGCGCGGAGCTGGACCTTGTACTGGTCGGGGTTGGCCAGGCAGTAACGCACGGCGCGGAAGCCCATGAAGGGGTTCTCTTCCTTGACCATGTGCAGGTACGGAATCTCCTTGTCGCCACCCACATCGAGCGTGCGGATGATGACCGGAGCGCCCTTGAGCGCGCTGGCGACCTTACGGTAGGCGTTGAACTGCTCCTCCTCGGAAGGAAGCTCAGCAGAGTCCATGAACAGGAACTCGGAACGGAACAGGCCGATAGCCTCGGCGTCGTGATCGAGCGCGTTGGGCACGTCATCGGGGTTGCCGATGTTGCAGGCGATGATCTTCTTGATGCCATCGGCAGTCACGGACGGCTTGCCGCGGAAGGCCTCGAGGGCTGCCTTCTCGGCAGCGAAGGCCTCGGCCTTGGCGGTGTAGGCAGCGAGCGTCTCCTCGTCGGGATCGGCCTCGACGATACCCTTGCCACCGTCGACGACGACAGTCATGCCGTTGCGCAGCGCGGTGCAGCTGTTGGAAACCGAAAGGACAGCCGGGATCTCGAGGGCGCGCGCGATAATCGCAGAGTGCGACGTGCGGCCGCCGGTCTCGGTGACGATACCGGCAACGTGAGCCTTATCGATCGTGGCGGTCATGGACGGCGTGAGGTCGTGCACGACAACGACGGTGTTCTCGGGCAGGACGGAGAGGTCGACGACCTCCTTGCCCAGCAGCTCGGCCAGAATACCGGTGCGGATGTCGGCGATGTCGGCCGCGCGCAGACGGAACATCTCATCATCCATGGACAGGAACATGTTCTCGAACATGGTCGAGGTGTCCATGAGCGCCTGCTCGGCGCAGGTGCCGCCGTCAATGGCGGCGTTGATGGCGTCGGTCATGCCCGGATCCTGAGCCAGGACAATGTGTCCGCTCATGATCTCGGCCTCGGCCTCGCCCACCGTCTCCTTCATGTGGTCGGCCTGAGCCTGGGTCTTCTCGCAGAAGACCGAAAGAGCGGTCTGATAGCGCTCCTTCTCTGCTGCCGAATCAGCAACCTCGTGCGGCTCAAACGTCAAGTCGGGATCGACGGCGACCATGACGGTGCCGATACCGATGCCCTCGGAAGCGTTGACTCCCTGATACATTCCCATTCCTCTCTCCGTGTCATGTGATAAAGCGTTTTGCCATATCCATGACAAAAGAGCGCAGCTACCTTAAGACAGGTCACTGCGCTCCCAAATATGAACTTAGTTGTTCAACATGCGACCCGTTTGAGTTCTACTCGCCAAGACCGCTCTTGATGAGCTCGATGGCAGCAGCCAGAGCCTCGGCCTCGTCGGCGCCGTCGCACTTGACCTCGACCTCGGTGCCGCAGGGGATACCAGCAGCCATGAGGGCCATCGGGGACTTGCCGTTGACCTCCTTCTCGGGGGTGACGACCGTCACGTCACAGGCGTACTTGCCCATGGTGGAGGCGAACAGACCAGCCGGACGCATGTGCAGACCCTGAGGATTAACGAGGGTAGCCTTCTCAGAAACCATAGTTGACTCCTTTTTTGTGTTTAACCCCTGTCATGCATGTGGCAGGAGTCAGATTCACGACGTTGTTTATATTAACTCACATCAAACGGTTTTTCATTGTGTTTCGCACGAATTGTTGGACGGATGTCCTTCCTGTCCGCTCGCCTGCCGGGCGGGGCGGTTAAGTTTGCTGCTCTACAGTCCTGCGCAAGACGGAAAGCACATTAAGTGCTTTCCTTTGCGTGCGGAACTCGCGACAAACTTAACCGCCCCGCCCGGCAGGTGAGCTGCGGGAACTCGGTTGGTCCAAGAAATATCGTGCGAGCGGAATTCTGGCTGAATATTTGTCCGCACGGACGATCCGATAGACGGGCCGCGCTATCCCCTTCTTCTAAGTTGCGGTGAAATATGGACTGATTTTAGGGTTGAAACATTTAAACAGTCCTTATTTCACCGCAAGTTAGAAGAAGGGGGATGAAAAAAGGCGAGGGCTCGTGGGGAGTCCTCGCCTTTGTTACAGGGGGCGATGTTATTCGCGTACTGTGGGATTAGACCAGGCGGGCGTTGATCGTCTTGGCGATCTCGGCGGCGTCGGTGGAACCCTTGACGGTGCCACGGAAGTCCTCGTCCATGAGCGCCTCGGCGACCTTGGACAGGATCTTGAGGTGCGTGGTGCCAGCCTGTGCACCGGGGATGAGCAGGGCGATAGCCACGTTGACGGGAGCGCCGTCCATGGTGTCCCAACCGGTCACGCCAGACTCGTCCTTGACGACGATGACGGCAGCCTCGGTAATGGCGTCGGACTTGGCATGCGGGATGGCGAAGCCCTCCATCATGCCCGTGGTGCCCTCGGCCTCGCGGGCCAGGAAGGCGTTCATCACGGCGTCGGCGTCGCCGGCGATACCGGCCTTGACGGCCTGGTTGGAGACAAAGCTCAGAGCCTCGTCACGAGAGGCGAAGTCCTCGGCGACAAAGACGTTGTCGACCTTCACGAAGTCGGCAGCCTCGGCCTTGGGGGCCTCAACCGGCTTGGCTGCAGGAGCGGCCTTCTGGTTCTTCTCGAAGTCGTACTTCTTGAAGGCCACGAACAAGATGCCACCGACCACAGCACCGATGAGGATCGCGAGGACCCAAAGCGGACCGTTCTCGACAACGGGCAGGACCAGGAAGCCGCCGTGAGGCGCCGGATCGTGAACGTTGAACATAATGGTCAGGATCGAGGCGATGGAAGAACCGAGCATCATGATGGGCATGACGGGCCAGATGTTCTTGGTCATGAACGGAATGGCGCCCTCGGTGATGTGGGTGCAACCAAGGATGAGGTTGACGACACCGGCGTCATGATCCTCCTGGCTGAAGTACTTCTTGCCGACGACGACGGCGAAGGTGGTGATCAGCGGCGGAACGATGCAGGCGGCGGAAACGGCAGCCATGAAGTTGGTGCCGAAGTTGTAGGTCTCGGTGCCAACACCGGCGGCCAGGGCCTCGGTGAGCATAGCCGTACCGGTGACGTAAGCAGCCTTGTTAACCGGGCCACCCATGTCAAAGGCGCACATGCAGCCGATGGCAAGACCCAGGACAACGGCGCCAGAGGCAGACAGGCCCTTGAGGAAGTCCATCATGGCGGTGTTGATGGCAGCCATGGGGCCGGAGATGCCGAGCATGACCAGGCCGACGATAGCAGTCGAGAACAGCGGGTACAAAAAGATTGCCTTGAGGCCGTCCAGGTTCTTGGGCAGACCGGCAAAGACCTTCTCGAGCAGCAGGATGACATAGCCAGCGAGGAAGCCGCCGACGATGCCGCCCAGGAAGCCGAAGCCCACACCGGCGCCACCGGCGTCGATCATGCCGGTATCGGCGTTAACGGGCAGACCCTGGATGGCGATCATGCCGGCAACAAAGCCGGGGACGAGCGCCGGGCGCTTGCCGATGGACTCGGCGATGTAGGCGGAAAGCACCGGAACCATGAGGTTCATGGCGATACCGCCGATAATCTTGAGCATAGCGGCAAAGCTGTTGTAGTCGGCAGCCGTCGAATCGAAGGACGTGATGCCCCACAGGAACGAAACGGCGGTCAGAACACCACCGGCGACAACGAAGACCAACATGTGGCTGACGCCATTCATGAGGTGCTTGTAGATGACGTGGCCGATGGACTCCTTCTCCTCGACCTCGTCCTCGACATCGGCGGCAGCGGCAACCGTATCGTCGCCCTTGGCGGCGAGCGCGCGGTCAATCAGCTTTCCGGCGGCCTCGACGGACAGGGCCTTGGAAACACCGACGGAAACCATGGGCTTACCAGCGAAACGCTCAGCCTGGACATCCTTATCGGCTGCGACGACAACGGCCTTGGCACCAGCGATCTCGCTCTTGGTGAGCTCGTTCTCGACACCGACCTGGCCATGGGTCTCGACCTTAATGGTCAGACCGCGCTCGGCAGCTGCCTTCTCCAGCGCCTCCTTCGCCATGAAGGTGTGCGCGATACCGGTCGGGCAACCGGTGGCGGCGATGATGTCAAACTTAGCCATGTGTCCCTCCTTCTTGAGTACTGCGCCCGCAGGCGCTCCCCTACACGCGCGTCCTTGCGCGCTTTTCCACAACTGAAAGATACCAACCCAGCGCTTTCGCGGAAAGGAAAATGTCCCAATTCTCCGGTGAAAGGTTCTTTCATAACCGTAAACGGTAGGTGAAAGTTTACCATCAACACTTGAAACGGCAAGGTGTATCTTGTAATTGAAAATGCCCGTATACTATGGCATTACAAAACGATTCCGATTTTCATGCCAACCAGGAGCCATCCATGACCGATAGTAGCAAGAGCGCACTTTCCCTCATTAGTACCCATCAGGGATACAGCGAGTCCGAGCAGCGCATTGTCGACTATATATTGGAGCACCAGTCCGAGGCGCCACGCCTCACGGCAGCTCAGCTCTCACGCGCCGCCGCCACGTCCGAGGCGACCGTTTCGCGCTTCTGCCGCAAACTTGGCTTTGGTAGCTTCCGCAGCTTTCAGTTTTCGTTGGCGAGGGATTTGGAAAGCCAGCGCAACGAGGGCCTGACTGACGAGGTCTCACTCGACAATATGGAGCAGAGCCTCAAGAACATCCTAGCTGCCAAGGTGAGCGAGCTTAATGCGACCATCGACGGGATCGACCACGATACGCTGGCGGCTGTTGTACATGACCTTAAGCATGCAGGGGTTATTGAGTTTGCGGCTGTGGGCAATACGAACGCGGTCGCGCTCGATGCGACGTTTAAGTTTTCGCAGCTGGGCCTGCGCTGCATGGCGAGCACCATAAGCGAGACCTCGATTGGTTTCGCGCTCACATTGCGCCCCGGCGACGTTATCGTGCTGATCTCGAACTCTGGCAAGTCGCGCCGACTGAATCGCATGGCAAAAGCAGCTCGAGACTGCGGTGCTACCGTAGTCGTCATCAGCAGCGACAGCAAGTCTCCGCTTGCGCGCCTAGCCGACTACACCTTTAATACCGTCAATCACGAGGCGCTGCTGACAACGGGCGACTTCGCATTCTCCAAGATGAGTGCCACGATGATCATAGAGGTCATCTACAACTTCCTGCTACCCGAAATCGAGGACGCCCGAGAGCACATCAGCTACTACGAGGAGCTCATCCAACCGGACAAGGTCGTTGAGTAAACGCGTAGTGGGACAAAAATTTCAGTCTATTTTGTCCCACCAACACCGCTGATACGACCTAGCCTCGAACTTCTTCGAGCATCTGCTTTGCGTGGGCCAAGCTTGCCTCGGACTGATCGCCGCTGAGCATGCGGGCGATCTCGGCGGTACGCGCTTCGCCGGTTACCTCGTCCAAATGCGTCTGGGGAACATCGCCCGGCTCCTTGCTGACAACATAATGCTTGTCGGCCACGACGGCGACTTGCGCCAAGTGGGTTACGACAATCACTTGATGCGTAGCGGCAAGATCGGCCAGCACACCAGCAAGAGCACGAGCCGTGGAGCCGCCGACACCGGCATCGACCTCGTCAAATACCAGTGTGTCGACGCCGTCAGCATTACCCAAGACCACCTTGCTCGCCAGCATGACGCGGCTGAGCTCGCCGCCCGAGGCAATGCGGCGCAGGGGACGCGGCGTCAAGCCGGCACCGCTGCGATACAAAAGCTCGTAGCTTGAAGGACCCGCCGGCGTCCACTCGGCGCGCGGAAGATCACGCGACTCCCAAACGAGCTCGGCGCCGCCCATCTCCAAGCGTGCCATCTGACGACCAACCTCGTGGCAGAAGCGCGGGGCCGCCGTATTGCGAGCGCGCTTAAGCGCCTTGGCGGCAGCGAACAGCTCGCGCTCGGCGCTCCCGAGTGCCTCACGCGCCTTTTTGATCTGCTCATCGCCATCATCGACCAGGGACAGCAGCTCTTGCGAGCGATCGCGCATGGCAAAAACATCGTCCATGGTGGGACCCCACTGACGCAACAGGCCCTTGAGGTCGGAATACCGCTCACGCATGCGAGCGAGCTCGCGCGGGTCGAAGGCGACGCCATCGCGATAGGCACGAAGCTCGTTCGCGCTATCCTCAAGGGAGATGCAGGCATCCGAAAGCGCATCGGCAATGTCGCCCAGTTTGCGATCGACGGTAGCCATACGGGAAAGCTCGGCCACGGCGCTGTTCACGGCATCGAGCGCTCCCCCTTCGGCGGCAATCGATGTATGGGCTTCGTTAGCCGTGGCCACCAGCACCTCGGCATGCTCCGAGCGCGGCAGCAGCTCCTCGAGCTCCTCATACTCACCCGGCTTGGGGTCGACATCAGCGATACGCTCCAGGGCGAAGCGCGCCTCCTCGACGCGACTCCCCTGCGCACGCGACGCCTCCTCTACGCGACGGACCTCCTTGGCAGCCGTACGCGACGCCTTAAAGCAGACACGGTACTTTTCCAGCGCCTCGAGCGCAGAGCGACCAGCCCAGGCATCGACCATGGCAACATGATGTGCCGGATCGAGCAGGCGCTGATGCTCGTGCTGGCCGCACAGATCCATCATCACGCCGACGCGCTCGGAAAGCTCGCGGACGCTGGCGATGCGGCCGTCAATCTTGACGCGGCTGCGGCCCTCGGCGGAAAGGCTGCGCTGCACGGTGAAGCCCTCCGTGTCGTGCGGGCCATCGAACAAGCGCGCCTCGACGCTCGCAAGCGCCTCGCCCTCGCGCACGGTCGAAGAATCCGCGCGCTCGCCCAAAATGAGCTTAAGCGCCGAGAGCAGCGCAGTCTTGCCGGCGCCGGTCTCGCCGGTCAGGACAGTTAGGCCCGCGCTGGGCACCAGCGTCGCCTCGCGAATGAGCGCAATGTTTGAAACCTGCAGCTCATCGATCATGGCGAACTCCGTAGAACACGCGGCTTACCGAGTTGTAGAAGCTCTCAGGGCCATAGTCGAGCAGCAGCACATCGCCGGGACCGCGGCGTACGGCCACGCTCTCGACGGTGCCATCGCAGGTAATAAACTGCCCGTCGATGGCAATAGCAGGCACACTCGGGCGGTCGTCGGACATAAAGATCTCAACGACATCGCTCGGCGAGGTCAAAAAGGCACGGGCCTGAATAGTATGCGGCGCGATAGGCACGCAGACCATGCCCGTGTAATCCGGGCTCACGATAGGACCGCCGGCACTGAGGGCATAGCCCGTGGAACCAGTTGCCGTAGACACGACCACACCATCGCCGCGCAAGCGATCGATATGGTGGCCCGACACGGTAATGTCGAACTCGACCATATCGGAAAGCGGCCCGCGCGTGAGCGCCATGTCGTTAAGGGCGAACGAACGCACGACGTCCTTCGAGCCGTCCTCACGCACGGAAACGATATCTGCAGCGATCGTGGCGCGACGACTCACATGGAGCTCACCGGACAGCGCGTCGCTCACAACCTTCAAAATGTCGCGTTCCTCGGGACTAGCCGCCGTCAAAAAGCCCAGGTGACCATAGGAAAGACCCAGAATAGGAATCTCTCGATAGTTGAGGATGCGGGCGGCGCGCAGCAGCGTGCCGTCGCCGCCGAGCGTGATGACAAGGTCGGCACCATCCACGTCGGGCGTACTCTGGATCTTGGAGCGCTGGTCGGCAGCCCAAGCGACCTCGTAGCCTTGGCGCGTCAGCCAGAGCTCGAGCATCAGGCCGCTCCCGACCGCCTCTTGCTTGTAGTAATTGGGAACCAGAAAGACCTTCATAGCGTTGCAGCTTTCTCGCTCAAAGCCGATACCTGGGATTGCAACTCGTCATCGGAGCGCTCGCTGGGGGCAAACCTCGTGCCGTACAGGAAAAACTCCACGTTGCCCTTGGCGCCATGGATGGGCGACACGCACACGTCAAGCGGGAACAGGCCCTTGGCGGCAAAGAGCTCAATAGCCGCCACGAGCGTATCGTGGCGGACAACAGGATCTGTCACGATACCGCCCTCGCCCACCAGCGCTGCCGGAGCCTCAAACTGCGGCTTCACGAGCGTGCAGAACGACCCCGTCGGCGTCAGGCACGCCAGCACGGCGTCGATGATGTTCGCGATGCTCGTAAACGACACGTCGCACACGGCCAGGTCGATAGCGCCGCCGTAGCCGAGCTCAGGCAGCTGCGTCACATTCGTGCGCTCGTGCAGCGTCACGCGATCGTCCTGGCGAAGCAACCAGTCGAACTGAGCACGGCCCACGTCGACCGAGACAACAGTCGCAGCACCGCGCTTGAGCAGGCAATCGGTAAAGCCGCCGGTAGAGCAGCCTACGTCCAGGCAGGCAAGGCCCGTGGGATCGATACAAAACGCATCGAGCGCACCCTCAAGCTTAAGGCCGCCGCGCCCAACGTACGGAATACGACCCTTAACATGCAGCGGCAGGCCCGGCGTCACCTTGAGTCCCGGAGAGGTCAAACGCTCACCGCCGCTCGAGACCAAGCCGGCCATAAGAGTGCGAAGGGCATCCGCGCGATCGGCGCAGATGCCCTGTGAAATCAGTTCGTCATCGAGACGCACGCGTTTCATGAATGCCATCAACCATTCGTATCCGGGGATGCAGCCTGTCTATCTTGGGACTCGTTTGCCGCATCCTCATCGTATTCCTGCTCGAGCTTGTCGGCCTCACGCGGCGTCAGCTCAAACTTGTCGACCATATCGACCGCACGGGAACCAAGCTCAATCGCCTCGTCAAACAAATCGAGCGAACGCTCCAGGGACGTATCCTTGGAGCGAACGGTGGCGATGATCTGGTCCAGGCGATCCGAGATCTCATCGAAGTTGCGGACGGAACCCTCTGGCATGGCTACTCCTCGACGGAGTCGGCCTCGACGGCCTCAGCAGCGTCCATATCCTCGGCAAGTACACCGGCGGTAGCCTGAGCGGCAGCGACCTTGGCGGCAGCCTCAGCAGCCTGGGCCTCCTCGCGAGCGCGATCCTCGGCCAGCAGTTCCTGGTACAGGTCCTCGCCCGGCAACTCCTCGCTGCGCGCGATCTTGCCCAGCACGCCGTTGACGAACGACGCGGACTGGTCGGTGCCATAGGCCTTGGCAAGTTCGACGGCCTCGTTGATAACAATAGCGTCCGAGACCTCCTCGTCGGTGAGGAAGCGCATCTCGTAGACGGCGATACGCAGCAGGTTGCGGTCGGCGCCGGGCATGCGCATAAGATCCCAGTTCTTGGCGACGGCGCGCAGGGCACAGTCGATGCGATCGATATGCTCGTAGGCACCACGGCAAAGCTCCAGCGCATAGGGGTCGAGGGGACCCTTCGAGATCAGGAAATCGCCCTCGAGGACGCGCTCGAGCGGGCTGTCCGTGGCCTCGGCCTGGAACAGCAGCTGCAGCGCCTGACTGCGGGCAAGCGTGCGCCCGCGATAAACCTTAAGGCTCAAAGGTTACTCCTTGGGGAAAACGAGACCGTCGATGCAAACGTCAACGCGGTCGACCTCGACGCCCACCTGGGCATCGATGGCGGCGACCACGGCTGCGCGAACGGCCTCGGCGAGTTTCTTGAACGGATAGCCAAAGAACACCACGACACGCACGGTGAGTGCGAGCTTGTCGCCGATGACCTCGGCCTCGACCGCCGGCTCGGAAGCCGGGGCCTTGGACGAGAGCATCATGGAGACAAGGTTGGTGGCAAGGTCCTTGACGCCAACGGAGGCGATGCCCTCGACATCCGACACGGCGCGCGAGACGATGGCGGTCAGAACATCGGGCGATATACCGATGCCGTCAATCTTGATTTCCTGGGGCATGAGTCCTCCTAGAAGAGTTGGTTGCTAGACGCGGGAGACGAACTTGCCGTCGCGGGTGTCAACCTTGATGACCTCGCCCTCGTTGAGGTACATGGGGACCTGGATGACAGCGCCGGTGTCGATCGTGGCCGGCTTGGTGGAACCCTGGACGGTGTCGCCCTTAAAGCCCGGGTCGGTCTGGACGATGGTGGTCTCGATGAACATCGGCGGGGTCACGCCCATGAGCTCATCGTCGGCAAAGAGCAGCTGGCAGATGTCGTTCTCGCGCAGCCACTTGGAGTTCTCGCCCACCATGTCCTCGGGAACGGGAACCTGCTCATAGGACTCGTTGTCCATGAAGATGTAGTCGGTGCCATCGTTGTAGAGGTACTGGAACTCACGGGTAGTGAGCATGACGCTCTCGAACTTGGTGCCGGCGTTGCAGGTGTTCTCGACGACGCGGCCGCTCTTGATGTCGCGGGTCTTGTAGCGCACAAACGCGCCGCCCTTGCCCGGCTTGACATGCTGGAACTCGACGATGGTGTAGACCTTGTCCTTAATGCGGAGACCGAGGCCGTTCTTGAAGTCGGCGGTAGAAATGGTAGGCATAGCGACCTTTCTTGTTATGGGCAGAACGCACAAGCGTCCAAATTACATACGACCAAAATTATACACTTGCAGACGGCGCCTGCAGCGAGCGCATAAAAAGAGAACGCGGGGCGTCCGATTCGATCCGGACGCCCCGCCCCAAAAATCTATCGAAATGAGCTAGCAATCGATGACGTGGAGATCATGCGGCGTCTTGGTGAAGGGCTCGTAGCCGTTCTCGGTGACCACGCCGTAGTCCTCCAGGCGCACGCCGCCCACGCCGGGCAGGTAGACGCCGGGCTCCATGGTGATAACCGAGCCAACCTCGATGATATTCTTGCTGCGGTTGAAGTTGGGCAGCTCGTGGATGTCGACACCGACGCCGTGGCCCAGACCATGGTTGTAGTAATCGCCATAGCCGGCATCGCCAATGATCTTCTTGGAAAGCTTGAAAATGTCGTTGCCCTCGACGCCCGGATGGATGGCGGCGACGCACTCCTCGTGCGTACGGCGCACGAGCGCGTACAAGTCGAGCTGCTCCTGGGTGGGCTCGCCCATCACGACGGTGCGCGTCATGTCGGAACGATAATCGCAGTAGCCCGCGCCGTAATCCATGAGGACGAAGTCGCCCTTCTCGATCACGCGATCACTGGGGACGGCATGCGGGTTGGCGGTATTGGGGCCGCTCGCCACGATAGAGCCGAAGGCCAAGCTGTCGGCGCCGTTGGCGAACATAAAGTTCTCGAGCTCGTTGCGAACCTGCTTCTCGGTCATACCGGGCTTAATAAAGCCGAGCATATGCTGGAAGGCGGCGTCGGTGATCGACTGCGCATGGCGCATGAGCTCGATCTCCTCGGCGTCCTTGACGGCGCGCATCTTGCGAATGTCGTCATGCATCAGCGGCAGTATGCAGGCTACAGAACGATCCTCCAGGCCACGCTGAATACCCTGGTAGAAGTTGATCTGCATGTCGTCCTCGACAGCGCAGACGCGGCACTTGTTGGCCGCGATCTTGCCGGCGACCCAACCGGGGATGGTGCCCTCGTCCATGTCGTAGACCCAGGGGCTGCCGGCGGGCGTGTTCTCCTCAAAGCTGTTGAGGTAGCGCGAGTCGGTATGGAACAGGCACTGGTCAGCCGTAATAAACGCCGCGTGCGGGAACTCGAAGGTGTAATCGAAGACGCCCTTCACGCCCGTAAGCCAACGAAGATTGGCCTCGTCACGAACCACGATAGCGTCGTAGCCGCGCTCAGCCATCAGGACACGGACACGCTCGATACGACCGGCAGGGCCGGCAGCAAACTCTGACATGCAGATTCCTTTCTTGTTGTCTCTAAAAGTGCGGGACGGGTCTCAACCGAACGACGGAATCGCATGCGATCCGCGACCGATTGAAAACCCGCCCCTCAACATGATACGAAAGACGATGGATGTCAATAAAACTTAGAGAAGTTCTTTGCGAGAAGCCAAGTAGGCGTGAGCATGGCGCTCAAGAACCTCGTCCTCAACGCTCGTTAGACGAATGGCGCCGAGTGCCGCGGGCAGCGGCAACATGCTGCGGTTCGAGCGGGCAAACTGCTGCCTGCGGAACTCCTCGATATATGCGGCAGGCTCCAGATCAAAGGCAAGCTCCTCGATACCAAAGTCCTCCAGGCAGTCATCGACCTCAAAGACGTAATCGATATCGAAGTCGCAGGCATCATGTGCTAGGCGCGCCTCAAAGCGCATGCCCTCGGACAACAGCTGGTAGGCAGGCACCGGCGAAGCGGCATCGCCCAAGCAGGCGCGCAGGGTACGCTCCCCCGTCTTGCCAAAATCGAGCGCATGGCGGGCGCTCGGGTTCGTGGCCATCAGTACGTCCTTGCGGGAAGTCTGAGACCACTGAACGGCATTGACGAGCGCAACCTCCTCGCCCGCGAGAATCTCGGGGACGGTCTCGGTAAACTGATTCCAGCGGGACTTGCTGCTCGAAAGCATGGTGCCAACAAGTACCGCATAACCGAGCTTAAGGTCCTCGGGGTCCGCCTCGCGTACAAGGTCGAGGTCACACACGACCAAGCCCGGCTCGGGACGGAACGCGATAGCGGGAAGCGCATGCGCCGACGAGGCGACGAGCGGCTTCATGGTCGTCGCGACCGTGAGCATGGCGTCGAACGTCGTCGGCAGCAAGGCGCACTCGGTGCGACCGCACCACTGATTGGCACACCAGCAAACGACCGAGCAGGTCGCCGCGTCGCCGACAGCGACAACGAGATCGTCGCAGGTAATGCCGTTAGCCGATAGGGCGCCAAAGACGGTATCGGCATCGGCAAGCGTAGCACCGGCAGGCGAAACCTCGAGGACGAGCAGCGACACGGCAAAACCGGCGTCAACCAGTGCATGCTCGACAACCTCGCCAAAACGCTCGGATGTAGCGTCGTTCCAAACCACCATCGCGCGCTTAGGCTTGCCCACAGCCGAGGCAAACATGCGCGGCAGCTCCTCGAACGCGCCCAATCCGACGCGGACATCGACACTACGATTTTGGAAATTGATAAGTTGACGGCGAATCATAGCAGTCCACGCTCCAAAAGCATCTCGGCACAAAGGTAGGAAACGTCCTCGAAGGACTTGTTGCGAATATCAAGGGTAATATCGGCGGCCCGGCGATACAGCGGACGGCGATGCTCAAACAGGCGCGCAGCGTGCTCGGGCGAGCGGAAATCGGGCCGGGTATCGGAGCGGCGAATCTGGCGCAACGAGTCCTCAAAGTTGCCTTCGAGGTACACACAGGTACCCATCTCGTGCATCAGCTCAATGTTCACCGGCGTCTCGACGATGCCGCCCCCGCACGATACCAGAAGGCTGCGTTCGCTTTGAAGCGAACGGAGTGCCGAGGTCTCGAGCTCGCGAAAACGATCCTCGCCCTCGGTCTTAAATATCTCGGTCACCGACTTGCCGCATCGACGCACAACCAAACGATCGGTATCGATAAAACGCCGCTTGAACATAGTGCCCACGTTGCGCGCAAGCGTCGACTTGCCCGCGCCCAAAAAGCCGATAAAGAAGATATGGTCGCAGCCGTGTTTAATGTGCTGAGACATGGCGAAACCTATTCCTCGCAGGGAAGGTCGCGCAGGGCCCGGCGCTCAAAGATACGGAAGATCTGCGTGTACCACAGGTCCTGGGTCGCCTGCGGCTTGACCAGAATAGTGTCAACGCCGGCAAAGTTACCGCTCCACACGTCCGTGTAAAGCTGGTCACCGATCAGCACGGCCTCGTCGGCCGTGGCGCCCAGACGCTTAAGACCCGCCTTCAGGGCAAACGGGGCGGGCTTCATGGCGTGGCTGATAGCCTCGAGCCCCAGCTCGCGCGCCGATGCCATGACCTGGTCGCGATGCCAGTTATTGGACACCATACACAGCTTAAAGCCCTTGGCATGGGCGGCTTCGAGCCAAGCTGAAACCGCAGCGGGAACCTGCTCGGTATCGCGCGGCACCAGAGTGTTATCGCGGTCGAGTAGAATGGCGCGCTTGCCGTCGGCCCAGAGGGTATCGAGGTCGATGCGGTCAACTGAGGCAACATAACGTTTGGGGCTAAAAATCCTCATGATCAATTCCAAGACTGTTGGTGCTCTTCGTAGGTCTTCGAGAAATACTCCTCGTCCTGTGTAATGTAGAAATACAGGTCATCAGAGTCGGTCGGCTCAAGGGTAGCCTTGAGCGCCTCGAGCGACGGAGAGCAGATGGGCGTGGGCGGCAGGCCTTCATGCTTATAGGTGTTATACGGACTATCGCTCTGCAGGTCGTCGGCGGTAACCTCGCCGCCGGTGACATACATCATGGTCGCATCGCTATTGAGGTAACGCAGGCCATCGAGCTTGCCCGCCAGACGGTTATAGAAAACCGAAGCCACATGCGCGCGCTGATCGGCGTTGAGGCCCTCGCGCTCGACGATCGAGGCAAGGTTAACGATGTCGTAATCGGACATCTCCACGCCATAGCGCTCCTTGATCTTGGCCTCGCAGCTGGCAAAGTCAAGCGACTTATACTCGGCGTTGAACTGGTCAAGCATGGCGCGAATCACATCATCGGCAGACGGGTCCTTACCCAACGAATAGGTCTTGGGGAATAGGAAGCCCTCGAGCGAATCGTTCGCGGCATCTTTAAGGAAAGCGTAATCATTCACATAATTGCTCGCCTTGGCCTGGTTAAGGAAGTCTTCCTTGGAGATGCTGTCGTATGCCGCGGCCACGCGATCGGCGACCTGGTCGACCGTTAGGCCCTCAGGGATAGTCAGCGCATCGGAGCCCGCATTGGGGCCTTCCATGAGCTGCTGAACAACCTCGGTCGCGTCCATGAGCGTGGTAAACGAGTAGGCGCCAGGCTTAAGCGACATATCGGCATTGAGCTTTTTGACCGCCGCATAATAATCCTTGGGGTCTTCGACGATATGGTTCTCGGAGAGAATCGAAGCGATGGTATCACCCGAGGCGCCATCGGGAATCGTGATAGTAACTTGCTGGCCAGCAGCGACTTTCGCATCCTCGCCGGCAAAGAAGCCCTTGACGGCTGGCACGACAAAGAAAACGATCGCGACAAGCGCAAGCACGGCGATGACGCCACCGATAATCATAGGCACCGGAGAGCTTTTCTTTTGGACGCCACGGCGGGCATGCGTGTTATAGCTCGAGCGCGTGGCCGGAGCTACGCCATGTGTGCCGTGAGCATGATGTGTACGCGTATGCGATTGAGGCGCCTGCGCACGCTGCGTGGGCGCCTGCTGCTTAAAACGGGTACCGCTTGCGGGCCGGGCTGCGCGGGCAGCGGGCTGTTGGGCAGGACGCTGAGCAGATTGAGCTGCACGAGAGGAGGGCTGTGCGGGACGAGCAGCAGGCTGAGCCGCACGCTGCGTCGGTTGCATCGGACGCTGGCCGGACGATACAGGGCGCGGCGTAGGCTGCCCCTGGCGATTCGGCTGGCGCGGATCGGAAGCGCTAGCCATGCGAAACCTCCTCGTTTTTGCGATCGAGCCACGTCTGCAAGAACAGGCTGGCGGCGATCATGTCAATCTTGCCCCTCATCTGCTTTTCGTTGAGTCCCTGCTCGCGCAGGATACGCTTTGCCTCTTGCGAGGACAGGCGCTCATCCTCAAACTCAAGCGGAAGATCGAGCTCTTGGGCAATCTTTTGCGCAACGGCGGCAACGCGCTCGGCCTGGGGGCCGGGCTCACCGGCCATGGTCAAGGGACGTCCGCTTACCAGGATATCGGGCTCATAGTCCTCAACCAGGTAACGGAACGTCTTGGCCATGCCAGTGACCTCGGCAGCCGGGAGCACCTTGACGGGCATTGCCATCTTGCCATCACGGCTCGAGACGGCAATGCCAATCCGGGTCTCCCCTATGTCCAGTGCGAGCGCGACCACAGCGACTACTTAGGTTCTTAGGCGCCGAGCGCGGTCTTGGCGGCCGCGAGGGCATCGGCGATACCGGCGGCGTTCTTGCCACCGGCCTGAGCCATGTTGGGACGACCGCCACCACGACCATCGACCAGGCCCGCGATCTGCTTGATAACGTTACCGGCGTGGAAACCGGCCTTCACGGCGTCATCGGAGCCGGCAGCGAGCAGGGCCGGGGTGCCCTTCTCGGTCACGCTGGCGACGACGCAAGCGACGGGGCCGGCAACCTTCTGGTGCACGGTATCCCACACATTGCGCAGGTCTGCGGCCTCGAGACCCTGGAGCTCAGCGACAACGAGCTTGTAGCCATTCAGCTCGACAGCGCCTTCGATGGCGCTGGAAATCGCATCGGAGGAGCCACCGGTGAGTGCCTTCTTGAGCTTGTTGGAAGTCTCGCGCAGCTCGGCCTGCAGATTCTCCACGCGGGCGGGAACCTCGTCAACGCGGCACTTGAGCGCAGCGGCAGCGGCGTCAACGAGCGCCAGGCGGTCGGCCATGTAGTCGAGAGCGCCCTTGGAGGTCACGGCCTCGATACGGCGGACGTTGGAGCCCGTGGAAGACTCGGAGATGATCTTGAACAGACCGATCTCGGCGGTGTTGGCGGCATGCGTGCCACCGCAGAGCTCGCGGGAGAACGGCTGGTCCTCGGCGCCCACGGAGACAACGCGGACGACGTCGCCGTACTTCTCGCCAAAGAGGGCGACAGCACCGGCGGCCTTGGCCTCGTCGATGCCCATGACGCGGGTCACAACCGGCTTGGAAGCGAAGATCTGCTGGTTGACCAGGTCCTCGACAGCCTTGAGCTGCTCGGAGGACAGGGCCTCGAAGTGCGTGAAGTCAAAGCGCAGGTGCTCGGGCGTCACCAACGAGCCAGCCTGGGAGACATGCTCGCCCAGGACCTGCTTAAGCGCGGCGTCGAGCAGGTGCGTGGCGGTGTGGTTGCGACGCAGGAAGCCACGGCGCTCGGCGTCGAGCGCGGCGGTCACGGTAGCACCGACGGTCAGCGTGCCCTCGGCGACGTGGGCGACGTGGGCATACAGGCCGTTGTGGTTCTTGGTATCGGAAATGGTCAGCGCAACGCCCTCGGCGGAAAGCTCGCCGGCGTCGCCCTGCTGGCCACCCATCTCGGCATAGAACGGGGTGCGGTCGAGCACGACCTCGACGTCCTCGCCGGCGGCAACGGACTCGACGGACTCGCCGTTGCTCACGATGGCGACAACCTTGGCGCCATCGATGACGTCGTTGTCATAGCCGTCGAACTCGGTCGCGGCAACCTTGTCGGAAAGCTCGACCCACACGTCGTTAAAGCTACCCCAGGCATCGCCCTTGGCGTTGGCGCGGGCGCGGGCCTTCTGGTCCTCCATGCAAGCGGTAAAGCCATCCATGTCGACGTCGTGACCGGCGGTGCCGGCGATCTCGACAGTCAGGTCAATGGGGAAACCAAAGGTGTCGTGAAGCTTAAAGGCAACATCGCCCGGAAGGACAGCGCCGTCGGCGAGCGCGGCCAGGGCCTCGTCCAGGTAAACGCGGCCGTTGTCGAGCGTCGTTGAGAAACGCTCCTCCTCGGAGGCGACGATGCCCTTAACGAGCGCGACGTTCTTGAGCAGCTCGGGATAAGCCTCGCCCATCTGAGCGTTGACCTCGTCGATAAACTTGGTCAGGAAGGCGCCCTCGATGCCCAGCAGACGACCGTGGAACACGGCACGACGGAGCAGGCGGCGCAGGACGTACTCGCGACCCTCGTTACCGGGCAGGATGCCGTCCGAGATCATAAAGTCGACGGCACGGGAGTGGTCGGCGATGATGCGCAGGGAGCGGCTGGCACCGGAGTAATCGTCGGCGTCATAGGTCTTGCCGCTGATCTTCTCACCGAGCTTGATGAGGTGCTGCATCAGATCGCCGTCGTAGTTAGCGGTCTTGTGCTGCATGATAGCGGCCATGCGCTCCAGACCCATGCCCGTATCGAGGTTGCGGTGCGGCAGCTCCGGCATGGAGCCGTCCTCCTGGCGGTCGTACTGGGTAAACACGAGGTTCCAGAACTCAAGGAAGCGGTCGCAGTCGCAGCCAGGCTTGCAGTCGGGGCTGCCGCAACCGACCTCCTCGCCCATGTCAAAGTAGATCTCGGAGCACGGACCGCAGGGGCCGGTGGGGCCAGCGGCCCAGAAGTTGTCGTCCTCGCCCAGGCGGGAGATGTGATCCTCGGCAACGCCCAGAGAGCGCCACACGTCGTGGGTCTCGTCGTCTTCGGTAAAGACGGTGAAGTACAGGCGGTCGAGCGGCAGCTTGAACTCCTTGGTGATGAGCTCAAAGGCCCAAGCGCAGGCCTGCTGCTTGGAGACGCCGCCAAAGGAGAAGTCGCCGAGCATCTCAAAGAAGGACAGGTGACGGCCGTCCTCACCGATGCAGTCGATGTCGTTGGTGCGGACACACTTCTGGCAGGAGATCGCGCCGATCTCCTTCATGGTCTTCTTGCCCTGGTAGTACTCCTTAAACTGGTTCATGCCGGCGTTGGCAAGCAGCAGCGAAGGATCGTCGGGGACGAGGGACGAAGAAGGATAGAGCTTAAGACCGCGCTCCTCAAAGAAGTTGAGGAACTTGGAGCGAATCTCGGCCGTAGTCATTGACGGGTAGTCAGCACTCATAGAGGGAATCTCCTCGGTTTCACATCGAAACAGTTCAAACGTAACGATATTACCATCCCACCGCGCCTGTGCAAAAAAGAGGGCCGCCAAACAGCGACCCTCCAGCGAAAGTGCACGTTATTTAGGTCTGTCAAATACTTTGAAAAAAATGATTTCGGTATAATTGCATATAAGAATCGTCCGGAAGGAGCGATCGATGAATAGCAAACGGTTTGTCGTGAATGCACTAACCTCAGTAGCCCTTTTAGCAATCTTCGCTTACTCGAGCTGGTATGTGAACCAGCCGAGATTTGGCTACGCATTGTACGCAGTAACATCTGGCGATAAAGCGTATTACACCCTAAGCGCAATTGACACCATCTTTTTCTATGTGGCTGGCCCCTTATCAATCGCTTTGATCGCGTTTATTGTTATTTACAACATCAAGAAACGCTAACAGGGCCTATTTGGAATCCGAATCGTCCATGGAGCCGTCGATGCCGGTTTTGGTGTCGTCGTCAGAGCTTGTGTCGTCGTCCTTGGCAAAGGGGTTCTTAAAGAAACCCGTCGCGTCGGGCTGCAGGCCTGAGAGCTTGATCCAGGGATTATCGAGCTCGGGCTTGGGCATGGCCTTGGCCTCGGGTGCTGTCTCGTTGCCGATGAGCTCGGACTCATAGATGAACGTATCGTCTCCGAGCGCGTCGTAGGCGGCGACCGGGTTACCCTCGGTATCGCGATACGGAGTGCCCTTAAACACGGCGCCGTCGTATGCCACGAGCTGACGGCCGGTCTCGTTCTCAAAGTAGTAGACGAAGATGCCCTTGAGGGCCGCGCACAGCGGAATGGCGATAACCATGCCGATGGGACCCATGAGTGCCGAACCGATAACGAGAGCCGTCAGGCTCATAACGGGATGCACCTGCACCGAGCTCTGCATGACCTTAGGCGAAATGACATTATCGGTGACGTTTTGAGCCACCATGGTCACGACAAGCGTCCATAACGCCAGCATAGGGCTGAACATAAACCCGAGCACCGTGGCGATCGCCGCGCTCACCCAGGGACCGACAACCGGAACCAAGTGCATAATGCCGGTGAAGATGGCCATAAGTGCTGCGTATGGATGGCCAATGAGCGTAAAGCCGATAAAAGCCAAAAAGCCACCGCAGATGGAAGTCACGACCATGCCGCGCATATAGCCGCCGACCGAGCGTGAAAGGATGGCAACCATAAAGCGGTACGAGGTCTCCTTTTCCTGTCCGATGATGGTGCAGACCTCGTGGTGCATACGGGGATAGTCGCAGGCCAACCAATAGGCAAGCACCAAGCCCAGGAAGATGACGAACAGCTGCGAGGCCGTATTGGTAATAAGCGGGAATACACCGCGACCGAGCTCGGCAGCGATTTGCGAGACGTACTTGGACGCTACGGTAACCAGCGAAGAAAGATTGTCGTCCAGATACTCCTTGAGCGGCGTGTTATTGAGCGTCTTGGCGTGCGAGAGCATCTCGTTGAGATCGCCACCCGCAACACGAAGCTGCTCGGGCAGGCGGCTCAGGACTTCCATGATTTGACCGAGCAAAATAGGCGATAGGATGCAGACGACGCCGACGAGCACGGCAACAACCACAATGAGTGCGATGAGCGAACCAAGGCCACGTCCGACGCCGTGATGCTCGAGCCAGTTGGTGATCGGAGACATCACAAAAGCGATGATGGAGCCGACAGCGAGAAACTCGATGACCGGTGCCAGGATGCCCATAAGGTTAAAGATGACGGCAGCGATGACAATGCAGCCGACGACGCCCCAAATGCGCAGCGTCAGAATGCGGGTATCGCGAAGCGTGCGGTCGATTTGTTGGGGGTGCTCACTCATGAACGAACCATCACTCCGTCGGGGTCAATCTTATCTTGAATCTTCTTAAGCGTGCGGCGCAGCAGACGCGAAACCTGCACCTGCGAGATGCCCAGCTTCTTGGCAATCTCGATCTGGGTCATGCCCTTCACAAAACGCAGCTCGATAACCTCGCGCTCGCGAGGCGAGAAATCGCGGATGGCTTCCTCGATTACCAGACGGTCATCGGTAAAGTCGAGCTCGTTGTCGTCGTCGGCATAGCGATCGAGAATCGAGGGAGCATCGTCGGAGTCGGACGCGCCGGGAGCCTCGATGGGCACCGAGGTATAGGCCGAGGACGATTCCATGGCTTCGAGCACCTCGTCAACGGTCACGCCAAGGTAATCGGCGATTTCCTCAACCTTGGGCGAACGCTGAAGCTCGTTGGTGAGCTTATCGGTGGCCTGGTTAACCTTGGCCGAGAGCTCCTGCAGACGACGCGGCACGCGCACACTCCAGCCCTTGTCGCGGAAGTGGCGCTTAATCTCGCCCAAGATGGTGGGCGTGGCAAACGTCGTGAACTCAAGTCCGCGTTCAGGGTCAAAGCGGTCGATAGCCTTGAGCAGGCCCAAATAGCCGACCTGCAAAAGGTCATCGAGCGGCTCGCCGCGGTTCTTAAATTTGTTGGCAAGAAACCTTACCAGATTCATATGGGACATGACGAGCTGCTCGCGGGCATCCGGATCACCGGTCTCCTTATAACGACGAAACAGCTCGCGGGTTTTCTCCTTGTCCCAAGCGGTCTTGCCGCTCCGGGAACGTTCGGTCATATTAGATATCCGCCTTGAGGTCGAGGGAAAGCGTTAGGGGCGCCGCAGTCTTTTCGTAGGAATCGCACACGCTTGCAAGAATGAGCTCGGCATACACAGTAGCCTGGTCATCCTCGTCGACGGTGGCCTGTTCCCCAAAGGTAAAGGTCATGCCGACGTGAGATTCGTCCACATCGAAATTGATCGTGATGTCGTCGCAGTCGACCGCGGTGCACCCAAAGATGAAGGCTTCCTCGGCAGCCATGCGGATATCCTCGATGCGATCGACGGACATAGAGCACAAGGCGCCGACGTTGGCGGCCGTCATGCGCACCAAGCGCGCGAGACGAGGATCACCGGCAACGCTCAGCGTGATGGGGCAGGTTGCTTCACTACTCATCGCAGGACTCCTCGGAGGTCTCGGCAGGCGTATAGGTGTAATACTGAGCAGGCTTGGCTGCGGGCTTCTGAACATCATCGTCGTCAGCAGCGGCATCGTCATCGCCAATCAGAACGCGCTCAGTAGGCTGCTCGGCCTCGGCGGCGGCAGCGGCGAGCTTGCGATCGGCGTCGGCTGCAGGAGCCTTCACCTTATTGAAGAGCTTCTGCACGGCGCCAGCAGCAGAATCAGTCACGCTCGATACGGCATTGCTAGCCTCGGCCACGCTGCCCGCGACCTCGGAGATGTCGCGAACGACCGCCTCAACCTCAACGAGGTTAGACGTCAGGGCGTCAACGGCAGTCTTGCTCGACTTGAGGAGCGGCTCAACCTGTGCCAGCGCGGGGGTGAGCTCATCGACAGCGCCATCGAGCTTTGCCACCACAGGCTGTGCCTCGGCGAGCGTATTGTTAAGGTCACTCACCGTCTTGTCGAGCGAGTCGACGACGGTGCGAGTCTTGCGCAGCGTGAGCGCGAGCTCGACAACAGCCCACACGCCGGCAACGGCGAGCACCAGCAGGGCGATTTGAATGGGACTCATGCAAGCCTCCCGAAGGAATCGAAATACAGACGTTTTTCATGGTACCCCAAAGAAGGGCAAAGATACCCAAAGGGAATGCGCGAGGCGCCAATGGCCTACTTGGGAGCGTTGCCGCTACGGTCGCGCTCGCTTTGCTCCACACGCCACTCTTCCCAACCGCGGCCGGCAGGCTGCCAGAACGCGCCGCGCTCCAACCCCTCGGGCAAATAGCGCTGATCGACCCAGCCTTCGGGATAATCGTGCGGGTACTTGTATACACCGTACTCGTCGCTGCCGGGACGGTGACGATCGCGCAGGAAGCTGGGCACCTCGCGAAGACCACTGCTGTGGATATCGGCCAGCGCCGCATCGATCGAGGCCTCGCACGCGTTGGACTTAGGCGCCAGGCACACATAGAGCGCAGCCTGAGCCAGGTTGATGCGACACTCGGGATAGCCAATGACCTCGGCAGATTTAAATGCGGCATGTGCCACCAGAAGCGCCTGCGGGTCGGCGTTGCCAACATCCTCGGAAGCCTGAATCATAATGCGGCGAGCGATAAACTTGGGATCCTCCCCTGCATCGATCATGCGCGCGAGCCAATAGATCGTGGCATCGGGGTCGCTGCCGCGCATAGATTTAATAAACGCACTGATAATGTCGTAGTGCATGTCACCGTTTTTGTCATACGAAAACCCACGACGTGGATTGGCGATCTTCACGTCATCCACGGTAATGGGATAGCGTTCCCCGGCCGCCGGCGCTGGCGTTCCCTCGGTATCGGGACGCGTAACGGCAATCTCGCTCGCAAGCTCGAGCGTCGTGAGTGCTGAGCGAGCATCGCCCGCGGCCAATGTGCAAATGGTTTTAACCGTATCCTCATCGGCCGAGAACTTACCGTTTAAACCCTGCGGCGCCTCGAGCGCACGCTCAATGAGCATGGCGATATCCTCGTCCTTCAGGTGCTCAAGCTCTACCACACGCCCACGCGAGAGCAATGCCGAGTTGACCTCAAAGTACGGGTTTTCCGTCGTGGCACCAATCATAATGACGGTGCGGTTCTCAACCGCATGCAGTAAGGCATCCTGCTGCGACTTAGAGAAGCGATGGATCTCATCGATAAACAGAATGGTGCGGCGGTCGTAGGTGTTCAGACGGGTCTTAGCCTCATCGATTACGCGGCGCAGGTCCTTCACAGTGCCCGTCACGGCGCTGACCTCGACAAACTCGCTCTTGGTATGGTTGGCGATAATGTGGGCCAGCGTCGTCTTGCCCGTGCCAGCCGGGCCGTACAGAATCACGCTCGACAGCACGTCATGCTCAATCGCGGCGCGCAGCCACGAGCCCTTACCGACGGCCTTTTGCTGGCCCACATACTCGTCGAGCGAATTGGGGCGCATACGCACCGCAAGCGGCGCATTTTTAAAGGAGCGCTCGCGCGTCGAAGCAGAAAAAAGGTCGTCCATAGCCATCCCGTGCATTAATCAAAATCGTTGTTGACCAACAGTATACCGAAAGGATACGAACTACCGTTCGTTAATATACGTGCGGTGCGGAAACTTTAGACCTGGGAACAATTTGCTCGTCAGCTCGCAGAAATAACCATCCGTCATGCTTGCGATGTAATCGACGACGACCTGATCCTTGTCGTCCTGCCAGGCATAGGTGCGATCGTAGTAGGAAAGCTGCTGCTCAATGCGCGAAACATGATGCTTAAAGATGTAAGAGAACTCGTCGCCTTTATTTAGATCCTGCAGGCAACGGTCGTAGAGCTTTTCGAAGGCCTCACGCAACTCTGCCTCGGAATCGCCTTCGATACCGCCCTTGCTATAGATCTTCTCGTAGTTCTCGCGCTTCGCCCGGCGGATCTCCTCAAACAGGTCCTCGCTCATCTCGATACGCGGTTTGCCATAGCTATGCTCAACGATATCGATGGAAGCGTGCGTGAGAATCCAGCTGTTATAGGCGCCGCCCCGACCATCGTCAAAAGCGTCGGGCGACAGCAGGCCCGCCGCAATGGCGTCCTGACGATCACGACCGACGTAGGCGAGGATATCCGAGATACGCACCACACAGCCCTCGAGGGTCATGGGGCGCAGGTGCTCGATCGCGCCATAGCCCGTGGCAATGCAGTCCTCGACGGTACGGTCGAACTGGTCAAACGACGCCATGTCCGAGAGTCCAAAGACACGCTGCTCGTACTCGCCGTTATGGCACAGCACGCCGTCGAGCGTCTGGAGCGACACGTTGCGGCCGTACAGCGCGTCGAGCACGCGGACGGACTGCACGTTATGGAAAAAATAACGACCCGTACGCTCGTGATAGATATCGTTGAGGAAACGCTCGCCGGCATGGCCAAAGGGCGTGTGGCCCAAATCGTGGCCCAGGCCAATCGCCTCGATCAAATCGCAGTTGAGGCCCAGGGCACGGCCGATATCGCGGGCAATGCGCGAGACAAGCTGCACATGAAGGCCGCGCCGCGACAGGTCGTCGTTGCTGCGAAAGCTAAAGACCTGCGTTTTGCCTGCATAACGCGTGTACGCAGGAAGATGAAGAATCTTTTCGGTATCGCGCATAAACGCCGGACGCATAAGCGTGCCTTTGTCGGCAGCGCGATCTATACGACGAATGACCTGGTCGTCGCAGCATCGATAAGGATTAACGACACCCGAGGCGCGGTCGGCGGCGATACGCTCGACCAGCTCGGGCGACAACGCCGCGGGAATGCGGTCCATGCGCGCCTTAATGACGGCCGTTTCTTGATTAGTTGCCATGGCATGCTCCTTAAAAAGGATGCGCAATCGGTTACAATGTCCAGCCCACGACCTCGATTATGGCAAATATCGGCACCAAAAACGGGAGCAATGGCAGGGAGCGCGATTTTGTGAAGAGGCAGGAGAGGGCCAGGACCAGGAGCGCGACGGCAAATGCCACGATGCCGCCCAGAGGGTCGAGCGTGCAAAGCGCGAAAAGCGCCTTGGCATCCCCCATGCCGATGCCGGGGGCCTGGCGGAAACGCCGCCAAAGCGACTCGGTCAGCACAAGGGAAAGGTACACGATAACGGCAGGACCGGCGTGGTCAAGCGCCGTGTTCAAGCCCCTGTCCAGCCAAACGCCTGCAAACGCCGCCACGGCGCATGCGGCGGCAAGCGCGTTGGGAAACCGCCGTTCACGGACATCAATCACCGCACCGGCAAAGGCGCAGATCCAAAAGGGAATATAGACCATTGAACACCTCCCGGGGCAGTCTCTCAAAAGCAAAAACCACCACAAAGGTGCCTGTCCCCTTCGTGGTGGTTTTGGTGGTGGTTATTTAGCGCCCTGCATGACCTCGTCGAGGGTAACGCTGACGGCATGCTGCGTCGGGACCCAGTCGACCTTCAGGAACAACGCAGCCACCGTGATGGGGATATAGCTGAACATAAAGATCGGAAAGGTAAACAGGTTGGTCACCAGGCGCCACTTTTGCGCACAATGAATGTGCTTGTACTCGAAGATGGTCGTAAGTAGAGCCAGGATAAAGAAGGTCTGATACATCATCGCGAAGGTCATAATGAGCGAGGCGGCACAAGCCTGCATCTCGACCTCGGTGGCCAAGAAGCCATGCGAAAGACCACCGACGATCAGGAACGTGGCGTTGGCGAGCATCGAAATCAGCGATAACAGCATACCAGGGGCAATCGTCATAAACATGTCATATGCGGCAAAGCGATGATAGCGGAACGTCGATTTGACCAGATGCTTACCGTAGGTAAAGAACACCTGGTAGAAGCCCTTGGTCCAGCGCATACGCTGCTTCCAGGACGCCTTAAACGTCACGGGCTGCTCGTCAAAGAACTCCGCCGGCGCATAGCCAATACGAATGCCGTGAATAGCGCAGAACGTGGTGAACTGAATATCCTCGGTCAGCGTATGGAACTGCCAGCCGTGCATGCCCTCAATAACGCTAGCCGAGATAAGGTAGCCCGAACCCGATACGGCGCAGGACGTCTTGCAGATGTTGCGCGCGTTGTTGAGGAAACGCGCCTCGCGCAGATACCAAGTGGCATTCGCTGCCGAGATCCACGAGCTTCCGAAGTTCTTGGAGTTACGATAGCTCGTGACCACATGGAAGCCCTGGTCAAAGGCATCATTCATCTTGGACACATAATCGCGGGCGATAACATTATCGGCATCGAAGATAAAGTAACCTTCAAAGGTATCGGGATACTCGTTAAGAATGCGGTCAAAACCAAAGTCCATGACCCAGCTCTTGCCTTTACGGGCCAGGTCGTTTCGCTCGTACACGACAGCGCCCGCCTCGCGCGCGAGCTGCGCGGTGTTATCGGTGCAGGCATCGGCGACCACGAAGACCTCGATGAGCTCGGACGGATAATCCTGGTCCTTGATGGAGCGAACGAGGTTGGCGATAACGGCCTCCTCGTTGTGTGCTGCAATAAAGAAGGCATACCGGTGGAGTTTTTTGGCCTTGGGAGGCGCGACCTCGCCGCGGAGAGCACCGATGACAAAGAAGACCACCTGGTACAAGAAGCAGACCGTGAGCAGCGTGACGACAATCTGGTTGAAGATCACGATGGGTGTGTTGGTTTGTAAAAAGGCGAGCATGCAGGCTCCCAGGAACGTGTTACGTAAACAACCGTATATCTTACCGCAGGCTTACCGAGTTCAAGAAACCACCTAATACTGGCTAGGCTTCGAGCAGGCCGAGCTGCGGTACGATTTCGTCGCCGGCAGCAGTGCGGCCAAGCGAACGCGGGGCTAAGTCGTCGAGGACGGCGGCGAGATCCCACGGCAGCTCGTCGCGGCACTCAATGCGCTCTCCCGTCACGGGATGATCGAACGCCACGCGCCAGGAATGGAGGAATTGCCTGGTCAGACCCTGATCGGCACGCGCATCGCACTTACCGTAGAGCGGATCGCCCACGCAGGCGTGGTTGATATGGCGCATGTGCACGCGAATCTGATGCGTGCGACCGGTAAACAGGTGACACTCAACGAGTGTGTAGCCGTCATCAAAGCGCGTGGAATCAAAGCGCTCAAGGACCTTAAAGGTCGTGATGGCCTGGCGCGCAAAAGGATCATCGGAAACCGCCATCTTGACACGGTCACGTGTAGAACGGGCAATGCCGGTGTTAACGGTGCCCTCATCCATGGCGATATGACCGTGAACGAGCGTAATGTAGCGGCGGTCGAGCGTGCGCGTACGGATAAGATTTTGGAGCGCGCGCTGGGTGTCGTCGTCCTTTGCCGCAAGCATAAGACCCGAGGTATCGCGATCCAAACGATGTACGATACCGGGGCGGTCCTCGCCCTGCACGGTGCCCAGATGGTCGATACCGCAGTGATAGACCAGCGCATTCGCGAGCGTACCGCTCTCATGACCATGCGCAGGATGGCACACCAGGCCGCGCTGCTTGGAGAGCACGATGAGGTAGTCGTCCTCATAGCGAATGTCGAGCGGGATGGCCTCGGGAATCACGTCGGTGGGATCGTGCGGCTCGGGCAAATCAACCGAAATACGGTCACCGGCTCGCACGGCGTACTTTTTGGACAGGCAGGTCTCGCCATTGACTACTACGGCCCCGCCCTCAATCAGATGCGCACAGGCAGAGCGCGTGGGGCAGCCGTCGTTGGCGCCCAGATAGGCGTCGAGACGCTGGCCAGCGGCATCGTCGGCAACAAGGATATGGATGTCGGCCATTAACGCTCATTCCTTTCGCGAATCTTGCGGGCACGCTCCCCACGTTGTTTAGCCTTGCGCTTGGCGCGGGCCTCGTCACGGGCGTTAAGCTCGGCGGTCGCATCGACCTCACGGGCCGCGGGGCTCAAGAACATGTAACCGAAGAGGGCGAGCACGACGCCCACGGTAATGCCAATATCGGCCACATTGAAGACGGGGAAGTCGATGAAGGTGGTGGCAATAAAATCGGTCACGAAACCAAAGCCCAAACGATCGATCGCGTTACCGATAGCACCGCCCGCAACCATCGCCATGCCCACAACCTCAAGATGGGCGAGCTGAGGTGCACGAACGAGGTACACGGCAATAGCGATAATGACCGCCAACGCCAGCACGGCAAACGCAATGCCATGCCCCTCGCCCATGCTAAAGGCAGCACCGATATTGCGGACAAACATAAAGTCGATAACACCGGGGATGACGGTCACATGCAAGGCGTCGCCCACGGCACGAACCGCAAGCTTGGTCAGCTGGTCAACAAGCAGCACAACGAGCGCCACCCCACCAGCAACACTCAACCGCCAACGCAAAGGCGGCGTCATATCCCCAGTACGACTCAAATCAATCCCCTACCCTCAAAACAATCGAATTCCGTTTAACGCAGTAGATAATCATACCTTGACGCAAGCAAGAAGCGACAAATCTCCCAAGAACGGAAACACCGCAGGTAGAGCATAAATGAGCGAGCGGGTCGCATTTGAGACAAGGTGACGTGAAATGAAAGGGCGCTGACCTTTCGGTCGCGCCCTTGAAATTGAACGTCAGATTGTCCAAATGCGGCCCGCGCAGCGTCGGCAGGTCCGCCGTTCGGTAGAACGGCGGAACCTACAGGGCATTCGCACACCTCTTGCAAATGTGAGCGTGGCCGTTGTACTCGCCGACGGTGGTGCGGTAGTTCCAGCAACGGTCGCAGCACTCGCCCTCGGCAGCATCGATGGCAACAGAAAGCTCCTCGCCCTGGGTAAGCTCAACATCGGAGACGATGTAAAACTCGGCCAGGTCGACGGCCTTGTCGCCGGTCAGCAGCGCATACATTTCGGCGGGAACGACCGCCTTGACGCGGACCTGCTGGCTCTTGGTGAAGGTGCCAGCGGAGCGGGCATCCTCAAGGGCCTTGGTCACGACGCTACGGAGCTCGAGCGAAGCCTCGAGCACGCCCTCAAACTCGTTGGCCTCGTCGACCGTGATGGGCGACTTGTACCAATCGAGCAGCGCGGCGTACTTCTGGTGATCGACGCAGCCGGCGGGCGCATAGGCCATGGCCTCGTCGACGGTGTAAGACAGGATCGGCTGCAGGTCGCGCATGAGCATCGAGAAGAGCTCGGCGAGCACGGTCTGGGCGCTGCGACGCTCGAGCGAGCCGGGCTTCTCACAGTACAGACGGTCCTTCAGGGCGTCGAGGTACACGTTGGAAAGCTCGGTAACCACGAAGTCGTAAAGCGCACGGTAAGCGCGCGGGAACTCGTAGCAAGAGTAAGCATCGTCGACCTCGGCCTGGACCTGGGTCAGACGGGCAACCATGAGCTTGTCGAGCGGCAGCAGGTCGGCAAAAGCGACGCCGTCGGTCTCGGGCTCAAACTGGCCCTCGAGCTCGGAGAGCAGGAAGCGCAGCGTGTTGCGGAAACGACGGTAGGCATCGGACGTACGAGCGAGAATCTCGTGGTCGATGGAGACGTCGGAGCTGGTATCGACGGATGCAACCCACAGACGGATGATGTCGGCGCCCATCTCGTCGCAGACCTTGTTGGGGTCGATGACGTTGCCGAGCGACTTGGACATCTTACGACCCTGGCCGTCGAGGGTGAAGCCCTGCGAGACGACCGCCTTGTACGGAGCGTGGCCGTTGGCGCCCACCGAGGTGAGCAGCGAGCTCTGGAACCAACCGCGGTGCTGGTCAGAGCCCTCGAGGTAGACGTCCGCCGGGTACTCCAGCTCGGGACGGTACTCGCAGACGGCCTTCCAAGACACGCCGGAGTCCCACCACACGTCAAGGATGTCCTTATCAGCCTTGAGGTGATGGCCGCCGCACTTGGGGCAGACGCAGGCCTCGCCCAGATAGCTCTCAGGAGCGTCGGTGAACCAGGCGTCGGAGCCCTTCTCGTGGAAGAGCTTGATGACGGCGTCGAGCGTGGCGTCGTTCATGACCTTCTCGCCGCAGTCGGCGCAGGTGTAGCTGGGGATAGGCACACCCCAGTTGCGCTGACGGCTGATGCACCAGTCGGGACGCTGCTCGACCATGGCGCCAATGCGGTTGGCGGCGTGGGCCGGATACCACTTGACGTTCTCGCGGACCTCTTTGCCAGCCTGCTCGCGCAAGCCGGTCTTGTCCATCGAGACAAACCACTGGTCGGTAGCACGGAAGAGCACCGGGTGCTTGCAGCGCCAGCAGTGCGGATAGCTGTGCGTGATCTTCTTCTCGAGGACCAGGGTGCCACGCTCGCGCAGGAACTCGATGATGTGCGGGTTGGCCTCATCGGTGTCCATACCGCTGAAGGGGCCACCGGTGCCAAACTCCTCGCCGGTGTAGAACTTACCGTCGTCGTCAACCGGCATGCAGATGTCGGTGATGCCCTCCTTGAGGCAGGCAAAGTAGTCGTCGACGCCATGGCCGGGCGAGTTGTGGACGATACCGGTACCGTCATCGACACCGACGTAATCGGCCAGCAGCGCCACGCCCTCAACGCCGTCAAAGATCGGCTGCTTGTAGTGGATGTGGTGGAAGGTCTCGGCGGGAACCACATAGGGCTTGCCGTCGACCATGACCGGGGTGTACTCCCAGCCAAACTCCTCGCAGCACTTGGGAGCCAGGTCCTCGAGCATGACCTCGGCACGGCCCTCGTGCTCAACGGCGACATAGGCGGCGCCGGGCTTAAGGGAAACGGCCTGGTCGGAGGGGATGGTCCACGGCGTGGTCGTCCAGATGATGAAGTCGACCGGGCCGTCGAAGTCCTCGAGGCCGGCGGGCTTGGAAGTCATCTCAAAGCGCACGAAGATGGACGGGCTCGTCTCGTCGGAGTACTCAATCTCGGCCTCGGCCAGCGCGGTATGGCAGTGCTTGCACCAGTGAACCGGCTTGTGGCCGCGATAGATCATACCCTTATCGAACATGGCCTTAAAGACCTCGATGTCGGCGGCATCGTGCTGGTGATAGAGCGTCAGGTAGGGATTGTCCCAGTCGCCGAGCACACCCAGACGACGGAAGCCGGCCTTCTGCAGCTCGATGTTCTCGACAGCGAACTTGTTGCAGAGCTCACGGATCTTAGCCGTGGGGGTCTGGTTGAACTTCTCGGTGCCGAGCTTCTCCTCGACCTTGTGCTCGATCGGCTGGCCGTGGCAGTCCCAACCGGGGACGTAGGGAACCTCATAGCCCTGCATCATCCAGTAACGATTGATCATGTCCTTGGAAATCTTGTTCATGGCATGGCCGATGTGGATCGGGCCGTTGGCGTACGGAGGACCGTCGTGCAGCACGAACTTCTTGTGACCCTCGTTCTTCTTCAGAACCTGCTCGTAGACTTTGTTGTCCTGCCAGTCCTTGAGTCGCTTGGGCTCGGACTTGGAAAGACCGGCACGCATGGGAAATCCGGTTTTGGGCAGATTCATCGTCTGCTTGTACTCGTTTGCCACGGTACCCCTTTCATGTCATGGGCGCGCACGCCCTCTGGGCACCAAAAAAGCGCCCGTCCCTACAAGCTGGGACGAAGCGCCGCAAAACGGACTGTACGCCCGCAAAAGCTCTTCGCTTAACCACCCAGCTTAGATGCCCTCGCCCGCGTATTCGCGCGCTCGCATCCGTTACTCGGCTGGCCTGTATCGACGACCATCTCGGCGATATCTACTAAGACGAACCTGCGCGGCACGTCCGTTGGGACCGCAGCTCCGGGGTGATTTTCATCGGTCGCATGCACGGGTTCTCAGCGCTCCCCGCTCTCTGTAGCATGCGGACGGCCGACTACTCGTCCCCATCAACGCTTATGCGGAGTATGCTAGCACGTTCCGCGCCAGCGAAAAACCCTCAACACTGGTTTTATACGTTCGAAATTTCTTGCGGCCGTGGACTTTCTCCTGGAGCAAAATACCTGTAAGCACTTTATCGAACGAAAGAAGGTTGCTATGCGCACGATCGGAATGAGCGACTACACCGTTGGCGAAGACTGCTTTGACGAGCTGCCCGCCGCACTGGCAGAGTACGGAGCGACCAAGGTCGCCATCATTGGCGGCAAGCGAGCCCTGGCCGCGGCGCTTCCCAGTATCGAAGCGGCACTGGAGGGCACCGGCGTCGAGATTCTGGAGACACGCGTCTATGGCACCAACAGCACGCGTGCCAATATCGCCAAGGTTGTGAACTCCCCCGCCTGCCGAGAGGCCGATGTGCTCATCGCATGCGGCGGCGGCAAAGCGCTCGACACCGTCAAGACGGCGGCCATCGAGCTCAAGAAGATCGTCTTTACGGTACCGACGATCTGCTCCAACTGCTCGGCCGCGACCGCCATTGCCGTCGTGTACAACGACGACGGCTCGCTCGAGGGCTATTCGTACCCCAACCGACCGGCGCATATCTTCATCAATCCCAGGATCATCGCCGAGGCTCCGGCGGAGTACTTCTGGGCGGGCGTGGGCGATGCCCTGTCCAAGCAGCCCGAGGTCGAGTACGCCACGAGCGCCGGCAACCTGGAGCACACCGCAGGTCTTGGCCTGGCGCTCGCACACACCTGCTCCGAGCCGCTGTTTACCTATGGCGTGCAGGGTCTTGAGGACGTTCGCCAGAACCTGTCGACCGAAGCCGTCAAGCAGATCGCGCTCGATATCGTGGTCAACACGGGCTACGTCTCCAACCTGACCAACCAAAACGATTACTACTACAACTCGAGCGTGGCGCATGCGTTCTACAACGCCACGTGCAGCATCCCGCGCGAGGGCTCCTACCTGCACGGCGAGGTCGTGAGCCTGGGCGTGCTCGTGCTGTTTGCCTATACGGGCGATACCGAGAACCTTGAGCGCTACGCCGCCTTTAACAAGCAGATGGGGCTGCCCGTGACGCTTGAGCAGGTCGGCCTTTCCGAGGCCGACATCCCTGCCCTGTGCGAGTTCGCGCACGCCACCAACGAGTGGAAGCAGGGAAACCCCGAGCCCTTCACCGACGAAAAGTTCGCCGCCGCCATCAAGGCTGCCAACACCTACGGCCACACGCTCTAGGACTGGACCAAAACCACCACAAAGGGGACAGGCACCTTTCTGGTGGTTTTTTGTTGCTCCAGCATTCAGTTCGTACTCGAACCCGATTCTTTACAAGAAAGGGTTCGGGTACGTTTTTGTTTATCGGAAATTCTGCGGAAGGACTACTCGGAACGGTAAACAGGAACGAACAGGGGCAGGGTATCATCGTGGTGATGGTATCCAGCCTTTTCTTTTGCGGGATCAAGGTCGCTTTGTGCGAACTTGATCGCCACCTATATGGCGCATTGATGGCAATTGCTGCGTACGTGCGTACCGGGAGCCTGTACACCTCTGGCAAGGCGTAACACACTAGACTTTGTTCCAAAGTCCGCGTGCTAAGGGGGCAGGCTCCTTAGAATTCCTGTGGAGTGTGTACGCACGTACGCAGGAAAACGGCAAAATTTCACTATATCGGGGTGTTCTTTCATTGGAGAGTATGATATACTCGGCTTAGTTCAACAAATCGAAATTTGAGGAGATAGACTAGTGAGAACATACGAGAATAAAGATGAACTTAAGAACGAGATAAATAAAAGTTTTGCAAAGTACATTTCAGAATTTGATATTATTCCGGAATCATTAAAAGATAAGAGAGTTGAGGAAGTTGACAGAACTCCAGCAGAAAATCTTGCTTACCAGGTTGGCTGGACAACTCTTGTTCTTAAATGGGAATCAGACGAAAGAAATGGTCTTCATGTCAAGACTCCTTCGGATGATTTCAAGTGGAATCAGCTTGGCGAATTATATCAATGGTTTACAGATACATATGCTTATCTGTCGTTGCAGGAGTTGAAAGATATGCTGAGAGAGAATATTAATTCGATTTATGAAATGATTGACTCATTAAGCGACGAAGAGTTATTCGAGCCACATATGAGAAAGTGGGCCGATGAAGCAACCAAAACAGCGGTCTGGGAAGTATACAAGTTTATACATGTTAACACGGTTGCTCCGTTCGGAACATTTAGAACTAAGATTAGAAAATGGAAAAAGATAGCACTATAACTTCCAGTTTGCTGTACTCGTTCCTAGCAGGGTTTGGGGCAGGCACGCCCCAACAAGAAGCTGTCCCAAAGGGGCAAGAATTTTCAAGAATTGAAAATTTGTGGCCACGGGACGATTCTTGCTCTCAGCTAATTCGCTCAAAACAGCTTTTGCGCAATTGTTTCCAAATTGTTAAGACGCATAAAGCAAGCAAAGAACCTTTTTCTTCTGAAGTGGTGGTGTTCACGGTGAGCACCACCACTTTTCTGTTTTGTTTTTCTTGCAAACGGGTGCGAAATATGGTATATAGGTTATACGAAACATTGCTTCGATTGAATAACCTGACATTCAATGATGTGTAAAGAGAGGTGCAGCCATGACCGCCGTAATCTACGCCCGCTATTCATCCGATAGCCAGCGCGAAGCGTCCATTGAGGGACAGCTGCGCGACTGCAAGGACTACGCCGAGAAAAACGGCATCACCGTGGTCGGCACCTACATTGACCGTGCCTACTCTGCCAAGACGGATGACCGCCCGGAGTTCCAGCACATGATAAAGGACAGCGCGAAGAAAATCTTCGATGTGGTTCTGGTCTGGAAGCTCGACCGCTTTGCCCGGAACCGCTACGATGCTGTGAACTACAAGCACCAGCTGGAAAAGAACGGTGTTCATCTGGTGTCTGCCATGGAACCCATTTCGCAAGGGCCTGAAGGCATTATGGTGGAGAGTATGCTTATTGGCATGGCGGAATACTATTCCGCCGAACTCGCCCTGAAAGTGGCGCGCGGTG
>CAJMMD010000013.1 GCA_905214465.1 uncultured bacterium
ACTGCGGGAATGGCCTATTTGCTCAATGTGTTCGGCTGAGATCGGAAATCAACCAAAGAGTTTTTTGAGCCCGTTTCGAGCAAATCCCATCGGTTCCATAGGAGTAAACTTGCTCCACCCAATGCTCGAAAGGATAGGCATGAAAGAACTCTCCAACCGCACGGCGGCGTTTACCGATTCGGTCATCCGCCGCATGACGCGCATCTCCAACAAGTATGGTGCCGTCAACCTGTCGCAGGGCTTCCCCGATTTCGATCCCCCGGCGCAGCTGCTCGATAGCCTCAGCACCATTGCCACCGACCCCAAGCCGCTTTACCACCAGTACTCCATCACCTGGGGCTCCCAGGCCATGCGCGAGGCGCTTGCCACCAAGCAGGAGCACTTTATGGGCATGCCGATCAACCCCAACGAGAACATCGTGGTCACCTGCGGCTCCACCGAGGCCATGATGGCCGCCATGATGACGGTCACAAACCCCGGCGACAAGGTCGTCATTTTCTCGCCGTTCTACGAGAACTACGGCGCCGACACGATCCTCTCGGGCGCTGAGCCCATCTATGTGCCGCTCAACCCGCCCACCTTTGACTTCGACCGTGAGGTCCTCGAGGCAGCCTTCCGAGACAACGATCCCAAGGCAATCGTCCTATGCAACCCGTCCAACCCCTGTGGCAAGGTCTTTACCCGCGAGGAGCTCACCTTTATCGCAGACCTGTGCAAAAAGTACGACGCCTACTGCATCACCGACGAGGTATACGAGCACATCGTCTACGCGCCCCACGAGCACGTCTATATGGCCACGCTGCCCGGCATGTTCGAGCGAACCATCAGCTGCAGCTCGCTGTCCAAGACCTACTCCATCACCGGCTGGCGTCTGGGCTACACTATCGCCCCTGCCGAAATCACCGAGCGCATCAAGAAGGTCCACGACTTCCTCACCGTAGGCGCCGCCGCTCCCCTGCAAGAGGCCGTCGTCACCGCCCTCAACTTCGACGACAGCTATTACCAGGAGGTCCTCGACCTCTACACCGCCAAGCGCGACCTATTCTGTCAGGGACTCGACAGCATCGGCCTCACGCACAACGTGCCGCAGGGCGCCTACTACGTGATGATGGACATCTCTGAGTTTGGCTATGACAGCGACCTCAACTTCTGCGAGGATCTGGCCTCCAAGGTGGGCGTGGGCGCCGTTCCGGGCTCCAGCTTCTTCCGCGAGCCCGTCAACCACCTCATCCGCTTCCACTTTGCCAAGCGAGACGAGACGCTCAACGCGGCGCTGGAGAACCTCGAGTCTCTGCGAGATAAAATCAAGCCGCGCTGGTAAGGACAGCCCGACAACTATAGGAACCAAAGAAGCCTCGCACCGTCCACCGCGTTGCGAGGATTCTTTTTATAGCGCTTTCTTACATTGTTTAGGGCGCTATACTTTAGTGACAGAGCAACTCGTCATAGAGAGAGGAACACTATGGCAGAGCAGCAGCTTATCGGAGCGCTCGAGGCCGGCGGCACCAAGATGGTCTGCGCCACGGGCTATGCAGACGGTATGGTCCTGGAGTGCGAGCAGATCGCGACCACGACCCCGCAGGAGACCGTCGAGGCCGTCAACGCATGGTTTGCAAACAAGGGCATCGCCGCACTGGGCATCGGAGCTTTTGGCCCCACCGCAGTCAACCCCGCCTCGCCCCAGTACGGCAAGATCTTGGAGACCCCCAAGACGGCATGGCGCTACTTTGACCTGCTGGGCACCATTCAAAACGAGCTCGACATTCCCTGCGGCTACGACACCGACGTCAACGTCGCCTGCCTGGGCGAGGTCACCTTTGGTTGCGCCCAGGGCCTCACTGACGTGGCGTATCTGACCATCGGCACCGGCGTGGGCGCCGGCGTGCTTTCGGGCGGCCAGCTCGTGCACGGCATGATGCACCCCGAGGCCGGTCACATCCTGGTCACGCGCGACCCGCGCGACACCATTGGCGAGCACAGCGGCTGCCCCTTCCACGACAACTGCCTCGAGGGCCTCATCGCCGGCCCCGGCGTTAAAAAGCGCTGGGGTGGCAAGAGCGCCGGAGAGATGGCCGATGACCCGGAGGCCATGGACCTGCTCGCCGGCTATCTTGCGCAGGCGCTCATGACCTACATCCTGTGCTACGCACCGCAGAAGATCGTCATCGGTGGCGGCGTGGCCGACCACACCCCCATCGCGCCGCTCGCACGCAAGAAGTGCGCCGAGATGCTCAACGGCTACATCGTCACGCCCGAGATGGCCGACATCGATAGCTACATCGTCAACAACAGCCTCGAGGGCAAGCAGGGCATCATGGGCTGCCTGGCCCTAGGCGCACAGGCGCTTCAGTAACAGACGCACCCACAGGGCGTGGCGCACCCGGCAAATCCGACCTATGGAACGACGCCGCCACACCTCATATAAGCCCTCCAATAAAAAAGGCCGCCTAGGACCAAACAATGCGTCCTTAGGCGGCCTTTTTGGCGCACATCAGCGACCGTAAGAGATATCGGAGCACAACGCCCGTTGCCGCTCCACAGCAGTCGATCATCACATCAGTGATCATGCCGGCGCGTCCCGGCACAAAGAGCTGAATCGTCTCGTCGATCGAGGGAATCAGCAGCAGGAACACTGCCGTGGGCAGCAGCACGTCAAAGGTGCGTCGGCCCTCAAAATCAAAGGCGTGCGTTGCCAGGATGCCGAGCACCAAATACTCGGTAAAATGCGCGCACTTACGAACAACAAAGTTGGTCACCCATTCATATGGAAGTCCCACGCCGTGCAGAAAACCGCGGATAGCTTCCATGACCGTTAGGCTCAGTGAGCCCGACCCCGAGCCGGGAACCAGCGAATTGCCCCAGATCAAGAGCGCCATCAGGCAGGTTACGACCGCCCATTTTCGATTGATCTTAACCATGCAGAAGTTATGCCTCCGCACGGAGCGGCGCGAAGCTGGCGGTACCGCCCTCGATAACGCTCAGATAAGCACGGCCCGTACGCTTGGCGGTAGAGGACTGAAGACGCTCGATCTCTTCCTCGAGGATCTGATTGACGCGCTCGTGACGACGATTTTCCATAATGCCGGCGGCAATAGCCTCGGCCCGCTCGATGCTCTCACGCGAGATACGGGCAGTATCCTCGGGGAACACAGCGCTGTGACGGCCGACATAGGCGGGGGCAGCAGGCTGAGGGGCAGCGACGGGAGCGGGGGCTGAAACAGGAGCAGGCTCGTCAATCTCATCCAGAATCGCGGTGGCGGCGGCCCACATACCCTCGTGGCCCGAGTAATCGGCCATGGGGACATCAACCTCGAGCGAGGCGTCCGGAAGGTCGCCGGTGTCGATGCGATCTTGGGCATCAATCGATGCGGTGATGGCTGCAGGCTCATCGAGGTCATCGAGATCGATGCCCGCGGCACCGGAGATGATAGGCATGCTGGCGAGGTTTGCATTGTACGGCGCAGCCTCAGCCGCCTGCTGCTGGGCAGGAGCGCCCCAAAGCGAGCTTTCGGCGGCACGGCGGGCGGCAACAGCCTCCTCGTCCGCGGTCATGGCTTCATCAACGTACGAATTATCGGCAGAAGCGTTCGCGTCCGCCGAGGTAGCGCTGTAGGCGTTATTGACCGCCGCATTGGCAACGAGTGCCACGAAAGCCGCCGTGCTGCCCGCAGGGGCGGCCTGGGAGCCCGACACGGCGCGTGCCGCGGCGGCGATATCATCGCGATTGAAGGAGCCGGTCTGCCCGCCGTTGGTGAGCTCGTCGATGGCGACTTGATAGACGTCGCGCGAGCGTGCAGGGTCGCAGCTCACCGGCGAATCGTCGTCGAGCATGCTGTCGATCATGGACCAAGCCTCGGCCTCGTCCATAGCATCTGCGGCTCGAGCGATGGTAGGGACACCATCATCGACATGACGGCGCTGGAACGCACCAGTCAGGCCGGAAAGGAATGCCGAGGTAGACTGCTCCGACTGAGCCTGAGAAGCAGAAGCCGCAGCGTACGGAATCGCATCCTGCTGCTGAGCTGGAATCGAGGCGGTCTTGAACTCGCTTTGATGCTGATTGAGATTGGCGGCACCGCCCATGGCATCGGGCTGGAACAGACGCTCTTCACGCTGCGCACGATACTCGGAGATACCCAGCGAGGCGGCATAGATACCCACGCCCGCCACCGCACCGACGGCAAAGGGAACAGCGCCCGCGACAACCGTCTCGTTGACCGACGAGAACGGCAGCGTCGCGGCATACATCACCACGGGGGCGGCAAGGCCGATCCCGCAGGAAAGTCCGGCAAGGACTGCTCGTTGTGTTGCATCAGAAGAAGCCATGAGCTCTCCCCATCTTCCAGCACCCAAATCGCATCATTCAGTTGGCTGCGCGAGAGAAGATGAAGCGGGGCTATGCCCCAAAGCAACGGTATATGGTTCGTTTCATCTGCGTTTTCCGTCGCGAAGCTTAAAAGCTATTATGCGAAACCGCCCCGTCGATTGCAAGCGACGATGTCGGATTGAAACGGGAAACCTGCTGCTCGTCGGTCTTGTGGTTAAAATAAGCGCGGAGCGGCGATATGGAAAAGGGCCGAGGCTCAAAGCCCCGACCCTTTATCGCATTGATGACTATCGCTGCGTGTGGATGACAACCTAGAACGTCTGCTCGTAGTCGCTGTGTTTTTTGGCCGAACGCACCAAGAATTCCTGGTTGGTGTTGGTGCCCTTAAGACCCTTGATAAACGATGCGGCTGCGCGCTCGGTGTTGTTCATGCCGGCAAGAATGCGACGCAGACCAAAGACAAACGGACGCATCTGCTCGTCGACCAACAGGTCCTCGTTACGCGTACCGGAGGCAACGGGGTCGATAGCCGGGAAGATGCGGCGGTCGGCCAGGTCGCGGTCGAGCTTAAGCTCCATGTTGCCGGTGCCCTTGAACTCCTCAAAGATGACCTCGTCCATCTTGGAACCGGTGTCGATGAGGGCAGAGGCCAGGATGGTGAGCGAGCCACCGTTCTCGATATTACGGGCTGCGCCCAGGAAGCGCTTGGGAGGATACAGTGCCGCCGAATCGACGCCACCCGAAAGGATGCGGCCTGAGGCGGGCGCCGCCAAGTTGTAGGCGCGGGCAAGACGCGTGATGGAGTCGAGCACCACCACGACGTCGCCACCCAGCTCCACGATGCGCTTGGCGCGCTCGATGACGAGCTCTGCCACGCGAGTGTGGTTGTCGGCGGGCATATCGAAGGTCGACGCCACAACCTCGCCCTTGATGGAACGCTGCATATCGGTGACCTCTTCGGGGCGCTCGTCGACGAGCAGGCAGATGAGGTGCACCTCGGGGTTGTTAATCGAGATAGACTGGCAAATCTTCTTGAGGATCGTGGTCTTGCCGGCCTTGGGCGGGGACACGATCAAGCCACGCTGACCCTTGCCGATCGGCGACACGATGTCGATGGCGCGACCGGTAATGGAGTCCTTGCCGTGCTCCATGCGCAGCGGCTCGTTGGGATAGACCGGGGTGAGGTCACCAAACTTGGGGCGGTTGCGAATCTGCTCGGGGTCCAGACCGTTGACGGTCGTGATTTTGGCGAGGCCGGCGCGCTTGTCGCCGCCACGCGAGGGGCGCAGCGAGCCCTCGATGACGTCGCCCGTGCGCAGGCGCGCGGAGCGGATGAGGTAGGCGGGCACGAAGGCGTCGTCGTTGGACTTCATGTAGCCATGGGCATGGATGATGCCGGAGCTGTCCGGGCGAATCTGCAGGATGCCCTTGATGTCGCGGAAGCCCTCGGCCTTCGCGGCGGTGACGTAGATCTCCTCGACGAGCTCGGCTTTCTTCTTGCCGGTGGTCTCGATCTCGAACTCCTTGGCCTTCTCGCGAAGTTCGGCGACCTTCATGGCAGCGAGCTCCTCACGCGAAAGCGTGGGCTCGGTGGGGGCGGCGTTACGCTCCTTGTTGCGCTGTTTGCGATCGCGCTGGCGGTTGCGACGGTCGTTGTTGCGCTCGTCCTTGCGCTCGTTGCGCTCCTCGTTGCGCTTGTGCTGGCGACGGTTGGGGCGAGCGTTGTCATCGGCCTCAGCGGGCGCGGCGCCATCGGTTGCGGCGGCGTCGGCATTGGCCGCAGCGGCGTCATTGGCCTCGGCGCCGGAATCGACCTGCGCTTCGACATCAGCCTGCTGCTCGGACGCCTTGGCCTTAGCGGACTTCTTACGACCGCGCTTGGGCTTCTCGGACGCAGGCTGTTCGACGTCCTGGGGCTCGGCGGCATCAGTCGATGCATCGGCGGTCGTCTCGGCGGAATCCTCGGACGAACCCTTCTTGGCAGCCTTGGCCTTGGACGTGCGCTTAGCAGCAGTACGATGGCTGCGACCAGGACGGACGTCGGCGGGCTCGACATCGGCGGGAGCGGCCTCGGAAGTCGTAGCATCCTGGACGAGTGCGTCGGCAGCGGTTGCAGACTCGGCGGTCGCCGCAGCATCCCGAGCGGCTGCGGCTGCGGCTGCGGCCTTCTCTGCCTCGACGAAGGCCTTGGGCTTGCGACCGCGACGGTGCGGGCGCAAAGCCGGATCAACAACGGGAACTTCGCTGGCCTCGACAGGCGCAGCGGGCTCAGCAGACGATGCGCCCTCCCCTGCCGCGGAACGAACCGAAGCCTCGGTGAGCTCGGGGGTTACCTGTTCAGCAACCTGCTCGGCCTTAGCAGCCGTGCGACGGCGTGTGCGCGGTGCCGGCTTCTCGGTCGGCTGGTCGGCGGCAGGCGTCTCGGGCACAGACGGAGCTGCGAGCTCGGTCAGAGCCGCGGCCTCGCGCTCGGCAGCACGACGGCGGGCGCGCACCACCTGAGCCTCGCTAATCTGCGCCAACGCACGTGCCTGTGCGACCTCATCGGAAATCGGCGCCGAGGAGTCAGCTGCAACGGTGCGCTTGGCGCGCGTCGTGCGCGTGGTACGGCGCTTGGGCTTGGTGAACTCCTCGCCGTCAGCGGCAGGCCTGGTCGTGCGGCGCGTACGCTTGGGCTTTGCCGGAGCAGCCTCCTCACCAGTTGCAGGCACGGCCTTCTCAGCCGCTGCAGGCGTAGGCGTCGAAGCAGCCTTAGGCGTCTCAGGAGCCGAGGCTTGCGCGGGCGCCGCGACCTGGTCCGACGCAACCGGTGCAGCGGGAGCGGCCTGCGTCGTCGTTATTTCGTTTTCTTGCTGTTGATCAGACACAGTGTTTGCTCAACTTTCTTTTCAAGCCCTGTGATCACATGCTCCCTGCATAAACCTTCAGGGCGGCTAAACAGTCTAGTTCCGTTCAAAACGACGGACATCATTGATCTGTATCGAGATGATTGCGTCATATACGCAGCGTTAGTGTAACACAACCGCAACCACCTGCAACTTAGTCATTGGACGTTCTTAAACGCCCAGTCATCAGGGACACTCCTCCTCAAAAGCGCCTTGAAATGTCGCGCCAGAGGAGTGAAGCCGTGGCACCCGGAATAGCCGCGCCACAAATCGCGCCCATCTACTACGTTTGCACCCGAGCCCCTGACCATACCCTTGTTTTTTCAAAAACAACGAGTCTGCTACCTGCGGTTTTAATATCGTACTTTTCGGCATGGTTCGGGATATGCGTCCAAACGTAGGAGATGAGCCCAATTCGTGGCGGACGGTATCCCGCCACCCCTCCGCGAGACAAAAATGATCCATTTTCCTCCGTCCCCAAGGGACAATTTTCAAAACTACGCCGGATTACGGGGCCAGAATGCTGCAAGCCAACCATGCCCTGCATTTTCTAGAAACAATAAGCCATCTACCTGCGGGTTTAATTTTGCCATTGGCACCATGGTCGCCAGTTGGCGATTCAGCCCCGTAAACCGGTATAGTTGCGATTTGGTAGCATTTCCCAGCAAACCAAATAGTCTCACCAAACGCAAAAAGCCCGACCTCCATATGGGAGATCGGACTTTCAAGGCTCAGTTAAACCAAACCTGCGCGGTCAAATGACCCGTAGCTTACATCTGCTCGGGAGCGGAGACACCAACGAGGGTGAGCACCAGGGCGAGCGTCACGCGGACGGCGTCGCAAGCGGCCAGACGGGCACGCGAAAGCTCGGGGTCGACGGGACGGCCCTCGCTCGGCAGCACCTGGCAGGCAGCATAGAAGCTGTGGAAGTCACCAGCGAGTTCCTCGGCAAAGTGCGTCAGACGGAACGGGGCGCGGTCGCGAGCGCAGCTGGCGATCAGGTCGGTGAGCTCGTTGAGCTTACGCGAAAGGGCGAGCTCGGTCGGGTCGGTCAACAGCGAGTAATCGACGTTCTCACCGATGGCCTTGGCGGCAACGGCCTTCATGCCCATCTCGTCGGCCTGCTCAGGCGTTACGTCAGCGGCACGGCGCAGGATGGAGCAGACGCGAGCGTGAGCGTACTGCACGTAGTACACCGGGTTGGAGTTGTCGCGCTTCTTAACGGCCTCGATGTCGAAGTCGACCATCTGGTTGGAGCTCTTGGAGATGAGCGTGTAGCGAGCGGCATCGGAACCGACCTCGTCGACGAGCTCCTGCAGGGTCACCATGGTGCCCTTGCGCTTGGACATACGGACGGGCTTGCCGTTGCGCAGCAGGTTGACGAGCTGGCCCAGCAGAACCTCAAACTTTCCGGGATAGCCAAGAGCGTCGCAGACGCAGCGGACGCGCTCGATGTAGCCGTGGTGGTCGGCGCCCCAGATGTCGATGACGTGGTCGACGCGCTGGAACTTATCCCAGTGATAGGCAACGTCGGAGGCGAAGTAGGTGTACTCGCCGTCGGACTTGATCAGGACGCGGTCCTTGTCATCGCCCAGGTCGGTGGAGCGGAACCACAGGGCGCCGTCCTTGGTGTAGAGGTAGCCCATCTTGTCGAGCTTCTCAAAAGCGCGGTCGACGGCGGAGGTGCCGGCGGTCTCGCCCTCGGTGTCCTTCACGTACAGCGAGCGCTCGGAGTACCAACGATCGAAGTCGCAGTTGACGGCGTGGCAGAGGTCGCGCATGTTATCGACCATCTTTACATAGCCGCGCTCGCGGAAGCTCTCCATGCGCTCCTGAGGATCGGCGTTGACCCACTTATCGCCGTCGGTGCGCCAGAACTCGGCGGCCTCGTCGATGATGTAGTCGCCGCCGTAAGAGTCCTTGCCCAAGGTCTCGGCAAAGTTGTCCTGATACGGATGGGTCTCGGGGTGCTCGTCGTTCTCGTCGGCAACAAAGGCGTCACGGTCGGCGATCAGCAGCTTGTGAGCCTCCTCGATATCAACGCCCTGCTTGGCGATGATGTCGGCAAGCTGCATATAGCGCGTGCTGATGGAGTTGCCGAAGGTGTTCATCTGAGAGCCGTGGTCATTGATGTAGAACTCACGCTGGATGTCGTAACCGGCGTGGTCCATAACGCGGCAGAGCGAATCGCCCAGCGCGGCCCAGCGGCCGTGGCCGATGTGCATGGGGCCGACGGGGTTGGCGGAAACGAACTCGACCTGGGTCTTCAGACCACCACCGACGTTGGACTTAGCGAAGTCCATGCCCTTCTCGCGAGCCTCGCCAAAGATGGCATTCTTGACGGCAACGGAGAGGTAGAAGTTGATGAAACCGGGGCCTGCGATCTCAACCTTCTCGATCGCGGGATCCTCGGGCATATGGGCAACGATGGCCTCGGCGATCTTGCGCGGGGCGCAGTGGGCCAGCTTGGCGGACTTCAGGGCCATGGTAGAGGTCCACTCGCCATGAGAAGTGTCAGCCGGTCGCTCGATAGCGCAATCGTCAAGTTCAAATGCGGAAAGGTCGCCGGCCTCCTGGGCCGCAGCAAGCGCAGCGCGTACCAGCTCTTCAATCTTCTCGGGCATAGATCCTCCTTGTGTTAAAGCCCCCGAGCTCTTGGTCGCTCGTAGGGCAAAAGCCAGAGTTTGTAGCACTCTATCACAAGCGACGGGCACTGTCGCAGGGTAAAGCCAATCGAAATTGCATATGCACAAAATTGACTACAGCTTGTATGGACTCACTCAAAGATGCCGGTCTGCCTGCAGATTATGCACGCGTTGAAAATGCATAAAGGTGTGAACGAGCTGTGTCTTTTATCGAATACTCTTACCTATCGGAGTTGTGTGCTTTTCCTGCATAAGGCGAGGATTTGCGCACGTCAGCGTGTTATTCTAGACATACGTAAATTCGTATAAGTTGGAGGTAGCATGTTCTCAATCGGTCAACACGTCATTCATCCGGGTCAGGGAGTCTGCACCGTCGTCGGTTTTAGGGACGACACGCCGCAGCCCATGTTGTTGCTCGAGGCCAAGCAGGGGCATGCGCAGACGATCCTTATGTACCCCGTGGCGCAGGCCGACCGTCTGCATGCCGCCATCTCTCAGCAAGATGCCGAGCATCTGCTGAGCCACTATGACGAGCTGGAGTGCGACACCTTTACCGAGCGCAACAGCTCGCTTGAAGAGACACACTTTAAGCAGCAGCTCAAGCTGGGCGCGCCCGAGACGGTCCGCGTGGCAAAGACCATGATGCACCGCATTCGCCAGGCCGAGGAAGCCGATAAAAAGCCCAGCTCCTACTACATGCGCGTACTCAAGGAGGCCAAGCGCCGCTCCATCGAGGAGTTCGCCGTGGCCTTGGGCGTCACCGAGGAGGACGCCGAAGCTCGCCTAGCCCGAGCCGCCCTCAACTAACCCATCCGCGCCAAAAACCACCACAAAGGGAACAGGCACCTTTGTGGTGGTTTTCTTGTTCTAGTAGTATTCAATCTCATCGATACCCACGAGCACAAGGAGTCTCTTATGGCAGAGCCGCTTACCGCCGGAATCACCCGCGACCGCGCGTTCGAACTGCTCAACGAACACAACAAGGACCCGTTCCACATCACCCATGGCGAGACGGTCGAGGGCACTATGCGCTACTTTGCGCGCGAGTTCGACCCCGAGAACGAGGAGTTTTGGGGCATCGTCGGTCTGCTGCACGACCTGGATTGGGAGGAGCATGAGGACGACCCCATGAACCACACCATCTATGCTGCCGAGATTCTTGAGGGCGAAGGTGCGTCTCCCGAGCTCATTCGCGCCATCCAGACGCACACGTCGGACTTCAACACCTCGCTGCCCAAACCCGAGCTGCAGATGGAAAAGATCCTGTTTGCCTGCGATGAGCTCACCGGCCTGATCGGCGCTGCAGTCATCATGCGCCCGAGCAAGAGCGTTATGGACTTTACGACCAAGTCGCTCAAGAAGAAGTTCAAGGACAAGCGCTTTGCCGCCGGCTGCTCGCGCGACGTGATTTCGCAGGGCGCCGAGATGTTGGGCTGGGAGCTCCCCGAGCTCTTTGACCGCACCATAGCGGCCATGCAGTCCTTCGCCCCCGACCGCGATACCTTCCAGGCCTAACCGCCCACGCCACCTAAAACCGCCACAAAGGGGACAGGCACCTTTGTGGCGGTTTTCGTTTACGAGGGGTTTAGGGGCGGACCTGGCCGGTGCCTCGGAGCTTGTATTTGTAGGTGGTGAGGGCCTCGGCGGCAAAGGGGCCGCGGGCGTGGAGCTTTTGGGTCGAGATGCCAATCTCGGCGCCCAGGCCAAACTCGCCGCCGTCGGTAAAGCGCGTGCTGGCGTTGGCATACACGGCCGAGGCATCGACCTCGTCCAGGAAGCGCTCGCAAGCATCCGTGTCCTCTGCAACGATGGCCTCGGAGTGCATCGTGCCGTAGCGGTTGATGTGCGCGATGGCCTCGTCCTCGTTCGCCACGACCTTCACGCTCATCTCGAGCGCCAGATACTCGCGACCCCAGTCCTCCTCAGTCGCGGCAACGTAGTCATCGCCCTCGGCAAGCCCGGCGTCGGCGCATGCGGCGCACGTGGCCTCGTCGCCGTGAATGAGCACGCCGTGGTCGTGCAGCACGGCAACGACCGCAGGCAAAAACACATTGGCCACAGCATGGTCGACCAGCAGCGACTCGGCGGCATTGCACACGCCTACACGCTGGGTCTTGGCATTAACGATAATGTTGAGCGCCTTATCAAAGTCGGCGGACTCATGCACGTAGATATGACAGTTGCCCGTGCCCGTCTCGATCACCGGCACAAGCGACTCGCGCACGCAGCGCTGGATCAGGCCTGCACCGCCGCGCGGAATGAGTACGTCGACAATACCGCGGAGCTTCATGAGCTCGCCAGTGGCCTCGCGGTCGGTGGACTCGATCATCGAGATAGCCTCGCGCGGGAAGCCCTTGGTCTCGAGCGCATCGGCCAGCAGCTCAGAAATCATGGCACACGAGTGATAGGCCAGCGAGCCGCCGCGCAGAATGCAGGCGTTGCCGGTGCGGATGCAGATGCCCGCGGCGTCGGCCGTCACGTTGGGGCGCGCCTCGTACACCATGGCGACCAGGCCCAACGGCACGCTCACGCGGGTGAGGTCCACGCCGCTTGCGAGCACGCGGTGGTCGAGCACGCGGCCGACAGGATCGGGCAGCTCGGCGAGCTTCTCCAGGCCGGCGGCCATACCCTCGACGCGCTCGGGCGTCAGCAGCAGACGGTCGAGGAGCCCCGCCGAGGTCCCCGCATCGCGCGCGGCGGACATATCGAGCTCGTTGGCGGCGACGATGGAGTCGACACCGTTGCGCAGTGCTGCGGCCATGGCGCGCACGGCCTCCTGGCGCTGCTCGTCGCTCGCCGTGGCAAGCGAGGCCGACGCTGCCTTAGCGGCAACGGCAAGATCGTGGACATACGTGGCTATATCGACCGACATGGGCGGCCCTTTCTCCTAGAAGTTTGCAACCATGGTAGCCGATTTGCGCATGGCCTCGCCCGCGGCGGTAGAATTGGTCAACCCGAAACACCGCAACGAACGGAAGACTCACATGGCCCTCATCACTTCGTACCACGTCCCCGGCCTGTATGTCGAGGACCACAGCATCGACGTCCCCCTCGACTGGCGCGGCCTGGAGCCGATGCTCCTGGCCGTCGGCAGCACCATGCGCCGCGGCGCTATACCGACACCCATCGCCGGCGCGCCCGAGAGCATCAAGCTCTTCTACCGTGTGGTTTGCGCACCTGACCGCATCAACGACGACCTGCCGCTCCTTCTCTTTTTGCAGGGTGGCCCCGGTGGCGAGAGCCCGCGTCCGCTGTCGCCCACAAGCGATGGCTGGATCGAAGAGGCCGTCAAGCATTTCCGCGTCGTGCTGCCCGACCAGCGCGGTACCGGGCGCAGCAGCTGTGTAGACGGGCGCACGATTGCCGCACTGGGCGAGCGCGCCGAGGCGGCAGGCTCCGATGCGGCCCGCTCGCAGGCGGACTTCCTCAAGCGTCACCTCGCCAGCTCCATCGTGCGCGATTTTGAGTACCTGCGCCTGGTGGGCTTTGGCGGCAAGCCCTGGGTCACACTCGGGCAGAGCTACGGCGGCTTTTTGACGTTGAGCTATCTGTCGCTCTTCCCCGAGGGCGTGGCGGCAAGCTTTACCTGCGGCGGCATTCCGCACGTGCCGGCGAGCGCAAGCGAAGTCTACGCGCACACCTTCCCGCGCATGGTCGCCAAGACGCAGCAGTATTACGACCGCTACCCTGCCGACGTCGAGCGCGTGGCAGCCCTGGCCGATGCGCTCGAGGCTCAGAAGCCCGTGCTGCCCGACGGCTCGCCGATGACGGTCGAGCGCCTACAGCTCATGGGCAGCGACTTTGGCATGAAGCCGAGCTTTGAGCGCATGCATTGGATTATCGATCACGCTTTTGTTGACGGCGACGGCACGCTGACCTGCGGCACCTCGGTATCCGACAGCTTTTTGATGCGCGCCTTCGAGCGCACCAACACGCGCACGAATCCGCTGTACTGGACGCTGCAGGAGTTCATATACGCCGACGGTGACACCATGCCCATTGGCTGGGCCGCGGCTGAAGAGAAGGCACAGCGCGCCGAGTTTGACACCCTCGCGCGCCCGCTCATGTTTACCGGCGAGGCCATGTTCCCGTGGATGTTCGAGCAGATGCCCGAGCTCAAGCCCTTCAAGCCCGCCATGGACCTGCTGATGGAAGACACCAGCTGGGACAAGATCTACGACCCGCAGCGACTGGCGTGCAACGAGGTGCCCCTGCAGGCCGCGGTGTATTTCGACGACATGTACGTCGACTCGGGCATGCAGCTCGATACGCTCAGCCGCGTGGGTAACTCGCATGCCTGGGTGACCAACGAGTTCGAGCACGACGGTCTACACGGTAGCGTGGTGTTCAAGCACCTCTTCAACGAAGCCCTCAACCGCGGAGACCTGCGCCAAATCTTCTAGCAAAGGAGCGTCCCCACCTGCCGGCACAAAAGAAACATCCCCAAGTGCCGAACAAGTGCCGGCAACGACAATGCCGCAGGTAGAGGACGGAAAGCGAAAACGCCCCTTAGCAGTGGCTTTAAATCGTAGGTCGAACAAAAGAAGCGAGCGCCGCCCAGAGCGAACAAGTTGGCATGAAAAAGGCGAGGCATAGACCTGATGGTCATGCCTCGCCTTTTGAATGACAAATTGTCGCTCTGGGCGGCGCGCAGCGTCGACCCGTTAGGCGAAGACGATTAGATTATCCCTGTGTATCGCGGGCTTCTCGGCCAGGTCTGCGAGCAGGCGGTTGCTGGCAATCTGGTCCTGGCGGCGGCCGGCGGCAAGCTCCAGCACGTCCGAATCGGCCTCGGCGATACCACGGGCGACAACCATGCCGCTCGGGTCGCACACGTCGAGCACATCGCCCTCGGCAAACTGGCCATCGACCTCGCGAATACCCACCGCGAGCAGCGACGAACCGCGGCTGACCAGCGCCTTCGCGGCGCCGTCATCGACCGTCACCGAGCCGTGCGCCTTGTCGCCCAGTGCAATCCACAGCTTGCGCGGCGCAATGTCCAGGCGCTCCGCCGGCGGATCGAACAGCGTACCCACGCTCTCGCCGCGGGCCAGACGCACGAGCGCATCGGGCTCCTCGCCCGAGCAAATCACGCTCTGAATGCCCGCCGTCATGAGAATGCGGCTCGCGCGGATCTTGGTGATCATGCCGCCCGTGCCCACCGATGTGGAAGAATCGCCCGCCGAGGCGATGATCTTGGCGTCGATCTTATGCACGACCGGGACGAACTCGGCCGTGGGATCCTCGTGCGGATTGGCGGTGTAGAGGCCATCGATGTCCGAGAGCGTCACGCACAGATCGGCAGAAACCAGGCAGCTCACAAGCGCCGCCAGCGTGTCGTTGTCGCCAAACTTGATCTCATCGACGGTGACGGTATCGTTCTCGTTGACGACCGGCACCACGCCAAGCTCCACAAGGCGAAGCAGGGCGTCGCGCGCGTGCAGGTAGGACGTGCGGCGCGCCGTGTCGTGACGCGTGAGCAGCACGAGCGAGGTGAGCAGGTCGCGCGCATGGAACTCCTCGTCGTAGGCCGACGAGATGATGCACTGACCGGCCGAGGCGCAGGCCTGCAGGCTCGGCAGGTCGCCGACCGGCTTACGGTCGAAGCCCAGCACGGGATAGCCGCAGGCAATGGCACCCGAGCTCACCACGACCAGGCGCCAGCCAAGCTCGCGCAGCGCTGCGGCCTGGTCGGCAAGCCCGCCGATAAAGGCGCGGTTGACCTTGCCGTCGGCGCCCACCACCGTGGACGAACCGATCTTTACCACCATCGTTTTATAAGAAGTCGTCATACGTCAAACCAATCAACTGTTCAGCGAACGGCCGAGCCGGCGGCCAGGGAAGCGTGACTCGCCCCTACCGCCCAAGGAATTAGTGAGCCCAGGGGAAGGCCGAAGCCGCAGCCATGTTCTTGCGCACGAGCTCGTCGCGCACCTGAGCCAGGCCCTGCTCCATGCCCACCACATAGGTCTGCGGGTACAGGAAGCGCTTGAAAGCTGCGTCCAGATGGTCAAGTGCCCAGGCGCAACGCTCGCGCGCGTCCTGGATGCTCTCACGCGGAGCCACCGCACTGCCATCGCGCACGATCGGCACCAGCAGCTCGCGATACTCAAGTTCGGACACGTCGGTCACCAGAGCGGCATCATTCACGGCCACGAGGGTATTGCCGCGCGCGGCGCCCTCCCCCGCCAGATGGTCCTCGTCGTAGATCATGTCGCAGACCGGGCCGCCAAAGCCGTCGTAATAACGGCGCACGCGTTGCACACCCGGGATCGTGCGCTTGTAGGGCTGCTCGGAGAGCTTGACCACCGGCGTCCACGGGTCCGTCTCACTCGCACGGCGGGCGGCGAGCTTGTACACGCCGCCCAGCGCCGGCTGGTCGTAGCAGGTCGCGAGCTTGGTGCCCACGCCAAAGCTATCGATAGGCGCGCCCTGGTCGAGCAGCGACTGAATCGTGTACTCATCCAAATCGTTAGAAACCGAGATCCCCACATAGGGCAGGCCCTCGGCATCAAAACGGCCGCGCACATACTTGGAGAGCTTGGCGAGGTCGCCGGAGTCGATGCGAATGGCCGACAGGCGCTCGCCCACCGCTTCCATCTCCTTGGCAACCGTAATGGCATGCTCGCAACCCTCGCGTACGTCGTAGGTGTCGATGAGCAGCGTGCAATTCTTGGGGCTCGACTTGGCAAAGGCGCGGAAGGCCTCGAGCTCGGAGTCGAAGCTCATGACCCAGCTGTGCGCATGCGTGCCAAAGACGGGAATACCGTAGCGGCGGCCGGCGAGCACATTGGACGTAGAGGAGCAGCCGGCAACGTAGCTCGCGCGCGCGACGGCCAGCCCGCCATCGGGACCCTGGGCGCGGCGCAGGCCAAACTCGGCAACGGGACGGCCGTCCGCCGCCAGCACCACGCGCGCCGTCTTGGTGGCGACAAGCGTCTGGAAGCCGACGATGTTGAGCAGCGCCGTTTCGAGCAGCTGGCACTCCAGCGCGGGACCGGTGACGCGAACCATGGGTTCGCGCGGAAAGACGAGCTCGCCCTCGGGGACGGCGTCGATGTTTACATGTGCACGAAAATCGCGCAGGTAGTCGAGGAATGCAGGCTTGAACATCGCACCGCCGGCCGGGGCCTGGAGTGAGGCGAGGTAGTCGATATCCTCGGGCGTAAAGCGCAGGTTCTCGACCAGCTCGGGCAGCTCGGCGGTGCCGCACATGACGGCATAGGCGCTGCCAAAGGGATGGTCGCGGTAAAACGCGGTAAAACAACCCTGCTCATTGGCCTTGCCGCTCTCCCACAGGCCCTGGGCCATAGTGAGCTCGTACAGATCGGTGAGCATTGCAATGTCGGTGGGATGCGAGATGTCGGTCAAAGCCATGGGGCGACCTTTCGGATGCGTTGTGCAGAGGTTGAGGGTTGGAAAAGGGCAGAGTGTTCGGGCATGGCACCCAGCGCGAATGGGCTAGAGCAGGCCCATGCTGGTCAGGATCGTGTAGCCCATAAAGATGACAAACGCGATGAGGGCAAGGACAATGATGATTTTTTGAGCCGGCGCCATGCCAGGGATCTCGTTCTCGCCCGTAGGCTCCTTGGAGGTAACCATGCGCTGGGCAAAGGTCATCTCGTCACGGCTCGGCTTGGGCTCGACGGACTTGGAACGAGCGACCTTTTTAGGCTGAGGTTTAGGTGCGGTGGGCGCGGGCTTCGCGGCGGCGGGCTTGGGCGCGGGGGCGACGTTCGCGGCGGCCTCCTCGGCCTTCTCGCGCTCGGCACGCAGGGCGGCCAGCTCCTCACGCTCGCGGCGTGCCTCTTCCTGGGCCTCGCGACGAGCTTTCTCGGCGCGGAGCTCTTCCAACTCGGCGCGTTCCTCGGCAGACAGTGGTTGGGACTCAAGCTTGGCCATGGTACAGCCCTTTCTTTTAAAAAAAGCCGCCGACACAATGTCAGCGGCTTATCAAATCCAAGGGTGGAGACGAAGGGAGTCGAACCCTCGGCCTCTGCCATGCGACGGCAGCGCTCTCCCAACTGAGCTACGTCCCCAGGACAAGTCGATATTTTACCTACGGCTCGCCAACTGTCAACGCCCAATACCCAGTCTTTTTGGGACGGGGCTTTTTTGACTACTTTCGGATGCCGGTTCGGCCCCACACCGGGAGTAGTCTTTTTGGGACGGGGCTGTTTTAGCTACCCCTGCCGCTGTTCGGCCAAACCGTTCGCGTTGCCTGTCGGGGTAGCTAAAACAGCCCCGTCCCAAAAAGACTACTTCTAATGATTTTTTAATCCCCGTCCCAGAAAAATCATCGGCGAACGCGCTACTTTGCGCTGGTGAGGACGCCGGTGGTGTCGAACGCCGGGGTAAAGCTCTCGTCTACCGCGCCGCCTTCTTGCCAAAACATCGTCGTAAAGCCCAGGTCGTCGGCATGGTCGAGCACCTGCTCGTACTCCTCGCGCGTCACGGCGCGCGCCAGGTCGCCGCCTTGTTCGCGCATGAGGGCATTGGGCGTGTACTGGTTCATGACCGAGATCGGCACGTCGCCCACCGTCTGCCACACCAGGTCCAACACGCGGCACGAATCGTCCGCATGCCCCGGCAGCACCAGATGACGCACGATTATGCCGCGCCTCATGAGCCCGTCCTCGTCTACCAGCTCTCCCCCGCGGCGCTCAATCTCGCGCGCCATCTGGGCCAGACCCGACACGGCCACGCGCGGGTAGTCCTTAATATGAGAAAGCGACTGCGCAAGCCCGGCATCGGCATATTTAAAGTCCGTAAGCCACACGTCGACCAGGTCGCCCAGCGCCGCCACGGCACTCGCGCGCTCGTAACCACTCGTGTTGTAGACAATTGGGATGACCAACCCGCGCGTCCGTGCCGCGGCAATCGCGGCAGGCAACAGGTGCGCATAGTGCGTCGCCGTCACCAGGTTGATGTTATTGGCGCCCTGGTCCTGCAGCTCCAGCATAATCTCGACCAAACGCTCGGGCGAAATCTCAAGACCGAAATTGCCCGTCGAGATCTCGTGGTTTTGGCAGTAGATACATTTGAGCGAACAGCCGCTAAAGAAAATCGTACCCGAGCCGGCCTCGCCCGAAATGGGCGGTTCCTCCCACATATGGAGCGCCGCGCGGGCGACCTTAAGCGTGTTGTCGGCGCCGCACACGCCACGCGCGCCCTCGTCGCGCGCCGCACCGCAACGGCGCGGACACAAATGGCAGGCGGGCGAAAAAAGTTCGGTCAACGACGTCGGCATAAAAACATGCTCCAAAACAATGATTCAGCAGCTCAAACGTAAAGGGACCAACCGCACAGACGGCTCGAGCCCAAGGCGCCGTAATCGTCCGACACGATTTTTTTAATGTCAAGACTGGAATCGACAAAGTGCCGCTTTATGATGTAGGTATTCCGCCCCCCGCGGAGCAACTGGGTGAACCGTCGCGTTTATTTAGGGAGCCCACACAGTCGTACCTAGTACAGGTATCCTTCGTTGTTAAGGACGCTGGAACAGTCGATGAGGGCACCCACCTGTTTTAGGTGGGTTCATTTTCGTAACGTGGGGGGTGGTTTTCTTTTGTCGAAAATCGCCATTACAGTCCATATGAATCCCCACCGGCATCCCGACGCCATCGACAACATCCCAATATCTGGTAAGCGCGTGATTATCGCTGCATGCAATTCCATGCACCCCCCGTGGTCGAGTATCATGGTTCGGCTATGCCCTTTGCGCATGGCGTTCTTCTGACCTTTTCCTTCGACGCTTGGCGGTTTTTAGATTCATGGCTTCATCCCCGAGCTACATACCGTACCTATGCGTGGCAGCGGCGGCCTTTATCACGACCTTCCTCATGGTGCCCCTGGTCAAGCGCTTGGCAATTAAGCTCGACGCCGTCGACTATCCTTCCAAGCGCCGCATCAACACCAAGCCCATCCCGCGTTTGGGCGGAACGGCGGTGTTTTTGGGCCTGGTCGTTGCCTGCATTGTGCAAATCCTAGGCACCTGGCACCTAGGCTGGCCGCCCGTCCTGGTGCCGCACCCGCGCCTTCACATTAGCTATCCCATGCTGGCGCTCTCCTTTACCGTCATCTTTGCGACCGGCGCTATCGACGACGTCTTCCAGCTCAAGCCCAAGCAAAAGCTGGCCGGACAGGTCCTCGCTGCGCTCATCGCCTGCGTGGGTGGCCTGCGCATCGGCGTCATCGTCAACCCGTTTGCCCCCGGCGAAATCATGCTCGGATGGCTCGCCTACCCCATCACCGTGATCTATCTGGTGGCATTCACCAACATCATTAACCTCATCGACGGCCTCGACGGCTTAGCCACGGGCATCTGCGGCATCGCGTCGTTCACCATGTTTTCGATGGCCGTTCTCTCGGGCCGCATCGACGCCGCAGCGCTCTCCATTGCGCTCTTTGGCGCCTGTCTGGCCTTTTTGCGCTACAACTTCAACCCCGCAAGCATCTTCTTGGGCGACTCGGGGTCGCTGCTTCTGGGCTTTGCGCTGGGCTCCATCTCGCTACTCAACGTGAGCCGCACCGCCGCGCTCACCTCGCTTATCATCCCGCTCATCGTTGCCGGCGTGCCCATCATCGACACGTTTAGCGCCATCGTGCGCCGCAGGCGCGCCCACATTAGCATTGGGCAGGCCGACAAGGGCCACATCCACCACCGCCTAATCCAAGAAGGCTACAACCAAAAACAGGCCGTGCTGCTCATCTATGCCTGGTGCATCATGCTTTCGGCCGGCGCCGCCGCGATTAACCAGGTCGAAGTGCCCATGCGTGTGCTCATCTTTACCGTGCTCGCCATTGGCTCGGCGGCCTTCGCCAAGCACCTGCACCTGTTTGAACCCGTGCTACGCCACCATTACAACAAGCGCACGCACGAGGACGAGCTCGTCACCCCCGACGACCCCGCCTTTAAGCAGGAGGAGCAGGCAGCCGAGGAGCGCAAAGAAGAGCGCCACCACAAGCTCTAGGGCAAGCTGCCGAGGATGTGCCAAGGCACCGTTGGCCAAGCGCGGCCGCGCCGCGCCCATCGCACAAGCCGCACCACGCGCGTCCCTCTCCCGCCCTCGCCTACTTACGCACCGCCCCTCCAATAAACGCGTTATCATCTTGACCCATGAACATACGTTAGGAGCAATCATGCCAAACGAGAACAGCTACGAAGTCGCGCTGCAAAAGAGCAACGCCATTCGCGAGGGCCTGACCAAAACGCCCGAGAAGTTCACCATGCTCACCGGCGACCGCCCCACCGGCCGTCTGCACCTGGGCCACTACTTCGGTACCCTCAAGGGCCGTGTTGAGCTGCAGAACATGGGCGCCAAGACCAACGTGCTCATCGCCGACTACCAGGTCATCACTGACCGCGACACGACCGAGCACATCCAGGACAACGTGTACAACATGGTCATGGACTACCTTGCCTGCGGCATCGATCCCGACAAGACCATGATCTACGCGCACTCCGCCGTGCCCGCCGCCAACCAGCTCATGCTGCCGTTCCTGTCGCTGGTCTCCGAGGCCGAGCTGGCGCGCAACCCCACCGTCAAGGCCGAGATGGAGGCCTCGGGCCACGAGCTCACCGGCCTTCTGCTCACCTACCCGGTGCATCAGGCCTGCGACATCCTGTTCTGCAAGGGCAACGTCGTGCCCGTCGGCCGCGACCAGCTGCCGCACATCGAGCTCACCCGCACCATCGCCCGCCGCTTTAACAACCGCTACGGCAAGGTGTTCCCCGAGGTCGACGCGCTGCTGTCCGAGACCCCGCTGCTGCCGGGCCTGGACGGTCGCAAGATGAGCAAGAGCTACGGCAACGCCATCAACATCTCGATGACCGCCGAGGAAACGGCCAAACGCATCAAGAAGAGCCAGACCGACTCCGAGCGCATGATCACGTTCGATCCCGAGAACCGCCCCGGCGTGTCTGGCCTGCTTTCAACAGCCGCCATCTGCACCGGCCGTTCCGAAGTCGAGATTGCCGAGGAGATTGGCATGGGCGGCTCCGGCCAGCTCAAGAAGTACGTGACCGAGGCCGTCAACAAGTACTTCGCACCTATCCGCGAGCGTCGCCAGCGCTACGAGAACGATCTGGACTATGTGAAGGACGTCCTGCATGAGGGCAACCGTCGCGCCAATGAGATCGCCGAGCAGACCCTGGCCGAGGTTCAGGACGCCATGGGCATGGTGTACTAGACCGATTTGCTGGCTTGAGCTTTCGATTGCTTTAGGGCGGGCGCTACGGCGTCCGCCTTTTTTGGAGCCGGACCGCTTCAGCTCCATCCATCACACTCTCCCGACAAACAGGAACAGGCCCGCCGGCAGTTAGCTGCCAGCGGGCCTGTTCCCGAAGTACACCGTTGAATCGCACAGAGGGGAGGGATGCGAATCAAACTCAACAGGGCAGGCTTTTTCATCGCCTATTGCCTGCTCCGTTGCTGAAACCAATATAGTTCACCGTGGCTTACTTTCTAGCGTCAAACTACCCCAACACACCTTCTCCATAAGTTAGCCCAGGTAAACCTGCAACGGAAAGCCACCACAAAGGGGACAGGCACCTTTGTGGTGGCTTTGACCACGGCAGAGCTGTTAGAGTCCAGCAGGCCAACGACAGGCGGCCAGATCAACATGCATGGGATCGGCAAACGTCACGCCCTCCCCCATTAAGAGCTCGCGCTGAGCATCGGGGCCGCCAAAGGCAAAGCCCTCACAGATACGGCCGTCGGCAAACACCACGCGATGACAGGGAATTTGGCCAGGGCGCGGATTACTATGAAGGGCATACCCCACGTACCGCGCACTTCGTGGACGACCGGCAAGCAGTGCCACCTGACCATACGTGGCGACCATCCCCTCGGGGATCTGCTCGACCACCCCGTACACCCGATCAAAAAAGCCCTCAGACGCCATTGCTCGCTCCCTTCCACCCGGAAAAGCATAAACCATCACAAAGGGGACAGGCACCTTTGTGATGGTTTATGGCAGGTCGGTTAGTTGGCGGGCTGGAAGAAGGCTACTGCCACGGCGCCGGGGCCAACGTGGGTTCCGATGGTGGCGCCGATGGTGTGAACGGGCAGTTCGCCCTCGGTGTGACCAGCCCACAGTGCCGCGCTGTCCTCGATATACTTCTTGAGCACCGCATCCGAAAGACCCGTATAGCCGAGCGCCAGCGGCATGGAAAAGTCGATGCCGCCCGCCTTTTCGACCTTTTGGTTCAGCAGGTTGCGGCCGTTCTTGGAACCGCGCGCCTTGCCCAGCTGCACGATCAGACCGTCCTCGACAGCCACCACGGGCTTCACGTTGAGCAGCGTGCCCACGGCGCCGGCCGCAGCAGACAGACGACCGCCGCGCACCAGGTACTCCAGCGTCTCGAGCAGGCCGATAACCACCACACGGTCGCGCACGGCCTCGACAGCCGCCGCGATCTGAGATGCACTGCGGCCCTCGTCCACCAAGCGCAGCGCATACTCGACCAGGACGCGCTCGCCCAGGGTGACGTTGTTGCTGTCTACCACGAACACGTCGCCACCTGGCGCCTCGGCAAGTGCGGTACGGGCACTCTGATTGGTGCCTGATAGCTTAGCGCCCACGGTAATAATCACAGCCTCGTCGCCGGCCTCACGTGCTTCGGCAATCGCCTGCGAAAACGCGTACGGGTTGACCTGGCCGGTCTTGGGCAGCTCGTCGCGCTCCACAAGCATCTCGTAAAAGCGCTGGTGATCGATGTCGACGCCATCCATATACACATCGGTGCCAAAGGTGACGGACAGCGGCAAAACGTCCAGTGCCGGGTGCTCGGCCGGCGACATATCGCTTGCGGAATCGGTAATAATGCGGACGGACATAGCGAATCCTTTCTTGCGCAGGTCCCGCGCAGGGAATTTTGACAGCAATGTCCCGGCACGGCGTACGCGCTCAAACGGGACGATGCAGTTCTTGGCTGAAAGCTAGCGCCAGCGCGGCTCTAGATCTCGCGCAGGGTGTTGAGGATCGTGCGCAGCGATGCATACATCTGCTCGCGCTGCTCCACGCCCATGGCCTTGCCGGTGGTATCGAGCACCTCGCGAATGATGCGATCGGCCTCGCTCATGCTCTCGCCGCCCAGGGCAGTCAGGCGCACCGGAGCACGATACTTGACGGCCGCATCACCCGAGTCGTCAACCTCGACGTAGCCGCCCTCCTCCAGATGTGCCAGTGTGCGCGAAACGGCGGCACGGGTAACGCCGGCCATGCGGGCGAGGTCGGCGCCAGTCAGGCCGTCCTTGCTGCGCTCAAGATAGTACAGGCACATAACGTCGGAGCCCTTGAGGCCCAGCCTTGCGCCTTCGGACGTCTTGATACGCTGAATCTCCTTGTAGAGCCCGCTGATCAGTCCAACAAAGTCCTCGAAACGTGTCTCGTCGTTCTGCTGCATGGGAGTCGACCGCCTTTCGCTTGCATAATGCTTACGGGTAAACATCTTAGTCGCATAAGCCGACACCCGTACCCAAATACCCCATTTGTTAACCCATCAACATAAAAACCACCACAAAGGGGATAGGCACCTTTGTGGCGGTTTTGACCGGCGAACATGATCCGCAGGCGCCGCTACAGCTCCACGCAGGGATTGTCGCGAGTCACAAGCGTCTTAACGACAACCGTCGCTCCCAGATAGCGCTCGAGCAAATCGGCAAGACGATCGATGGCGGCCTGGCAGTCCCCCATTCGCTCGGGCTCTACGCACTCAATCGCCAGGAACGCGTCCGCCGAATCGTCGGACAGGGCCGTTCGAACGCCGTCGCGCCAGTTCCAGCAGCGGCACACGGCGCCCGCATCATCGACGTAGGCCAGCTCGCCGGACAGCGTCGGGTCATCCGCTTCCTCGCCAAGCGGCAGGAACGCGTCGCCGCCGTCGGTCACCTTCAAGCGAAGGTCTCCCTCGATCGCATGCAAATCCTCGCCGCCTACGGGTAACGCGTAGGTCAGCGACACCGTGTTGTAAATGTCCACCGCGGGCGTAATGTGGCCCACCGGCTTGCCTTTGAGCACGCGTTTGAGCAGGTTCTCAATTGAGCAACGCGCGCCCTTCTTGGTCTTGAATAGGCGATATGCCTCGCGCCATGCCTTAACCGGCGCATTCTCGCTGATAGTATCGCTGGTCAGATGACGCTCCGCGTCGATATTGGCGCGGTCGAGCAACGCCGCAATCGCGTCCACGTCCTCTTGAGGAATCTGAGCCGCGGGCTTCATGCCCTTTACGACCACAACACCGACAGCCGCCTGCGGAAATAGCTCCCAAAACGAATCCTCGGCAACGAAACTCTTCATGTGCTCTCCCTTCATAGCATGCGCCCGAGCCCGGGTGCCTAAACAAAAAGCGCCCTTACGACGGCCACCTTCAAAGTCCTACGGTGCCGCCACAAGAGCGCTTACGCTGCCCCCATCCGGAGAAGGGAGCGATATGTTAGGCGTATTATAACCCGAGTCATCCGCGCGAGTAAAACCACCACAAAGGTGCCTGTCCCCTTTATGATGGTTTTGGGTCTGAGGCGACGCTAGTGGCGAAGTCCCAGCAGGCCGTGGCCGCGATGACGGGCGTCGGCGTGCACCTGAGCGTGCGGACCGGCGGCCTTGACGGATTCGGGCAGGTGCGAGTACTTCTTCTCGAAGTTCTCCTCGAACATCACGGCCAAGTTGTGCGCGGCCTCGTCGTAGCGAGCGGTGCTCTGCCAATACTGGCGCGGCACCAGGATGCCGTCGGGTACGCCGTGGCACGTGGTGGGAATGTCGACGTTAAAGATGTCGTCGTGCACGAACTCGCTGTCCTCGATGGTACCGTCGAGGGCGCGGGCCACCAGGGCGCGCGTGTAGGCAAGCTCGATGCGATGACCCACGCCGTAGCCGCCGCCGATCCAGCCGGTGTTGACCAGGTACACACGCGTGCGGCCGTCGGCGATGCGCTCACCGAGCATCTTGGCATAGACCATGGGGTCGAGCGGCATAAACGGCTCGCCAAACAGCGAAGAGAACGTGGGCGTGGGCTCGGTGACGCCGACCTCGGTGCCGGGGATCTTGGCCGTAAAGCCCGTCACAAAGTGATACATGGCGGCGTCGGCCGTCAGGCGCGAGATGGGCGGCAGCACGCCAAAGGCATCGCAGGTCAGGAAGAGCACGACGCTTGGAGTGGTGCCCATGCCCTTGGTCCACGCGTTGGGAATGTGCTCCACAGGGTATGCCACGCGCGTGTTGTGCGTGATCGAGATGTCGTCGTAGTTGGGCTTGCGGTTCTCGTCGAGCACCACGTTTTCGCAGATCGCGCCAAAGCGGACAGCGTTGAAGATCTCGGGCTCGTGGAACGCGTCCAGGCCCTCGCATTTGGCGTAGCAGCCACCTTCGATGTTGAAGATGCCCATGTCGGACCAACCGTGCTCGTCGTCGCCGATCAGCAGCCGCGTGGGGTTGGCCGAAAGCGTGGTCTTGCCCGTGCCCGAAAGGCCAAAGAACACGGCGGCCTCGTGCGTGACGGGATCCATGCTGGCCGAGCAGTGCATGGGTAGCACGTCGTCCTCGACGGGCAGCAGGTAATTCATGACGCTAAAGATCGACTTTTTAATCTCGCCGGAGTAGCCGGTGCCGGCGACCAGAATCACGCGTTCCTGGAAATTGATGACCACGGCGGCGCTGGAGTTGAGGCCCTTGATGGCAGGATCGCACTGGAAACCGGGCGCCGCGAGCACGCAGAAGTCGGGCTCGCCGGTGCGCGCGATTTCGCGGGCGAGCGGGCGGGCGAGCATCTGCTTGATAAAGAGTGCCTGGCTGGCACGCTCGCAGGCAACGAGCAGTCGACGCGTGTGGTTGCGGTCGGCGCCTGCCATGCCACGGGTAACGAACACGTCGCGCTCGTTGAGATAGTCGACGATGCCGGCCTTGATGGCCTCATAGCTCTCGACGGACAGCGGGCGGTTGACGGCGCCCCAGGCAATCTTGTCGTGGACATCGGGGGTGTCGACGATAAAGCGGTCATTGGGGGAACGACCAGTGCGCTCCCCCGTCTCGATCACCAGCGCGCCGTTGGATGCCATGCGGCCTTCTTCGCGGCGGATAGCGTGCTCGACGAGCTCCGCGGCGGGTAGATCGACCAGCAGACGGGGCTGATTCTCGGCGGGATCTTCGACCAGCGCAATACCAAAGTTGGACAGAACTTCTGCAGGGGTAACACCAGGCATGGGGCCTCCTTTAAAAGCGCGACACGTGGACGCGGCGCGCACTTTACTCACGTAAAGCCCGTTGTACCCGATATGCAAAAACGTTTTTGCGGCAACGGCGAAGCGCCCGCCCAACGGTCAAAAATCGCAGGCAAGCGGCCTAGTCGTTAGAGACACTCTTGAACAGGCAACAACCAAGGAGCGACCCCGGATGCCGGCACTTAGGGACGTTCCCAAAGTGCCGGCACATAAGGAACGTCCCCAAATGCCGTCTACTGAATGGCGCCGCCGAAATTATCGAACAACCTGTTCAAAAACACGAACGAACACCGTCGCGTCTATACTAGAGCGTAGCAATAGAAAGGACTCCGCTTTGAGCATCACGCCCCTCGATAGCATCCGCCGCGCCATCGCCCGCCGCAATGGCGTCGCCGACCCCGCCATAGCGAGCAGCGGCACCGCAAAGGCCCAGGGCGGACGCATCGAGAACGGCCTGTTCCCCGCATCGCACACCGCCGAGGAGCTCGCGCGAATCCAAGAACTAAGCCAACGTAACGCCGGCGGTCCCGACAGCAGCCAGGCCACACGCCGTCGTCGCGAGCGCGATCGCCAACCCGGCCCCATCCACCGCATGGTCAATGCCTGGTGGAACCGCCTGCTCGGAGCCGTCTACGGCGGCGGCTTCTCCACGCAAGAAGCCGAGTACGAAGATCACGCCACCCGTCGCGACTACCTTTGGAATACCCTGGGCACCGCCGTGTGGGGCATGGTGTTTCCGTTGCTCACCATCGTGTCCACACAGCTCGTGGGCGCCGAGGAGGCTGGCAAATTCTCCATCGCCTTTGTCACCGGCACGCTCATCATGATCGCGTGCAACTACGGCGTGCGCAACTTTCAGGTCTCGGACATCGACGAAAAGACCTCCTTCGCCTCCTACCAGCTCAACCGCTGGCTCTGCGGAGCGCTCGCGCTGGCATGCGGCCTGGTGTACAGCAGCGCCCGCGGCTACGATGCGCAGATGGCCACAATCGGCCTGGGCGTCTACCTGTATAAGGTGATCGACGGCATTGCCGACGTGTACGAGGGCCGCCTGCAGCAGGCCGACAAACTCTACCTGGCCGGCATGAGCCAAACGCTACGATCCGTCGGCGTCATCGCGGTCTTTAGCGTGGCACTGTTCCTCACGCGCAGCATGCCCATCGCCGCCATGGCCATGGGCATCGCCGCGATTGCCTCGCTCGTGCTGGTCACCGCCCCGCTCGCCCTGCTCGAAACCGAAAAATCACGCCGCATGAGTCTGCGCGAGGCTGGCCACCTGTTTGTCCAGTGCGCCCCGCTCTTTGGTGCGCTGTTCCTGTTCAACCTTATCGAGAGCATGCCCAAGTTTGTGATGGAGGGCACGCTGGCATACAAATATCAGCTGTACTTTAATGCACTGTTTTTTCCGGCGCAGGCCATTTTGTTGAGCATTGGATTTATCTATAAACCGCAGCTCCTACGTCTGTCGAGCATTTGGGCGAATCCGCGCAAGCGTCGCCGCTTTGATCTGATTATTGTTGCCGTTATGGCACTGATCGTAGTCATTACTGGAGCGTGCGCCGCATTTATGGCAGGCCCCGGCATTCCCCTCATGAGCTTTATGTACGGCCTCAACTTTGAGCGCTACCGCACGCTTGCACTGCTAATGGTTGTCGCCGGCGGCGTCACCGCGGCAATCGACTTTATCTATGCCATTATCACGGTGTTGCGCCACGCCGGCGATGTCACCAAGATCTACCTGATCTGCTTCGCCGTAAGCGTGGTGGTGCCGGTGATCCTGATTAAGCTGCTGGGTCTGATGGGCGCCGTGGTGAGCTACCTAGCCATCATGGCCCTACTCCTGGTGCTGCTGATTATCGAATACGCCCACATCCGCCAACGCATCGAACGCGACCGCAACCCGTACGGCGCCTAATTGGCGCAATGGGGGGTCTCGTTGCGGACGATTTGCGACACGCAAAACTAAGTGAGTAGACTTTTGCCGAATCCCTGACCACACCGGCAAAACACAAGTCAGTGACCTGCGGTTTTGTTGAGGCAAATTTGCCGGCTGCTCGGCATTTCCAAAAAAGTCTACTCACTTAGCCAGCGGGCAGCCAAAAAAGAACCGTCGCAACGTCGTTTGACTCCGTTGCGACGGTTTTTTGAGCATTTTCGCACTGCCGAGGACGCAGACGCTCCTCATTTCTCGCGCTTACCGAGCAAAAAGGCGCTATTCTCCGAAAGTAGTCAAAAAAGCTCCGTCCCAAATTAGCTACCCTTTGCACCGATTATTCGCCTGGGTTGATGTTCGCATAGAACTCGGCGCCGTCATCAAGGCGCAGGATGCCCACGCGACCGAACTCGGAGCCGGTGGCGGCGGCGCAGTCGATATCGATGCGATCGGGCACGCCGGCGGTATCCTCGCCACCCAGACGCACAATCTGCCCGCGGCCCGACTCCTCATCGAGTCCCGCAAGGCCACCTACCTCGCAATAACGCCCGAGCGACACCGTTGGCGTGTGGCCGCTCACCACGACCGGCCCCTCGCCCTCGGCAGAAAGCAGTCCCGTCGGCGCATCCCAATAGCCGTGACGAATCCACAGCAGGTCATCGAACGACTGCACGGTGAGCATTTGCCGCAGCAGCTCGCTATCGGCATCGACCGCTCCCCTGCCGTCACCGCAATCGACACCATGCTCAAGCAAAAACGCGCGCGCCGCCTCGGTCTGGATGCCGGCATGCACCAGCAGGTACGGGCGCTCCTCGGTCTCGGCCACCGCGTAGAGCGGCAGCGCGGCCATCCATCGCACGAGCTCCTCGTATGCCTCAAATTCCATGTCGTTGAGCTGCTCGCGCGTCGTCCAGCCACCGTTGATATCCCAGGTCTCGGCATCGAGCGGATCCTGGCCAATGATGGCATCGAGCATGATCTGCTCGTGATTGCCCTTGAGCACGTGGGCGTTGGGCAGCGAGCGCACGAGCTTAATAACGCCGACCGGATCGGGCCCGCGATCGATCATGTCGCCCAGCACGTACAGCGTGTCGTCGGACGTCAACGAGATCTTAGACAGGGCCTCGTCAAGCGCACGCACGTGCCCGTGAGCATCAGATGTCACATAGATCGCCATGGTACGCCTCTCCTTGCATTGCGGCCGAAGCCCGGCGCCGCAACTAAAACTTCAAGTTGAACTTAAACGTTACCCATTGTACTCCGTTGCAATAAAGCTGGAAAGGGTTTCCAAGCAGAGGCAAAGACGGCAGCCGTCTATGACGATATCGCGCACGCCCGCAATCCAACCCCATAAACCCACCATCTTTGGGTACAAATAACCGCAGACAACTGACCGTGCCACGCCAACCACCCAGGAGCGGACACCATCCATGAACCAGATCCTTCTCTTTATCGGCCTCGTTATTATTCTGTGCCTGACCATCAAGCCCGTCGGCAAAAAACTCCCCTTCCCCACCCTGCTCATCTTTATCGCGCTCGGCATGCTGTTGGGCGTCAACGGCCCGGCTCACATCGACTTTAGCGACTACGCGCTCACCGAAACCGTCTGCAGCACGGCGCTGCTGTTCATCATGTTCTACGGCGGTTTTAACACCAACATCGACCGTGCCAAGCCCGTCGCCGCGCCTGCGGTGCTGCTGAGCACGCTCGGCGTCGTCATCACTGCCGGCATTACCGGCGTGTTCGCGCACTTTGTACTGGGCTTCGACTGGATCGGCGGCCTGCTGCTGGGATCGGTTGTGGCGTCCACCGACGCGGCCAGCGTCTTTAGCGTTCTGCGCGAGCACAGCCTTTCGCTGAGGGGCGGCACCGACTCGCTGCTCGAGGTCGAATCGGGCTCCAACGACCCCGTCGCCTACATGCTCACCGCCGTGCTCGCCACACTCGCAGCCGGCGGCGACATCAACATTCCCACACTGCTGGCCAAGCAGATTATCCTGGGCGTGGGCCTGGGCCTTGCCATCGGCTGGGCGGCGGGCCACCTGATTGAACGCGCACGCGCAACAGCCGAGGGCGCGCAGACCATCTTTTTGTTCGCCGTGGCAATCGTCGCCTACGCGCTGCCGAGCTACCTGGGCGGCAACGGCTTTTTGGCCGTGTACCTGGCCGGCATTGTGCTGGGCGCGAGCGACATCACCGGCAAGGTCGAGCTGGCGCACTTCTTTGACACCCTCACCGAGATGGCCGAGATGACGATCTTCTTCTTGCTCGGCCTGCTCGTGACGCCCGCCCGCCTGCCGCAAATGCTGCTGCCGGGCCTGGCGCTCATGGCGTTTATGCTCTTTGCGAGCCGTCCCATCGCCGTCGGCATGCTCCTGGCGCCCTTTAAGACGAACCCCCGCCAGGTCGCGCTCGTAAGCTGGGCGGGTCTGCGCGGAGCAGCTTCGGTCGTCTTTAGTCTCTTTGCCGTGGTGGCAGGTGTTCCCGGCGGACACGACCTATTTGACCTGGTGTTTGTGATTGCCGTGTCTAGCATTGTGGTGCAGGGCTCGCTGCTGCCGGCGGTGGCGAAGAAGCTCGATATGATCGATGCGGAAGGCGACGTGCGCCGCACCTTTAACGATTACCGCGACGAGGACGGCATGTCGTTCGTCAAGCTCAAGATGGGAGCTGGACATCCGTTTGCCGGACGTTCGCTCGCCGACATTGGCAGTGCGACGGACATGCTTGTGGTTCTGGTGCTGCGCGACGGCGCGCACCCCGTGCTGCCCAACGGCGATACCGTGATCGAGGAAGGCGACCTTCTGGTTATGGCCGCCCCGACGTTTGAAGAGCGTGCCGAGGTTACGCTGCGCGAGGTCACCGTGACCCCCCACGGTCGCCTGGCCGGCCAGCGCCTGCGCGATGTGCCGCAAGGCAAGCACCCGTTTATCGTCGTGATGCTCAAGCGCGACGGCCAAACGATCATCCCCGACGGCAACACCCTCATATACGCCGGCGACGAAGCCGTCATCGCCACGCTGGCGTCGTAGTGACCAGGGGTTAGCTAATTTGCGACGAAGAAATCAAGCGCCTAGAGAACCTCATGCCTTCGCTCGCAGATTTGGATTTGCCCGAGGAGTAAAGCACCCCTCCCCCATGTAACCATCCTGTAAATCATAGCGGCGCACTCGAGTTTTACCGTGATGCGGTCGCGCCTGACGCTCCACTGTGCTAAAGTATCCCGAACGTTCAAACGACTACGAGGGGAACTAGAAGATGGCACGTGTGCACAACTTCTCAGCTGGCCCGGCCGCACTGCCTACAAGCGTGCTCGCCGAGATCGCCGACGAGATGATGGACTACCGCAGTTGCGGCATGTCCGTGCTCGAGATGAGCCATCGATCTAGCATGTACCAGCAGATCATCGACGACGCCGAGGCAACCCTGCGCCGCCTGCTGAGCATCCCCGATAACTACCGTGTTCTGTTTTTGCAGGGCGGCGCCACGCTGCAGTTTGCGGGCATCCCGATGAACCTCATGCGCCGCGGCCGCGCCGGCTACGTCGTGACCGGCAACTTCGCCAACAAGGCGTACAAGGAAGCCGCCAAGTACGGCGAGGCCGTGCTGCTCGCGAGCTCCGAGGACGCCAATTTCGACCGCATTCCCGCCATGGCCGACATCAACGCGCGCATTGCCGCCGAGGCCGCGGGCGGCGGGCTCGACTACGTCTACATCTGCCAGAACAACACCATCTTTGGCACCATGTACCACGAGCTGCCTAACTTCGGCGACGTACCGCTGGTCGCCGATGTCTCGAGCTGCTTTTTGTCGCAGCCGCTCGACGTCGAGCGCTACGGACTCATCTACGCCGGCGCTCAGAAAAACGCCGGCGCCGCGGGCGTCACCGTGGTTATCGTGCGCGACGACCTGATCGCCGACGGTCCAGCCTTTGCGCAGACGCCGCAGTACATGGACCTTAAGACCCAGGCCGTCAAGGGCTCCATGCTCAACACGCCCAACACCTTTGGCATCTACGTATGCGGCAAGGTGTTCCGTTGGGTGGAGCAAACCGGCGGACTTGCCGCCATGACCGAGCGCAACTGGGCCAAGGCCAATCTGCTCTACGATCTGCTCGAGCACAGCGAGCTGTTCCATGGCACCGCGCAGACCGGCAGCCGCTCCATCGCCAACGTCACCTTCCGCACCGACGATGCCGGCCTCGACGCCGCCTTTGTCGCAGGCGCAGCCGAGCACCAGATTCAAAACGTCAAGGGCCATCGCCTCGTCGGCGGCATGCGCGCCAGCGTGTACAACGCCGTCACCATGGAGGACGTGCAGGCGCTGGCCACGTATATGAAGGACTTCGAAGCGCAGCATAGTTTGAGCCCGCGATCTAACTAGCCCGCAACGAGCGGGCCGACCAGCCACTTCAAACCACTTGTTTTAAACAAACCTGCTAAGGAGCTTTCCATGCGCAAGATCAAGACCATCGACGACATCACCAAAGACGGCGAAGTCGAGTTTGGCGAGGGCTACGAATTTGTGAGCACCGCCGAGGAGGCCGACGCCATCCTGATGCGCTCGACCGACCTGCACGGCTACGAGCTGCCCGAGGGCATCCGCGCCATCGCCCGCTGTGGCGCCGGCGTCAACAACATCCCCGTCGAGGAGTACGCCAAGAAGGGCGTCGTTGTCTTTAACTCCCCCGGCGCCAACAGCAACGCCGTCAAGGAGCTCGTCCTGGGCATGCTGGTGCTTTCGAGCCGCGGCGTGGTGCAGTCGATGAACTGGGTGCGCGACAACGCCGACGACCCCGATATCCAAGTCGACGCCGAGAAGGCCAAGAAGGCCTTTGTGGGTCGCGAGCTCAAGGGCAAGCGCATTGGCGTCATCGGCCTGGGCAACGTGGGCTCCAAGGTCGCCAACGCCTGTGTCGATCTGGGCATGGACGTCTACGGCTACGACCCGTTCATTTCCGTCGAGCACGCGTGGGTGCTGAGCCGCGAGGTGCAGCGCGTGGGCACGCTCGAGGATCTGTGCCGCGGCTGCGACTACCTCACCGTGCACGTGCCCAGCAAGGCCGACACCATCGGTATGATCAGCACCGAGCAGATTAACCTGCTAGCGCCCGACGCCGTGCTCATCAACTACGCGCGCGAGACCATCATTGACGAAGACGCCGTCGACGCCGCCCTGCGCGAGGGCAAGCTCAGCTGGTTTAGCTGCGACTTTGCCACGCCCAAGACCGTCAAGATGCCCAATACGTTTATCACCACGCATTCGGGCGCCGGCACCGGCGAGGCCGAGGCCAACTGCGCCGACATGGCCATCAGCGAGCTCAAGGATTACCTGGAAAACGGCAACATCGCGCACAGCGTCAACTACCCCGCCTGCAGCATGGGCAAGGCGCGCGCCGCAAGCCGTATTGCCTGCCTGCATGCCAACGTGCCCAACATGATCGGCCAGATCACGGCCATTCTCGCCAAGGACAACGCCAATGTGCAGCGCATGACCAACGAGTCCGCTGGCGAGAACGCCTACACCATGTTCGACACCGATGAGCACCTGGACGGCAGCACGATCGAGGCGCTCAAGCAGATTCCGTCGATGTATCGCGTGCGCGTGATTAAATAGCGCCGGTGCCAAGCCTGCCAGACAGACCACGAAGCCCATTCGCCCCCCCGTATTCACGAAACGGGGGGGCGATTTTGTTGCTCCGGACGACTTTAAAATGATACCCAGAACAAGTTTTTTCAGATAATCGATAGTGAGGCTCCAGTCGCTAAGCACACCCGCTTTGATAAACAGCTTTATCAGGGACTTTAGTAGGTAAAAATCGGTCTCTATGTGCCGAATGTAAGTTGACTGTCTATTTTCCGAAACAACTTATTCTAGATAGCATTTTTAGGGTCCCTCCAAGGCAAAATTGAAGCCTTTTTGCGACCAGAACTCTAGCTCGCGCTACCGTTTACCCACCGCGCGACTACATTCCCGCCCAATCGATAAAAATCTCCTCACGAAGCCGCCGTTCGAGCTCCTGCTGTCGCGGCGTCTTGTCTTTCAGCGGCACATCGAGATAGGACATGATGAGCTCCATCACCACGCGGAAGGCATCGAAGTCGGCCAGCTGACCATAGGTCATCAGAACGACGGGATATCCCATGGCTTGCAAGGCCGTCGTTCGATCGGAGTCCGAAATCTTGGATTCAATGGATCCGTGAATGGCTTTACCCTGGCATTCAACCAGACACTCTCGGCTGCCGTCCTTATTTGCCAGCAGGATATCGGCATAGCGCCTATCAAGCCCCGAAATCAGGCGGGCGCTGCGCGTCATACGAATCTCAACGTTATTGGTAAGGCGCAGCCCTTCGCCGCCGCGCAACCTCGTAAGGCCAAACAGCATCGAAGCCTGGACCTCGAGCGGCGATGCTGCCACCCCCGTAATGCATTTCGCGGCTCGTATGAACGATTTAGCGCCGCGGAGCCCCCGGACCTTATCGACGAACTCTGTAAGCTCAGAGAGCTCGATCAAGGGAGGTCGTTTCCACAAGTCCGTTGGATTCCCCGAGACATCCTTTACGTTTTCCCAGCCCGACCGTGCGTCACTCCATCGGCTCCCATATGCCTGCTCAAGTGCCGACTTTACCTGAGGCGCAATCTTGCACACGGCAAAGGTGCCGCACATCTCATACATGCACATGATTAGACGCTCGTTTGAGACCGAGGAAGCCAGAGTCAGCAGGGTAAAGAGTGGGGACGCAACATCGAGGCCAAACTCCGTCTGCCGCACGGAATCAAACGGCCTCTCCCCGTTCCAAACATGCCTGACAATGCGATCGCCCTTACGTCCGCAGCTGCCCTGCGCCAACACGTGTAACGGGGTGCCCAGGAAATGCGTGACGAGCGGATGCTCACATAGGTGCTCCCTGCGCGGATCGTCCGCAGAATCGGGCAGGTCCGGCATTATTGCCAAGACCTGTGGAGGTATCCGGTGATACCGAAAGGCAGATATGTCGCACAGCATGTCGTCCATGAAGGGTACGTACCCGCTGCGTCGCTTGTAAACCCGCTCGGACGGCAAACGCGCTGGCTCGGCCTGCGAACGGTAAATACTGCCACGCCCACGTCGCGGATCTCTCAGGAGGCTTACAATCGGTTTGGAAAGCAAACTGATTGTGAGGTTGCATATGGTTGATGAGGACTTTGCCTGGCGGCTTGCGCAGGACCTTGTGAAGATTGACAGCTCAGACCCGGGCGCGTATGAGGATGAAATTGAGCGCTTCATTAAGAGGCTCATTGAGCAGCAGCTGGCACAACTTGATAGTTCTGCGCTCGATGCCGTGCAGATTGAGGAGCTCGAAGTGCTGCCCGGGCGCCGCAACCTTAAAGTCACCGTGCCGGGCCAAAGCGACGAGCCGCGGCTGGTCTATATCTGCCACATGGATACCGTCACCTTGGGCGATGGCTGGGACGCAGATATCGCACCGCTTGGGGCGGTTGTGCGCGACGGCAAGCTCTACGGCCGCGGTGCCTGCGATATGAAGGGTGGCCTGGCCTGCGCCATTGCCGCACTGGTCCATACGCTCGAGCGCGTGGCGTCGGATGGCGCGCTGCCACGCCGCGGCTTTTCGCTCATCTGCTCGGTCGACGAGGAAGACTTCATGCGCGGCTCAGAGGCCGCGATCGATGCTGGCTGGGTCGGCTCGCGCGAATGGGTGCTGGACACCGAACCCACCGACGGACAGATCCAGGTGTCGCACAAGGGGCGTACGTGGTTCGAGATCGAGATGGCCGGCGTCACGGCTCATGCAAGCCAGCCTTGGAAGGGCGCCGACGCCGTCGCCGCCATGGCCGAGGTCGTGTGCTCGCTTCGTCGCACGTTTGCGACGCTACCTTTACATGAGGAGCTGGGGCCATCGACCATCACGTTTGGACAGATCGAGGGTGGCTACCGTCCCTATGTCGTGCCCGACCACGCTAAGGTCTGGGTCGATATGCGCCTGACCCCGCCGACTGATACGGCCGCCGCGACGCGCATGGTAGAGCAGGCCATTGTCGCTGCCGAAGCCGCGGTCCCCGGCTGCCATGGAAGCTATACCGCGACAGGCGACCGCCCCGCCATCGAGCGCGATCCAAGCTCTCCCCTTCTGGCTGCACTCAAGCGTGCCGCCGATGACGTGACGGGCACAGACACGACCGTCGGCTTCTTTACCGGCTACACCGACACTGCCGTCATTGCCGGCAAGACAGGCAACCGCAATTGTATGAGCTACGGCCCCGGCTCGTTGGCGCTCGCGCACAAGCCCAACGAGTATGTGCCCCATGCCGATATCGTTCGCTGCCAAAACGTGCTCATCGCGCTTGCCGATAACACGCTCTGGGACGCAAGCGGCCAAGTTGGGGCATAATAAGCCGCGAACAAACCGACTCGCGCGTTAGGACCGCCCATGAAAGCACTTCCATTTCCCTGCATCCGCCCAGCTCAGGACCGCGTGCTCGAGGCGCTGCCTGCGATGGGCGGTATCCTGAGCGGCAACGACGCCCTGCGCGGCGCCATTGCTGACGGCCTAATGCTCAAGGATCCAGGCGCGGCGTATTACGTGTACGAGTGTTCGGGAGAGCTGGGACGCGTGACGGGCGTTGTGGCAATTTGCCCGGTTGGTGTACTGACGGACGACAACGCGTCCTCCGCAGATGCGGCCGCAGCCGCCCGCGCAATCGCCGAGCTTAAGGTGCAGCCTCGCCCTGTAACGCTCGCCTACGAAGCCTCGCCCGTCATGGATATCATCCTCGGCGCCGCCAAAGAAGGCGCGTCGCTCTATGCCGTCACCGACCCCGCCGGCATTACGCACCGTGTGTGGGAGGTCAAGCGCGAGGACGCCGTTGCTGCCATCCGTGCCATGCTCGATCAGGCACCCGACCCCGTGTTCGCCGGTGACTCCGCCTATGCCGCCGCACTGGCTGGGGCATCGCAGATTCTGGCCGATGAGGCCCGTGCCGCCGGAACGTACACCGGCAAAGAGCCGTTCAACTTTGCCGTAGCTGCGCTCTTCCCCGCCGCGCAGGTCAGCGGCGGCGCGCCGCAGGTTCCGACGGGTCTGCTCACTCACCAGATCTCACGGTTCTAGCGGACTCAAACGCGAAGCTGGAAAACCCAGCATCCAAACAAACAAGGGGCAGGGATGCAATGCCCGTGCATGCATCCCCGCCCCTTTCGCATCAAACAATTTCGCCGGCAAACCGCGCCGCAACGCCAGCGCTACCCGCGCTGCGGGCCTGCTACCGCTACAAGCGGTTCAAGCCCCAGCTCGCGCGCGTAATCCTCCTGCGTAAAGACTTCGACCAACTCAAACGTGTCGGATTCGTCGTCAAACGCAAAGTGCAGCACCGAGCAGTTGCCCGGCACGCGATCGCGCTCGTCGGCCGCCGCACCCTTCACGTGATCCATAAACTCCTTGATAGCCGAGCCATGGCTTACCGCGAGCACACACGTATGGTCCGGACGCTGCATGAGTTCGGTCAGCGTCGCCACCATGCGCTCGCGCACCTGGATCTGGCCCTCGCCGCCAAATTGACGATAGAAATCGCGCCACGGGCGCTCGGGCATAAGCATCACGCGCTCGGCCTCAAAGTCGCCAAAGAACCACTCACGCAGGCCGTCCAGGCGCTCGTACGCCAAGCCCGGCCACAAGTTGGCGATAGTCTGCTCGGTGCGATGAAGCGTGGAGGTGTAGGCATGATCGGGCTCAATGCCGCGCGCACGTAAAAACATGCCGGCGCGCGCCGCCTGGTCGCAACCCAACTGCGTAAGCGGCGAGTCACTCCACCCCTGAATGATACGCTTAAGGTTGAATATCGTCTGTCCATGACGGACCAGATACAGATCTTTATTCATAGGGGTCCTTTCGTTCGTTACCAACCCAAGAGCGAAAACGCCCCGTCGCAATAGCCAAAATGAAGCACGGCACCGTTGTCGGGTAGCTCTCCCCCGCCAGTCACATACTCAAGAAACTCCTGGCAGGCTGAGCCGTGGGAAACCGCCAGCACGCAGTCGTGCTGCGGCCGGGCCATAATACGGGACAGCGCCGCGACCATGCGCGACTGAAGCTGCACTTCCGACTCGCCGCCAAAGGCCACCGGATAATCGCCCCAGGGCTGCGGCGGCATCTCGCGATTTGATGTGCCCTCCAGCGAGCCAAAATGCCACTCACGCAGGTCATCGACCAGCTCAATGGAACGGCCCTCGCCAACGATAAGCTCGGCCGTATGCCGCGCCCGGCCCAACGGCGAGGAATACACATGATCAAAGGCCACGCCACGCGCCGCAAACGCCGTACGCGCCGTCAGCGCCTGCTCGCGCCCGCGCGCCGTAAGCGGCGAATCGTGCCAGCCCTGCAAAATGCTCTGCACATTGAGCTCAGTCTGCCCATGCCGCACCAAATACAGATCTGCCACACGCTCTCCCCTCGTACCACCACAAAGGGGACAGGCACCTTTGTGGTGGTTTACCGTCTGATCACGCCGCGGTGACGCTCAGCTACACCAGCACGTCGGCGAGCGGGCGCTTGGGTACGTGGTGCACCTGCGCATCGTCACGCCAGTAATTAATTGAGCCGTCGGGGTTGGAATCGATCGCATCGATCATCTGCGTCTCGGCCGGCACGCCAAAAGCCATGATCAGCTTGAGCTCATACTTGTCGTTATCGAGCCCCATAGCATCGATCGCGTGGGGCGTAAAGGCCTTGAACATGCAGGCTGCCACCTCGGGCGTGGCGCTGCGAGCGGCGAGCATCATCGTCTGCGCGGCAATGCCCGTGTCGACCTCGGTGATGGGCGCGGCGGGCTTACCCGGAACAGCGCGCTCGGCAAGAATCGCGATGTAGCCGGTCGGACGCTCGCCCTCGGCAGGACCCGACCAATCCTTAAGCGCGCCGGCCCATGCAAGCTCATCAAATACACGCGCGCAATCCTCGGCACCGCTCACCACATGAAAACGCAGACGCTGAGCATTGGCGCCGCAGGGAGCCAGGTGCGCCAGTTCCGCCAGCTCGAGCAAAAACTCGCGCGGCACGCGCATGGACTCGTCAAAACGGCGGCACGTACGGGCGCGGCGGACCAGCGCGTCAAACGTGTCCAGGCCAAGCTTTTCGCAACCCTGCTTTGCCATCGACTCGGCGCTTACCGGCGCCGCGGGAACAGCTTCGTTCATAAGACCCCCAATAAAAGCATATTGTTCTTAAGAAAATCTAACCTAAAACGTAGGCAATTACACACAGCGGCGCAATGTTCCACACCTGTTGAATATTCCGCATCCAAACGGGAACAAAGGTAACAATTCGGGAAGATGAGGCTCCCATTCGCCCTTCCCGCCCCACGCGACGGCGCCCTTGGGCGATACTGGTTGCAAGAGCTACGGCTTACGCCGCACGGAAAGGAGACATCATGGGCATCTTTAAGAACGATGACAAGCAATCGAGCGCGTTTGGATTTGACGAGAAAAGCATGGCAGGCAAGGCCGTCAAGGCCGTGCGCTGGATTTACGCCATCACGGGCGTCTTGGCGCTCGTCGCCGGCATCGCACTGCTGTTTGCGCCCGCCAAATCCCTCGTCTTCCTGACGACCGTCTTGGGCATCTACTTTGTGATCACGGCCGCGATCAGGCTGTTTACCGCTGTTTTCGAGCCGCTGCTGCCCACCGGCTGGCGCGTTACGAGCATCATCTCCAACCTGCTCATCATTCTGGGCGGCGTCATAATCCTGCGCAACCAGGCCTTCTCGACCGCGGCGCTCACCACGCTCGTGGTGGTCGTCGCCGGCTTTGGCTGGATCGTCGAGGGCGTCATGTCGATTCTGGAATCCGAGCTTTCCGCCAACCGCGCCCTCGCCATCCTGAGCGGCGCGCTCTCCATCATCGCGGGCATGTTCGTGTTTATCTATCCGCTGTGGTCGGCCAAGATGCTCGTCATCTTTAGCGGTGCCGCGCTGCTGGTGTTTGGCGTGACGCTCATTGTTCGCGCCATTCAGTTTGGCAAACTGGTGCGCTAGATGCCAAAGACGCTCTTTATTGATGCCGACGCCTGCCCGGTCACGCGCGAGTCGATTGACTGCGCGCGGCGGGCGGGCGTCGCCGTTGTTATCGCCGGCAACAGCACGCAAAACCTGGAACGGCACATTCGCCGCGACGACCCGCGCGATGCCGAGCACGCGCGACGCGGCTTTTGGATCACGACGCTCGACGTGAGCGTGGGCGCCGACAGCGCCGACTTTGCCATTGTCGAACGCCTGCAGGCGGGCGACGTGGTCGTGACGCAGGACATTGGCTTGGCGAGCATGGTGCTCGGGCGCGATGCCGCCGCTATCGGTGTGCGCGGGCGCGTCTACGACAAAGCAACCATCGACATGCAGCTGTTTATTCGCCACGAGGAAAAGAAGGTACGCCGCGCCGGCGGACGCACTCGCGGTCCGGCAGCATTTACCAGCGAAGACCGCGCCCGCTTTAAACGCAACCTCACCGAGTTGCTGCACTAACCAAGGTAGGTTTTTGGGACATGCCTAATAATCTACCTTTTTGTTTTGCCGATTGACGCGCATCCAACGCCCAGGTCATGGCGGTGGAATTTATGGCATGTCCTAGTTTTACGGCATGCCCCAAACATCCACTTAGAACCCAAAGGCGGAAAGGATAAGGCCCCAGCCAGCGCCGATGACGTACATCATGATCAGGAACACGGCATTTTCGCGGGCGCTGCGGTTGGTGCGGAACAGCACCAGATAACCCACGCCGGCGGAAATGAGCGTGCCGGCGAGCATCGGCGCCAGTTGCAGCGCGCCTTCCAGATACAGCTGTGTAATGACCACGCTCGCCGAGCAATTGGGAATCAGCCCGACAAGCGCCGAACCCAGGACAGCGAGTGTCTCGTTGCCGCGCAGGAACTGCTCGATCGCGGACTCGCCGAACGTCTCGAGCACGGCGACCAGAATCAGCGTCACCAGAAAAATGAATACCGAGACCTGCACGGTGTGCGAGATCGCACTGCGGATGATCGACAGGACAGGCGTCCCTTCGTGGGAGTGAGAGTGACCGTGACCATCATGGTGTTCATGTTCGCCCTCATGACCGTGATCGTGGCCATGTCCGTGTTCGTGCTCGTCTTCGTCTTCATCACATCCGCAATGGTCGCGCTCGCACAGCTCGTGGATGTGGTCGGCGCTCACGCCCGCCTCGGCCACCTCGTCGATGATGTCACCGCCGCTGTGGTCGTCGTGCGCGCAGTTCACGTGGGCCGGATTGGCCGCGGTTCCCAGCACGGTACGGCGAATCGCCGCGTGCGCGCGGGCGTTACGGCGCAGGCCGCGAATGGCAGCGTCCACGATAAAACCCGTGACCAGTGCGATCAGCGCTTTCGAAGCCAAAAGCATCGCCATAGTCTGCACGGGAACCTGCTCGGCAAGCAACAGCGGCAGCATCTCATCGGAGGTCGAAAGGAACACCGCCACCAACGTGCCCAAGGTCACGACACGGCCGGCGTACAGCGTTGCTGCCATGGCCGAAAATCCGCACTGCGGCACCATGCCCAGCAGCGAGCCAACCACGGGACCCGCAGCGCCGGCGCGCTTGATAGCGCCGTTGACGCGGTCGCCCGCAACGTGCTCAAGTGTCTCGAGAGCAAGATACGTCACCAACAAAAACGGCACCAGCGACAGCGTGTCCTTGCCGGCGTCGAGCAGAATATCAATCAGTAAATCCATGACGGACGGAACCTTTCGTGTCTTTCGGCAGCATTGTAAAAGTCCTAGCGGTCAACTAGGGTATTGTAGTTGTCCCGGGCGCGGTGCCAATAGTTGCCTATGGCAAACTATCATCTCGCCATAACTCAGTAACCTCGAGCCGCACAACGCGGCCCGTCCAAGGAGTAGCATATGAACGTATCGCAAGCACTCGAATACGAGCGCCAGCCGTTTATCCCCATGTTTATCTACGGCGACCACGGCGCCATGGAGTCCGAGCGCCAGAAGGGCGAGGAGGCCCTCAAGGTGCTCGAGACCGAGTACTTTACCGCCGAGGGCGACCCCGGCTTCGACTTTGCCACCGTGCGCGACCTGGCCGACCGCAACCGCGACCTGTGCGACCAGATTGGCGAGGCGCGTCTGCGCAACGTGACGCCCGCGACGCTCTCGCGCGGCCTGTCCGACGCCGACACCTGCGCCGCCATCGGCAAGATGCAAAAGCGCACCGCCGCGTCCGTTATGCGCGAGATCCGCGGCGACCGCGACGCACTCGGCGTGGCCTATGCCCGCAAGCCCATCCAAGGCACGGTGCTGGGCATCGACATCGAGACCACCGGTCGCGCGCCCGAGCGCGGCTACATCATCAACGTGGGCTGGGAGATCATGGATCTCACCAGCGACGCCGTGCCGCATGACGCCGAGGCACACTACTGCGGCCTGCCCGACATCTACCGCGGCGAGGATGTGCCGCTATCGAACATCCATCACATCACATGGGACGACATCGACGGCAAAAAGCCGTTCCGCGAGAACAAGGAGCTGCAGAAGCAGCTGCTCAAGCTCATGAAGAAGTACCCGTACATGGCGCATAATGCCGCCTTCGAGGACAGCTGGTTCAAAATTCATCTGGACGGTTACGCTGAGGCGCGCCGCGCAGGCAAGATCATCGTCATCGACTCGCGCCAAATCTGCCGCAGCCTGGACGCCGACGTGCGCTCGCTCCCCCGCGAGTCCGCGCCCGCTGCGCTCGAGAACTGGGCGCGCCGCCGCGGCACCCTCGCCGTCGACGCCAACGAGCAGCACCTGGGCCTCGACGACACCGACCTCATGCTCCGCACCGTCCAAGCCGAGTTCAACCTCAAGAACCTGTTTGCGAAATAGCAACGCCTGCGACAAACACTGCTTGCTCACGAGCGGCCTCGCAGCGGGAAACCCCGCAGCGGGGCCGCCCCACGTTCCATAAGCAGGCCCGCTCTTCACAAATTCTGAACCCTATTTTTTACTTATTTCAGCACTTTCCCGACACGTGATTTGTACTCGGATGGCGATGCACCGATACCAAATGTGCAGCAATTGAGTGTTTCCATGCTATAGCCAAGCTGCGAAAACATTTATTTAGGGCGTACCGACCCATAATTGCGTCAAGCTTTTGGACAGCATTTGGTTAGACCTCTAAAACGACTTTTCCACTCAGCGCCATCAACACGGCATTAGCTGACACGATATATGCCATGAGTATCGTATTGTCACATACCACTGCAAAAGCGGTCTACCAAGCCGCGCATTCGGTGTCTGCGAAAGACATCGAGTCCTGCAGCCCTGCCGCAATTTACGGATCATGCCCCAGCGGAGCACTCCTCGACGCAGCCGCAGAATGGCTCGCCAAACATGATGTTGCCCGCGACGCAAACGATCCCCTCGAGGTAACGGTGTTTGATCGCAGGAACGCGCGCTACGCGATGAACTGTCAATGCCACGTTTCGTCAAAGCGATTCTCAAACTCACGCTTTATAGAGCTCGGAGAAGACATCTTCGTTGTTGGTGTTGAGCTTTGTGCACTTCAGGCCGCCACCTATCTCCCTTTTCGCGAACTAGTGGAGTACTACTTTGAACTGTGCGGCGCTTATTCCCTAGGAACCGGCTCTTCAACCTCCTATACCGAGCGTTTCGCGCTTACCTCGACCGAGAGGCTAAAGCAGTTCTTTAATTCCATTACCAGATGTGACGGTTTGGCCCTTGCCCGAAAGTCGATTCAATGTGTACGCGATGGATGTCGGTCTCCCATGGAAACGGCCTTTGCCATGATGCTTACGTTGCCCAAAAGCGAAGGAGGGCTTGGCATTAAAGGAATTGAGACCGACTACGAGGTGAAGGTCACCGCCGCCGCAAAAAATCTCACGAGACGCAAAAAGTTCTTTATGGATGCATATCTGAAGAAATCTCGAACAGATATTGAATACAACGGGTTTTATCACGACGCTGAAGAAGACCGCGCTATCGACGAGGAGCGCAAGAATGCGCTTGCGTCCATGGGGTACGGAATCATCACTGTCAGCCGTTATTCCTTTATGCATGCCAGCTCTTTCGTTAGGGTCATGGAGGCAATCCAGCGGAAAGAAGGCATACGCCCCTCGCGTCTGCCAAAAGACTTTCAAATCATGCAAGAGGACCTGAGACTGTTTGTGCTCAGACGGTTTATTGAGGAGAAGAAACGAATCCAGGAGGAGCTTCGCCAGGATTCCGAAGAGCGTCAACGAATCGACCTCGAAAAAGCAATGCTCGAAGGCATCACATTGGACGATCCGACGATTAACAAGGCTCCGGCAATCGATGACATGCAGACTGTCGGACTCGACAGCCCATCACTCAACCAAACAAGCAGCTTCACGCCCGAGGGCAGGGTCTTCGGGGCCGGAAACTAGGCTGACTAACAAGGTGGGTACCCTAGCGACGTGCAAAATTGCGAGTATTCAGCAAAGCCGGGTGTCCATCACCCTCGAGTGGATCCAAAAGTGAAGCGAAATCACTCTTGCGTGAGAACGTTAGGCAACATTTGAGGAAGAACTCATCGGTTTACCACCCTAAGACAACTCTTTAGCTGCATTATTTGGCCTGCGATAAGTTAACAGACCCCCTATCGTTGCAGAATACTCCAATTTTTGCACGGCGCAGGGGCACCCACCCCGGCATCACCTATCAAAACCGCTTAGTCCGGAATCTCGTCCGCTTTTCCTCATCATTTTGTACGACGGATTGCCTAAACGATATTGACATATGAACATGCGCTCATATAATCGGAAGTAAGTTATATGAGCGCATGTTCATATGAAAGGATATTGCAATGAGCATCCGCGTTGATGAAACGAAACCCGACATCGAGGCCACCGAGCCCGCGATCCCCACCACCTGCTCGCCCGAGGACCTTCCCGACGAGGAGCTTCTCTACGACCTCGCCGACCTGTTCAAGGTCTTCAGCGACACCACGCGCATCAAGATTCTCTATGCCCTCATGGGCCGTGAGCTCTGCGTGGCCGACATCGCCGAAGCGACCGAAACCTCGCAGTCGGCAGTATCGCACCAGCTGCGCACGCTTAAGCAGTCGCACCTGGTCAAGTTCCGCCGCGACGGCCGCAACATCCTCTACTCGCTTGCCGACGATCACGTCTACACCATGCTCAACCAGGGCATGAGCCATATCTGCGAATAGCAACCAACCGAGGTACCAGCGCGGCCTGCACCCAAGCCGCAAAACAGGGAAAGGAACCCATCATGAAAAAGCAGTTTAAACTCGACGAGATCGACTGCGCCAACTGCGCGCGCGAGCTTCAGGACGAACTTGCCAAGCTCGAGGGCGTCAAATCCGTGTCCGTCAACTTTATGACCCAGAAGCTGACGCTCGAGGCCGACGACGCCGAGTTCGACGAGGTGCTCAACCGCGTTGTAGAGTTTACGGCCGACGCCGAGCCGGACTGCGAGATCATTCTCTAGCCCAGGTTTACGCCAACCTACAAGGCCGCGCTTGCCGCGGCCTTTGCTCGCGAAGTTATATGAGCGAGTGTTCATACATTCAAATGGGAGGATACGAGTCATGGCCGCCGCCGACCCCAAAAAGAAAAAGAAGAAGCGCAAGAAAAAAGAGTCACTCGAGCATAAGCGCAACCGCATCCTGGTAGCGCTAGGCATCTTTGCGGTGGTGTACGCCCTCGACGAGCTCGGTACCCTTACTGCCGCATTCGGCACCCCGGGCGACATCTACGCCAGCTTTGTGCTGTTCCTCGTGCCGTTTTTGATTGCCGGCTACGACGTACTGCAAAAGGCATTCAATAACATTCGCCGCGGCAAGGCCTTCGACGAGAGTTTCCTTATGGCCGTCGCGACCATCGGCGCATTTGCCATGGTGCTCTTCCCCGACACCGACCCGCACATGGCCGAAGGCGCCGCTGTCATGCTGTTCTACCAGGTCGGCGAGTTGTTCCAGGCATACGCCGTGGGCAAGAGCCGCAAGTCGATCAGTGCCATGATGAACATCGCGCCCGACTACGCTAACGTCGAGCAAGCCGACGGCACACTCGAACAGGTCTTTCCCGATGACATCGCCGTCGGCACCGTGATCGTGGTCAAGCCCGGCGAGCGCGTGCCTATCGACGGCGTCATCGTCGAGGGCGAAACCCAGCTCGACACCGCCGCACTCACGGGCGAGTCGGTCCCCCGCCCGGCCAAGACCGGCGACGATATCATCAGCGGTTGCATCAACATGACGGGCCTCATCCACGTGCGCACCACCAAGCCCTTTGGCGAGTCAACCGTCGCGCGTGTTCTGGAGCTCGTGGAGAATGCCAGCGAAAAGAAGGCGCGCACCGAGAACTTCATCACGCGCTTTGCCCGCGTCTACACCCCCGCCGTCACTGGCGCTGCCGCGGTGCTCGCGCTTGGCGGCGGCCTGGTGACTGGCGCTTGGTCCGATTGGATCCTGCGCGGCCTGACCTTCCTGGTCGTCAGCTGCCCGTGCGCCCTCGTGATCAGCGTACCGTTGAGTTTCTTTGGCGGCATCGGCGGCGCGTCCAAGCTGGGCGTTCTCATCAAGGGCTCCAACTACCTCGAGACGCTCGCCGACGTGGACACCATCGTCTTCGACAAAACGGGCACCCTCACCAACGGCACGTTCTCAGTCGTCGCGGTGCACCCCGAGGCTGGCTATACCGAGCAGTCGCTGCTCGAAGTCGTAGCCCTTGCTGAGTCGTTCTCCGATCACCCCATCGCGCAGTCCGTGCGCGACGCCTACCAGGGCGAGGTCGACCCCAAGCGCGTGAGCGACTCCGCCAACGACGCGGGCCACGGCGTGACGGCAACCATCGACGGCAAGCACGTCGTCGTTGGCAACGCCAAGATGCTCGGCGCGGCCGGCGTTGAAGCACCGGACTGCGAGGTTGTCGGCACGATCCTCCACGTGCTCGTTGACGGCGTGTACGCCGGCCACATCGTGATTGCAGACACCGTTAAGGCCGATGCGGAGCAAACGATTCGCGACCTGCATGCCGCCGGTATCAACCGCACCGTCATGCTCACGGGCGACCGCGAGGAGGTTGCAGCGTCTGTGGCCAAGCAACTCGGTCTCGACGAGTTCCACGCGCAGCTCCTGCCGGGCGACAAGGTCGAGCGCGTTGAGGCGCTACTCGCGGCCGAAAGTGGCAAGGGCAAGCTCGCCTTTGTCGGCGACGGTATCAACGACGCTCCTGTGCTTACGCGCGCCGATGTGGGCATTGCCATGGGCGCCATGGGCTCCGACGCCGCGATCGAGGCCGCCGACGTGGTGCTGATGGACGACAAGCCGTCCAACATTTCCCGCGCGATCCGCGTGGCGCGCAAGACCATGTCGATTGTTTGGCAGAACATAATCTTTGCGCTGGGCATTAAGCTGCTGATCCTTGTGCTGGCAGCGCTGGGTATCGCCAATATGTGGCTTGCCGTCTTTGGCGACGTAGGCGTGGCGATCATCGCCATCCTGAACGCCATGCGCGCGATGGGTGTCAAGAACCTGTAGCACCCGTGGTCCCTCCGGCCGGGGTCGGACTTGGTTTTGAAAACGTCCTCGCGCATGAGGCCCGTCTTTCCTGCTCCTGCGGAGCAACGGAAAGGCGGGCCTCGCGCTGCGGATTGTTTTCAAAACCAAGCCCGACCCCGGCCTGCAGTGACGTAGCTGGCAGTTCTTGGGCATCGCTTGCTGGCGGTGCTCCTTTGCTGAAATGGACTTGGCCGAAAGGGCCGCTGGTCCCGGTCGCTGGTTCGCGCTTTGCGTGAACTCCGCGCTACTGAGGATCCGTTAGGATACCGAGGTTGAATCCGTCGCCTCGCCCCGGCCCAACATCGACCTCAACTTCTCGAAGCTCTCCTCGCTCAGGCAGTGCTCCATGTGGCAGCCCTCTTGCGACGCGACCTCGGGCGTTACGCCTGCGTCCTCTAGCAGACCTACAAAAAAGCAGTGGCGCTCCCACATTTGACGGGCAACCTCAAGACCGCGTTCCGTCAGATGCACGTCGCGTTTGCCCATCTCCACGTAGCCGGTGCTCTCCAAGGCCGCCATGGCTTTAGAGACGCTTGCTTTGGTTACGCCCAAGTATTCGGCAACGTCGATCGAGCGCACGATGCCCTGACGTTCCGATAGGACGTAGATCGATTCGAGATAGTCTTCTCCGGATTCACGTAGGGCCATGGGCCGCCTTTCGCGATGATTGCTAGTTAGCCTTTGGATACTTTCCTTGGCTTACTTTACCGCAAAAGTTGACCATGTCTTACTGCATTGACCAAAAAGTTAGCCGCGTTTCACAAAACGTGCGAGATGAAAACAAAATGGGAACGCCCCGCAAGGAGTGTCCCCAGCTGCCGGCAGATAAGGAGCGTCCCCAAGTGCCGGGTCGCAGCTACACGAGGCCAAAGTGCTTCGCGGCGTTGTAGATGCCATCGTCGTCTACGGCGGTCGTCACGTAGGTCGCTGCGGCCTTCACGGTATCCTGCGCGTTGCCCATGGCCACACTTGTGCCCACGGCCGAGAACATCGACAGGTCGTTCTCGCCGTCGCCAAAGGCGATCGCCTCGCTCGCGTCGACACCCAGGCGCTCCAGCGTCGCCGCCACGCCCAAGTCCTTGCCGCCGTTGGCGGGGATAATGTCGCAGAACAGGTCGCACCAGCGCGTGGTGAGCGAATGCGACACCGCGTCGGCCACGATATGCTCGTCGGCCGGGTCCACAAACGCGCAAAACTGGTAGACCGGCGCGTCAAAGGCGTGGTCAAACGGCTCCTCGTGATAGACGATTCCCGCGTTGCTGCCGGCCGCCACCACGCGCTCGGACAGGCGATTCACAAACGAGTTCTCGCCCTGCATGCACAGCGAGTCGTAGCACCCCTCGGCCACCTGGTCCACAATCACCGCGACGTCGTCCGGATCGATCGGGCAGCTGCGGTAGGTGCCCTTGGCATCAAAGCAGTGCTGGCCCGAGAGCGTAATGTACGCATCCCAGCCCAAGTCGAGCAGCCAATCGGGCATCTGATAGGTCGGGCGGCCCGTGGCGATCACGCACGCGATCCCCTGCTCATGAAAGCTGTCGAGCACCTGCTGCGCCGACGCCGGAATCCGATGCGTTTTAAAGCTCAGCAGCGTGCCGTCGATATCGAAAAACGCGGCTTTGATCATCCTCGTTTACTCCTCGCCCTCGAGCTTTTCGCTCGCCTCGAGCCACGCCATCTCCAGCTCGTCCATGGCGGCATGGGCCTCGTCGATCTTTGCCTGCTGCTCGCCGAGCGCTGTGTAGTTGGTGGGATCGACCTGGGCCATCGCGGCCTCGGCCTCCTCCACGCGGGCGCGCTGCGTCTCCATCTTGCGCTCGAGCGAGCTCACCTCGCGGCGGAGCTTCTGGCGCTCGGCATTGGAAAGGCCATTGGGCTGGCCGCTCGACTTGGGCTTTTCGGCTGCAATCGCTGCGGCGCCGGTGTCGAACGTGCCGGTCTTGGCGCTCGGCGCGCCCACGGGCTCGCCCTCGGCCGTGGCGTTGCACAGGCGCAGGTACTGGTCGACGCCGCCGGGCATATGCGTCAGATGACCGTCAAGCAGCGCCCACTGCTGGTCGGTCACGCGCTCCATCAAGAAGCGGTCGTGCGTCACCAGGATCAGCGTGCCCGGCCAGCCGTCGAGCAGGTCCTCGACAATCGCCAGCATGTCGGTATCCAAGTCGTTGCCCGGCTCGTCCAGGATAAGCACGTTGGGCTCGTCCAGGATCGTCAGCAGCAGCGACAGGCGACGGCGCTGGCCGCCCGAAAGATCGCCGATGCGGCTCCAGAGCTGCTGCGTCGTAAAGCCCAGGCGCTCGCAAAGCTTCTCAGGCGAAGTCTCCTTGCCGTCGATGACGTAGTACTTCTTATAGTTGCTGAGCACCTCGCGGATCGTGTCGCCCATGTAGGGCTCGAGCTCCTCGAGCTGCTGCGACAGCACGCCAAAACGCACCGTCTGGCCAATCTTCACGCGGCCGCGAAGGGGCGCGATCTTGCCCTGGATCACGTCGAGCAAGGTCGACTTGCCGGCACCGTTCTCACCCAGCAGACCATAGCGGTCGCCCGCGCCGATAAGCCAGGTCACATCGGAGAGCACCTGCTTGGGCGCGCCGTCGGCATCCGCATAGCCGGCGTCCACGTCGATCACGTCGATAACCTGCTTGCCTAGGCGGCTCACCGCCAGGCGCTTGAGCTCCAGCTCGTCGCGCACAGGCGGCACGTCGGCAATCAGCTCGCGAGCGGCATCCACGCGAAACTTGGGCTTGGTGGAACGCGCCTGGGCGCCGCGGCTTAGCCACGCGAGCTCCTTGCGCGCCATGTTGCGACGGCGCTCCTCGGTAACCGCGGCCATGCGATCGCGCTCCACGCGCTGCAGGATGTAGGCCGAGTAGCCGCCCTCGAAGGGGTCGACTTGGCCGTCGTGGACCTCCCACATGCTGGTGCAGACCTCGTCCAAGAACCAGCGGTCATGCGTGACCACGAGCATGGCGCCCTGACCGCGCTGCCAGCGGGCCTTTAAGTGACGCGCGAGCCAGTTGATGGTGCGCATGTCCAGGTGGTTGGTGGGCTCGTCGAGCATGAGCACGTCGTAGTCGCCGATCAGCAGGCGCGCAAGGTCCACGCGACGGCGCTGACCGCCCGAAAGCTCGCCCACCGTGCCCTCCCAGGGCACATCGCTAATGAGGCCAGCCAGGATCTGGCGCGTGCGGGGGCTCGAGGCCCACTCGTACTCGGGCGTGTCGCCCACAACGGCATGATGTACGGTATCGGTGTCGACAAGCTGGTCCTTTTGGCCGAGCAGTCCGATCGTGGTGCCGCGGCGGTGCGTCACGCGTCCGTCGTCGGGTTCCAGCGTGCCGGCGAGCACGCTCAGCAGCGTCGACTTGCCGTCGCCGTTTTTACCGACAATACCAATGCGGTCGCCCTCGCCCACGCCGAGCGTCACGCTATCGAAAATATGCTTGGTGGGAAACTCTAGGCTGATGGAATCGCATCCCAAAAGAATCGCCATATGCCCTGCTCCTTCGTAGAAATTCAACGTTGTCCATGATAGCAGCGAGCCCCACCCCAAACCACTACGAAGGCGCCTGTCCCCTTTGTGGTGGTCGTTTCGGTCGCAGAGCAAAAGGCGGGCCATCTCGCAAAAGAGATGACCCGCCTCTCCAATCAGTCCCACGGCAACCATGGCCGCCGCGGGCCTCAAGCATGTCCCGGACTAGGAGAACATGCCGGTGAGGTAATCATTCAGCCGCTTATCCTTGGGCCGTTGGAAAATCTCGTCGGTCTCGTCGTACTCGACCATATCGCCCATGTAGAAGAATGCCGTGCGATTGGACACGCGCGATGCCTGCTCCATGTTGTGCGTCACGATGACGATGGCGCGGTCGGCCACGATCGATGACATCAGGTCCTCGATCGCCAACGTCGAGATGGGATCGAGCGCCGAGCAGGGCTCGTCAAACAGGATCACGTCGGGATTGAGCGCGAGCGTGCGCGCGATGCACAGACGCTGCTGCTGGCCGCCCGAAAGCGCATAGGCGCTCTTGTCCAGCTTGTCCTTGACCTCGTCCCACAGCGCCGCGCCGCGCAGGCTTTCCTCGACCATGCGGTCGAGCTCGTCACGGTCGGTGACGCCGTGGCGCTTGGGCGCAAACGTGATGTTGTCGCGAATGGACTTGCGGAACGGGTTGGGCTGCTGAAACACCATGCCAATGGACCGACGCAGCTCGTAGGTGTTCTCGGCCTTGGTGTTCACGTTGCGCCCGCGGTAGTTAATCTCGCCCTCCACGCGGCAGCCGCGAATCTCACGATTCATAAGGTTGAGGCTGCGCAAAAAGGTCGACTTACCGCAGCCCGAGGGCCCAATGAGCGCCGTGATCTCGCCCTTGTGAAAGTCGAGCGACGTATCGCGCAGCGCATGGTGGTCGCCATAGTACACGTTGACGTCCTTGGTGGAGAGCACGACCTCGTCGCTCACGGCCTTGCCGCTCACGCGCACGCGCTTCTCGCTCTCCCCCACACTCGACAGAAAGTCCTGGGTCTCGGACGTGGCCGCCTCGGTTGCGGGCATTGCATATATCTCGCTCATTCGGCCGTCATCTTCCTTGCCAGTTGCTTGCCCACGATACGGGCGACTACGTTAAACAGCAGCACGCAAATCATCAGCAGCGCCGCGGTGCCCCAGACGATCTGCTGGGCCTCGGGGCTACCCTCGCCATAGATCTTGTAGATGTGCACGGCGAGCGACTCACCGGGGCGGAACACGTTCCAGGCACAGGTGGGGCTCGACAGGTTAAAACTCAAGAAGTTCAGGCGAACCGGCGAGCTCATGCCCGAGGTAAAGAGCAGTGCCGCGGCCTCGCCAAACACGCGGCCGGCCGAAAGCACGATGCCGGTCACGATGGCGGGCATGGCCTCGGGGATCAGGATGTGCAGCGTGGCCTCCCAGCGGGTAAGGCCCATGGCCAGGCACGCATCGCGCTGGGCCTGCGGCACGTCCTCGAGCGCCTGCTGAATCACGCGCACTAGGATGGGAATGTTAAACATGGTGAGCGCGACGGCGCCGGAGATGATGGAGTACTTCCAGCCCAGCTGCACCGAGAACACCAGAAAGCCGAACATGCCGACGACGATGGAGGGCAGCGAGGACAGCGTCTCGATGGCGGTGGAGGCGATGTCGCGGATGGGCCCGTCCGGCGCGTACTCAACCAAAAAGACCGCGCCGCCCAGACTGATGGGCACCGAGATGACTAGGGTGATCAGCAGCAGGTAGAACGAGTCGAACAGCTGGTAGAGCACGCCGCCCTGGGTTCCGTTGGCGCGCGAGGGCTGCGTGAGAAAGCCCGGCTGAAACAGCGTCGAAATCCCCTCGAACAGGATATAGGCCACCATGGAGGTGACGATGAGCATGACGATGGCGACGATTGCCGTCAGCACGCCCGTGGCGATGCGGTCCTGCTTTTGGACACGCCCGAGTCTCGCCTCATCGATATGGATGCGCGTGCTAGCCACGAGCCTTCGCCCCCTTGCGGCCAATGAGATGGATGATCAGGATGAAGATGAGGCTCATGCCCATCAGCAGCAAGCCAAGTGCCCAAAGGACGTCGTCCTGGGCCGAGCCCTCGGCATAGACTGCCATGGACGTGGTGAGCGTGGTGGTAATGGTCGAGGCCGGCGACAGCAGCGACGTCGGCATGGCCTCGATGCCGCCGATAACCATGCGCACGGCGAGCGTTTCGCCAAAGGCACGGGTCATGCCAAGGATGACCGCGGTCATGAGCGACGGCATGGCGGACTTGAGCACCACGTGCCAGATGGTCTGCCAGCGGGTGTAGCCCAGCGCGAGCGAGCCCTGACGGTAGCTGTCGGGCACGGCGCGCAGGCCATCGACCGAAAGCGTGGTCATCGTCGGCAGAATCATGACTGCCAGCACGATGGCGCCGGGCAAGATGCCCAGACCCGTGCTCACGTGGAAAACGCTTTTCATAAGGCCGACGACCACGTGAAAACCGATCAGGCCAAAGACGACCGAAGGAATGCCGGTCAAAAGCTCAATAAGCGGCTGAAAGACCTTGGAACCAAACTTAGGCTGGATTTCGACCGCAAAGATGGCAGAGCCGATGGCGATGGGCAGCGCAATGAGCGTGGAGAGCACCATGACCGCAAACGAGGTGACGATCAGGGGCAGGGCGCCGGTATAGGGCAGGCCGTTTTCGGCCGTGTTGGCCAGGTCCCACTTGGTGCCGGTGAAGAACTCAACGATCGAGACGCCGTCCTTAACAAAAGCCGAAGGGCCCTTTTGGGCGACCATAAAGATGAGCGCGGCAACGACAAGCGTCACGAGCGCAACGCACGCGCCCGTGACGCCCAGGCCCACGTTCTCAAGGTCGCGCTTTGGCAGCTGTTTTGCCATTACAAACCTTTCCGGGGCGATTGCTTATTTAGCAGAGACCTTGCCGCTGGCGTCCTTGACGACCTTCATGGCAGAGACGGGAATAAAGCCCTGCTCCTCGACGAGCTTGCCCTGGACGTCGTCGGAAAGCATGAACTCCAGAAAGGCCTTGGTGGCCTCGTCGGCGTCCTTTGCGCAGTACATGTGCTCGGTCGCCCAAATCTTAAAGGAGTCGTCGGTGACGTTTGCGCTCTTGGGCTCCACGCCCTCGACCTTGATGGCGTTGAACTTGGAGTCATCGAAGTGCGAGAAGTCGAGGTAGGAGATGGCGTTGTCGGTGCTGCCCATCTGAGTCTGGACGTCGCCGGACTTGTCGAGCTCGGCGTCGCCCTTAAAGTCGACGGCCTCGTCGCCAAAGACGGCAGCCTCGAAGGTGGCGCGGGTGCCGGAGCCGGCCTTGCGGTTGAGGACGACGATGGTAGCGTCGTCGCCGCCGACCTCCTTCCAGTTGGTGATCTGGCCGGAGAAGATGCCCTTGAGCTGCTCGAGGGACAGGTCGTCGACCTTGACGTTCTTGGAGACGACGGGGCCCATGCCCACGACGGCGACCTCGTGGTCGACGAGGTTCTTGACCTGGTCGGCCTCGAGCTTGGTCTCGGCGAAGACGTCAGAGTTACCGATGGTAACGGTGCCGGCGGCGACGGCGGTCAGGCCCTTGCCCGAACCGTTACCCGAGCCGGAGACGGAGACGTCGGGGTTGGCATCCATGAACTTCTCGGCAGCGGCCTCGAGGAGCGCCTGGAACGAGGAGGCGCCGTCGTAGGTCACCTCGCCCGAGACGGACTCGGCAGCAGCGGCGCTGCCCTTGTCGGCGGCGTTGGAAGCGCCTGTGCCGCCGCAACCAACGAGGCCGAGGCCCACGAAGCTGGCAAGACCACCAGCGAGGCCGAGGAACTGACGACGAGAATAAGCCTGATCGAGCATGATCTTCCTTTCATACATGCGACTCGCGGACACCCTGCCCGCTTTGCTGTTTGGAAAGATACGGCCCCGACCGGTCAGCGCCCGCACCAACTGCGGTTTCTTACGGGCTTTTGATAGACCCTTACCGCAAGCGCGGCTCGGCTTTACAAACGAATAACAAACCCGCCACCAAGCATGACCCGCCTTTTACACCAATAAAAACAAAGTTGCGGTGAAATAGTTCCTGCTTGGCCATCAAATGGCCCATTCTAGGAACTATTCCACCGCAACTTAAAAAGCCCGGACGAAAGGGGTGCTAAGTTGTTAAAACGCCGCAGCATTAAAGCTCAAGCTCGTTCAAACGTAAGATCGCCACGATATAAATCTTGAGCGCCTGCTTGAGCTGTTCCTCGTTGGCGCACTCGTTGGGACCGTGCATCTGGCCGCCCCACTCGGGCAGCTCCAGACCGGTCTCCTCGGGGCCAAACGAGACGGCGCGGGCAAAGTTGCGCGCGTACGTGCCGCCGCCCATGGCAAAGGGCTCAGCATGCTTGCCCGTAAACTCGTTATAGGTATCAATAAGCGCCTTCACGGCCGGATCGTCGGCAGAGACCGAGAACGGCACCTTCGCACGACCCACACGGCACGTCACGCCAAAACGGCCCACGAGCGGATCGAGCTGCTCGCGGATGGTATCGGCACTCGTGCTGTCGGGGAAGCGCACGTCGATGACCTGCTCAATATGGCTATCCGCCACGCGGATGACGCCAGCGTTGCAGGTAAGCGGGCCAAACGCCGGACTCGTCGCATCGATACCCAGGCCGCGACCATAGGCGTCCGCATGCACAAAGGCCAGGAACTTGACGAACTCGTGCTCGGCAGGCGTCAGCAGGCGCTCGTCGCGTGCACCAAACGCGTCCTCGGCCTCGCGCAGATACGCCACGATCAGCCCGACGGCGTTGATCGTTCCCTCTGGCATCGAGGCATGACCGCCAATGCCGTGGGCGAAAATCTGCGCATGCCCGTTATCGAGCGCCGTGATCTCCAGGCGGTCGCCGTTCTCGACCGGCGCCGGCAGCTCATCGGCGGCAATCGCAAGCTCGCAGATAGACTGCGACGGAATGGCGTTGCTCGCCTCGGCACCGCTCCAGGACACAATGCGCCCGCCGTCGATCTTGGAGCTCACAAATGTCGCCCCAAACTGGCCCTTCTCGGCATTACAGACCGGGAACTCGGCATCGGGCGTAAACAGAAAGTCGGGGTTCGCGTGGTTCTCCAGATAATGGTGAACGTCGGACATGCCCACTTCCTCATCGCAGCCCAGCAGTGCGCGGAAGGTGTAGCGCGGAACAATGCCGTGCTTGAGCAGATAGGCGCCGGCGTAGAGCGACAGCACCGCCGGACCCTTGTCGTCGATAACGCCGCGGCCGAGCAGCCAGCCCTCGCGACGCTCCATCGCAAACGGGTCGGTGTTCCAGCCCGGGCCGGCGGGCACCACGTCCACGTGGCAGATGGTCGCGAGCTGCTTGTCGCCGCGGCCAGGAATATCGGCAATGCCCACATAGCCCTCGTCGTCGCTCGTCTGATAGCCGAGCTTCTGCGCGATGCCGAGCGCACAGTCGAGCGCGTCACGGACCGGGCGGCCAAACGGCGCGCCGGGCTCTGCATCGGCAGAAACTGCCACGGACGGATAGCTCACCAGCTGCTCGATATCGGCGACGACATCTTCCCAGACCTCGTCGACATACTCGGCGACGCTCTGCTCCACCTGATTCATGGACGACCTCCTTACCAATGAGCGGCGAGCGCGCTCGCCCCTCACATTACGTCATTAGATAGCGAAAAGTTTAGCAAGCTCGGCCACCGAGTGCACCACCGCATCGGCACCCGCCGCCTCGTGCTCGCCCGGCGCCGCCGCGCCCGAATAGATGCCGATGCACGGCACGCCCATTGCGTGCGCGCCCTCCACATCGTTAAAGCGATCGCCGATCATCACGGCATCGTCGGCCGTCGCGCCGAGCGCCGCCAGGGCATCGCGGACCGAATCGGCCTTGGTCTCGCGTCCCTGCGGCGGATTCATGCCAATCACCGCCTCAAACTGAGAGAGCCCGAGCTCATGCACCATGTCGATGCACTTGGCCTCCATGCGCGACGTCGCCACGGCCATACGTTTGCCTTGGGCGACCAACCCATCCAGCAGCTCGGGGACCCCATTGAACACGGGATACTCCTCCGGTCCCAGTTCATCAAAAAAGGCGCGGTACTCATCGGCCACCACAAGCGACTCCTCGCGGGAAAAGCCGTAAAAGTCGTGAAAGCTCTTCCACAGGGGCGGCCCGATCATGCGGCGCAGATCACCCATCTGCGTCTCCGAAAACCCGCGCGCAGCCAGCGTCTTGCGCGTCGAGGTCATCACTGCCCGACCCGTATCGGCCACCGTGCCGTCAAAATCGAACAGCACAACCGGCCGCTCGCAAAGTTGCAATGCCGCCATCGGCACCCTTCTTCCCCAGTTGATGATTTCCACACCACCGCTTCAAACTGTTGACTATTCAACAATTGAACCTAGCAATGTAGAGCAACTCCACTATACTTGTCGCACTTTGCTTTCAGAAGGCGGCGCTGCCGCGCCCCAACGAAAGGTGCAATTATGTCTTTTGCCATCATAACCGACTCCACGTCGGACATCTCCCCCGCCCGTGCCCAAGAGCTCGGCATTTACGTGATTCCGCTGCATGTGATTATCGAGGGCGAGGACCTGCTCGACCAGGTGCAGATTACCGCCGAGGAATACGTCGCCCGCATGGCCGGCTCCGAGCAGCTGCCGCACACCTCGCAGCCGAGCGCCGGCGAGTTCAAGGCGCTGTTTGACCGCGTACGCGCCGATGGCCACGACAGCGCGATCTTTATCTCGCTGTGCAGCGAGTGGTCCGCCTGCTATTCCAACGCATGCCTGGTCGCCGAGACCCACGAGCTCGACGTGCGCTGCATCGATTCGCGCACCGGCTCGGGCGCCGAGGGCCTGCTGGTGGAGTACGCGCTTGCCATGCGCGAGGACGGCCGCAGCTTGGACGAGACCGAGGCGCAGATCCGCGCGACGCTGCCCGAAGCCCACCTGCTGCTGATTCCCCGCACGCTCGAGAACCTGGTCAAAAACGGCCGCGCCCCCAAGCTCGCCGGCCAGCTGACGCAGATGCTCAACATTCGCCTGGCCGTTTCGCCGGAGTGGAAATCGGGCGAGATCAAGGCAATCAAAAAGGGCCGCGGCGCCAAGCGCATCGTCGCCAACACCATGGCAGATTGCCTCGCGTTTTTGGACGAGCACCCGGGCTCAAGCGTGCGTGTGCTCACGACCGGCGCCGCCGAGGAGCAGGAACTTGTCAACGAGGCGCTCGCGGGCCAGGACTACGTAGACGCCGGCACTGGCCCCATCGGCTGCACCATCGCCACCCATGTAGGCGTCGATGCCATCGCCATCAGCTACTGCCCCCGCTACCAACCTGCCAATTAGGGACAGGTTTATTTTGGCAGGTTTTATCTGGGCAAACGTTAAACGGTAACAAGGCTTGCCTGGCAAGATCGGACATGCCAAAGCCGTCGAACAACCGAAGTACACCCAGCCACAACAAAGCCATCACGCCGACGCGCCGCAACTCAAGGCGCGCCGGCGTCTTTTTAGGAGTCGCGGCGGAAAAGGGGCCGTTTTAGCCAAAAGGCCGCGAAACGCTTCCCATTACGCCGCAACTTCATTGCCGCCCAACCAGCCAATCGAGAAATTGGCGGCGATCGATGCTTTGTCCAACCCCCTTGCGATACCCTCTGGGCAAAAAATGGCAAATATGAGTACTGTTACCAGTTTAGTAACAGCGCAATCTGGCTGAATTTGCCATCTTCTGTCAATTCCGAGCGTCATAAAGTCCCGAATCGTCATATTTAGAGGGTTGATTCTATCCAATCCGAATCGATTGGTCTTAAATACTTTCCAGATGATATGTTACTGCTCAAACCACAGTACTCATATTTACCATTTTTTGCCCACAGGGTCTATTCGAGGATAGTTTCCTGCGCCTCCAGCCCACCTCATGGCCGCCAAAACCCATTCAGCAACAGCTACCGCACATTTTGACACCAGCCAAACACCACTCATGGAGGTGTACTCCGCTATCGCCGAACCAAAATCAGAGTCGAGTCCCTTAAAAATCAAAATAACGTACCCTCATTTCAATGAACTCCGACAAGAACGGCATTTACATGAGCACCGTCACGCATCAATACGCCCTCATCGGGGGCACGCTATTCCAATTCAAGAAAACCGTCGCCCATGTATCGGAGCCGCACAGCCAAATCGTCATCTGCGGCAACGGTCCAGACATCCGTTACGCAACACTGGAAGAATGGGAGAAAGCTGGCGAATCTTTCGATAGACGGGCACAGGTCGAGGGAATCGTCACCAGTGCGAGCACAGCGCGCGACAAATTGGAACTCTTTCGCAATCTCTTTACTGGCCGCAAAGATGTTTACGCTCATGGGTACCGCAGAAAAGACGGGGGAATCGGCTATACACCAGCCTGCGCAAATGAGTGGAAGGCAGGCATTTGCCCCAAACTAAATCGTCAGAAAACCAAATGCGCGGAATGCGGCAACCGCATCTTCCCCGAGCTGAGCGATGCCACGATCATCGCCCATTTCAAAGGCAACGACGACAGGCTCCGAGACGTCATAGGTCAATACGTTCTCGATAGTGACAGCAACACAAAAGTCCTGGTCATCGACTTTGACGGATCCGATTGGAAAGAAGCGACAAACGCCATTCGGCTTGTCGCAAAAAACCATGGAATCGATGCTGCAGTCGAGCGATCGAGATCAGGTAACGGCGCACATGTCTGGTTTTTCTTCCTAGAGCTCACCAGCGCAAAGATCGCACGAGAATTTGGAAGCAGCCTTATCACCGAAGCGGCGGCGCTCAACAAGACAATCACCTTTGAAGCTTTTGACCGGATGCTGCCCGCGCAGTCCACCATTCCTGAGGGCGGCTTCGGAAATCTCATAGCACTGCCTTTTCAAGGAAAAGCGCAGCGAAAAGGGAACAGTGTATTTGTTGACGAGCAATTTGAGCCCTTTCCCGATCAATGGCTTTACCTTTCGCAAATTCAGCTGATTCCACATGCAACGGTGCAAAATCTGATCGAAAGCATCGACAATAAACCGCATGGAATATCAGCTGCAGTGGCGGGAAACACCGCCGCGCCACATTCTCAGAGGCCGCGAAAGCGGCTTCCGCTCGCGCCGCAGGACTTCCCGTCATCGCTACCCGTCACGCAAGCCGATATGCTCTACATAACCGAAAAATCTCTGAGCCCGGCCGCCCAGATGGAGGTTCGCAGGCTTGCAACATTTGCCAACCCGGAATTCTTCCGTGCCCAATCAATGCACCAATCGGTATTCGGCAAACCGCGGTACATAGACCTCAGCGAACTTAGAGATGGCTGCGTTGCGATTCCCAGAGGCTGTAAAGCACAACTCGAGCGGCTGCTTCAAGAAGCCGGCGCTTCTGCTCACTATTCAGACAAGCGCATGTCGGGCAATCCAATTGTGATGACATTTAAAGGGGCTCTTCGCCCTGAACAGCAAATTGCCGCCGAACAGATGCTCAACTGTGAAGACGGGATCATGTCCGCGCCGACGGGTTTCGGGAAAACCGTCATTGGAGCCTATCTTATTGCTGCCATCGGTCTTCCAACGCTTGTCATCGTTCCCAAGACTGCGCTCATTGCCCAATGGAAATCCCAGCTCGAACGGTTTATCGACATTACGGATAACAGAAAGCCAGTTCGAACCCCAAAAGGACGAATCAGTAAAAGGCAGCCTCCGCTCATTGGCCAAATCGGAGGAGGCAAAACCGCCATAAGCCATCTCATCGACATTGCTTCATTCCAGTCTTTGTCCAGCAAGGACCCCCAGACCGGAGAACCAATAGCCAAGGAGTTCGTTCGTGATTACGGCCTCATCATCTGTGATGAATGTCACCATGCAGCCGCACCACAGCTTGAGCTCGTCCTCAAGTCCGCTCCAGCCAAATATGTATACGGCCTTTCCGCGACCCTTGATTATCGACTTTATCCGAACACCTCCCACATTCATCCGTACATGTACGGA
>CAJMMD010000014.1 GCA_905214465.1 uncultured bacterium
CTAGAAGGAAAAACGGAATAGACGGACCGACCGTCCGGCTGAGTCTGGGAAGAGGCGCCGGGCGGCGGGCGGAGCATGGCCACCGGACCCATCGAAACACATCTCCACCGTTCCTTCAACTGGGAAAATGCCGCCCCCGGACCCCGGGAGGGGCCGCGGGGGCGTTCGGCTAACTGCGGGAATGGCCTATTTGCTCAATGTGTTCGGCTGAGATCGGAAATCAACCTACTAGGGGAAGGTGATTGCTGTGGCCCAGAAAGCCAACAGCCTCGCGCACACGAAATGGCTGTGCAAGTACCGCATCGCACCGAGGTCAAGCTCATCGCCGCCATCGTCGAGAAGTACCCCAAGGTGCGCTTTGCCGCGAGCCGCACCTCGGCCCACGCCGACCTCTACGACCGTATGGAGCAGGCCCTGTGCGAGCGCGTGGCCAACGCGGTGGAGGTCGTCCGCTCCGACATCAGCCCCGCGCTTCTTGTCCACACCGGTCCAAACCTCGTGGGTGTGGCGGTCCAGGGACTCTAGCGGAGGCGGGGCGTCCTGCCCCAAAAACAAATGCAAAAGACGAGCACTTCTTGCCGCTCAATTGGCAAGAAGCGCTCGTCTTTTCTTAACGCGTTGTATGGCGGAGAGAGCGCAAGTTACGCGAGCGCCCTTCTTGCCAGCTCGGCCGCGCCGAGGATTCCTTGGTCGCCGCCGCAGCCCGGGGCGCAGATGTAGCTCTCCATGTCCTTAAGCTCGGCGGTCTGGATGTAGCCACCCAGATATTCGAGGGTCTTCTTGCGGACGATGCCGTAGAGCTGCTCCTGGTGCATCACGCCGCCGCCGAGGACGATGCGGCGAGGCGAGTACATGAGCACGAGGTTCGCGCACATCTGCCCCAGATAATCCCCCTCGAGCGCCCACACCTCATCGTTGTCCGCGAGCTCGGCCGCGGGCTTTCCCCAGCGCGCGGCGATGGCGGGGCCGGAGGCGAGGCCCTCGAGACAGTTCGCGTGGCTCGGGCAGACGCAGCGTCCCTCCTCGGTGGGACGGGTCCTTACCAGCATGTGGCCGGCCTCGGGGTGCAGCATGCCGTGAAGGAGCCTGCCCGCGCACATGACGCCCGCGCCCACACCGGTGCCGATGGTCACGTAGACGGCGTCCTCGAGCCCCTTGCAGCAGCCGAAGACCACTTCGCCGAGGCAGGCAACGTTCACGTCCGTGTCGTAGGCCACCGGAATCCCGAGGGCGTCGGCGAACGCGGCGCGAAGACCATAGCCTCGCCACGCGAGCTTGGGCGTCTGGAGGATGGAGCCGTAGCGCTCATCGTCGGGGTCGACGCAGGTCGGGCCGAAGGCGCCGATGCCCAACGCGTCCACATCGCGGGCGGCGAACCACTCGATCATCTGCGGGACGGTCTCGGCGGGCGCAAGCGTCGGGGTCTCCATACGGTCGAGGACCTCGCCGTCGCCGGACACCACGGCACAGACCATCTTGGTCCCGCCGGCCTCGAGGGCGCCGAGCCTCATTTGCTTTTCGCTCATGTGATCCTCCTTGCAAAGGGGCGCCCGTAGCCATGGTCAACCGCGGGCGCCCATAACGTTGGCATGTTTCGAGGCGACCCTACCTGGGCACGCGGTCCTGCCTTGCGGCAAACGGGGCGAGCACGGCGTGCGGCTCGCTTTGGTACCAGTAGGCGACGGTGGAGATGTCGTCCTCGCGCTCGTAGAGCTTGATGTCGTCGTTGCCGAGGTCCTGGAATGTCACGCGCAGGTCCTCCTTGAACGAGATCGGGTCGGGAAGGTGCCACCTGTAGAGACCGTGCCTGGGCAGCGCGTCGTCGTTGGTCGCGAGCATCGGGTTCGGGTTCGGCTTGCCCGCGCTGAAGCGGTCGCGCGTGGCGTCGCGCGTCGAGCGGTACGGGTAGCCGGCGAACAGCGTGTTGAAGCACTGCGCCTCGGGCAGCGCGTGGGGCGGCCTGTCGAGAAAGGCCCAGGCACCGCCGAAGTAGTCCTCGGCTCCCGTCGAGGTGACCGTGGGGAACTCCTCGTCGCCGTCGAGGAAGAACTTCATCTCGCCCTCGCCCCACCAATAGCGCTCCAGGGCGCACAGGGCCATGTAGGTGCCGACGTAGTAGCCCTTGCCGCGCACGCCGTCGAGCACGGTGTAGTCGACGCCCCTGCGGGTGCTGCGCTCGCGGTTAAAGCGAGCGTGGAAGTACATGGCGTCGTCCGGCACGTCGGTGAGCGCGTAGTTGAACGTGTAGAAGATGTACTTAATGAACCCGGGGTGCTCGCTCGTAAGCGTGACCTTGGCGTGCTTCCTGAAGGGCATCTCGAAGTAGCAGTTCATGCCGCCCGTCGGGTTCACGCAGATGGGCATTGAGTTGACAATGGCGCGCTCACCGAAGCCGTTACAGAAGAAGTCGCCGACAGGGCACTCGACCGAGGGTGTCTCCTCGTCGTCCCAGTAGAAGCGCAGCACGAGGTCGCGCATGACGAAGCTGCCGGCGGCGGTCTTGTCGGGGACGGTCATCCAGATGTGGCGGATGATGCCGGGGCCCTCGATGTCCGCGAGCGTGATGGTCTCGCCGGACTCAAGGGGCACGCAGCACGAGCCCTTGCGGCCGACGCCGAGGTGGCTGGCCGACATGGCGGCGCGGCCCTTCTCGCCCGTGATGTTCTCGGGGGTGATGGCGCGGCTTTCCTCACCGCCGTGCATCCACACGTCCTTAAGGAACTCTCTCATCGTCGACCTCCTCTATTCGTCGTCGTCGCACTCGGCGGAACTGACACCGTTCACGTAGATGATCTGCTGGCGCGCCTCGTTGACGAGGGCATCGAAGTCGAGCTTCTCGTCGGGGCGCGCGAGCGCGACCGTCATGGCGAGCGGGAGGTTGACACCCGCGATCACGTGGATCCGGTCGGAGGCGAAGCGGGAGAAGCGCTGGTTCACGCTGCCGCCGAACGCGTCGGTAAGGACGACGACCTCGTCAGTGCCCGAAAGAGCCGCCTCGACCGCCGCGTCGAGCCCCTCGCCGTTGTCGTTCACGTAGGCGCACACGGCGTTGACGGCGTCGCCCTTACCCGTAAGGAACTCGAGGGTGTCCTTGAAGCCCTGGGCGAGAAGGGAATGGCTCGCCACAACTATCTTTCTCATTGATTCACCAATCTCTTGGGTCGAAGCTAAGCGAGGATGCCGGCGGCGGAGGCGACCATCGCGAGGACAATCACCACGAGGATGAGGGCCGTCATGCTCGCGTTCTTCTTGGTAAGAAGGTAATACGCGCTTCCCGTGATGGCGGCGGGGATCATGGCAGGCAGGATCTTGTCGAGCAGCGGCTGGATCTCCATCGCGACGTCGCCGAAGCTGAAGCTAATCGGGCAGGTGACGCCGATGACCGAGGCGATGAGGCAGCCGACCACGGTGAGGCCGAGCACGGAGGCGGCGGCAGTGAGGTTGGGAAGCTTCTCGCTGAAGTCGGTGACGAGCTTCACGCCCTGCTTGTAGCCGAACTCGAGGGCGTGCATGCGGACCCAGAAGATGGCCAGGATGAGCGCGAACCAGATGCCGGCTCCCACGGGGTTGCCCTCGATGGCCATGTAGGCGGCGATGGAGCCCATGATGGTCGGGATCATGGTCATGAGCAGGGAGTCGCCGACGCCGGCGAGCGGTCCCATGGTGCCGATCTTCAGGTCTTGGACGGCGTCCGCCGCCGCTAGGCCGTCGCGCTCCTCCATGGCCACGCAGGCGCCAAGGATGATGGCGGCGAGCCAAGGCTGGGTGTTGTAGTAGCGGAAGTGGTTGTTGAGCGCTTGCTTATAGTCCTCGTCGTTCGTGTAGATCTTCCTCAGGACCGGCGAGAGGGCGTAGGCGACTGAGGCGCCCTGCTGGGTCTGGTAGTTGAAGGTGCACACGCTCATGAGCCAGCGCCAGTTCGCGTTGCGCAGGTCCTTCTTGGTGACCTTGTAGCCGGAGGGCTTGCCCTTGGCGACGGCGGTGATGTTCTCGTTTTCCATGGTTACTCATCCTCTCCGATGAAGGCGTCTGCGGAAGCGTGGGCGGCGAGCTCGGTGTCCCTCTCGGCGCGCTGGTAGAACGCGATCGCGAGGGCAAAGCCGACGATGGCGGCGCCGATGATGGGCACGTTCAGGAAGGCCGAGAGGAAGAAGCCGGCGAGCAGGTACTGGAAGTACTTGCCGGTGGGCATGTAACGCAGCAGCATCGCGATTCCGACGGCCGGGAGCATCTTGCCGGCGAGGGTGAGGCCGGAAAGGAACCACTGGGGCATGACCTCGAGGAGCCAGTTGACGGCGGGCTGGCCGAGGGTCACGGAGACAAAGACGGGCAGGGCGGCGCACAGGCCGAAGAGCACGGGGCAGACCCACAGGATGGCGTTCATCTGCTTGAACTTGCCCTCGTCGCAGAACTTCTGGGACTTCTCGACGACAAAGCCGTTGAGGATCTTGACGATGACGTCGAGCTGGATGCCGAGCATGCCGACCGGCAGGCCGATGGCGAGGCCCGTGTCCGCGCCCAGGGTCACGCCGTAGGCTGTGGCGATGATGGCCATCGTGCCGTAGTCGGGAATCGACGAGCCGCCGAAGCCCGCGACGCCGAGCTGCATGAGCTGGATGGTGCCGCCGATGACGAGGCCGGTCTGCCAGTCGCCCATGACGACACCGGTGATAAGGCCCCAGAAGACGGCATAGTTGACGAAGATCATCGGGATGCCGTAGTAGTCCACGTGCTTGATGAAGGCCAGCAGGGTCAAAAGGACGACCTGCAGGATAGTGAAGTTGACCATGATCCCTCCTTAGATGAGGTCGGCGACGGAGACGGGCTTGTCGGCGGGCACGAACTGTGCCGTCACCTTGACGCCGCGGGCAATGAGCGCCTTGTAGCTCTGGACGTTCTCGGCGGAGGCATAGGCGCGCTGGGTGAGCTGGACGCCGCCCTCCTTGACAAGAGAGCCGCCGACGATCAGCGACGGGAGCTCGATGCCCGACTCGACCAGGTGAAGGATCGTCTCGGGCTCCTTGGCGATGACAAAGACCTTCTCGCGGTCGTACTTGCCCGCCGCGAAGTTCTTGAGCGCGGTCTGCTCGGAGATGATCGAGACGGCCATGCCCGCGGGGCGCGCCATCCTCATGGTGGACTTCAGGACCTCGTCGCCGGCGACCTTGTCGTCGATGACCATGACTCGGGTCGCGCCCGACACCGGGGCCCACTGCGTCACGATGATGCCGTGAAGCAGGCGATTGTCGATTCGTGCCATAACAACACTCATGTTTGCTCCTATCAAATGAAGTTTTGCGTTCGGTACTGCCTCGGCGCTATCCGGATTCGCGCCGGGCAAGGGGTTATCGGATTATTGAGGACGCGCGGTCAGCTTGCGGCGGCGCGGGGAAGGTCACTCGTCGAGCAGGAGGTCCGAGGAGCCGAGGCGCTCTTCTCGCGCCGGGGCGGCGCTCACGCTTATGTAGTCGAAGACATATGCGATCTCGCTTACGGGAACCTCTACGCGATAACGCGTCGAGATGCTCGAGAAGCTCTGCCTGAAGGACTCGATGAAATCGGCGCGTTCCTCCTCGAAGCGGTCCTGGCCAACGTAGGTCTCAATGGGGTTTCTGGTAACAAGGCGCTCGACGAGACAGCAGAGGTGAACGTAGAGCCCAATGATGGCGTTGCTGCCGATCTTCTCGCCTGTCCTGCGCTGAAGCTCGTGCACGGCGCTCTCGATCTCATGGAATAGCCGCTCCGGGTCGAGGATGGTGATGGAGCGGATGACGTTCTGCAGCGTCATGTTCGAGAGCAACTTCTCGTGGAAAGAAGAGAGCTCGGAAGCGTCAAGCCACCTGCCGAACACGACATCAACCTTAGAGGCGGACGCCGTCGACATGATGTCCTCGAGGGCGACGAAGGGGACGGAGGCGACCCCGGGGTCTCCCGTGCCGATGACGGCGCAGACGCGGTGCTCGGAGAAAACGGCGTCGTTCGACCCGTTCGCGACGAGCTGCTTGAAGGGCCTCGTGAGCAGGCGCGCGCCTATGGTGCGCGGGAGGCTCTGCGAGACGAGCTGGCGTATCCTCTCCGCGGCGTCGACCCCGGACTCGGAGCAGAAGACGATGGCGTCCTCACGGTTGACGCGCTCGATCACCTTGCAGTGCGTCACGCACGCGGCGGTCGCATCGCCAAGAACCTCGGCGATGGACTTGCCGCCGAGCAGCCCGACCCCGATCTCGAGCGCAAGACCGGTAGAGACGTTGTTCACCACGCCGATAGTGGAGTCGGTAACGTTCTCGAGGGCCTTATAGGCCTCCTCCAAGGAGCCCATGTCGACGAGGAACACGACCCCGGTGCAGTAGGAATGGCGGTCGACGAGGCGCTGGAGCGGACCGACGATGTCCTTCAGCTGCTGGTCGTAGGGCATGTCGACAGCCTCGTACACATGCATGCCGAGCATACGGTTCGCCGCGTCGGCGATGCTCGTCGCCGTTGAGTAGCCGTGGGACAGGATGACGCAGAGCGTCCGAAGGGCCTTCGCATCGCGAGACTCCGATGCGACGCACAGCGTCAGAAGCGTCTTCGTGAAGTGATCGAGCGAGATTCCCAGCGCCCCTTCCACGTCTGCGGCGACCTGATCGGAGACACTCGAGGCAAACGGCAATTCGGAGGTCACGGCACCGAGGAGATGGGAGATTTGCTCCGCACAGGCAGACTTTCGCTTAGCCAGGCCGATACCCGGCCACAACTGCAGGCAAATCTCCTGGGCCAGTAGAAAAGCGACCCTCCTCGAAAGCTCGATGCCATAAGAAGAGCCTGCGTCGGCAAGGACCGCGCCCACGACGCGCTCGAAGGCGCGCGACCTCGAGGAGGCGACGCCGTGGTCGAAGATCAAGTGATCCTCAACGCCGCGCACAGCGGAGACAGCTTGCGAGACAAGCTCGGAGACAGAGAGCTCCCCGGCGCAGAATCGCTCATCGAGGGAGCACAGGGCATCGAGCGCCTGCTCGACCGGCCCTGTGCTCTCGGCGGCATCCAGAGACGCGTCGATCAGAACGCCATCGTCGGGCTGTTGATCGATCTGCGCGGAGGAGAGGAGCCCGCTGGGAAGAAGATACGGGCGAACGACGACGTAGTCGCCCTCGCGATTGAGGAACGCTTTGGCGCAGCAGTTCGTCACGCAGGCGCGCAAGCCGGCGATGTTATCGGAAAAGTCCGCGTTCACGAGGCAACGGTATGCGCCGCGGCTGATCTTCACATCAGAACCGATTCGGCACCCCTCGCTGCGCAGGAAGCTCAAGATGAGATCCTCGCGCTCCTCGGGGGTCCGCTCCTTGAGTGAGGGGACGCGGGCACAGATGGGCATTTTGCTGTAGGCCGAGGAAACCTTCAGGTCATCGGCGGATAGCGTCGTCGAAAGAACGAGGCGAGCGCGCGGCGCATCCTGGGAGGCATCGAGCCCGAGGGCCGTCGCAAGGCAGTGCTCCATCGCAGAGGGAGAGAGTGCCTCGATGCCGTTGACAAAGACCACACCCCCGCGCGCTTTCGCGATCGACTCGTCAAGAAGCCCGTTGAACGAGGCGGCGTCCGGGACCCCGGCGCAGTCGATGCGCACATAGGAGGAGTCGCGGGACAGCAAGCCCTGGTTCTTGCCGTACTCGTACACAAGGCGAGAAAGGAAAGACTTACCGACACCCACGCCGCCGCTCAAGAGGATGGGCAGGCCAAACGGAGGGTACTGAACCGCAGCCTTGCACTGCTCGACAACGGAGCTGAGGCTCATGTCGAAGCCCACGGCACGCGCGAAGTCGCGGTGATCGGCGATTCCCGTCGCCTGGATGAGGTCGGCGAGCGAGGCATACTCGCTTGCAGAGAGCTTTACCTGAAAACGCTTCTGGAACGCGCGGCGATGAAAATAACGGACAGGCCTGCCCGCCACCTTAACCACAAGACCGGCGCGAACAAGGTCGTTGAGGTACTGGCTCGCCAGGCTCCTGGAGATGATGAGCGTCTCGGCGATGTCGGAGGTGGACAGACGGGCAAGGTCGTCGAGCGAGACGGCAGAGGTGAGGGCCTCGAGATGCTCGAGAATCCTGTCCCTCATGTCGACGGGTTTCTTTGCCAAGCAGTCCTGTGTGGTCTTGTCCATGACTTCTTACCTCCTCGTACAAGGAGTATAAGGGGAGAACAGAGAACGGAAGGGGGCGCGTGGGGGAATCAACAGCTCCGAGGAAAAGTCCACCACTTGAGGGGCAGAAAACAACGGCCATTGAACATTCAGGGCCGACGCTCAACACTTCGGCTCGACACTTCGCTTTGGAAAGGGCCCCGGCGCGCCGGGGTCCCAACATAAAGAAGGGTCCCGGCGCGCAGGGCCTAAAGCTTAACCATGCGCGCGGCGATGCGGGCGCAGTCGCAGGCGGCCTTCTTCTCGAAGGTGTTGTAGTCGACGACCCGGCCCTCGGCGCAGGGCTTGTCGCTGATGGCGCGCACGACGACGAGGGGCACGCCGTTGAGATAGGCGGCCTGCGCGATGGTGCAGCCCTCCATCTCGCAGCACAGGTCGCCGAAGATCGCGAGGATTCGCTCCTTCTGTTCCGCGGGCGAGACAAACTGGTCGCCGGAGACGACGCGGCCCTTGAGGACCTTAATGTCGGGGGCGACGGCGGCCGCGGCGACGCACGCCGCCAGCAAGGGCCGGAGCGGATCGCGCAAGATCAAGGCGTCGCCCGGGAGGTCGGGCGTTACCGTCAGCCGGCGCCGCGTCTGCCGCATCATGAGGGAGAACGGCCTGGCCGGCGCATACGGCAGGAAAAGGTTCAAGGTGCACCCCGGGGCGATCAACGAGGCCGACGTGTCGAACGTCGTCGCGCGCGGCTTCGGCGGCAGGGCGCCGTACACCCATATATGCAGCGACTTGGCCTGCGTGCGCGTCGGGGCGTCGTGGAACTACGTCTGCCTGCTCGTCGACCTCTGCAACGGGGAAATCGTCGGCCACTCCGAAGGATCGAGGAGGGACGCGCGAGCTCCGAGCCAAGCTCTTGGATTACGTGCACTGGTACAACAACTTCAGGATCCACTCGACGCTGGGCCACATGTCGCCGGTCGAGTTCAGGGAGGCGGGGCCGTCCCTCCCGGAATCGTCCAAATAAGTGTTGCCAATCCATAGCCAATCCAGCCATCATCTTCGCGAAGGCGGACGTCAGGAAAAGCTCGGCTTGAGCTCGGTCGGACGCGGTCTGTGGGGCATCATTCAGGCTCAGGGGGTCTCCTTGTCTTCTTCGGTCGCAACCTGAATGATAGGGACGGCCCCTTCTCTCTTTCCCCTTCGTTTTCGACGCGTCACCCTCTCGGCGGGCTTAAGGCCCGCGCTCGCGGGTGCAGGGGCTACGCCCAAACCCCAAAAACGTAACGCCGTGCTCGAAGCGTTTCCGGACGTCAGCGTAATCTCAAATCCCGTTCGTCAACTCATGGGCAAGCCACCTGAGACTACTCATTTCTCCTACTGGCAATGAAGACCTGCGACCTGCAGTTTTGCAAACTGCTTGAAAGCCACCTGCGTTGATTCACTTCCTATTGCAGCTGGCGGCTTGCACGCGAAAAGGCATTTAAGTTTCAAAACGGGCGTTTTCGGCGCTATCGAGCCTCCAAAGGCATCCCGTCGCGCCCTTTGGGACAAAAACAAAAACTCAAAGCCCTGAGTTCGAAAATAGTTTTTGGAGTTGTCCCGACTTTTGTCCCCGAAGCCGACGAAACGCGACAGGGTGTCACCTGGCGGCACTCGATTCGAGACGGCACCGAAAACTGGATGCAACCGGAATGACAGGACGGCAGAACCGAAGCCATCGAGTGGGGATAGAAAAAGGCCCGGGTGCCGTGGCATCCGGGCCTTTGCTAGCAACTTGATGTTGCGGGCAGCTTAGAACTTGTGGCCGCACTTCTTGCAGACGCGCAGCTTGTTCTTGCCGTCCTTCTCGTGACCGACGCGGGTAACCTTACCGCACTCGGGGCAGACGAGATTGACGTTGGAGGCGTCGATGGGAGCCTCCTGCGAAACGATGCCGCCCTGCTGGTTGGCAGCGTTGGGCTTGACGGCCTTCTTGACGACCGAAACGCCCTCGACAACGACCTTGTTCTCGGCGGGGAGAGCACGCAGGACAACGCCCTGCTTGCCGCGATCCTTACCAGAGAGAACCTGGACCTTATCGCCCTTCTTGATATACATATATCTCCCCTAACTACAGGGTCTCGGGAGCGAGCGAGACGATCTTCATGTACTTCTTGTCACGAAGCTCGCGAGCGACGGGCCCGAAGATACGGGTGCCGACGGGCGAACCATCGTTGTTGATGACAACGCAGGCGTTCTCATCAAAGCGAATGTAGGAGCCATCCTTGCGGCGGATCTCCTTAACGGTGCGAACGACGACGCAACGGACAACGTCCTTCTTCTTGACGTTGGCGCCAGGGGTAGCCTCCTGGACAGCACCGATGAACACATCGCCGATGCCTGCATAACGACGCTTGGAACCGCCAAGCACCTTGATGCAGCGAATCTTGCGAGCGCCGGAGTTGTCGGCGACGTTCAGCATGGTTTGCATCTGAATCATGGTAGATGTTCCTCCGAACTAAGAACCGAAGAGAGGTGCGCAGCCTTTATACGGCCCGTGGTATGCAAGCCAGGCATACGCACATCTTCGGAAACGAACAAGTCGTAAGAGCGACTGCTTATTTAGCGCGCTCGACGACCTCGATGAGGCGCCAACGCTTCATCTTGGACATAGGACGGGTCTCCATAACGCGGACGGTGTCGCCCACGCCAGCCGTGCACTCCTCGTCGTGAGCGTGCAGCTTCTTGGAGCTGGTCATCATCTTGCCGTACTTGGGGTGACGCTTGCGCTCGGTGATGGTGACAACAATGGTCTTGGCACCGGAGACGGAGGTAACGACACCCGTACGGACCTTACGCGAGTTACGCGAATCAGTCATGTTCTCTCCTTAGGTCCTACTCGGCGACAGCGGACTTCTCCGCTGCGATCTCGCGGGCGCGCTGCTCCGTGAGGACGCGAGCGATGTCCTTCTTCACGGTGTTGACGCGAGCGGTGTTGTCCAGCTGGCTGGTGGCCATCTGGAAACGAAGGTTAAAGAGCTCGGCGCGCATTTCCTTCAGCTTCTCAACGAGCTGAGCGTCCGAGAGCTCACGAATCTCTGCGGGCTTCATTAGTTCTCCTCCTTGGCGGCGGCGGCGTCCTCAGCAGCCCACTTGGCCTCGAGAGCGGCCTCCTCAGCCATCTCCTTCTCGATGCGCTGCTCAGCGTTCTTGGCAGCAACAATCTTGGTCTTGATGGGAAGCTTGTGCTGTGCAAGACGCAGAGCCTCGCGAGCGACCTCCTCGGGCACGCCCTTGACCTCGAACATGATGCGGCCGGGCTTGACGACGGCCACCCACTCCTCGGGGTTACCCTTACCAGAACCCATGCGAGTCTCGGCAGGCTTCTTGGTGATGGGCTTATCGGGGAAGATCGTGATGTAGACACGACCGCCACGCTTCATGTAGCGGGTCATGGCAATACGAGCGGCCTCGATCTGACGGTTGGTGATCCAATGGGCCTCGAGAGCCTGGATACCAAACTCGCCGAAATGCAGCTCGGTATTACCCTTGGCCTGGCCCTTCATGGAGCCACGCTGCACCTTGCGGTGAAGAATACGCTTAGGGGCAAGCACTACTGACCCCTCCTCTCGGAGTTACGACGACGAGGACGGGAAGAGCCCTCGAGTGCAGGGTTGGGAACAGGCTGGCCCGGGAGCTTCTCGCCCAGGTAGATCCAGACCTTCACGCCGCAAGCGCCCATGGTGGTGCTGGCGACAGCCGTGCCGTAGTCGATCTTGGCACGGAGGGTGTGCAGAGGCACGCGACCCTCGCGGTACCACTCACGACGGCCCATCTCGGCACCGCCGAGACGACCGGAGCACTGGATACGGATGCCCTTAGCGCCGGCCTTGCGGGCAGACTGGACAGCCTTGCGCATAGCGCGACGGAAGGCAACGCGGCCCTCGAGCTGCTCGGCGATAGACTGAGCAACGAGGTTGGCGTCGAGCTCGGGGCGCTTGATCTCGACAACGTCGACGGAGAGCTGGCCCTTGGAGACGCCAGCGACCTTCTCGAGCTCGATGCGGAGGGCATCGATCTCGGCACCCTTCTTACCGATGACAACGCCGGGGCGAGCGGTGAGGATGATGACCTTCACCTTGTCGCCAGCGCGCTCGATCTCGACGCGGGAGACAGCTGCGCGGGAAAGACGCTTCTCGAGGTACTTGCGGATCTCGAGATCGTTACCGAGGGTCTTAGCGTAATCCTTCTCTGCGAACCAGCGGGAGCGCCAGTTCTCGGTGATGCCAAGACGGAAGCCGGTGGGGTAGACTTTCTGACCCATACAGCTTTACGCCTCCTTTCGAGGAGCAACGACGACGGTGATGTGGGAAGTACGCTTCAGAATGCGAGAAGCGGAACCCTTGGCGCGGGGACGGATGCGCTTAAGCGTCGGACCCTCGTCAACATAGGCAGCGGCGACAACCAGGTTGTCGGCACGCAGACCGTTGTTGTTCTCGGCGTTCGCAACGGCGGAACGGAGAACCTTCTCGACATCCACGGCGACGGCGCGGTCGCAGAAGTGGAGGATGTCGAAGGCCTGAGCGACAGGCTTGCGGCGGATCAGATCGACCACCAGGCGGGCCTTGCTGGGGGAAACACGCACGTACTTAGCGACGGCGCGAACCTCGGTGGCCTCAGTTTCAATAGACTTAGTTGCCATTTACGGTTAACCCCCTATTTGGCCTTGTGGCCACGGAACGTACGAGTCGGCGCGAACTCGCCGAGCTTGTGACCAACCATGGACTCGGTAACATACACGGGCACATGCTTGCGGCCGTCGTGGACGGCGATGGTGTGACCAACCATCTCGGGGAAGATGGTGGACGCGCGGGACCAGGTCTTCACGACGTCCTTCTTGCCAGCCTCGTTCATCGCGGTGATACGCGAGAGAAGGCGAGTCTCCACGAACGGGCCCTTTTTGAGACTTCTGCTCATAAGTGCTTTCTCCTAAAACTCGGTATCCGAAATTACTTCTTACGGCGACGAATGATGTGCTGGTTCGAGACCTTCTTCTTCTTGCGCGTACGAAGGCCCTTCGTCGGCTTACCCCAGGGGGTAACAGAGGGACGACCAGAGGTGTGGTTCTTGCCCTCGCCACCGCCGTGCGGGTGGTCGACAGGGTTCATGACGGTACCGCGGACGGTCGGGCGCACGTTCATGTGACGCTTACGGCCGGCCTTGCCGATGACGATGTTGGCGTGATCGGCGTTGCCGACCTCACCGACGGTGGCGCGGCAGGTAACGAGGATGCGGCGCATCTCGGAGGAAGGCATACGGACGATAGCGTACTTGCCCTCCTTACCCATCAGCTGGCAGGAATTACCGGCGGAACGGGCGATAGCAGCGCCCTTGCCCGGCTGGAACTCGACGGCGTGAATGAGCGTACCGACGGGGATATCGGCGAGGGGCAGAGCGTTGCCCGGCTTGATGTCGGCGTCAGAACCGGACATGATGGTCTGACCGACCTCGAGGCCCTTGGGGGCCAGGATGTAGCGCTTCTCACCGTCAGCGTAGTGCAGCAGAGCGATACGAGCGGAACGGTTCGGATCGTACTCGATCGTGGCAACCTTGGCGGGCACGCCGTCCTTGTTGCGCTTGAAGTCGATCACGCGGTAACGACGCTTCACGCCGCCGCCCTGGTGGCGGGTGGTGATGCGGCCGTTGTTGTTACGACCGGCCTTCTTGGGCAGGGGCTCGAGAAGAGACTTCTCGGGCTTGGTGCAGGTGATCTCGGAGAAATCGGAGATCGTCTGCCAACGCCTACCAGCGGAGGTCGGCTTAAGGTGCTTTACAGCCATTACAATCCCTTTCAATAGGAATCCGTTAGCCATCGCAGACAGGGATTCGAGGTTCTGCCTCGGGTGCGATGACACCGGACGTATACACGGTTCCGGGCGTGTCCATTTTATACGCCCGGAACCTTGAGCTCTCGCCTCCCCTATTTGGGAGGCATGAGCTCACTCAACAGCAGCGAGTCTTAGGCCTGGTTGCCAAAGACCTCGATGGTGTCGCCCTCAGCCAGCGTAACGATGGCCTTCTTCCAAGAACGGGTCTTGCCGGCGACATAGCGCACGCGCTTGGTCTTGGGCTTGACCGTCAGGGTGTTCACGCGAACGACCTTGACGCCGAAGATCTCCTCGACAGCGTCCTTGATCTGATACTTGTTAGCATCCTTGGCGACCTCGAACGTGTACTTGTTCAGCTCCATGCCGGAGAAGGAACGCTCGGACACGATCGGACGGATGATGATCTCGTGGGCGGTCATTTATGCAAGCACCTCCCCGAAGTGAGCGGCGATGTCGGCGGGCATCAGCACAGCGTTGTTGTTGACGAGATCGTAGGTGTTGGCCTCGTCGGCAGTGATGATGAACGTCTTGGGAATGTTGCGGAACGACAGGTAGGCGTTGACGTCCTCATCGCGAACGATGATGGTCAGACGCTTACCCTCAAGGCCGAGAGCCTTGAGCATGGCGACGGCAGCCTTGGTGGAAGGCTTCTCGAAGCCGTAGTCGTCGACGAGCACGAGCTCGCCATCGGCCAGCTTGGCGGACAGCGCGGAGCGCATAGCCAGCTTGACCTCCTTGTTGTTCATACGCTTAGCGTAGGAACGGGGCTTGGGGGCGAAGACAACGCCACCGTGACGCCACTGGGCAGCACGGATGGAACCCTGGCGGGCACGGCCGGTGCCCTTCTGACGCCAAGGCTTCTTGCCGCCACCGGAAACCTCAGAGCGACCCTTAGCAGACTGGGTGCCCTGACGCCAAGAGGCCATCTGGCACTTGACGATGTGGTGCATAACGTGGATGTTCGGCTCGATGCCGTACACCTCAGCGGCGAGCTCGGTCTCGGCGACCTTCTTGCCCTCGCTGTTCTTTACTTCAAACTTTGCCATTTAAGTGTTCTCCTTGGTATGACGCTGGGCTAAATGGGCTGGGCCCTTAGGCCATACGGATGGCGACGAGACCATTCTTGGCACCCGGGACAGCGCCCTTGACCAAGATGAGGTTCTGCTCGGCATCGATGCGGACAACGGAAAGGTTCTTGACGGTAACGCGCTCGTTACCCATGTGACCGGCCATCTTGACGCCCTTGAGGACGCGCGCAGGATAGGCGCACTGACCGATAGAACCGGGGTGACGCTGGAAGTGAGAACCATGCGTCATAGGACCGCGGCGCTGACCCCAGCGCTTGATGCGACCCTGGAAGCCCTTACCCTTGGAGGTACCGATGACGTCGACCTTCTCGACATCAGCGAAATCAGCGACGGTGACGACCTCGCCGACCTTGTGCTCCTCGCCGTTCTCGACGCGGACCTCACGAAGGAAGCGGACAGGCTCGACGCCGGCCTTGGCGAAGTGACCAGCCATGGGCTTGTTCACGTTCTTGGCCTTGATGTCGCCGAAACCAATCTGGACGGCGTCATAGCCGTCAGTTGCCTGAGTTTTAACCTGCGAGACAGCGCAGGGGCCAGCCTGGATGACCGTGACGGGAACGACGTTATCGTTCTCGTCCCAAACCTGGGTCATGCCAATCTTGCGGCCGAGAATCATGCTGATCAAGATATGATCCCAACTCTCGCGTGGTCTTGGGACAATGCGTACACCACCGAGCGTACGCCCCTAGAGGACCACTACTTACACGACGTGCTCCCCAGCCTTGTATTTCGCCCGGACTACCTGACAACCCTATTAAGCAGGCATTTTGTCCAGCCAGAATACTCCCCTGGTTACACACAGCTGTTTAGTATACACGGCTGCGGGCGTATCCATCGAGATTCATATTTCACTCACATTGTTTACGCAGGTAAAGTGCGTGGATGGCTCCCGAGCACGGCGGAGGGCCGGAGAAATATATTAAGGTCCCTGCTCTACAGTCCTGCGCAAGACGGAGAGCACATTAAGTGCTCTCCTTTGCGTGCGGAACTCGCGATGACCTTAATATATTTCTCCGGCCCTCCGCCGTGCTCGGGAGACGACACGTTGATGTCTGCTTAACTCTGCTCGCTCAGGCTAATGACTTTGTTGGGGGTCCACTATTTGCTGGAGGGTGAACTTGCATTGCATTGGCTCGCCCTCTACTTGTGGCTCCGCCTCATCAAAATCGAAAATCATGATGGCGCAGTTGGGGAGTTTTGTTGGGAGCTCGAAGCCCTCTGGGGCTGCGGCCTTGATGAATTGGCGGCTGGCGCTTCCGTGGCTTACTGCTAGGAGGGTTTCGATGCCCTCAGCGCCCATGAGATTGGTGAGGGTGCCTACCATGCGCTCCTGCAGGGCATGACTTCCTTCTCCTCCAAAGGGGACCAAGTCCTCGCCTGGATCCCAGACGTCGGTGGGCAGGGCGTCGTGGGGGCCTTCTTCGAAGGTGCCGTAGCTGCGCTCAATGATGCCTTCGCAGGGCTCGACTTCTGCATCAAGGCCGAGGAGTTCGGTTGCGACGAGACTTGCCGTGTCCATGGCTCGGCCTAGGGGCGAAGAGACTACTTTGTCGGGGACAACGTCGTGGTCCTTGAGCCATGCGGCTGCCATTCCCACTTGCTTGCGGCCCAGGTCGGTCAACGGAGAATCGCAGCGGCCCTGGACCAGCTTTTTGACGTTGAACTCAGTTTGACCGTGGCGGAGTAGATATAGACGCTTCATGCTCTCCCCTTCTGTATAACTTGCTCTACCGGCGCAGCCCTACTCGTGGGTATGGCCTACGTAGTCTTCGTCGATCGTGATCTTGGCAATCGACTTGGGATATTCGGATTCGACACGTTTCGCCAACGCGCGCTTTAGGTCCTCGGCGTTCATCGCCAAATCCGAGGGTCGCACGCAGTCAAAAATCACATTGGTGTGCGTGGGGCCCGGAACACAGCGCAGGTCGTGGATCGAGAGGCGGCTATCGATCTCTTGAGCCATAGCGTTGATGCGCAGATGCATGCTCGCCACTTTGGGGTCGTCGGTCACGATGGGGTCGTAATGGAGCGTGACGATCATACCGTCTTCGTTCCTAAACGACCGCTCGATGTTATCGAGCGTGTCGTGACTTTCCAGCGGGCTGGCCTCGGCTGCCATCTCGGCATGAGCGCTTGCGAACTTCCTGCCCGGGCCGTAGTCGTGAACCATCAGGTCGTGAACGCCCAAAACGCCGGGGTAGCTCATGATCTTGTCTCGAATGTGCTTGACCAGCTTAGGATCAGGCGCCTGGCCCAAAAGCGGGCTCACTGTATCCTGGATGAGCTCAAAACCGCTCCAGCCAATATAGGCGCCAACGGCAAGGCCGACCCATGCGTCAAGATTGATGTGCGTCACCTGCGAAACAATTGCGCACGCTAACACGGCGCCCGTGGCAAGGACATCGTTCTTGGAATCCTGCGCGGTCGCATGCAACGTCTCGGACTCAATGCGGTCACCGAGCTTTTGGTTGAGGGCCGCCATCCACAGCTTTACGACCATCGAAAGCACTAAAACTGCCACCAGAGCAAGTGAGAACTCGACAGGTTCGGGGTTGACAATTCGCTCAACCGACGACTTCACCAGCTCAACGCCAATCAGCAGCACGAGCGCCGCCACGACCAGTCCCGAGAGATACTCGTAGCGACCGTGACCGTAAGGATGCTCGGGGTCGGCCGGCTTGCTCGCCAGCCTGAAGCCCAGCACGCTCACGATATTCGAGCTGGCATCGGACAGGTTGTTCATGGCATCCGCCACGATCGAAACCGATCCCGACAGCACGCCAATTGCACCCTTCGCAGCGCATAGTGCCACATTGGCGAGAATACACACCACGCCCGTCAACGTGCCCACGCGCGCACGGTCGCCCTGCGCACGACGAACAATCCACTCGACCATCCTCATCAGTCCCCACGGTACTACCTAATATCTATTGCTCAAACGGATTGTAGTGTAGCCACTTTGTCCTCCAGATACAAAAAGGCCGCAACCCACACGAGCCACGGCCTTGGAACATGACAAAGGAATCGTCCTTTGTCGCACAGGTTTATGCGCTTACTTCAGCAGCGCTCGCCACTGTTTCGGGCGAATCGGCTTCGTCTTCTGCCGCCCACCCCTTCGCCGGCACCACGCCAAAGCAGTAGCTCAGCGCCGCAGACACCGCAAATGCCACACCGCCGGCAACGCAGCACCACAGCAGGTTCGAGATGCCGCCCGTGGCAAAGCCAATGACCATGAGGACATTTGTCATGCCGATGGTATAGGCCGTAACGTGGCCCACGGCTGCAACAAGGCCTCCGACGGCGCCGCCAATGGCCATGCACGTCAGGCACCTGCCATATTTAAAGCCGCAACCGTACAGCGCCGGCTCGCTTACGCCGCCAAGAACACCCGAGATTGAATAGCCCAGCATGAGCGCCTTCGCGTCCTTATCCACAACGCGGAGCGACGCGCCAAAGGGCATGCCCCAAACGGCGAACGTTGCCATCGTCGCGGCGATCAGGATGCACGAATCCGTTCCCACACTCATAAACTGCGCATAGGCGAGCGATAGGACAACGTTGCTGACGCCCGCGATCTTTAGGAACTCCCAGCCCGCGGCAAGCCCCATGAGCGTGAGCAGCGACACGATGCCACCGGAATTGCCAAGCATAAACATAAGCTGGCCCAACAGCATGCCCAGATAGCTGCCCGCCGGCGCCGTAATACACAGCGAAACCGGAACCATGACAAGCATGGTCGCAAACGGAACGAACGAAAACGCCACGGCCTTAGGGATAACGCGCCGAAAGAAACACTCCACTCGCCATAGCACGGGCACCGAGATGAGAACCGGAATAACAGTCGTCGTGTAATCGTTGACCGGCGCGGGAAGCAGACCATACACGTAAGTCATCGATGCCCCCGTCGTCGATGCGGCATCGACGAGCTTAAGCAGATCGGGCGCAATCAATACGCCGCCCAACATCATGCCCAGCTGCTCCGAGCAACCGAGCTGGCGGGCGGCCGCCCAACCAAGATAAATGGGCAAAAAGTAGTAGCCGGCGTTATAGAGCCAACTGTAGAACAGGCGATAGATTTCGGAATCGGCAGACCACAGGCCCAGCATGCCTTCGCCCATAATGACGGCGACGGTGCGGAATAAAGCCGCGCAGACAATAAACGGCAGCGCCGACATCATGCTTTTGGACAGATAGTCCACCACGGCCATGGCGTTTGATGAAGCCGTCGTTGTAAACGAGGTGTTAGAAACTTGTGGCATGGAACGCCTTTCCCAATGTGACATGCGGACTGTCCCTTTGTCACATCGTGCGGTACTGACCGGTTGCGCGGTACTTTTCGTAGCGGAGGTTCGTGAGGGTCGCGTCGTCGAGCTGCTCAAGCGTATCGAAGGCATCAAATGCCGAGGATATGACGGCACCGGCGATCTCCTCATGCGACAGGCCCCTATCGTCAACAATGCCATCGATGATGCCGAGTGCCAACAGATCGGGGGCCGTGAGCTTCAGCGCCTCGGCGGCCTCATCCGCGCGCTCGGTATCCTTCCACAGGATCGATGCACAGGCCTCGGGGCTCACGACCGAATAGGCCGAACTCGAGAGCATCAGGATGCGGTCGGCCACGGACAGCGCCAGCGCGCCACCAGAGCCGCCCTCGCCTGTCACCACCGAGACAATCGGCGTCTTAAGGCCGCTCATCTCCATAAGATTCTGGGCAATCGCCTCGCCCTGGCCGCGCTCCTCGGCACCGATGCCGCAAAACGCGCCCGAAGTATCGACCAGGCACAGAACCGGTCGACCAAACTTTTCGGCCTGGCGCATCAGGCGACGCGCTTTGCGGTAGCCCTCGGGATGCGCCATGCCAAAGTTGCGGCGCATGCGCTCTTTGGTCGTGGTGCCGCGCTCGATGGCGATAACCGTCACGGGACGTCCGTCTTTCCAGCCAATGCCACCCACCACGGCGGCGTCGTCACCAAAGTAGCGGTCGCCGTGCAGCTCTACAAATCCGTCGAGACCCAACGAGATCATCTCGCCTGCCGTGGCGCGGTTCGCCGAGCGAGTCTGTTTGACGATTTCGAGCGCGCTTTTTGGTGCGGCCGAGCGCTTAAACAAGTGTCCCAGCTTTTTGCCGCGACGACCCGTATGCACGATCTCATGCGGTGCCCCCAGGCCGGGCGCGTGCCCTTCGTGCAGCGCCAGCAGCTCGCCTACCGTGAGCGCAATCTCACCACGCGGAACAACGGCATCGCAAAAGCCGTGCTCCAGCAAAAACTCGGAGCGCTGGAATCCCTTGGGCAGGCGCTTGTGCATGTTCTGCTCGATCACGCGCGGGCCGGCAAATGCCGTCAGGGCATCGGGCTCGGCCAGGATAATGTCGCCCTCCATGGCAAAACTCGCGGTTACACCTCCGGTCGTGGGGTCGGTGAGCACCGTGATATACAGGCCACCCGCCTCGCTGTGGCGCCTAACCGCCGCAGAAATCTTAGCCATCTGCATAAGCGAGGTCACGCCCTCTTGCATGCGCGCACCGCCCGAAACGGTAAAGCCGACGACTGGCAATCCCAGCTCGGTCGCGCGCTCAAAGACGCGACAGATCTTTTCGCCCACCACGGAACCCATCGAGCCCATCATAAAGTTGGCATCCATTAAGAAGAGCGCGGTATCGCAGCCGCAGATTTTGCCCCTGCCGCACACAACGGCATCGCGCTCGCCCGAACGTTCGCCCGCGCTCTTAAGCTTGTCGGCATAACCGGGAAACGAAAGGAAGTCCTCCGACGCCAGATTGGCATCCCATTCCTCAAACGTGCCCTCGTCGACTGTCATGAGCATGCGCGCGCGACCGCTCACGCGAAAATGCTTGCCGCAACGGGGGCACACCTCGAGGTTGTCGTGCAGGCGTGCCTCATCGATCACACGGCGGCACTCCGGGCACTTGATAAACGCGTGGCGCGCGGGGAACTCGGCGCACGACTCGGTTATCGGCCCCTCAAGGACGTTGACCGTCTTCGCTTTTCTATTCATCAGCATAGAGATGCCCCATCAGATCGGTGTGATACATGCCCGACAAGAACTCGTCGTTTGCCAGCACGTCGAGCTGAAGCTCGCTGTTTTCGCTCACGCCCTCAATCACGAGCTCGCCCAGGGCCGAGCGCATCTTACGAATGGCACCGTCGCGCGTGGGCGCACACACGATGAGCTTGCCGAGCATGGAGTCGTAGTACGGCGGAACTTTTGCACCGGTAAACATGGCCGAATCCCAGCGCACACGCGGACCACCCGGTACACGCAACGCGGTGACCGTTCCGCATGACGGCAGGAAGTCCGGCGTTTCGGCATTGATGCGGCACTCCATGGCATGATTGCGGACTGGCATGTCCTCCTGCTCAAAGGGCAGAGGCTGGCCGGCAGCCACGCGCAGCTGCCACTTAACCAGGTCGGTATCGGTCACAAACTCCGTAACCGGATGCTCAACCTGCAAGCGCGTGTTCATTTCCATAAAGTAGAAATTACCGTCATCTGAGTACAAAAACTCAATGGTACCGGCGCCCTCATAGCCAACGGCACGAGCCAGGTCGCGCGCGGCCTTGTGCATGCGCGCGCGAATATCATCGCGTCCGTCGAGGCACGGCGCGGGGCTCTCCTCGATCAGCTTTTGGTTGCGGCGCTGCACCGAGCACTCGCGCTCGCCGAGCGAAAACACATGGCCCTGCTTATCGGCCATAATCTGCACCTCAACGTGGTGGGCCGGCGCGACGAACTTCTCCATGTAGCACTCGCCGTCGCCAAAAACGGCCTCGCCCTCGGCACGCGCCTCGATGAACGCCTTTGCCGCGTCTTCCACGCACTCGACCTTGCGAATGCCGCGACCGCCGCCACCTGCACGCGCCTTGATGAGCACGGGGCAGCCAATGCGCTCGGCCTCGGCCGTCGCCTCCTCGGGACTTTTGAGCAAATCGCAGCCCGGCACGATGGGTACGCCCGCCGCGGCAGCCGTTCGGCGTGCGGCATCCTTGTCGCCCATGCTGTCGATGACCTCGGCCGAGGGACCGACAAACGCTAGACCATACTTGTCGCAGTCGCGCACGAAGCTCGCCTTCTCGGAAAAGAAACCGTAGCCAGGATGGATCGCCTTTGCCCCCGACTTCACGGCACAGGTGAGCACGGCATCGTCGTTGAGGTAGCTCTCGGCAAGACGCGGGCCGCCGATGCAATACGCCTCGTCGGCAAGCTGCACGTGCAGCGCGTCCGCATCGGCCGTGGAATAAACGGCGACGGTCTTGATGCCCATATCGCGGCACGCGCGGATAACACGGACCGCGACTTCGCCGCGGTTGGCGATGAGCACTTTGTCGAACATGAAGCCTTCCTTAACTTTCGTGCATGAGTGCAAAAGACATATCGGCGCGGCAGCAAACCTCACCGTTGACGCTCGCGGTACCCGTCGCAAAGCGGAACGGCCCGCGCGCACGCGTGATGGTGCACACCAGATCAACCGTGTCGCCCGGGCGCACCGGACGCTTAAAGCGCACCTTATCGAGGCTCGTATAGAACGGCGTCGCGCCGCGCGCCTCCTCGTCGCCCATCAGCAGCACGCAACAGTTTTGGGCGAGCATCTCGCACTGAATCACGCCGGGGACTACCGGGTTTCCCGGAAAATGCCCCTGCAAAAAGTACTCGTCGCCCGTAATCGTGATCTTGCCGTGGGCCTCGTCGCCCACCAGCTCGGCCTCGTCGAGCAAAAGCATCGGTTCGCGATGCGGCAACAGCTTCTTGAGCTCTTCTTTGTTCATGGACATCACCTATCCGATCCTCATAAGGCAACTGCCGAACTCCACGAGGTCGCCGTCGGCCACGCAGATCTCGAGCACCTCGCCGTCTGCCTCGGCCGTCACCTCGTTGAGAACCTTCATGGCCTCGATGATGCAGAGGGTCTCACCGGCCTTGACCTTGGAGCCCACGTGCACAAACGGCTCGTCGCCCGGCGCCGGGGCAGCATAGAAAACGCCGACCATGGGAGCGGTCACCTCGGTGCCCTTGGGCTCCGGTGCGGCGGCAGGTGCCTGCGCGGCGGGCTCCGGTGCGGCGGCAGGCATGGCGACAGGAGCCACCGCCGGAGCAGTCACGGCACCCGGCATAGGCATGGGCACGGCAACCGGCTGCGCGGCGCTCGCGCGCTCGAGTTCGACCGCGGTGCCATCGGGCTCCTCAACGCGTACGCGCGTGAGGCCGCGGTCCTCCATAACATCGGCTATCTCGGCAAGTCTTTTGGAATCCATGCTCTAGCTCCTCGTATATCTACGCAGCGCGATGGCGGCGTTGTGCCCGCCAAAGCCCAGGTTTGTCGAAAGCGCCCAGGTAAGGTCGGCGCGAACCGCGCGATTGGGCGTGTAGTCAAGATCGCAGGCGGGATCGGGCGTGTGGTAGTTAATGGTCGGCGGCACCACGCCCTGCTCGAGCGCCATGGCGCAGGCCATGACCTCGATGGCACCCGTGGCACCGATCATGTGGCCGGTCATCGACTTAGTCGACGAGACGTGCGCGGCGCGTGCCGCGTCCTCGCCGAGCGCACGCTTTATGCCCGCCGTCTCGGACGAATCGTTGAGCTTGGTCGAGGTGCCGTGAGCGTTGATGTAGAGGCCCTCGGAAGGCTTAACGTCGCCCTCGGCCACCGCCAGCGATATCGCACGGGCAATGCCGGCAGCCTCGGGATCGGGGCTCGTGATGTGATAGGCATCATCGGTGTTGCCGTAGCCCACGACCTCGGCGTAAATGTGCGCACCGCGCGCCTGCGCATGTTCCATGCTCTCGAGCACGAGCACGCAGGCGCCCTCGCCCATCACAAAGCCGTCGCGGTCTGCATCGAACGGACGGCAGGCCGTCGCGGGATCGGGGTTGGTGGTCAATGCGCGGCAGGACGTAAAGCCCGCAACGGCATCGGGGATAATTGCGGCTTCGGCGCCGCCCGCGAGGATCGCGTCGGCATAGCCGTGCTTGATGGCGCGGAACGCCTCACCCACCGCATGGGCAGAAGTCGCGCAGGCAGTCACGACGGGTAGGGTCGGGCCCTTTGCCTTATGGCGAATCGCGATGTTGCCCGAAGCCATGTTGGGGATCATCATCGCAATCATATAGGGTGATGCACGGCGAGGCCCTCGATCGGCAATCGTGTGGACGTTGTCGACGAGTGTCTGCATGCCGCCCACGCCTGAACCCACGTAGACGCCCAGGCGCTCGCGATCGATGGCATCTTCGACATCAAGGCCCGCATCGTGCATGGCCTCGTCCGACGCCGCCAGTGCAAACTGAACGCAGGGGTCGAGGTGCTTGGCATCGTGCTTACCAAAGTACTCGTTGCCGTCAAAGCCCTTGACCTCGGCCGCCACCTTGACGGCAAACGCATCGGTATCGAAGTGCGTGATCGGGCCGATGCCGCACGTGCCGGCACACATTGCCGCCCAGGTGGCAAGCGCGGTGTTGCCGAGCGGCGATACGGCACCTATGCCGGTGATTGCAACTCTCTGTTCCATCATGGTCTCCTCATCCAAGCCGTTCTTCGGCCCTGGTTTCTACATCGCCATTCCGCCGTCGACGCGCACGACCTCGCCCGTAATGTAGGCCGCCGCATCGCTCGCCAGAAAGCGCACCACGCCGGCCACTTCCTCGGGGCGCGCCATGCGCTTCAGGGGAATCTGCTCCTCGGTTGCCGCACGCACCTTCTCCGAAAGCTTTGCCGTCATATCAGTCTCGACAAACCCGGGGGCGACCGCGTTCACTCGTACGCCGCGGGGCGCAAGCTCGCGCGCCACCGCCTTGGTAAGCCCTATCACGCCCGCCTTGGAGGCAGCATAGTTGGCCTGCCCGGCATTGCCCATCAGGCCCACAACCGAGCTCATGTTGATGACGCAACCGCCGCGCTGGCGCATAAAGGTCTTGGTGAGCGCGCGCGTCGTATTGAACGTGCCCTTGAGATTGACATCGAGCACGCGGTCGAAGGCATCGTCGCCCATACGCATGAGCAGGCCGTCGCGCGTGATGCCGGCGTTGTTGACGAGCGCCCAAATGGAGCCAAAGTCGTTGAGGACCGTCTCCACGCACGTGTTGACGGCGGCGGAATCGGCCACGTCACATTGATATGCGCGCGCCGTGGCGCCAGCCGCCTCGCAGGCCTCGCACGCCTCGCGCGCCGCATCGACGCTGCCGGCATAGATGACGGCGATATCAAAGCCGTCCTCCGCCAGGCCCACGGCACAAGCGCGACCGATGCCGCGTGAGCCGCCCGTGACCATCGCCACGCGGCGCGATCCGTCGCGCTCGAGCGCGCCGTTGTTCAAGTTGCCCATGTCATTCCTTTCGGGTTACAGCCCTGTGAACTATGCGAGCTCGTCGGCAATAGCTGCGACCTGCTCGGCCGTTTCGCACGAATACACGCGAACGTCGCTCAGCGTACGCTTGACCAGGCCCGACAGCGTTTTGCCGGGGCCGACCTCAATAAACGTGTCGATGCCTTGATCCTGCAGAGCATGCAGCGCGTCGACCCAGCGCACGGCATGACTCACCTGGTTGGCCAGCACCTCCGATGCCGCCTGCGGGTCGGCCGGATAGGGCGCCGCCGTCATATTTGCCATGACCGGAATCAGCAAAGGGGACGGGGCGTGCCCGGCTTGGATATACGTCGCCAGCCCCTCAGTCGCCTCGGCCATATAGGGGCTATGGAATGCACCCGACACCGCGACCTTCATGGCGCGACCGCCAGCCTCTTTTACCAGGGCGTCGAGGTTCTGCAACGCATCGGGCGCTCCGGCCACAACCGTCTGCTGGGGACTGTTGTAGTTGACCGGCCAGCAGTTCTCGCCGGCCTGTTTTGCCAGGCCCTCGACTTGCGCTGCATCGAGCTTGATGACGGCGCGCATGCCGCCGGGGTGACGCTCAGCCGCCGTGGCCATCAATGCCGCGCGCTCACACACGAGCTCAAAACCCGCTCGTGTATCGAATGCCCCCGCAAAGGTGAGTGCAGCGACCTCGCCCAGCGAGAATCCCGCACAGGCGGCAGGCACCACGCCGCGCTCGCGCAGGGCGACGGCAACAGCCAAGTCGTGCACGAACACGCAAGGCTGCGTGTTCTCGGTCTGTGAGAGCTCCTCTTTCGAGGCGCTCCGGCACTGTTCGCTCGTCCCCGGACGCACCTCGTCGGCAATGGCGAACACTTCGGCAGCCGCCGGCGATGCTTCGATAAGATCGACGCCCATCGCGGGATGCTGGGCACCCTGACCGGCAAACAGAAACGCTACGCTACCCATGCGAACGCACCCTTCAGGACATGCTCGGCGCCATCGACCAGATCGTCGACGATTTCGCGTGCGCTCTGGCGTTCGTTGACCATTCCGGCAATCTGTCCGCACAAATACGAACCCTCTTCGTAATTACCGTCCTTTGCGGCTTTACGAAGCGCGCCCGTGCCCATGGCCCCGAGCTCCTCGGGGCTTGCGCCAGCCGCCTCGTTCTTGGCATACGCGTTGGTGAAGGGGCTCTTGAGGGCGCGAACCGGATGTCCCGTCGAGCGACCGGTCGCACGCGTCGACGTGTCGCCTGCCTTGAGCACCAACTCTTTGTACTGTTCGGATACGGTGCACTCGTTTGCGACCAGAAAGCGTGTTCCCACCTGGACTCCGGCAGCGCCGAGCATAAAGGCGGCCGCTACACCGCGGCCATCGGCGATGCCGCCAGCCGCAACCACGGGAATATCGACCGCATCGACAACCTGCGGCACCAGTGCCATCGTCGAGGTCTCGCCAATATGGCCGCCTGATTCGGTACCCTCGGCAACCACGGCAGTGGCTCCGCGACGCGCCACGAGACGCGCCAGCGCCACCGAAGCCACGACGGGAATAACCTTGATGCCCGCATCGCCCCAGGCCTTCATGTACTTGGTCGGATTGCCGGCGCCGGTCACCACAACGGGCACCTGCTCATCAATCACCACTTGTGCGACCTCGTCGACAAACGGGCTCATGAGCATAACGTTGACGCCAAAGGGCTTATCCGTCTTGGCGCGCAGCTCGTGAATCTGATCGCGCAGCCAGTTGGCGTCGGCGTTCATCGCCGCGATAATCCCTAAGCCGCCCGCCTCGGACACGGCAGATGCCAGCGAGGCGTCGGCAATCCAGGCCATACCGCCCTGGAACACGGGCTTTTCAATGCCGAGCAGATCGCAGAGAGGAGTCTTGAGCATCTCTACTTCTCCAATGCCGCCTCGACCGTATCGGCGAACTCGCCGACCGTCTTGGGGTTCTCCTCGGTATCGAGCTCAATGCCAAACTCGTCCTCGACGGCGACGAGGATCTCGACGGTGCCCAGACTGTCGAGACCAATCTCCTCGAGCGTGGACTCGGGCTTCATCTCGACATCGTCAAGGCCGGCGGTCTCGCGGATAACGTCGCAAACGCGCTCGAAGGTCTTCTGATCTGCCATGGTAGTTCTCCTTTGTTTGTGCCCTAGGGGCGTTTTTATTTCCTATGTACGACTACTTCCAACGAAGTAGATAGCCACCTATATCCAAGCCGGCGCCAAATCCGACCAGGGCGATGGTGTCGCCCGCGTGCAGCGCGCCGGTATTTGCCAGTCGATCGAGAGCAAGCGGAATGCATGCGCTCGAAATGTTGCCGGTCTCCCGCAGCGTTCGAACCACGCGCTCGTCTGGCACGCCAAGGCGCTTGACCGCCTGACTCAGGATTCGTTCGTTAGCCTGATGGAATACAAAATGATCGATATCCTCGACCGAAATGCCCGCCTCGCTCGCAAGCTTATGGACCGTGTCGCAGATGGCGTTGACGCCGAACTTGAACACACGGCGGCCATTCATGAACAGCACGCTCTGGCGGTCCGAGGGAACCTTGAATGGCGAGGTGCCATCCAGCCCGGGAACGCGCAACGTCTCGACATCGGGTGCGGTCGAAAGCTCAACAGCAAGGGGATTCTCTCCCCCAGCCTTTATGACCGCAGCACCCGCGCCATCGCCAAAGAGCACGCACGTTGCACGGTCGGTCCAATCGAGCGCGCGCGTCATCTGCTCGGCGGCAACGACCAGCACGTGCTTAACGCGACCGCGGGCGATATAGCCCTCGGCGACATCGAGCGCAAATACGAAGCCGGCACAAGCCGCCGAAACGTCGAAAGCAGGACATGTGGCACCCAGGCGCTCAGCAATGGCGCACGCTTCGGCAGGAACGAGATGATCGCCCGTCGTCGTCGAACAGACGATAAGATCCAGCTGGCTCGCATCGATTCCGGACGTCTGGAGCGCTTGCTCGCTCGCCGCCAAGGCAAGGTCGTCAAGTGACTCGGTGGTGCACACATGGCGGCTCTTGATGCCTGTGCGGGTAAAAATCCACTCATCCGAGGTATCGAGGAACTCGGACAGCTCGTCATTGGAAACACTGCGCTTGGGAAGCGCCGAGCCTGTTCCAAGAATCGTGAAACCCATCACTAACCTCCTTTGAGTTGTTGACGTGTTTACATCGACCAAGAGAGGATAGCGCATTCTTCGCTTTGTTGACGTGTTAACATTAAATTGTCCAAATGCGACAAAGGCTTCACATTGTGTCTATCTCTCGACACCATTCGCGTCATTCACTTATTCATTAAGGAGGTAGCAGCCGCTATGGATGCCCAATTAACGATAGTCGACGTAACCGGATCGACCAACGACGACCTGCTCGAAGCAGGAAAACAGGGAGCGCCGCACGGCACGGGGCTTGCAGCCCGCGCGCAAACGGCAGGACGCGGCCGACGCGGCCACAAGTGGGATTCAACCGCCGGCAACCTGTTGCTCTCGATTGTCCTACGTCCACGTGTTGATCCCGCCAAGTACTCTGGTCTTGCCGCCGTCAGCGGCTTAGCGGTGCTCGAGGCGCTCGAGGCGCAAGGTCTTGCTAACGAGATCGGCCTCAAATGGCCCAACGACCTCGTCGCGCGAGGGCGCAAACTCGGCGGCATCTTGGTCGAGGCGGCTCGTGACAACATGGGCATGCCCTTTGCCGTCTGCGGCATTGGCGTCAACGTAAACTACACGCCCCAAGAGGTTCCCGATGGCGGCCTGCCGGCAATCGGCCTCTCAGACCTCAACGAGAATGTTCCCACCGTCGATGTGCTACTCAAGGAGGTCCATCACGCGGTCGTGCACGCCGTAGGCACATGGGCAGATCTGCTCAACGCCATGGACGAAGACGCCGGACCGATCGCGCCCGTCCACGATGATTATGTCGCTCATCTCAATTGGATTGGGGAGCACGTTATCGCCCGTTCCCCTGCCGGTGACGAGCTGGCGCGTGGCATCTTTCAAACGGTCGATGCCTTTGGTCGCGCGTGTATCGAAACGGAAGACGGCCTGCGATCCTTCCATTTTGAGGAGGCGTCATTGCGCCCATTGAGCGAATAGAGCGCCGCAGCCACCTACTCGGCAGCATTACCCGGCAGTCCAAACCATCATTCAAAACAAAAGAGCCCCGCTACCGTAATGGCAGCGGGGCTCTGTAAGCTATGAGCGATATCGCTTAGAGCTTGATGTCGATGTCGACGCCAGCGGGGAGGTCGAGACGCATGAGCGAATCAACAGTGCCCGAGGTGGGGTCGAGGATGTCGATGAGGCGCTTGTGGGTGCGCATCTCGAACTGCTCACGGGAGTCCTTGTTGATGTGCGGCGAGCGGATAACCGTGTACAGGTTGCGCTCGGTGGGCAGGGGGACAGGACCGGAAACGCGAGCGCCGGTCTTCTGAGCGGTCTCGACGATGAGCTTCGCGGACTGATCGACGACCTCGTGATCATAGCCCTTGAGGCGAATGCGGATCTTCTGGGTAGCCAACTTAAACCTCCAAAGAGTGCGAGAGATGTTCTCGCGGATTACGTAACAGGGAGCTCGAACTTAGGCGTTCTTGCTCATGACCTCGTCCACGATGGACTTGGGCGCGGGCTCATAAGAGTCGAACTGCATCGTGTAGGATGCACGGCCCTGGGTCTGGGAGCGAAGGTCGGTAGCGTAACCGAACATCTCGCCCAGCGGCACCTTGGCACGGATGAGCTTGCTGTTCTTGCGATCCTCCATGCCCTCGATCTTGCCGCGGCGACCGGAGAGGTTGCCCATAACGTCGCCCATGTACTGCTCGGGGGTCTCGACCTCGACAGCCATGATCGGCTCGAGCAGCTGCGGATCGGACTTCTTGAGGGCGTCCTTGATAGCCATGGAACCGGCGATCTTGAAGGCGGCCTCGGAGGAGTCGACCTCGTGGTAAGAACCGTCGAACAGGGTAACCTTGACGTCGAGGACCGGGAAGCCGGCGATAACACCGGTGTTCAGGGCCTCCTGGATGCCCTTGTCGATGGACGGGATGTACTCCTTGGGCACGACGCCGCCGACGATAGCGTTGACGAACTCGTAGCCGAAGCCCTCCTCCATCTTCTCGAGCTTGATGACGGCGTGGCCGTACTGACCGCGACCACCGGACTGACGGACGAACTTGCCCTCAGCCTTCTCGACGTCGTGACCAGCGGTCTCGCGGTAGGCAACCTGGGGCTTACCAACGTTAGCGTCAACCTTGAACTCACGGAGCAGACGGTCGACGATGATCTCGAGGTGCAGCTCGCCCATGCCGGCGATGATGGTCTGGCCGGTCTCGTGGTTGGTGGACACCTGGAAGGTCGGGTCCTCCTCGGCGAGCTTGGTCAGAGCCAGGGACATCTTGTCCTGCTCGGCCTTGGTCTTGGGCTCAATGGCAACGTCGATAACGGGCTTAGCGAACTCGATCTTCTCGAGGACGATCTCCTTGCCCTCGGCGCACAGGGTGTCACCGGTGGTGGAGTTCTTGAAGCCGACGCAAGCGACGATGTCGCCGGCGGCAGCGTCGTCACGGTCGATACGCTCGGCGGCGTTCATCTCGAGAATGCGGCCGAGGCGCTCGCGCTGACCGTTGGAAGCGTTGACCACGTAGGAGCCGGACTCAGCGCGGCCGGAGTAAACGCGGACGTAGGTGAGCTTACCGACGAACGGGTCGGTCATGATCTTGAAGACCAGGCCGGAGAAGGGCTCGTCGAAGGAAGGATGACGCTGGATCTCCTCGCCGGTGTCCGGATCGGTACCGGTGACGGCCTCAACGTCGAGCGGGCTGGGCAGGTAGTCGACGACAGCGTCGAGCAGCTCCTGGACGCCCTTGTTCTTGTAGGCGGAGCCCACGAAGACGAGGTTAAGCTCGTTGGCCAGAACACCCTTGCGCAGAGCAGCCTTGAGCTCCTCGACGGTGAAGTCCTCCTCCATGAGGATCTTCTCCATGAGCTCGTCGTCAAAGCTGGCAGCAGCGTCGAGGAGCTCCTCGCGCTTGGTGGCAGCGATGTCGGCAAACTCAGCCGGGATCTCGTCCATCGGCTCGGGGTAGGTCATGCCCTTCTCGTCGGCCTTGAAGTCCCATGCAGTCATGGTGACGAGGTCGATGACGCCCCAGAAGTTGTCCTCGGCGCCCATCGGGACCTGAGCGGCCACGGCGTTAGCGTCGAGACGATCCTTCATGGTCTCGATAGCGTTGAAGAAGTCAGCGCCCACGCGGTCATACTTGTTGATGAAGGCGATGCGGGGGACGTTGAAGGTAGAAGCCTGACGCCAAACGGTCTCAGACTGGGGCTGAACGCCGGCAACGGCGTCGAAGACGGCGACAGCGCCATCGAGGACGCGCAGGCAGCGCTCGACCTCGGCGGTGAAGTCAACGTGGCCCGGGGTGTCGATGATCTGGATGCGGTAGTCCTTGCCGTCCTTGTTCCAGAAGCAGGTGGTAGCAGCGGAGGTAATGGTTACGCCGCGCTCCTGCTCCTGAACCATCCAGTCCATGGTGGCAGCGCCCTCATGGACCTCACCGATCTTGTGGGTCTTACCGGTGTAGTAAAGAATACGCTCGGTCGTGGTGGTCTTACCGGCATCGATGTGGGCCATGATGCCGATGTTACGGGTATCGGAAAGCTTGTACTTAGGCTTAGCCATGTTAGTTCCTTACCTTAACTTACCAACGATAGTGAGAGAACGCGCGGTTGGCCTCGGCCATCTTGAAGACGTCCTCACGCTTCTTGACGGAAGCGCCCAGGCCGTTGGAGGCGTCGAGGATCTCGTTGGCGAGACGCTCGGCCATGGTCTTCTCCTTGCGAGCGCGGGAGAAGTTGACGATCCAGCGGATACCCAGAGCGGTGGAACGACGGGAGTTGACCTCCATCGGGACCTGATAGGTAGCGCCGCCGACACGCTTGGGCTTAACCTCGAGCGTGGGCTTGACGTTGTCCATAGCCTTCTTGAAGGTAGCGAGAGCGTCGCCACCCTCAGACTTCTCGGCAACGATCTCGAAAGCGGTGTAAACGATGCGCTCAGCGGTGGCCTTCTTGCCGTCAAGAAGGACCTTGTTGATGAGCTGAGTCACCAGGCGGTTGTTGTAAACGGCGTCAGGCTGAACCTCACGACGATTAGCTGCTGCACGACGCGGCATGTGAAATCTCCTTAAGTGTCTACCGTGCGGCGCTTAGGCGGCACACGGCGAAAGTATCAAAACGTTATCTGGCTTATTTAGCCTTGGGGCGCTTAGCACCGTACTTGGAACGGGCCTGCATACGGTTCTGGACCGGAGCAGCGTCGTAGGCGCCACGGATGACGTGATAACGGACACCAGGGAGGTCACGGACACGACCGCCGCGGACGAGCACGATGGAGTGCTCCTGCAGGTTGTGGCCCTCACCCGGGATGTAAGCAGTGACTTCGATGCCGTTGACGAGGCGAACACGGGCAACCTTGCGAAGAGCCGAGTTCGGCTTCTTGGGGCTCGTGGTGAAGACGCGGGTGCACACGCCGCGCTTCTGGGAGTTGTGCTGCAGAGCAGCGTTCTTGGACTTCTTGGGCACGGAACGACGGCCCTGGCGAACCAGCTGGTTAATAGTAGGCAAAGCGTACTCCTTCTCGAATGATTCCAGCTTTCTGTAAAGTGCAACGGCTTGAATCGAGGGGTCAGCATCCCCCTACGAAACACGCAGTTCGATAGGATACGTGGCGTTAGCTGTGCCGTCAACAGACCACGCCGCCGGGCGTATCCCAAAATTGGCACATTTCCGCAAAGCCTACACAAAAGGAATCCCCTCCTGTGCGCGCTGGCGGACTCCCGGTCCGGGCGGCCCGCTGTTTAAGTTTGCTGCTCTACAGTCCTGCGCAAGACGGAAAGCACATTAAGTGCTTTCCTTTGCGTGCGGAACTCGCGACAAACTTAAACAGCGGGCCGCCCGGTCCGGGAATCCGACGTGCTCGTTGGGACAACGTTCCCTGCCAAAACGGGACAGGTTTATTTTGGTCGGTTTTATCTGCGGAAACGTCGCGCTCCAGCGGTGATCCGCCCTCATCTGTCATAGGGAAATCGGCGGTGCTTTCGGAAGTATGCGGCAAATTCTGGACCTGCCGAGCACACCGGGGTTTTCGATAATAAACCCGCAGGTAAAGCGCTTGAGCATATGCGGTGTGATCGACCCATCGAGATTTTGCCGCATACTTCCGAAATTCAGGCGAATATCGCTCAAAATAACCGTCCATATAACGCAAAAAAGGCCGCTTCCCCTAGTGGGAAGCGGCCTAAAGCCTTACGAATAGACGATGGTAAAGGGTTCTTCCGTTTGAGTCTCTCCTGTTGATGTGTACCTCGTGCCCTCGAGGGTTACCGAGGCCACTTGATCGACATTGATCAGCTTCGTTGGCACCCAAATGTTCTCTCCGCTATTGCGCGCATAAGAAAAATATAAGTTGAACACCCCTGCGTCGTCATCTTCGATAATCTGCTCCGATCCATCCTTGTAGCTGACGGTCAGCTTATTATCAACTGCTTCATAGCCCAAATCATCAATGTGCGTCTGGATGGAAAACGGGCTAATCTCAAGAGGCGAGTCACCGGAGCGGAGTCCCTTTGTATCGACGTACGCTCCAATATTGAACTCGGGTGTCGACGCCTCAAACTGCCTCGCACTCTCACCTTCACCCTCGGTCCAGTGGATATTCCAGGTGACCGCATGTTGAAAATCTCGCTCGCGATCCATAGCGGCAAAGTACATCGTGCCATTAATGACCGTGTCACTTGATGTGTCCTTATCAATTGTGCTGCGTGTGTCAGCCCATTCCTCGCCGAACTTCATGTCGGGCGTGCCGATGCCTTGTTCTTCTTCACCATAGAGAACAAGTTCGCCAGTCTCTGCCGCCGGCTTGTAGTAGTTAACACCATTTGGATTGGACAACGTAAACGTCACGGCACCGCAACCGTTTTTATCGATAGCCATATCATGAATGTCGAGTGTATAGCCGTTGCCCTCGACGGACAGATTGACCTTCTGTACTGAACCCTCCAAGCTTTGGGGCGCGATACCATCACCAAACTCTCTGGTGTAGGTATATTTAGTCCCCGACGAGCCACCTTGAGTCCAGGTAATGGACTCTCCGTTGCCATGGTTTCCCCAGGCAGAGGCAAAATAACTGGAATTGACGACGGCGTAGGCGACCCCTCCGGTCGCCAGCACTCCGGCAAGGCATCCGATTACGGCAACATACAGAGGCTTCGCGTGACCCTTTCGACGAAGCGGCTCACCCGCAGCGGCATTAAGGACACGATCGGCAAGATCGCTATCGGCTTGGACGGACTCGAAGGCCTGTTTGATTTGGTTGGATTTCACGGTCGCCCTCCTCTAGGATGAACTTGAGTTTCGATCTGCCGCGAGCTAAACGCGTTCGAACTGTCGCGGCTGGTACGTGCAGCAACTCGGCAATCTCTGAAGTCGAGAAGCCCAGATAGTAATAGAGCACGATGGGGATACGGAATCGTTCCGGAAGCCGCATGACATCTGACAGGACGGCCTTGGTCTCATCCTGCGCTGTCGAAAGCGACTCGGCCAGGTTCTCAATATCCTCCACACGCCTCCATGGCTTTCGAAAGAGAGATTTGCATTCATTGATCGTGACCCGGATAAGCCATCGACGAAGATGTTCCCAGCTTTCAAATTGCGCATCGCCTTTGAGTAACTTCAGAAAGACGTCTTGAGCAACATCATCGGCGTCAGCGCGATCGCGCAGATACGTCAAAGCGATCCGGAACACGACATCCCGGTGGTCTTCGACCGCCTGTCTAAATGCTTGTTCTTCCATAATCACCTCCCGGTGACATTGATGGTTCTTGATGAGGCCCTCACCATAGATACGCTTTGACCGAACGGAATGTTTCAAATTCAAGCAGTAAAAACCTACCAAAAATAACCTGTCCCTTATTGGCGAAAGGAATCCCCTTCTGTGCGCGGGGGCGGATTCCCGGAACGGGCGGCCCGTTCCGGGAATCCGACGTGCTCGATGGGGCAACGTTCCTCACTCATTACTTCATGTTGCGCAACTCGCAATGAACGTCAATGCAAGTGTATTCTTAGAAAACAACATAGAAACCCAAGGGAAGGAGATCGATGTTCTGTCCAGCATGCGGGACTAAAAACCCCGATGACGCAAGATTCTGCGCAAGCTGTGGCAAGCCGCTTCCGCAGGGGGGGTACAGCCGATTACTCGGTAAGCGCAGGCGCGCCTAGTGCAATGCCAACGGGCATCGTGCAGAAGCGCGGACACAAACCGCCTATGCCCGTCATCGCCGGAGGCATTGTTGCCGCCGTCATCGTTATCGCCGCTGCAGCCTTTGCCCTCATCCCCAGGGGTCCCGAAGTCAGGGATTGCCTCAACGACTACTCGTGGGACGAGATCTCACAGATCTCCCAGCTCATCTCCAAGAAGGGCGACCAGAACGGCGCCATCGAGGTCGCCAAGAAGTATCATCTCTGCACGAGCGACGGAAAGCTCGATGGCACCCAGACTAAGGACGTCACGCTCTCCGGCGGCACGCAGGCAAAAGTCATGATCATGGGCTTCAATCACGACGACAAGTCCGACGGCTCCGGCAAGGCCGGCATCACGTTCATCTTTACGGATGACGTGGCAAAGCAAAACATATGCGAGAAATCAGACATGGACAGTCTGTTCCAAGAAATCCAAGATAAAGAATCAGCCACGCTCAGTTGGGAGGACACCTCCCTGCATACATGGTTGACCGATTCGTTTACCAGCCAGCTCCCTTCCGAGCTGAGCGATAAGATCGTCTCCGTGAACAAAACGGATGCCGTAATGCCGCTAATCGGCTATACGACCACAAACTATTACGACGAGGTTATTTCAGTCGCGGATATTGACGAGGATTCCGACCCAAAGACGACAACGAGCTCGGATAAGCTGTGGCTTCCCTCCTATGTTGAAATCGCATCGCCCGATGACACCGGCATAGAGGACTTCGGGTTTTGGAGCTATCCTCTTCTGGAAGGCTCCCAGTACCAGCTCTTTAGGGACACCGGCTTAAAGCAGGGCGAGCCCAATAGCATCCTCGGTACCTACAACTCGGAAGAAGGAGGCGGCTGGTGGCTACGTACATGGGGAACATACGGAACCGATTCGTGGGGCGAATCCGATTCGGGCGTCCATTTTGACCCTTGTTTTATGGGAATTTGTTCCGATGGTGACGGCGAAGCGGCCTGTTACCGCAATGACTACCAACCCTATTCATACAACAAGTACGGCGACCCCATTTTTGGCGTAAGACCTGCGTTCTGCATCTAGCCCGCAAACTAGACATATCGTTCTACTATCACAAAGTAGAGCTCCATCACAAGGGCCCGGTTCGAAACTTCGAATCGGGCCCTTACTCTACTTTACCTGTGCACGACGCTCATTTGTTGCCCTAAACAGCATAGAGGTAGCACCTTCATGGCCATTCGTCTCCCTCATCGTTTATGAAACGAAGTGTTTTTTCGGAAGTATGCGGCAAATTTTGAACTTGCTGAGCGCACAAGGGTTTTGCGATATTAAACCAGCAGGTAGATCGCTTGAGCATATGCGGTGTGGTCGACCCATCAGGATTTTTGCCGCATACTTCCGAATCCGCACCTCAAAATGATCCGTTTTCCTCCGTCCCCAAGGGATCAGCGGAACGTAACAGGTTGAGCGCACATAAGCGAGCGGCCCCCAGAGCGTACAAGGTGGCATGAAAAAGGCAGGGCATTGACCTTTTGGTCATGCCCTGCCTTTTGAATGACAGATTGTAGCTCTGGGGGCCGCGCAGCGACGGAGGTCGCCGCCGTTCGTTAGAACGGCGGAACTAGTTACTCCTCGTCGTTGTCCTTGGCCTCTTCGGCGTCATCGGTGTCCACGAGCTGGTTGAGCAGCTCGTCGAGGGAAGCCATGTCCTCGTTGATGGCGCCGTTGGCGGGAGCCTTCTTGTCGTCGATCGGAGCGCCCAGGAGCTCCTCGTCGGCGTCGGCGTGATGCGTCGGCGTGGCGGAGGTGCCCAGCAGGATGTCGTCCGGACCGTCGGGGCTAAAGACCATCTGCAGCAGCTGCGAGAGGTCTTCCTCATCGGCAACGTCGTCGTTGTTCTCGAGGATGTAGAGCAGGTCGTGGGCCTCCAGGCCGTCACGGAGCTCCTCGATCGCCTTGGCACCGATACCATCGATACGCAGCAGATCCTCCTCGGACTTGCCGACCAGGTCGCCGACCGTCTCGATGCCGACCTCGCTGAACTTGTTGGTCCAGCGCTGCGACACGCCCAGGTCGTCGAACAGGTACAGGCGAGCCTTCTCGGCAGAGATGGTGTGGCCGTTGCGGGTGAACGAACCGTCAGCACCACCGAACTCGTCGTAGCCGGCCCAGTCGAGCTGCTGCGGGAGCTGCTCGTCCAGATCCTTGAGCTCCACAGGAGCCCACTCGGGCAGCGACTTGGCGTTGGGCGAAGCCGGGCCGTCGATGTCCACGTAGCCGTCGGCCGTGCGATACGTCAGCTTGGCGTTGGCGTACGGCTTGAGGCCGGTACCAGCCGGGATCTTCTTACCGACGATGACGTTGGACTTAAGGTCGAGCAGGTGGTCGACCTTGCCCTCGATGGCAGCCTCGGTAAGGACGCCGGCGGTACGGATGAACGAAGCGCTCGACAGCCAGGAGTCGATGTTGGACGCGACCTTGAGCGTACCCAGGATGACGGGCTCGGCCACGGGAGCCTGACCGCCCAGACGGGCAACGCGCTCAACCTCGTCGGCGAACTCGTAGCGGTCGACGTACTGACCAAGCAGGTACTTGGAGTCGCCGGGGTTGGTGATCTGAACGCGACGCAGCATCTGACGTGCGAGCACCTCGATGTGCTTGTCGTTCAGGTCAACGCCCTGGCTGGTGTAGACGTCCTTGACGCTCTCGACGAAGGTGTGCATCGTCGACTCGATGTCGGTCAGCTTGCGCAGGTTGCGGAAGTTGACGAAGCCCTTGGTGATCTGGTCGCCAGCGCGAACCTCGCAGCCGTCCTCGATCTCGGGCATGAAGCGCACCGAAGCGGGGACGCGACGCTCGTCGAGGACACGGGTGTGATCCTCGGAGTCGGTGAGCGTCAGCACGTACTCGGACTTCTCGGGCTTAATCGAGAGGTGACCAGAGTACGGAGCCAGCTCGGCCTCGCGACCCAGGATCTTCTCGTTGACGTTGCCGACGATATCGAACATACGGCTGACCGTAGGCAGACCCTGCGTAATATCGTCGACGCCAGCGACGCCGCCGGAGTGAATGGTACGCATCGTAAGCTGCGTACCGGGCTCGCCGATGGACTGGGCGGCAATAATGCCGACCGCGGTACCGATGGCGACCGGACGACGGGTGGAAAGATCCCAGCCGTAGCACTTCTGGCACACGCCGTACTTGGAGCGGCAGGTGAGCAGCGCGCGAAGCTTGACCTTCTTAAGGCCGGCATCGACCATCTTCTGGATGTCGGCGACCTTCTCGATGTAGCCGTCCTGCTCAAAGAGCACGGTGCCATCGGGGGCCACGACGTCCTCGATGAAGCAACGGCCGACGAGGTCGGTGTTGAGGTCGGTGGTGCCGGGGATGATGAGGTTGTAGGTGACGCCCTCGTGCGTACCGCAGTCCTCCTCGCGGACGATGACGTCCTGGGCCACGTCGACCAGACGACGGGTCAGGTAACCAGAGTCCGAGGTGTGGGATGCGGTATCGACCAGGCCCTTACGGGCGCCGTAGGTCGAAATGAAGTACTCGAGCGGCAGCAGGCCCTCGCGGAAGTTCGCCTTAATGGGAAGGTCGATCGTCTCGCCGGACATGTCTGCCATCAGGCCACGCATGCCGCCGAGCTGACGCAGCTGGGTCTTAGAACCACGGGCGCCGGAGTCGGCCATCATGTAGAGCGGGTTCTCCTCGTCGAACAAGTCGAGCATGAGCGCTGCGACCTTATCGGTACAAGCGGTCCACTCGTTAACGACTTCGATGTGGCGCTCCGTCTCGTTGATGAAGCCCTCCTCGAAGTACTCGTTGATCTGGTCGACGTTGGCCTGGGCGCGATCGAGCAGCTCCTGCTTCTCGGCAGGGATGAGAGCGTCCCACACCGAGATGGTGAGGCCGGCGCGGGTAGCGTAGTGGAAGCCGGAGTACTTGATGGCGTCGAGGATCGGACCGACCTTGGCCTCGGGGTAACGATCGCAGCAGTCCGCAACCAGCTTGGCCACGTCGCCCTTGACCATCTTGTAGTTCATGAACTCATAGTCTTCGGGCAGGCACTGGCGGTTGAAGATGATGCGGCCGATAGAGGTCTCGAAGCGCGCGGTCTTGTTGCCGGTGACGTCGTAGTCGACAAACTCGTTCTTGCCGTTCTTGACGCGGAAGATACGGGTGCCGTCCTCGTTGATGACATTGGCGTCGGCAGCGGACACGCGGACCTGAATCTTGGCCTGCATGTCGACCTCGGAGCGGCAGTCATAGGCGTGCAGCGCGTCGTCGAAGCTGGCGAACACGTGGTTCTCGCCCGGCAGACCGTCGCGGACCTGGGTCAGGTAGTACACACCGATGATCATGTCCTGCGAGGGGATGTTAACCGGCTTGCCGGATGCCGGCGAGCGCAGGTTGTTCGCAGAGAGCATAAGCACGCGAGCCTCGGCCTGAGCCTGGCTGGACAGCGGCACATGGACAGACATCTGGTCGCCGTCGAAGTCGGCGTTGAAGGGCGAGCAGACCAGCGGATGCAGGTGGATAGCCTTGCCCTCGACCAGCACCGGCTCAAAGGCCTGGATGGACAGACGGTGCAGGGTCGGTGCACGGTTGAGCAGCACGACGCGGCCGTCGATGACCTCTTCGAGGATATCCCACACAAAGGTGGCACCGCGGTCGATAGCGCGCTTGGCGCCCTTGATGTTCTCGACCTTGCCGAGCTCGACCAGGCGCTTCATGACGAAGGGCTTGAAGAGCTCCAGCGCCATGGTCTTGGGCAGACCGCACTGGTGCAGCAGCAGCTTGGGGTCGGTAACGATAACCGAACGGCCGGAGTAGTCGACACGCTTGCCCAGCAGGTTCTGACGGAAACGACCCTGCTTGCCCTTGAGGGCCTCGGCGAGCGACTTGAGCGGGCGACCGCCACGGCCAGAGACCGGGCGACCACGGCGGCCGTTGTCGAACAGGGCGTCCACAGACTCCTGGAGCATGCGCTTCTCGTTGTTCACGATGATCGCAGGGGCGTCCAGGTCGAGCAGGCGCTTGAGTCGGTTGTTACGGTTGATCACGCGACGATACAGGTCGTTGAGGTCGGACGCGGCAAAGCGACCGCCGTCGAGCTGGACCATCGGGCGCAGATCGGGCGGAATGACCGGGATGACATCCAGGATCATGTTCGCGGGGCTGTTGCCACCCTTCAGGAAGGCGTCAACGACCTCGAGGCGCTTGACGGCCTTCTCGCGCTTCTGCTTCTGGGAATCCTCGTCGGCAATGATGGCCTTGAGCTTCTCGGCCTCGGAAGGAAGGTCGATGGCAGCGAGCAGGTCGCGGACGGCCTCGGCACCCATGCCACCCTTGAAGTACATGGAGTAGTAGCGGGTCATCTCGCGGAACAGCGGCTCATCGGAGATGAGGTCGCGCTCGGTGAGCTTCATGAAGGCGTTGAAGGCGTCCGTGCGGAGCTGCTTCTCGTCCTTGCACTCTTCCTCGATGTCGACGATGCCAGAGGCGATCTCCTCGGGGGTCAGCGGCTCCTCGTCGGAGAACTCGTCAAAGTTCTCGGGGTCGCCCTGCTCCTTGAGGGACTCGATCTGGCGGGCGCACTCGGCATCGATCTCTTCCAGATCGGCGGCGAGCTCCTCGCGCAGGTCGTCAGCGTCGGCCTCGCGAGCCTCGTAGTCAACCTCGGTGATGATGTAGCTGGCAAAGTACAGAACCTTCTCGAGGTCCTTGGACTTGATGTCGAGCATACGGCTCATCGGGAAGCTCGTGGGGCTCTTGAAGTACCAGATGTGGGACACGGGAGCGGCGAGCTCGATGTGGCCCATGCGGTCGCGACGCACCTTGGCCGAGGTGACCTCGACGCCGCAGCGCTCGCAGACGATGCCCTTAAAGCGGATGCCCTTGTACTTGCCGCAGGAGCACTCCCAGTCCTTGGCGGGACCGAAGATCTTCTCGCAGAACAGGCCGTCCTTCTCGGGCTTGAGGGTACGGTAATTGATGGTCTCCGGCTTCTTGACCTCACCGTGCGACCAGGAACGGATCTGGTCGGCGGAGGCAAGGGAGATCTTTACCGAGTCAAAATCAGTAGCTTCGAAATCTGCCACAGTCAACTACTCCTTATCAGTGGTCGTGGCGGCGACAGCCTCGGGTGCCTCGGCGGTCTCGGCATCCTCGGCCTCGACGTCGGTGTCAACGCCGGCGAGCGCAGCCAGGTCGTCGAGAGCAGAGGTCTCCTCGGCGGTCACAGGGGCGGAGGCGTCCTCGTCGGCATCGTGCATGGGCTCGATGTCCAGCGCGAGGGAGCGGATCTCCTTGACGAGAACCTTGAAGGACTCGGGGATACCCGGGACAGGAACGTTCTCGCCCTTGACGATGGACTCGTAGGTCTTGACGCGGCCCACGGTATCGTCGGACTTGACGGTCAGGATCTCCTGCAGGACGTTGGAAGCGCCGTAAGCGTACAGTGCCCAAACTTCCATCTCGCCGAAGCGCTGGCCGCCGAACTGGGCCTTGCCGCCCAGAGGCTGCTGGGTAACCAGGCTGTAAGGGCCAGTCGAACGGGCGTGGATCTTGTCGTCGACCATGTGGCCGAGCTTGAGGATGTAGGACGTACCCACGGTAATGGGCTCGCGGAACTCCTCGCCGGTACGGCCGTCGAACAGACGGGTCTTGCCGCGCTCGTCAAGCTGGGTGACGAACTCGGGGCGCATGTGATCGCCAAAGGCAGCGGTGGCCTTGTTGAGCATGTTCTTGTTGGCACGACGGATGACCTCGGCGATCTCGTCCTCCTTGGCGCCGTCGAAGACGGGCGTCGCGGTGAAGAACGGACCGGGGACGTACTTGTCGGAGTCGGCCTGCTCGGTATCCCAACCGCAGGCAGCAGCCCAGCCAAGGTGGCACTCGAGCAGCTGGCCGACGTTCATACGCGAAGGAACGCCCAGCGGGTTGAGGATAACGTCGATCGGGGTACCGTCAGCCATGTAGGGCATGTCCTCGACCGGCAGAACGTTACAGATAACACCCTTGTTGCCGTGGCGGCCGGCGATCTTATCGCCCTGCTGGATCTTACGACGCTGGGCGACGTAGACGCGCACCTGCTCGTTGACGCCGGGGGCCAGGTCGTCGCCGTTCTCGCGGCTAAAGCGGACGACGTCGATGACGCGGCCGTAAGCGCCGTGAGGCATCTTAAGGGAGGTGTCACGGACATCGTGGGCCTTGGCACCGAAGATGGCGCGCAGCAGGCGCTCCTCGGCGGTCAGAGCGCTCTCGCCCTTAGGCGTGACCTTACCGACCAGGATGTCGCCAGGGCCGACCTCGGCGCCGATGCGGATGATGCCGTCCTCGTCGAGGTTGGCAAGCATGTCCTCGGAGAGGTTCGGGATCTCGCGGGTGATCTCCTCGGGGCCGAGCTTGGTGTCGCGGGCGTCGATCTCGTGACGGGTGATGTTGATGGTCGTCAGCAGGTCCTCGGCCACCAGGCGCTCGGACACGACGATACCGTCCTCGTAGTTAAAGCCTTCCCACGGCATGTAGGCCACGGTGAGGTTCTGGCCCAGTGCGAGCTCGCCGTGATCGGTCGAAGGACCGTCGGCCAGGGGCTCGCCCTGCTCAACGGTGTCACCGACGCGCACGAGCGGACGGTGGTTGATGCAGGTGGACTGGTTGGAGCGCTGGTACTTGGCCAGGTGATACTCGTCCATGCCGCCGGCATGCTTGACGATGATCTTGGCGGCGTCGGCAAAGATGACCTCGCCGGCGTTCTTGGCCAGGGTGACCTCGCCGGAGTCCAGAGCGGCGCGACGCTCCATGCCGGTACCGACATAGGGAGCGGCGGGGTGAACCAGCGGCACGGCCTGACGCTGCATGTTAGCGCCCATCAGCGTACGCTTGGCGTCGTCGTGCTCAAGGAACGGAATCAGCGTGGCTGCGACGGACAGCATCTGACGCGGCGAGACATCCATGTAGTCGACGTCCTCGACAGGCACGTCGGCGGGAGCGCCGAAGGAGCCGTCGAAGTCGCGGGTACGGGCGATCACGGTGTGCGGACGGACGATCTTGCCCTCGGCATCGGTCGTGATGAACTCGTTGGTCTTGGGATCGAGCGGCGTGTTGGCCGGCGCGATGACGTGCTTCTCTTCCTCGTCAGCGGTCATCCAGTCGATCTGGTCGGTGGCAACGCCGTTCTCGACGCGACGGAACGGGGCCTCGATGAAGCCATACTCGTTGACGCGGGCGTAGAGGGCGAGCGAGCCGATCAGGCCGATGTTGGGGCCTTCGGGGGTCTCGATCGGGCACATGCGGCTGTAGTGCGAGTTGTGAACGTCGCGGACGGCCGTCGGCACGTTGGTGCGGCGGCTGGAGCCCGACTTGTGGCCGGCAAGACCGCCAGGGCCGAGTGCGGACAGACGGCGCTTGTGGGTCAGACCGGTCAGGGGGTTCGCCTGGTCCATGAACTGCGAGAGCTGCGAGGAACCGAAGAACTCCTTGATGGAGGCAACGATCGGGCGGATGTTGATGAGCGACTGCGGGGTGATCTCGTCGATGTCCTGGGAGCTCATGCGCTCACGGACGACGCGCTCCATACGGCTCATGCCGATACGGAACTGGTTGGCGACGAGCTCGCCGACGGTACGGATGCGGCGGTTGCCAAAGTGGTCGATGTCGTCGACCTTGAAGCCCTGCTCGCCGGCAGCGAGGGACAGGAGGTAGCGCAGCGTCGCGACGATATCCTCGTCGGTGAGCACCGTGACCTCTTCCTCGGTGGTGAGGTTGAGCTTCTTGTTGACCTTGTAACGACCGACGCGGGCCAGGTCGTAGCGCTGCGGGTTGAAGAGCAGACCCTCGAGCAGGCTGCGGGAAGCGTCCACGGTGGGAGGCTCGCCCGGGCGCAGGCGACGGTAGATCTCGATGAGGGCGTCCTCGCGGGTGAGGGCGGTGTCGCGCTCCAGGGTGCGCTTGATCACATCGGAGTTGCCGAGCAGCTCGATGATATCGTCGTTGGTGACGGCGATGCCAAGGGCGCGCAGGAACATCGTGGCGCTCTGCTTGCGCTTACGGTCGATGGAGACCATGAGCTGGTCGCGCTTGTCGACCTCGAACTCAAGCCAGGCACCGCGGGACGGGATGATCTGGGCCTTGTAGATCTGCTTGCCTGAATCCATCTCGGAGCTGTAGTACACGCCCGGGGAGCGGACGAGCTGCGAGACGACGATACGCTCGGTACCGTTGATGATGAAGGTGCCCTGATCGGTCATCATGGGGAAGTCGCCCATAAAGACGAGCTGCTCCTTGATCTCGCCGGTCTCCTTGTTGGTGAGACGGACGTCGGTCAGAAGCGGAGCCTGATAGGTCATATCCTTCTCGCGGCACTCCTCGACGGTGTGCGCGGGGTCGCCGAACTGATGCTCGCCGAAGGTAACCTCGAGAACATGGTTCTGGCTCTGGATGGGGCTGGATTCCTTGAACGCCTCACGAAGGCCCTCGTCCTTAAAACGCTCAAAGGATTCCCTTTGAACAGAGATAAGGTTGGGGAGCTCCATGGCCTCCGGGATTTTCCCGAAGCTGACGCGCTTGCGCTCAGTGGCAGTGTATGCGTAGGTCACCAGGTTTTTCCTCCTTCACGGAAATGCTCGGTGGGTTGGCGAGGCATAGCTTCGCCAGTTATCGCAACCTAATAGTTTATCAGGTAGCGACCGTTGGGCAAGAAAAGCCTTGACGCGATTGAGTTTTTGGAGTAGCAAAGTTTTTCGACAGAAAACACGCAGGTAGATGTATGTGTATCGAACATATGTTCATATATTTTCTGTGAACAGAGAGCCGGAAATCGCAGCTCTTATAAAAAACGGGCGCGAACCGAGGTCCGCGCCCGTAAATGTCGATGTCCGAAGGCTTACTTGCGCATCAATCCGCCGCGCTCGTCGATGGCGTCCCAGAAGGCGCCGGCAAAGCGAGGATCGTTTGCAGCCATGAGGGCGTTGGTGGCCATCCAACCAGACGGGGTACCGGTATCGTAGCCCGACAGCGGGTCGATAACGACAGCGTACATGGCCTCTCGGTCGAGCGAGCGGGCCATGGCGTCGGTCAGCTGGATCTCGCCGCCCTTACCGGCCTGCTGATCGGCCAGCAGGTCCATGACCAACGGGCTCAGCAGGTAGCGACCAACGATGTACAGGTTGGACGGAGCCGCCTCGGGAGCGGGTTTCTCGACCAGACCACCGATGCGCCAAACGGCACCGGGCTCGTCATCGGCGGCATTCTCGAAGCCCTCGAGAGAGCCCACGCGATCGCCGGCGATGACGCCATAGCGGCTGACTTCCTCGGGAGCGCACGCGGCAACGGCGATAACCGAAGCGCCACCGTGCTCCTTGGAGACAGCGAGCATCTTGTCACAGATGTCGCGGTTGGGCACAACATAGTCGCCCAGAAGAACCAGGAAGTTCTCCCCTGCCACAGCGTCGGCAGCAGAGCGAATGGCGTGACCGAGGCCCTTGGGCTCGTACTGATAACGGAAGTCAACCGGCATACCGCCCGCATGGGCGACAGCGTCGGCGTAGGCGTCCTTACCGCGCTCGCGTAGCAGGTTCTCGAGCGAACGGTCGGGCTGGAAGTAGTTCAGCAGCTCGGGCTTGCCGGGCGAGGTAACGATGATGGCGTCGTCGACCTCCTCGGGGTCGAGTGCCTCCTCAACGACATACTGAATGACCGGCTTGTCGAGCACCGGCAGCATCTCTTTGGGCGTGCACTTGGTGCCAGGCAGAAAACGCGTGCCAAGACCGGCGGCGGGGATGATTGCCTTCATGTTATTCAAGGATCCTTTCGCAGGCGCAGAATACGCCCTGTGCGTGCAGCACGGCGGCCGCAGACCAAATTGCGATACCGAAGTATCTTACCGCCGGAGACATACGTCGCCGTAAGGCAAACGCAATTCTTCAGCAGGTCAACGCAAATTATTGCTCGAATGGTGCAATTTTACGCCCCAGCGGTAACGGGATTGGCACGGCGAAGACAACGGTGTTCTGCATGCCGAGCAATGGGAATGAGGGGTCATAACAAAAAAGACGGGGCTCGCAATGCGAACCCCGTCTGCAAAGAAATCTGGCGAGAAAGCCTGATTACTTGAGGGTGACAGCAGCGCCAGCAGCCTCGAGCTTCTCCTTGGCAGCCTCGGCGTCCTCCTTCTTGGCACCCTCGAGAACAGCCTTGGGAGCGCCCTCGACGACCTCCTTGGCCTCCTTCAGGCCAAGGTTGGTGAGCTCACGGACGGCCTTGATGACCTGGATCTTGTTGTCGCCGAAGCCCTCGAGCACGACGTCAAACTCGGTCTTCTCCTCGGCCTCAGCAGCGCCAGCAGCGGGAGCGGCGACAACAGCGGCAGGAGCAGCGGCGGAAACGCCGAAGGTGTCCTCGATAGCCTTGACGAGCTCGGAAGCCTCGAGAAGGGTCATTTCCTTAAGAGCATCGATGATCTCATCGGTGGTAAGCTTAGCCATTTCTAAGTCCTTTCGGTTTCCGTGCGGATGCACGGAGATCAGTTAAAACACGGCGCGAATGCGCCTGGGGTGCGGCGTTGCCGCCGCGGGTGAAAGCAGCGACTAGGCTGCCTTCTGCTCGGAGACCTGCTGGATCGAACGAGCGAGACCAGAGGAAACGCCGTTGACGCAGACAGCGATGTCGCGAGCGAAACCGGAGATGAGACCGGCGATCTGGCCGAGAAGCTGATCCTTGGTGGGCAGCTCGGCGATAGCCTTAACATCATCAGCGGAAACGGCCTTGCCGTCGGAGATACCGCCCTTGATCTCAAGGACGCCCTTGGACTTAGCAGAGAAGTCCTTAAGGGCCTTAGCGGCCTCGACCGGCTCGGTCTCGTAGAACACATAAGCGACGGGGCCGGCGAGGATCTCGTCGAGCTCGGGCTGCTCCTGGTTCTTGAGAGCGATCTTGACCAGGTTGTTCTTGTAGACCTTCATCTCGGCGCCGCACTCGCGAAGCTGATGACGCAGCTCCTGAGCCTGCTTAACCGTCAGACCGTTGTAGTTGACAACGAACAGACCGGCGTTCTCGGCGATACGGGACTCGATCTCTGCAACCTTGTCGATTTTGTACTGCTGGGGCATGAATTACACCTCCTCGAATTCTTTCCGGGCACGGTCCGCCACAAGGACGTGACGGGGGCATGTCCAAAAAGAAAGCCCCCGCGCTGCATGAGCGACGGGGGCGAGAAGACATATCTACTCGACCACCTCGGCTGGCGGGATGTCCCATTAAGCTTGCGGGTAAGACCCGTTTGCGCCGGCTGTCTCTGGCAGCGGATTCGTGCGTGAACCGAAAGTATTATGGCGGGGACCCCGGCGTCGGTCAACGGCAACCCTGGCTGCACACAATTCCACCATCTCGGTCGCGCCGCCAAAGGCCAGGCGCAAGTTTTTCGCTCGGTCAGGTCCTGGGCTCGCACGAAGAGCACATTAAGTGCTCTTCGGCTCGTGCGGAATCTACGAAAACCTTGCGCCTGGCCTTCGGCGGCGCGTGCCTGCGTTGACTTTGGGCAGCCCGGGTTTTCGTTGGCTGACGCCCCCACTCATAATGCTTGGGTCGGTGGGCTGATGGGTTGGGTCCCGCTGGGCTACAGGGTTGAAACGAAGGTGGATAAGCGGTGGAGACCTTCGTCCAGGTTTTCGTCGGAGACGCAGTAGCTTAGGCGGATGTGGCCTTCGGTGCCGAAGCAGTCGCCCGGGACTAGGGCTACGTTGGCCTCTTTGATGGCTTTGATGCAGAAGTCTTCGCTTGTCAGGCCGAATTGTTTGATGCTGGGGAAGGCGTAGAAGGCGCCTGCCGGTTCCACTACGTCGAGGCCCATGGCGTCTAAGGCTGCGAGTACGCGTTCGCGGCGGGCTCGGTAGACTTTGAGCATGGGGGTTGGGTCGACAGTCAGGGCTCGGGCTGCGGCGTCCATCTCGAAGGAGACGGCGCTCGATACTAGGTATTGGTGGGCCTTTGCGATCTCGGCGATGACGGGGGTTGTAGCGGCGAGCCAGCCCAAGCGCCAGCCGGTCATGGCCCAGGGCTTGGAGAAGCTCTCGATGACTACCGTCTGCTCGCGCAGCTCCGGGTGGCGCTGGGCAAAGCGCTCGTAGCCATCCACATAGACGAGGCGGTTGTACACGTCGTCGCAGACCACGTAGATGCCCGTCTGTTCCGCCACGCGCGCCACGGCATCGAGCGATGCCGCGTTGAGGATGCAGCCCGTGGGATTGTTGGGCGAGCAGATGACGATGGCCTTGGTCGCTGGGGTCACACAGGCGCGAAGCGCTTCCTCGTCAACCTGAAATTGCGCAGGTTCCGTATCCAAAAAGACCGCTTTGGCGTGATTGGCCACGACGATGCTCTCGTACAGACCAAAAGCCGGCGTGGGGATAATAACCTCGTCGCCGGGGTTGAGCATAGCCATGAATGTTGCCGACAGGGCCTCGGTCGCGCCGTCGGTCAGGATGACCTCGTCGGCGGAAAACGCCAGGCGCGCATCCCCCATGTAGGCAGACAGTGCCTCGCGCAGGGCGGGGCGACCGTTGTTGGGCGGATAGTGCGTGTCGCCGCGGTCGAGCGAGGCCGTCACCTCGGCGCTAATCACATCGGGCGTGGGAAAATCGGGCTCGCCAAGCGCAAGCGCGATGCACCCTGGGTGCTGGGCGGCGAGCGCGTTGATCCGGCGGATGCCGGAGGGCTTGAGCGTGGCAAGCGAGGTGTTCATAGGCAGACGCATGGCGTTCCTTTCGTAAGGGTTGCACTAGGATAGCGCGGCGAGGCGCCGCCAGACGGTGTAACCTAAACGGAAACGAACCGGAAAGGAGGCGGCATGGAGACGACCGCACGCGGCGATGTACCAAAAACGTTGCAAACCATTGCGTATATCAGTATTCCCGAGAGCACCGATCTTGAGTTTTTGCTTTGGGACCTGCAGGATGCCATCGCGGCCTATGCCCGGCTTTCCGGCACCGCACTCCCCCACCCGGTTGACTTGAAGACAAATGACGTCGGTGCAGTCGATGGCATAGCGCTCGCCGTTGATGATGCATTTGACGATGAGGCAATGACCGCCGTCGAGCAGATACTCGATCGCCTTGGCGGTACGGGAACGCGTGTCTATGCCATGATTCAAGCCGCACAAGAGGGCACTGAGCAGGCGCGCGGGGCCGCCGTTCGTCTGCACAAGGCATGCGAGCGCCAGGGCCAATTGTGGTGTGGCGGCGTTGTCATCTGCGCCGGCAGCGGCATTGCGGCGCTTCGTCGCTCCCCGCGCATGGGCCTCTTGCGCCGGCCTTTTTCGGAAGCGATGGATAAGCTTGTGGGCGCTGTGCGCATGGGCTGCTCCATTGAACATGCGCAGTTGCTTGGCGGTGGCAATGCCGGTGGCGTCGATGCCGACGGCATGGTGCGCGTCAAGCCTGCACTGCCCGCACCGATCTGGCATGCCATCATGAAACGCCTCGGCACCCGCGCCCAATCAGATATCTAAATTACAGCGCCGCCCAGCCAACGGCTTCGCGCCAACGCTCAACAAGACGTTCTAGGCGCCAGGCGGCATTGGCGGGGCTTGTCGAGGGCAGTACGATGGCGGGCAGCCCGGTGCGTTCTTGTAGATAGCGCTTGTAGAGCCGGCCAGCTGTACCACCGTTGCATATCACCTGCTCAATGGGAGCTGCGCCGGTAATGCGCTCGATATCTGCCGGTACAACGTTACGAATGCTCGCGTCACTCGAGCCCTTAATGTCGCAGCTCTCGATCACGTCCCACAGGGCCACGCCGCCGTTCAGCAGCATGGATCGCTTGGCGGCAATCGAGGCGTCGAGCGTCGCTGGCTCGTTACCTGCCAAAGCGTCGCCCTCGTTGGGCGGCACAGGCGAACCGAGGCACGCGGCCAGCACGCGCCAAAAGCGGTTCTGAGGATTGCCATAATAAAAGGCATTGGCGCGCGAAAGCACCGAGGGAAACGACCCGAGCACCAAAACGCGCGAGCGCTCGTCAAACACGGGCTCAAACCCATGCTCAATATGTTGATAGCCCTCGTCAGACGCTGCCATGGCCTAGGCCCTCAACAGATAGCGCACCTCGTAGGGCGCAAGCTCAAGGGAGCCCGTCAGCTCGACCGTGGGCACGCCGTCGGCAAGCAAATCGACAAAGGAGCCGTTGAGCTCGCCGGCTCCAAAGGTATAGGGCTCGTTCACGGCATTGACCGCCACGAGCACCGTCGCGTCGTCGCAGGCGCGCTCGAACAGCAGCTGCTTGTTCTGGATCACCACGTTGCGGTACGCGCCATAGTTGAGAGCGCGGGCCGCCGCGTCGTTTGCCGAGCGAAGGTGCGCGAGCTGCGTGACGAACGCCGTCAGCTCGTTAGGCGCAGGCTCATCGAGCGCAGGGCGCAGCGCCCAGTCGCCATCGGGGCCGCCCTTTTCGCCAGCAATTCCCCACTCGCTGCCATAGTAGACGCACGGAATGCCCGGCATGCCAAAGAGCATGCCATAGGCGGGACGCAGGCACGACTTGTCGGTGAGGATGCTTGCCAGGCGCGGCACGTCGTGGTTGTCGACAAACGACAGCAGGTGCTTGCCGCGGTAGATGCACCACGGATCGCCGCCAAACTGACGGTGCAGCGAATGGGCGATCTCGAACATGTTGACCGAGTTAAAGCTGGAGTACAGGCCCTTGTAGCACTCGTAATTGGTGCAGGAGTCGAGCATCTCGTCGTTGACGATCTGGTTGTAGTCGCCGTGGAGCGTCTCGCCGATCATCACGAAGTCGGGCTTGAGCTCACGGGCAAAGCTATGCAGACGACGCATGAAATCGCGGTCGAGCATATAGGCAACGTCCAGACGCAGGCCGTCGACGCCAAAGACGTCGGCCCAACGGCGCACGGACTCGAGCAGGTAATCGACCACGGCGGGATTTTGCAAGTTGAGCTTCACAAGCTCAAAATGGCCCTCCCAGCCCTCGTACCAAAAGCCGTCGCCATAGCAGGAATCACCGTCAAAGCTAATGTGGAACCAGTCCTTGTACGGCGAGTCCCACTTGCGCTCTTGCACATCGCGGAAGGCCCAAAAGCCACGACCGACGTGGTTGAAGACGGCGTCGAGCACCACGCGGATGCCGTGGGCATGCAGCGTGTCGCATACGGCGGCAAAGTCGGCATCCCCACCCAAGCGACGGTCGATATGGCGCAGGCTGCGCGTGTCGTAGCCATGGCTATCGGACTCGAGCGGCGGATTGATGAGCACGGCGCCAACGCCGAGTTCCTGCAGGTAGTCGGCCCATTGGGCGATCTTCATGATGGGCGCATCGGGGTTGGGCGCAGCGTTGGCAGCCTGGGCGAGTTCATCCTCGGCAACGGGGGCGGCGTTTTCGCGCGGAGCTCCGCAAAAGCCCAGCGGATAGATCTGATAGAACGTCGTCTCGTATGCCCACATAGCAACCTCCCGGTAAGCTCAACACAACGACATCCATTGTATGCCCGGCTTGTATCCTCTCCCCCAAAATAAGTTGCGGTGAAATAGTTCCCGCTTGGGCCTTCAGAGACCTTAAACAGGAACTATTCCACCGCAACTGATGAGGGGACGTGGTTAGGCGACGGGCTTGGCGCGACGGATGGCGGGGAACAGCACGGTGATGGCGAGGATGACGCCCACGACGGCAATCGCCCCGCCCGCGAAGCCAATCCAGGAGATACCGGGACCCGAAACCACGGCGCCGCCGATCGCGGTGCCCGTGCCGATACCGAGGTTAAACAGGCCCGAAAAGATCGACATGGCGACGGCCGACGAATCCGCCGGCGTGTACTTGATGAGCTCGGCCTGAAACGCCACGTTAAAGGCCGTGGCGCAGCAGCCCCACAGCGCGCAAACGCCAAGAACCGCGACGAGCGACGACGCGACAGGACCCATAAGCAGCAAGGCGACCGGCACTCCGGAGAGCGTGATCGCAAGGAACGGAAAGCGGTGCCCGTCGAACAGGCGGCCGAACAGCCAGCTGCCCACCAAGCCGGAGCAGCCGAACGCCGTCAACGTCATGGTGATAGCGCTTGCGTCGACATGCGCGACCTGAGCCAGGAAAGGCTCGATATAGCTGTAGCTTGCGTAATAGCCGGTCGCCATAAAGACCGTGACCGCGTAGAGCGCGATGAGGAACGGATTCTTGAGCAGCTCGGGCAGCTGCTTAACGGTAAAGCGCTCGCCCACCGGCATGGCCGGGAACACCGTGGCTTGATACACAACCGCGGCGGCAGAGAAGGCCCCGACCACGGCAAACGTCATGCGCCAGCCCACGGCCAGCCCGATGGCGCGGCCGATCGGCAGGCCAAAGATCTGCGCGATGGACGAGCCCGTAGCGATCATGCTGATGGCGAGCGCCCCGTGGCGGGCGTCGACCAGGCGCGAAGCCATGATCGAGGCGACCGACCAGAACACGGCATGCGCGCAGGCGACCACCAGGCGCGCACAGACCAGGATGGGATATGTCGGTGCCACAGCGGACAGGAACTGACCCAGAGAAAACACGGCGAGCACACCGAGCAGCATACGCTTGAACTCAAAGCGCGAGGCAAACACCATAAGCGGCAGCGACAGCAGCATGACACCCCAGGCGTAGACCGAGATCATGATGCCGGCTTGGGCCTCGGTGAGCGAGAACGACGCGGCGATATCAGTCAGAAGGCCGATGGGCATAAACTCCGACGTGTTGAACACGAACGCGCAGCAGGCGAGCCCGATAAGCGGGAGCCACTGCTTGAGTGAGATGCCATCTTGTCTTGCCTGAGTCATATATAACATCTCCAATCATTTTGAGCGGAGGCGATTATATAGCAACGGCCCCGCATCCGTCAGCAACAGATGCGGGGCCGAAAACAATTCGGCACACAGAGGTTGCGCCGTCAATAAATAACTAAGCCAGCCCCAGCAATATGCCCGCCGAATGCACGACAAACGCCACGATCCAGGCGACCGTCACCTGAAACGCGAACACGGCAACGGCATAGCGCGCGCCCAACTCGCTCTTGACGGCGCCGATGGACGCCACGCAAGGCGGGTACAGCAGCGTAAAGACCAAGAACACGTAGGCGGTAAACGGCGAAAACATGGCTGACAGTGCCGCGGGAGAGGTTGCGCCCAAAAGCACCGTGAGCGTCGAGATGACGCTCTCTTTGGCAATAAGTCCCGTGACGAGCGCCGTGGATGCACGCCAGTCGCCAAAACCGAGCGGGGCCAACACCGGCGCGATGATGCTACCCAGACCGGCAAGCAAGCTTTGCGACTGATCGGCGACCACATTAAAGCGAATGTCGAACGTCTGAAGGAACCAGATGACCACGGTAGCGGCAAAGATGATGGTGAAGGCCTTGGTGATAAAGTCCTTTGCCTTATCCCATGCCAGCATCACCGTCGTCTTGACGCTCGGCAGGCGGTAGTTGGGAAGCTCCATGATAAACGGTACCGGGTCGCCCTTAAATGCCGTGCGATTGAGCACCAAAGCCGCGATGCAACCGACCGCGATGCCGATCAGATAGAGCGAGACCATGGCGGGTACCGTCGCCTGCGGGAAAAACGCCCCGCACAGCAGACCGTAGACCGGCAACTTGGCCGAGCAGCTCATGAACGGCGTGAGCATGACCGTCATCTTGCGGTCGTGCTCGGATGGGAGCGTACGGGTCGACATGATAGCCGGCACGGTGCAGCCAAAACCAACGAGCATGGGCACGAAGCTGCGGCCCGACAGACCAAAGCGGCGCAGCACCTTATCCATGACAAAGGCCACACGCGCCATGTAGCCGGAGTCTTCCAGAATGGAGAGGAACAAGAAGAGCACGACGATGATCGGCAGGAAGGCCAGCACGCTGCCCACGCCCGTAAGCACGCCGTCGACAGCCAGCGAGCGCACCACATCGTTGGTGCCGAACGCTTTGAGACCCGCATCGGCCGAGGCGATGATGGCAGCGATGCCGCCCTCCATGAGTCCCTGCAACGCCGCGCCGATCACGCCAAACGTCAGCCAAAAAACGAGGCCCATGATCACCAGGAACGCCGGGATGGCCGTATAGCGACCCGTCAGGATGCGGTCGATCTTGACGGAGCGCACGTGCTCGCGGCTCTCGTGCGGCTTGACGACGCAACGCCCGCACACGTCGCCGATAAAGCTAAAGCGCATATCGGCCAGCGCGGACAGGCGATCGGTGCCGGCCTCGCCCTCCATCTGGGTAATGATGTGCTCGATGGCGTCGAGTTCGTTGCGATCCAGGTGAAGTGCCTCGGTTACCAGCTCGTCGCCCTCAACCAGCTTGGTCGCCGCAAAACGCACCGGAATATGCGCCGTCGCGGCATGGTCCTCGATAAGGTTGGCGATGCCGTGGATGCAGCGATGCAGCGCGCCGCCGTCCGGGCCATCGGGCGCGCAGAAGTCCAGGCGACCGGGGCGCTCGCGGAACCGCGCCACGTGCAAGGCATGATCAACCAACTCGCCGATGCCCTCGTTGCGGGCAGCGCTAATGGGGACAACAGGCACGCCCAACAGGCTCTCGAGCAGGTTGACGTCCACGGCGCCGCCGTTGGCCGTCACCTCGTCCATCATGTTGAGCGCGATGACCATGGGGCGATCGAGCTCCATAAGCTGCAGCGTCAGGTACAAATTGCGCTCGATGTTGGTAGCGTCGATGATGTCGATGATGGCGTCGGGATGCTCATCCAGGATAAACTGGCGGCTCACGATCTCCTCGCCCGTGTACGGCGACAGGGAGTAAATGCCGGGCAGGTCGGTAACGCTTGCCTCGGGGTGGTTGCGGATGGTGCCATCTTTGCGGTCGACCGTCACGCCAGGAAAGTTACCGACATGCTGGTTGGAGCCCGTCAGCTGGTTGAACAGCGTGGTCTTGCCGCAGTTCTGGTTGCCGGCGAGGGCAAAATGCAGCGGTGCGCCCTCGGGCACGGCCGTCTTCGCGGCGCGGGGCGAATACGTCCCCTCGCCGAGTGCCGGATGCTCCGTCGTGCCGATTGCGGCGTTGGCGCGCGGACCCATATCGGTGTCGTGAACGCCCACGAGCTCGATGCGAGCGGCATCGTCCTTGCGCAGCGTCAACTCGTAGCCACGCAGGCGAATCTCGAGCGGGTCGCCCATAGGGGCGTACTTCATCATGGTGACTTCGGTGCCCGGCGTTAGGCCCATGTCCAAAATATGCTGTCGGAGCGCCTGATCGTCGGATGTCACCGATGCGACAACGGCGTCCTTTCCAATCTCGAGTGTATCGAGCTTCACGCGCTCATCCTTTCGTTAGACGCGGTTAACCGTTTACCGGGGCTAACCAACTCGTAACGACAAATGATAGCGCTCTGAACTATTTTATAAAGTCAAATACCGATGTTTACCTGCGCAAACTTTATGCGGTGCGCCCCGAAAGCTCTTTGCGCATACCGCTCAGCGAGATCGAAACGGAACCCGACCGCGCGGTAGCGGTGAGTCGATCACCCTCGACCGACCCCGTGCATGTAAAGGGCGCCTTGCCCATCAAGACGTGGGAGATAGTACCCGAGAGCTCAAAGAAATCGCCCTCAGCGCGGGCACTCGAGAGAGCGATATTGAGACCCCTGACGTTTAGTACTGCCCTGAGCGCGCCGTTCACCCCATGTGAAAACGTCACCTCGCCGCGTTTACTCCCCACCGGCGTCCGGGCCGAAACCACATACGTACCCTCAAGCATGGCTCCTCCTCTGAGCAGGCTTTTTGAAATGGCAATCTAGTCTACTTTGCTGCGAGACGGCTTGCCCAGAAACCGCGAGCACACAATGACGTTCAATCAACAGATTGCTGCAAGGGGAACAAGCGTGCAAGGGGGACAGATTACATTTGGCACCATTTGCGCCAACGGACGGGATGCGGAGCGACGACCGTGCAGGTGGATTCCGGATCGTCGCTTCCTCCGTCCCCCAGCGAATCAAAACAAGTTGCGGTGGAATAGTTCCTGTTTGATGCTTTAACCAGCAAAAACAGGAACTATTTCACCGCAACTGCAAAAGCCCGCGCTGGCAACATATGTCACCCGCGCGGGCTTGGTGGGCACTCACAGAGGCACGTTATAGAGACCCACACCAGTTATGGAATGCCAAACAGCACCGATACGCGATGTCCGCCGGCCTACCAAGCAATAAAGCTCGCCATAGTCTTAGACAATCGGCGCAATGCCGGCAAAGTGCAGATACAGCGAGATGACTGCCACGACAATGACCACCGCTGCGATCAGCTTGTCGTGCAGGTGCGGAAGCACCTGCTTGCCACGGCCGCGCTCACCCAGAATATAGACGGGAATGGCCGGAGCAAAAAGGATCGTCGTGATCATGACGCCCTGGAGACCCGTCGACCACACCAGGAACAGCGTGTAGATAAAGCCGAGCGTACCGAAGAAGCGCGCTTTGCCGACACTTGGCGCATGTGGCCTGTCCAGATGCTCGTTCTTCCAGCCAATCACCATGTAATAAGCAGCCGAGCAGACATACGGAACCAGAATCGTGTTGACCGCGCAGCTATAGAAGAACTGGTAGGTGCTCGCCGCCACATACGACACAATCAAGAAGAGCTGCGTGATACCGGAGCTCACGAGAATCGTCACCACCGGGGCGTCGTGTTTGTTCGTCTTGGCAAACGCCAGCGGGAAGGAACCCTGACGCGCTGCCTCAAACGGCGTCTCGGATGCAATGATGACGTAACCCAACATTGCGCCGACCAACGAGAGAATAACGCCAAGGTTTACGATGGCAGCGCCAACCGGGCCGATTGCGCACTCGAGAATTCCCGCCATGGAGGGCGTTGCGAGCTGCGCCATCTCCGTGCGCGGCATAATGCCGAGCGATAGCATCGAGATAATCAGATACAGCGTGAACACAGCTGCAAATCCAAGTGCCGTCGAGCGACCGACGTCGCGCACATACTTTGCGCGGCCCGAAATGACAACAGCACCCTCAATGCCCGTAAAGACCCAGACAAGGGCGATCATGGTCGAGACAACTTGCTCGCCAAACCCAGGACCAGCCGGCTCGCCCCAGAAGTTGTCCATAAAGATATCGACGTTGAACTTACCCAGGAGCACGATGCTCAGCACGAAAAGTCCCAGTGGCACCAACTTCGCCAACGTAACAATCGTGTTAATGCCCGCAGCCTCCTTGACGCCGCGAAGCACAAGGGCGGTGAGGAACCACAAAAACACGCTGGCACAGATGATGGAAAGTAGATTATTGCCCGTGCCAAACGCAGGGAAGAAATAGCCCAGCGCGCTAAACAGCAAGAGCGCAAAGCTCACGTTGGAAAGGCACGCGCTGATCCAGTAGCCCCAAGCGGAGTTGAATCCAATGTAATCGCCAAAGCCAGCCGCAGCATATGCATAGATGCCGCCGGTCAGGTCGGGGCGAGCCTGAGACAGACCGGTGAACACCATCATCAGCGCAAAGACGCCGATAAAGCAAATTCCCCACGAGACAATAACCGCGCCGGTATTGGCTCCGCCTGCTGCCATATCACCGGCAAGCGAAAAGATACCGCCGCAAATGCTCGCGGTGATGACCATCATAGTCAGACGGAAGAGATCCAGACCATTGGGGTCGATCATCTCGTCGTTACAAGTTTTAGAGGCCATTCTATGTGCACCCCCTCCATCAAGCGACCGCACAAAGATGGCCCAGACGCCCGAATCGGGTGCCGGGCCATCGGTCAAGCGATCATTAAGCTAGTACAGCGACCGTATTAGAAGCGCAGCGACAGGCAGGAGAGGCCGCCGTCGACCTTGCGGTACTCGGAGGTATCGACAACGAGCGTCTTGTAGCCCAGATCCTGCACGGCCTTGAGCACGGTCGGATAGCCCTCGGCAACGATGACTGTACCGTTGACCCAGATGCAATTGGCGCCGTAAGCCTCGTCCTCGGGCACGACGATCTTGTTGTACTGGGCAAAGTCGGGCTTATCGATGAACTCACCGGAGACGAGCATGTTGTTGTCCTCGATGTAGTTGACGCCCGTCTTGAGGTGCAGGACCTCCTCCAGAGGCACCTCGGAGCCCTCGAGGCCCCAGCCCTCGAGAATCTCGCAGAACTGGCGGATACCCTCTTCGTTGGTGCGAGCAGAGCGACCGACGTAGAAGTGGTCGCCGACCATCATGACGTCGCCGCCGTCGAGCGTGCCGGGGGAAACGATGTGCTTGACATGTTCGTCGTCAAAGAAGCGACGGACGACCGGCTCGATTTCGTCCTTCTCGCCATTACGACTGTCGGCGCCGGGGTTGGTAATGATGGCGCCGCAGCGAGTGATAACGGCCGGATCCTCGACAAAGCAGCTGTCGGGATACTGCTCAAGCGCCGGCAGCACCGACACGTCAACGCCACACTGCTCGAGCGCATGCTCGTAATCGTAGTGCTCCTCGATGGCGCGCTCGTAGATGGGCTGGCCAAGCTCGGGAGCGCTCGTGATGCCATTGCTCAGGGACTTGCCGGGACGACGGATGATGACGTGGCTGAACTTAGTCATGATGATCCTCCTTGGACCTCTTAGCAGAGAGCGGACTTCCTTGCGCCCGCCTTCCTTCCGATGGCTTTATCTTAGGGTGTCTTTACTGTTTTGTATATTGTATACAATCATGAACGGTAGATATTTCTCGGTAAGCGTATTATTGCTTCTTCTGGTTTGGTAGCGCGATTTAACTGGTCGTTCTATAATTCAATTAGCCTATTCAGGCGAAACGTATTTATTTTTGAAAATATACAGTTGAGGAATATAAGCTCATGGAAACGCTCCGAAGACCCTTGAAGGATCATGTATACGACTATATTTCGAGTCGCATAGACGCCGGCGAGCTTTCGGCCGGCGACCGCGTGAGCGAGCAGGCGATCTGCGATGCCATGGGCGTGTCGCGCACGCCGGTTCGCGAGGCGCTCATCCAGCTGGCAAGCGACGGCTATCTGGACAATCTCCCCCGCCGCGGATTCCGCGTCCGAGGGTTCGATCAGCAAAACGCCGTTGAAGTCTTTGAGATTATGGGGCCTCTCGACGGGCAGGCGGCATACCTCGCCTGCCCTCTCCTAACCGACGAGGACATCATGCAGCTGAAGTTTTTGGTTGGGTCCATGGACCTTGCGATCCAAGGCGGCCTCATCCGTAAGTACGACGATATTCAGCGAGACTTTCACCTTACGTACTTCAACCGCTGCGGCAACGACCGTCTGCGCGACATGATCTCGCAACTCGAGCGCTGCTTTATCAAGCGCGATTACGAGACTGTCGACCAAGAGACGGCTTGCAAACTGCTCAATAAAGCCAACAGCGAACATGCTCATATTCTTGAGTTGTTCGAAGCACGAGATGCGACGGCCGTGCGAGACTACGTTCGCGATGTCCATTGGAACACGGAGAACGCCCAGTTCACCGTTTGGTAGGAAAGCAACAAGGGACGACATCGGTCTTAAACCTTGACGCCAGCACCGCCCAAACTGATCCATTTTCCTCCGCCCCCGAGGGATCATTCTTTTGGCAGCCAAGACAACGCCGATGTTTTGGCGCAGACAGCGAAAGCCCGCCAGGGCGAGCAAGGTGCCTTGAAACGAGGCGGCATTGACCTTCTGGTCATGCCGCCGAA
>CAJMMD010000015.1 GCA_905214465.1 uncultured bacterium
GGGCCCGTGGGTTATACCCTAAGAGCAAACCACCCTTTTTAAGGGTGGTTCTGATCTGCGCGATCCCAGTCTTGGACTCCGCTGGACAGTTAGTTCAGATACGTATAATTCCAGACCGCAGTAGGCGCATCCGGCGCTCGTTTTGGGGAAGAAAGGGGCTCAAAACTAGGGTTCGGTAGCCATCTGGGCTCGATTTGCGTGCAATGAGTCGCCAAAGAACCCTCTCCGGGGACCATAGCGCAGCTTTATCAGCATAGAAAAATACGTATCTGAACTAACTGTTCAGCCGTCGCTGGAGAAAGGCGTTTTAGCTTTTCCGACTTCCCATCATCTTTCCAACTTTCCACTTAACTTAACACCTAAGGTGGAAAGCTGGAAAGAAAGCTGGAAAGTTAGGTGGAAAGCTGGAAAGCTGGGTAGAAAGCTGGAAAGTTAAGTAGAAAGCTGGAAAGTAAGCGGAAGACTGACATGCTAGCTCAGAGGCTGAGGGGTTAATAATTATGAAAACCATACCAAGCGAAACAAAAAGATATCAATCTGGCTGGTAAAACACCATCAATGAGCTGCGGGCTAACTAGCTGCGTAAATTAAACGTAAAGAAATGTCGCAAATTAATAGCAAATGCCCAGATGACGCCGTTGCTATTTTCAATTAACTGCTACGCGCGAACAGCAAAATGCTACTATCTAACATGCACGTAAGAAGGCAGATTAACGGTTAAGGCTAAGAAGTGGCAGGTATGTCGGAAGCAACTAGGACTCGCACGCATGCGCCCGAGGTTAGGCAGCGCGCCGTCGAGATCCTCCAAGAGGGGGTCGGTCATCGCGCCCTCGCCGCGGAGCTTGGCATTCCCCAGGCCACGGCTCGTCAGTGGGCCCGCGCGTACGCCGTGGGCGGTGCCGACGCCGTTCTCAATGCCGGTTCGCATCATCACACCTATTCGTACGACGTAAAGCTCGCTGTGGTTAAGGACCGTCTGGAAAACGGCTTGACGGTTCGCGAGGCCATGATCAAGCACAAGATTCCCAGCGAGTCTTCGGTCAAGGCTTGGTGCCGTCAGTACCGCGAGAGCGGTGAGTCCGCACTGGTCGATAAGCCGCGCGGTCGCAAGCCGCGCGTTAAAAAGATGGAATAGCAAACGGGATGGTGCGCCCACGAGGCGCATTTTTCTTGCCGCGCCAACTTTTCGGACCGCCGCGAGCCTATTGGGACATCCTCCAAAGTGGCCAGTAAGCCGCACGCGGTGGCCCGCGCGCCCGTCGCTGTGGTAAGGAAACGTCGCCCTCTGCTCCAAAGCGGACGTGCCCTTACCCCGTACGCCTAAAACTCCCCAGTTGACCGAAAACCTGCCGCTGCTACTCCTCAATTGAGCTATAACGTTAAACAATTGCAGCGTTTTTGCATGGGGGAGTGATGGTATGACGCTACTGTATTTCCTTACCCTGTTTCCACTGGTACCGGCGCTGGGCATGCTGCTCGCGCACGGTGACCGCACCCGCGACGCGGTGGGGCTCATAGGCGCCGGCATCATTATGGCGGTGACAGTTGTAGTCGCCGTCATGTTTTTTGGTGCGGGTCCGCAGAGCTTTGAGGTTGCCTCCGGCACCTCGCATATGCTCTCGATCATCAGCTCCGCCATCGACGTGATCCTGTGTGCTGTCATCCTGTACAACGCGTACAAATATAGGAACGTGCTCACCACGGTGCTCGGCATAGTCCAGCTGGTGGGCTCGCTCGCCTTCGCTGCCATGACGCTGCCCGCGACCGAAGCCGTCACGGCGACACCGCTCTACCTAGACTACATGAGCGTGATCATGGTCCTCGCCGTCGGCATCGTCGGCAGCCTTATCTGCGTGTATGCCCTGGGCTATATGAAGGACTTCCAGGCGCACGACGAGCACGAGGCCGCGCTGCGCGGGCAGACCGCGCCCGACCGTCGCCCGCAGTTCCTGGCGCTTATGTTCCTGTTCCTCTCGGCCATGTTCGTCATCGTGACGAGCGATAACCTGGAGTGGCTGTTCTGCGGTTGGGAAATCACCACCGTGTGCTCGTTCCTTATGATTGGCTACACGCGCACGCCCGAGGCCATCAAGAACGCCTTCACCCAGATTATCCTCAACATGCTGGGCGGTATTGCGTTTTTGGCCGGACTCATGTACCTGCACGTTAACGGCATGCCGCTGACCATCTCGGGGATGATCGAGCTTTCCGGCGCCGGAACCGCGCAATCCGCGCTGCTGGTGATGCCGGTCGTTCTGCTGTCGCTCGCCGCACTCACCAAGGCCGCGCAGATGCCGTTCCATACCTGGCTGCTCGGTGCCATGGTTGCCCCCACGCCCACGAGCGCCCTGCTGCACTCGTCAACCATGGTCAAGGCCGGCGTGTTCCTGATGGTCAAGCTGAGCCCGCTCTATGCCATCTATCCCGTGACCGGCTTTATGGTCACGAGTGTGGGTGCCATCACGTTTTTGCTCGCCGCCCTCATGGCCATCTCGCAGAGCAATGCCAAGCGTGTACTTGCTTACTCCACCATTTCCAACTTGGGCCTTATCAGTGCCTGCCTGGGCGTCGGCGCGCCCGAGGCCGTGTGGGCGGCCATCTTCCTGATCCTGTTCCATACGGTGGCCAAATCGCTGCTGTTCCTGTGCGTGGGCACCGCCGAGCATCATATCGGCAGCCGCAATATCGAGGACATGGACGGTATGTTCAGCCGCATGCCGCACCTGACGCGCCTGATGATGCTGGGCATTATGGGCATGTTTGTGGCGCCGTTTGGCATGCTCGTGTCCAAGTGGGGCGCCCTGGTGGCGTTTGCGCAGACCGGCAACGTGCTCATGATCATGGTACTTGCCTTTGGCTCGGCCGCGACGTTCTTCTTCTGGGGCAAGTGGCTTGCCAAGCTTTCGGGCGTCGACCCCACGGCTCAAAACGTTGAAGTCAATGTCCATAAGACCGAATGGATGGCCCTCAACACCATCGCCGCGCTGCTGATTCTGTGCTGCGTGGCGTTCCCGGTTATCTCGAGCGGTCTGGTGTCGCCTTACTTGGCTATGGTGTTTGGCCGCGTGCCGTACGTCATTGGCAAGGACTCCATGTATCTGATGGTGGTTATCGTGGCGTTTATCGCCGTGGTGCTGCTGACTTCATTCCGCGTGAGCAACAAACCGCACGTAAACGTATATCTTTCGGGCGTGGGAACCGACAAATATCGCCATTTCCGCGGCTCGATGGGACACGAGGTGAAGGCCGAAAAGCGCAATTGGTACTCGGAGGACGCCCTTGGCGAGAAGCGTATTGGCCCCGCGGGCAGCGTCGTGTGCTGCAGCATTATCTTGTTTGCGCTGCTGTGTTGCGCGTGGATTGGGCCCGAGCGGCTTGCCATGAGCGCGCCCTCGGTGCTGCGCGGCAAGTATTTTGAAGGTTCGGGCGTCGTGGGCATATTTATTGGCACCGTGGTGTTTGCCCTGCTGGCGCCGCTTGTGGGTGGCCTGATTGACGGCGTTGACCGTAAACTTTCGGCCCGCATGCAGGGCCGCGTGGGCCCGCGCCTGCTGCAGCCCTTCTACGACGTTGCCAAGCTGCTGCGCAAGGCCCCCGCCAGCGTAAACACCATGGACGATACCTACATGGCGTGCGCGCTCATCTTTACCGTGGTGGGCGGCGGCATCTTTGTGTCGGGTTCCAACACGCTGCTGTGCGCCTTTATGGTGACGCTCGCCGCGATCTTTGTGGTGTTGGCGTCCGCCTCGACGCAAAGCCCGTTTGCCCAGGTCGGCGCCGACCGAGAGCTGCTGCAGGTCATGAGTTACGAGCCCGCCGTTCTGCTGATGAGCGTGGGCCTGTATCTTGCCACCGATAGCTTCGATTCCATTGCCGTGACGGGGCAGCCGGCCCCCATCATCGTGTACAGCGCACCCATTTTCCTTGCGCTGCTCGCGGTGCTTACCATCAAGCTGCGCAAGTCGCCGTTCGATCTTTCGTACTCGCATCACGCGCATCAGGAGATCGTCCAGGGCGTCGCCACCGAGATGAGCGGCAGCACGCTGGCCAAGATGACCCTTATGCACTGGTGCGAGACCGTGCTGTTTTTGATGTGGGTGGGCATGTTCTTTGTTTGGGACAACCCGGTGAGCTGGGTGGTTGCCCTGGTCGTGATGGCCGCGACGTACTTTGTCGAGGTGCTGATCGACAATACCTTCGCCCGCAGCACCTGGCGCAGCTGCTTTAAGCTCGGATGGGGCGTGGCGCTGGTGTTTGGCCTGCTCAACCTTATGCCCATCCTCGTTGACGTGTTTATTTAGGAGGCGGCATCCATGGATCATAAAATGTCGCGCTCGCCGTGGGTTATTCATTACGACGGCTCGAGCTGCAACGGATGCGATATCGAGGTGCTGGCCTCGCTTACGCCGCTGTTCGATGCGGAGCGCTTTGGCGTGGTCAATACCGGCAACCCCAAGCATGCGGATATCTTTTTGGTGACGGGTTCGGTCAACGCCCAGAACCTGCCCGTCGTGCGCCAGATTTACAACCAGATGCTCGAGCCCAAGTGCGTGGTGGCGTGCGGCATTTGCGCGTGTTCGGGCGGCGTATTCCGCGATGCCTATAACGTGATCGGCGGCGTGGACCGCGCGATTCCCGTGGACGTGTATGCGCCCGGGTGCGCCATTCGTCCCGAGACCGTGATCGACGCCATTGTGGAGGCGTGCGGCATCCTGGATCAGAAGGAGGCCGTGATGCGTGCTGGCGGCGATCCACTTACCGTGGGCGGTGCCGCTACCTGGGACGGCGGCGTTGAGCTGGGCGAGGACGGGTTTGTGGCTGCTGCAGGGGTCGGGGCTGACGGTGCCGATGACGCGCCTGCTGGGACGCCCGCCGCACCCGCCGCTGCAAAGGAGGCCGAGTAATGCAAAAGGCAATCTATACCACCGTCGGGATCGACGAGCTCCTGGCGCATGTGCAGGCGCTCAAGGGTGCCGGCGCGCGCTTTGTGCAGATGCATGCCGAGCGCTGTGTGGACGACGGATCGTATCGCCTGGTTTATACGTTTATCAACGTCCGCGCTGCGCAAGAGCAGATCGCGCGGGACGGAAGCTATGCGATTGAGAATCTGGTGGTCGAGGGTATCGACCGGTACCAGGAGATTCCGTCCATCAGCTCGTATTATCCGGCGGTATTCCCGTTTGAGAACGAGGCACATGACCTGTTTGGTCTTGTCATTACCGACATGCAGATCGACTTTAAGGGCTTTTTCTACCAGGTTTCGACTGCCGAGCCCATGAGTGTGATCACACCCGAGGTGAAAGCTGCGCGCGAGAAAGCCATGAAGGTCCGTGCCGCCACCGAGGCTAAGGCGCGCAAGGCCGCGGCCGAGAAGGCCGCCGCTGCGGGGGAGGGCGCCGCGGGTGCCGGCGATGCTGCGAGCGCTGCTGCCACCCAGCCCGCTGCGGCTGCCGGCTCCGATGCTCAGCATGACGAGGTTGCCGCCAAGGCGGTACTCAAGGCTGCCGAGATGGAGGCAAAGCTCGCCGCCATGGATCCCGAGAAAGCGGCCAAGGTCCGCGCGGCGCTTGCCGCCAAGGCCGCCCGCGACAAGCAGAAAAAGGAGGCGTAAGGTCCATGGCACATCGCTCCGTTATTCCGTTTGGCCCGCAGCACCCGGTGTTGCCCGAGCCGCTTCATCTGGACCTGGTGATCGAGGACGACCGCGTCATCGAGGCAATTCCGCAGATCGGCTTTGTGCACCGCGGACTCGAGAAGCTCACCGAAAAGCGCGACATGCATCAGTTTGGCTACATCGCCGAGCGCATCTGCGGCATCTGCGCCGTGGGTCATAGCTGCGGCTATGCCAGCGCCTGCGAGCGCATGCTCGACATCGAGGTGCCCGGCCGCGTGCAGTATATCCGCACCATTTTGCATGAACTTTCGCGCGTCCACTCGCATCTGCTGTGGCTGGGCCTGCTCGCCGATGCCTTTGGCTTCGAGGCGCTGTTCTATCGTTCGTGGACCCTGCGCGAGCAGATTCTCAAGATCTTTGAGAGCACGTGCGGCGGCCGCGTGATTCTGTCGATCAACGAGGTCGGCGGCCTTAAGCACGACATCGAGGACTCCGAGCTGGCGGGTATTGTTCAGACGCTCGATGCCATGCGTCCCGACTACGAGGCCCTGGTGCATACGTTTTTGGACGACGACAGCTGCGGCGAGCGCCTGCATGGCGTGGGCGTGATTAGCAAGAAGGACGCGCTGGATCTGTCGATGGTCGGCCCGTTCGGTCGCGCTTCGGGCGTGGATTACGACGTGCGCATGCTCGGCGACGGCGCCTATGCGGATCTGGCCGCGTTTGAGCCCATCGTTGCCACCGACGGCGACTGCTATGCCCGCTGCCAGGTGCGTTGTGCCGAGGTCACACAGGCCATGGACATTATCAAGGAGCTTGTGGGCAAGATTCCGCAGGACGGCATCGGTGGACGCACCAAGCTTACGCCGGCCGACGGCGCGCGCGGCGAGGTCGTGATTGAGCAGCCGCGCGGCGAGGCGTACTACTATGTGCGCGGCAACGGCACCAAGAACCTGGACCGTTTTCGCGTGCGCACGCCGACGTCGCAGAACCTGGCGGGTCTGACACATGCGCTGCAGGGCGTGCTCCTTGCCAACGTGCCCATGATTATCCTGACCATCGACCCCTGCATTAGCTGCACGGAAAGGTAGGCGCGGCATGAGTTTACTGACATTTGCCAAGACGGCCTTGGGTTCTATGGTCAAGCAGCCGGTAACGGTGCGCTACCCGCAGGAGGAGCTGACGGCGCCCGAGCGCCTGCGCGGTCACATCGTCAACGACATGGGCGTGTGCATTTGCTGCGGCATGTGCGCGCGTCGCTGCCCGGCGGGCGCGCTCGCGGTCGATCGCAAGGGCGGAACGTGGTCGATCGATCCGTACGCTTGCGTGGTGTGCGGCGAGTGCATCGAAAGCTGCCCTAAACATTGCCTGAGCATGGACACCGCCCGCACTCCAGTTGCGGCGGACAAGACCCCCACGGTAGAAACCAAGCCGGAATAGCGCGAAAACGGGGCCGGTGGGGCAAAAATGCCCCACCGGCCCCGCGCGTGAGCGCGCGGTTAGGCTGCCGCGATCAAAACTATGCCGGATTACGGGGCTGGATAGCGAATCTCCGACCATACAGAAAATCGCAAAAACAAAACTGCAGGTAGATAGCCTGCCGTTTTTCAAAAAATGAAGGCATGGATGAGGGCCCCGACTTTAGCCCCGTAAACCGGCATAGTTTTGAAATGGCACCATATCAGTAACAGCCTTTGATCTCCCGTGGACAGAGGGAAACGGATCATTTTTGCCTTGCGAGGGCTGCCGCGTGACCCGTCTGCCACGAAATGGGCCGATCTACTATGTTTAGGCGGCAGCCCTCGACCACAGCAAGTAATGCGAAATGAGAACTGCAGGTAGAACGGCTGCGGTTTTTCATGAAACGCGGTTATGGTCGGGGGTATCGAGTCAAACGTAGTAGATAGGCAGGTTTCGTGGCGAGCGGTTCCGGCTGATCCCTTGGGGACGGAGGAAAACGGATCATTTTGGTCTCGCGAGGCTTGCGGAGGCGCTCGTGCAGGGCCGCCCGAACAAAACTATGCCGGTTTACTACGATGAACTCGACATTCCCGACCATGACTGCATTTTTCTAAATATCGCAAGCGTTCTACCTGCGGTTTTGGAAGCGCGCAATTTGCCGTGGTCGAAGGTGGGCGATTCATCGTAGTAAACCGGCATAGTTTTGAAATGGCATTAAATAGGTAGCAGCCATTTTGCTATGCGGGAGTGGTTGACCGTTGGGAAATTACCCCCGCAGGTAGGCGATGGCGATCTGCGTGCGGTTGCGCAGGCCCATTTTGGCTAGGATCGAGCTGATGTGGTTGCGCACGGTGCCTTCGCCCATGTAAGCGGCGGCGGCAATCTCCTTGTTATCGAGGCCACGGGCGATGAGCTCGGCGACTTCGAACTCACGGTCGGTCAGGCTGGCAAAGGCGGCGGGCCGGCGAGGCTTGCCTGCCTCGACGTCTGTTCCGTCAAAATCGATGTCTTCGATCGCCTTGCCCTCGAGCACGCGTTTGCCGTCCATGACCTGCGCCAACGCTGGAGGAATGGCGGCGACATCGGTTTTAATCAGGTAGCCGCGGGCGCCTAGCTTGAGCGCCGACACAATGTACTCGTCATCCGAGAATGTCGTCAGAAACACCACGCGCGCCGCAGGGTCGCGCTCAAGGATTTTGCGTGCCGCCGATAGGCCGTCGCGTCCCGGCATCTGAATGTCGAGCAGCGCGATGTCGGGCGAGTGCTCGGCGTAGAGCGCGACCGCGTCGTCGCCATTGGCGCCGGTGCCCACCACCTCGATCTGCGGCTGTGCGCCCAGGATAATCTTGAGCGAATCGACCACCAAGCGGTCGTCGTCGACAACAATGAGCCTCATCGGCCCTCATCTCCTTGCGGTTTGGGAACGGTGGCAAACACACGCCAGCCGCCGGCGCCGGCGCGCGGGCCGGCGGTGAAAGTGCCGCCAAGCGCCTCGACACGCTCGCGCATGGAGCCGAGCCCCATGCCCTCCGCGGTGCCGCGGCCGCTTGCTTGGACCCCGCCCGTGCCATCATCGGTGACGATGAGCTGGTAAAACGACGGATGCTCCATGCACCGTACGGCGACGGTTTGGGCGCAAGCATGGCGCATGGTGTTGGAGAGCGCCTCGCGCAGGACCGCCGCAAAGCAGTTGGCGACGTTTGCGGGCGCATGCTCGGCCAAAACCTCAAGCTCAATCTGCGGGCCGCCGTCCGAGCGTGCGCCTTCAACAATGCGTTCGAGCTGCACGGAAAGATCGACGGCGTTGTCGTTGAGCGCGTGGACGCTGGTGCGCACAAGCTGGAGCGCCTCGTCAACCGTGCGTTTAACGTCGGCGAAATCGGCGGCGACGCCGGGCTCGTCGGCGTGCACGACGCGCAGGGCCTCGGTCTGCAGCGAGGCACGCGTGAGCTGGTGCCCGACGTTATCGTGGATCTCGCGCGCGATGCGGGCGCGTTCGGCGAGTGTCGCGAGCTCGACTTCGTAGTCCTGGCGGTCGGCAAGGTCGCGGTTGCGTGCCTCCAGCGCCAGAGCGCGTTCCTGCAGCTCGTCGCGGGTGCGGCGCATGCGCTTCTGCTCGCGTTCCAACTGGGCGGTACGTAGCGATAACAAGGTGGCGGCAACCGAAAGGATGGCGGTCAGCAGGAGCGTTCGGGCGGTAAGCGCGTTGGTGCGAAGGTCCGCGACGAGCGCAAAGACAAAGGTGGCGCCAATGCCCAGCGCGGCCCAGGCGTGCTCACGGCGCACCCGCCGCGCGATGTCATAGAGGGCGAGAGGCGCAAACGGCACAAACGGCGGCACGAAGACAGCCGCGATGATGTAAGCGCAGCTCGCGGTCTCGCTCGCACGCCGGGCGCTTTTCCCCTGCGCGAGCTCGGCCAGCGAGGTGGCAATAACGCCAAGGCAAAACGCCGCGACCAGGCGAGCGTCCACAGCAAGACCCGTGGCGGCCGCAATACAGCACGCCAGTACGATCGATTTGTCGAAAAGCCTGTTCATACGGGTATTGTACGCGAAGCCGCGCGTGGTGGAGGGGCCGCCTGCGCAACCATGACATTCCTCCCGCGCGGCAAATCGGCGTCGATCGCTCGCGCGAGCGGGGGTTTCGCTTCCGCCCCCCCCGCACTCGTGACAAAGCTCACTGGTGCGCGCCGCCCGCTCCTGCGATGATGAAATCGTACCGGGCCACGACCAACAGAAGGGGCGCCTCATGACAGATATCGTCCATGTCGAAAACCTCGTCAAGCGCTATGACGATCTTATCGCGCTCGACCACTTTAACCTGAACATCGCCCCCGGCGAGATCTTTGGCCTGCTCGGCCCCAACGGCTCGGGCAAGACCACGTCCATCAACTGCATTTTGCAGCTGCTTTCCTACGACAAAGGCACCATCGAGCTGTTCGGCGAGCCCATGACGCCCACGCGTTACGACCTCAAGCGCCGCATCGGCGTAGTGCCGCAGCAGGTGGCGGTGTTTGACGAGCTCACGGTACGCGAGAACATCGACTATTTCTGCAGTCTTTACGTCAACGACCGCAAGCGCCGCCGTGCGCTCGTGGACGAGGCGATCGACTTTGTCGGTCTGGGCGACTTTGCCAAGTTCCGCCCCGGTAAGCTCTCGGGCGGCCTGGCGCGCCGCCTCAACATCGCCTGCGGCATCGCACACAAGCCCGAGCTCATCTTCTTCGACGAGCCCACGGTGGCGGTCGACCCCCAGAGCCGCAACGCCATCCTGGAGGGCATTTGCCGCCTGCGCGACGAGGGTGCCACGGTGGTGTATACCAGCCATTACATGGAGGAAATCGAGCAAATCTGCAGCCGCATCATGATCATGGACGGCGGCCGCGTGCTGGCGCAGGGCACCAACGACGAGCTCAAGCGCATGATTCAAATGGGCGAGCGCGTGACCGTCGAGGTCGGCGCCGTCGAGCCCGTCACGGTCGAGCGGCTGCGCGCCCTCGAGCACGTGCTTTCGGTTGAACTGTCCGGCGGCGAGCTCGTCTGCACCTGCGAGGCGAGCCCGCACAACCTGGTGGACATCCTCGACACGCTGCGCGCCGCCGACGTTGCGCTCGGCCGCGTGTGGAGCGAGCCGCCGACCCTCAACGACGTGTTCCTCGAGATCACCGGCCGCGAGCTGCGCGACTAGGGGACGGCCATGTTCAACACCATCATCACCACGCTCAAGACGCTGCTGCGCCGGCCGAGCACGTGGGTCTGGGGCGCGGTCTTTCCCATTGCGCTTTCAACGATGTTCATGTTTATGTTTGCGAACCTCAGCTCCGACGGCAAGGTCGACCCGGTGCCGGTAGCCGTTGTCGCTGACGAAGCCTGGGGCGCTTCGTCCTTTAAGGACGTGGCGACCTCGCTTGCCAAGGAGGGCGACGATCAACTGCTCGAGATCCACGAGTACGACGACGCGGCCGATGCGAACCGTGCGCTCAAGTCCGGCGAGGTCGCGGGCATCTATACGGTCGACGCTGCGGGCACGCCCAAGCTCACGCTGCTCTCGAGCTATGACGGCTCGCGTGCCTCGTCGGTGCTCACCGACCGCAGCATCCTTGAGACGGTGGCAAGCTCGTATACACAAAATGCCGAGCTCATGTCCCAGATTGCCCAGGACAACCTGGCGGCGCTCGCCGACCCCGAGGCGGTTGCGCGCGCCCTGTCGCTCGAGGGCGGCGCCCGTCGTGTGAGCCTGACGCGCACCACGCCCGACGGCACGACCATTTACTACTACGCGCTCTTTGGTCTGGTCGCGATGATGTCTGCCGAGTTTGCCGCCTTGAGTGTCGTCGACCTGCAGCCCAATCTGTCGGGCCTTGGCGCGCGCCGCTGCGTGGGTGGCCTTTCCAAGACAGCGTCGCTAGCCGGCATCTTTGTCGGCTCGTGGCTGGTTTCTTTTGCCTCGATGGCGGTCGCGATCGGCTACGTGCGCCTGGTGGTCGGCGTCGACTTTGGCGGGCGCGAGGGGCTGTGCCTGCTGGGCGGTGCTGCATCCGCGCTTGCCGCCACGGGCCTGGGGCTCTTTGTGGGCACGCTTCCCGTTAAGGGTGGCAAGGCGTCCAAGTCGGGCATCCTCACGGGCTTTGCCACCACGTGCGCCCTGTTCGCCGGCCTCTACGGTGAGCCGGCGATGGCGCTTGCCGACGATGTCGCCCGCGCCTGCCCGGCCGAGTGCTGGCTCAACCCCGTCAAGCTCATCTGCGACATGTTCAATCGCCTGTATTTCTTTGAGGACCTGGGGCCCTTTGCCGTCCGCGCTGGTGCGCTCGTCCTGATGACCCTGGTGTTTGTCGCCGCCGCTACGCTGATCTTTGGAAGGAGCCGCTATGAGCACCTTTAAGACCGCGCTTCGCATGGCGATGGCGCACCCGTTCTACCTGCTCATCTATACGGTGTTCATCTCGCTCATGGGCGTATTCATCGCGGCCTCGGTGAGCTGGAACTCGTCGCAGCTTACCGAGTACCGGCCCTACGACACCAACGTGATCGTGGTCGACCGCGACAATAGCGACCTTTCGCGGGCGCTTACCAAGCATCTGGGCTCACGCTTTGACCTGGTCACGGGCGTTGGTGACGACACGTACGACCTTGCGGATGCGCTCGCCAAGAGCAACAGCGCCAAGGGTAGCGCCGATTGCGTGTTCTTTATCCCGGAAGGGTTTGAGGACGATCTTGTTGCAGCCGCCCGTGCGGGGGAAGACCTGCCCAAGCTCGATGTGACGTACGGCTCCGGTACCATGGCGGCAGCGCTTTCGTCTGCCGAGGCCTCGCGCTGGATCTCGCTCGCGGGCGCTGCGGCGGCACTTGAGCCAGCTGCTTCCAGCGGCAGCGTCGCCAAGGCCGCCGAGCACGCGGCTGCAAAGCGCGCGGAGGTCCAGATCGAGCAGGTCAAGGTCGACTCGACTGCCGCCGCCACGCTCGAGTCGTACTTCAACTTTGGCGCGTACGCGATTATCTCGTCGGTCATCGTGTCGGTGGGATTGGTGTTCTCGGGCATGAACGAGCCCGAGCGCGTGCGCCGCATGGAGGCCAGCCCGGTCTCCGAGCGCCAGCGTTCGCTCGCCGTGTTCGCGGCCGCCGCCGTGCTTACCGTCTGCATTTGGCTCGTGTCGAGCATGATGGGCGTCGTGGGCTTTGCCGGCGCGGTTGCCGAGGTCGGCGCGGGCCGTGTGTGCCTGGCACTGGCGGCGACGTTTGCCCTGGCGTGCACACCTCTGGCCGTTGGCTTTACGCTGTCGAGCTTGGGCGCGCGCGAGGAACTGCTCAACGGCGTGGGCAACTTACTCGGCATGCTCATGACGTTTTTGGGCGGCGCCTGGATGCCGCTGTCGCTCATGGGCTCGGCCGTGCAGACCGCGGCGCATTTTGTGCCGACGTTTTGGGTGAACGACGCGATTGGCAAGGCGCTCGCCGCGGACCTGACGTCCACCGTGCTGGGCGACATCGCCTGCGATCTGGGCGTCACGGTGCTCTTTGCCGCGGCCATCGCCGCCGTAGGCCTAGCCCTCGCGCACAACAAATCTCGCGCCTAGCCACCTAGCCATTGGGGACGTTCTTAAACGACTGGTCGCTGGGGACAGTCTTTGCCGATTCGCCGGCTCGCCGGCCGGGCTGGCAAGGACTGTCCCAATATGTCGGCACTTGGGGACGTTCCTTTCCTGCCGGCACTCATTGGGGACAGACTTAAATGAGCGATTTCACTCATTTAAGTCTGTCCCCAATGAGTAAGTACCCAATGACTGGTTTGGAAAAAATTGCGCCTGTCGCTTAAAAATAGTTCACCGTGGTTTACTATTAGCTTAGAAAAGTAGCAGAAGGCTAACAACGGGGGATAACATGGCGACAAAGCAAGCCTATGTCCAGGTCAAAGGGCTCAAGAAACACTATGGCGACGGTGATGCGCGCCTGACGGTGCTCGACGGCATCGACACGTCCATCAACCGCGGCGAGATCTGCGTCATGCTGGGACCCTCGGGCTCGGGCAAGTCGACCTTTCTCAACCTCATTGGCGGCCTGGAGGATGCCGACGGCGGCTCCATCATGGTGGACGGCTGCGACCTCACCGCGCTCAAGCCTGCCGATCTGGGCGAGTACCGCCGCCGCGAGCTGGGCTTTGTCTTCCAGTTCTACAACCTGGTGCCCGACCTTACCATCAAGGAAAACATCGAGGTCACGGCGCACCTGTCCAAAAACCCGCTCAATGTCGACGACCTGCTGCGTTCGCTGGGCCTCTACGAGCACCGCAACAAGTTCCCACGCCAGGTCTCGGGCGGCCAGCAGCAGCGCTGCGCCATCGGCCGTGCACTCGTCAAAAACCCAGGCCTGCTGCTGTGCGACGAGCCCACGGGCGCGCTTGACTACAAGACGTCCAAGGAAATCTTGCAGCTCATGGAGGATGTCAACCGCACCTACGACTGCACCATCATCATTGTCACCCACAATGCCGCCATCGCGCGCATGGCAAATCGCGTGCTGCGCCTGCGCGACGGGCGCATCGTCGAGGATGAGCTCAATGAGTCACCCGTCGCGGCCGCCGAGCTCGATTGGTAGGCGGCGCCATGACACCTCTCGCAAAACGTCTCCCGCGCGAGCTGCGCCGCAATATCGGCAAGTACCTGGGCATCTTTTTGCTTATGTGCGGAAGCATCGCCCTCACGTCGGGCTTTTTGCTCGCGGCGCATTCCATCGGCTGCCTCATTGACGACATGCGCGATGCATATACGATCGAGGACGGCCGCGTAACTACCTCCTTCGAGGCCACCGACGAGCAGCTCAAGGCTGCCGAAGACGCGGCTGAGGACGTCGGCGGCGTTATGCTCTGCAAGAACTTCTCTATCGACGCCATCATCAAAAAGGCGTCCGGCGACGATGGCACCAAGCGCACCCTGCGCACCTACGCGCATCGCACCAAGGTCGACATTGCGTCCTACTGCGAAGGCAAGCAGCCAAAGGCGGACAACGAGGTGGCTATCGACCGCGTCTTTGCCACCAATAACGACCTCGCCATCGGCGATAAGGTCGAGCTCGAGGGGCGCACCTACACCATCTGCGGCATCATGACGCAGCCCGATAGCCAGGCGCTGTTCCTCAACAATTCGGACTTTACGGTGAACACCATTACCTATGGCGTTGCCGAGGTCAGCGACGCCGGCTTTACCGCGCTCGAGGATGCCGGCGGCGCGCCTGCCTACACCTACTCCTTTACCTTTACCGACCGCGATCTCCCCACCGCGGATCGCATCGATGCGGAGCAGGATATGGTCGAGGCGCTGACCGATGCCGATGCGCGCGTGGACGATCTGATCGATGCCGATTCCAATCAGGGCATTGGCTATGCGCGCGACGACGTGGACGGCGACTCCATGATGTGGATGACGTTGCTCGACATCATCATCGTGATCATGGCGTTTGTCTTTGTGGTGCTCACCGACGCCACCATCGAGGAGGAGAGCGCCATCATCGGCACGCTGCTCGCCAGCGGCTATCGCCGCCGCGAGATCGTGCTGCACTACCTCGCGCTTCCCGCCATCGTGGGCGTGCTCGCGGCGCTTTTGGGCACTGCGCTCGGCGTTGTGTTCTTTACCGAGCCCATGCGCGGTCTCTACTACGGCTCGTACAGCCTGCCGCCCTTCCAGGTGTACTGGAGCTGGGAGATCTTCGTGAAGTGTGCCGTGGTCCCCGCCGCTGCGCTCATCCTCATCACGCTGGTGGGTCTGCTTCGCAAGATGGGCAAGACGCCGTTGCAGTTCCTTCGTCACGAGGCGAGCGGCAAATCGGGCACCAAGCGCGGCCTGCAGCTGCCGGAGCGCATGGGTTTTGTTTCCCGCTTCCGCCTGCGTATCTTCCTGCGCAATCTGGGCAACTTCGCCACGCTCTTCGTGGGCATCGCGTTTGGGTCGCTGCTTTTGCTCTTTGGTCTGGCGATCCTGCCCACGATGACGCACTATGCGGACAACCTCGAGACGAGCCTGGTCGCCGAGCATCAGTACACACTCAAGGCGCCGCTGGAGCTCGAGGGCACTGCCGAGGAGCGCGAGCAGTGGTCGGCACTCGAGCGCTTGCAGTCGGTTGACGGCGCGCTGCTTTCTGCCGCCCAGGATGCCGATGACGAGCTTGACGGCGCGGCCGATGCGGCGCAGACGGCAGCCGATGCCGCGACCGCATCTCCGTCTGCCGAGAGCCTGACCGCAGCGCAGGATGCGCTTGCCAAGGTCCAGGACAAGAAGGATGCGCTCTACGCGCGCCTTGACGATCTTGCCGATGCCCTTGGCTGCGACCGCGACGAGGCTATCGACCTGATCGACAAGGCCTCTAAGATCGACACTGACAACGACGATATCCACCCGGTCAATACGACCGACAACGGCGCGGGCGCAATCGCGCAGGCCGAGAAATATGCCGTTTACCAGCTGCAGTACGACCGTGGCGACGGTAATGGCGAGGAGACGATTTCTGTCTACGGCATCTCGTCCGATTCGCGCTACTGGAAGGGCCTCAACATCGGCGATGGCCGCGTCGTCTTTGGCGGCGGTCTGCTCGATAAGTTTGGCTGGAGCGAGGGCCAGAAGGTCACGCTCAGCGACAAGTACGAGGGTGAGCATTATTCCTTTGAGTACGCGGGCAAGGACTGTGCCTGGGGCTCCAAGTCGGACATGAACATCTATATGAGTATCGACGACTTTAACGAGCTGTTCGACAACGACGCCGCCTACTTTAACGGCTATGTGAGCGACGAGAAGCTCGACCTCGACGCGCGCTACTTTGCCGGCGACACCACGCCCGACGACATGCGCGCCGTGGGTGACCAGTTCATCGGCATGATGAGCGACATGATCGGCATGATGGTCGGGCTCGCGGTGTTTATCTTCCTGCTGTTTATGTACCTGCTAACCAAGGCCGTTATCGACCATAGCGCCCGCTCGATCAGCTATATGAAGGTCTTTGGCTATCGCGATGGCGAGATCTCGCATCTGTACATCCGCTCGATCACGCTGTGCGTGGCGGCATCGCTCGTGCTGAGCCTGCCGTTGATTATCTGCTCGCTTACGGCTATTTTCCGCTCCATGTTGCTCGCCTATAACGGCAATATCGAGATTTATGTGCCAAGCTGGTCCATGGCGGCGTGCGCAGGGATCGGCTTTGCAACGTACCTGGTCGTGGCGCTGCTGCACATGCGCTCGATCAAGCGCGTCAGCCTGGCCGAAGCCCTCAAAGTTCAAGAGTAGTCATTGGGGACGTTCCTAAACGACTAGTCATCGGGGACAGTCTTTGCCGATCTGCCCGCTCGCCGGCCGGGCCGGCAAGGACTGTCCCTAGCTGCCGGCAGGAAAGGAACGTCCCCAACTGCCGGGTGCCGGATGGCGAAAGGATGTCCCTGGCGGCCGGTCATTTAAGTCTGTCCCCAATGAGTGGCCAGGCGCTGCGCTTGACTTTGACCCTGCTTCAACGGGTACCATCTCCTATGTCTGTAACGCCGTATAGACCGAGGGGATAGATCTATGACCGCAACTGCACCCGTCGCACCGGCAAAGGTGTACTTTACCAACCTGCGCACGCATGCTCGCGAGAGCCAGCTCGACAAACTCAAGCGCCTCATTCGCCGCGCCGGCATTGAGCAGATCGACTTCGAGAACAAGTTCGTCGCCATCAAGATTCACTTTGGCGAGCTGGGCAACCTGAGCTTTTTGCGCCCCAACTATGCCCGCGCCGTCGCGGATGTCGTCAAGGAGCTGGGCGGCAAGCCCTTCCTCACCGACTGCAACACGCTCTATGTCGGTAGCCGCAAAAACGCGCTCGAGCACATCGACACTGCCTACCAGAACGGCTTTACCCCGTATGCCACGGGTTGCCAGATTATCATCGCCGACGGCCTCAAGGGCACCGACGAGGCGCTCGTCCCGGTTGAGGGCGGTGAGTACGTGCGCGAGGCCAAGATCGGCCAGGCACTCATGGACGCCGACATCGTGATCAGCCTCACCCACTTTAAGGGTCATGAGCAGGCCGGCTTTGGCGGTGCCATGAAGAACCTGGGTATGGGTGGCGGCAGCCGCGCCGGCAAGATGGAGCAGCATGCCGCCGGCAAGCCGAACGTCGCGACCGAGCACTGCATTGGCTGCCGTGCCTGTGAAAAGATCTGCGCGCACAACGCTATCTCGTTTGACGACACCCGCGAGCGCGAGCTTGCCAACGGCAACACCCGCACGGTCCACGTGGCTGCCATCGACCACGATCGCTGTGTGGGCTGCGGCCGCTGCATCGGCGTGTGCAACCAGGACGCCATCAAGCCCGGCTATGACGCTGCGGCCGACGTGCTCAACTACAAGATCGCCGAGTACACCAAGGCCGTTGTCGACGGCCGCCCGAGCTTCCACATTTCGCTCGCCATGGACATCAGCCCCAACTGCGACTGCCATCCCGAAAACGACACGCCTATCGTCAACGATATCGGCATGTTCGCGAGCTTCGACCCGGTCGCCATCGACCAGGCTTGCGCCGATGCCGTCATGGCGTCCGAGCCGCTTCCCAACACCGAGCTCACCGACAGCGCCGCCAAGATGGAGCACAACCACGAGCATCTGGAGGGCGAGCAGGCCAAGGACCCCTTCTGCATCACGCATCCCGACACCGACTGGCGCGCGTGCATCGCGCATGCCGAAAAGATCGGCCTGGGCACGAGCAAGTATGAGCTCATCGAGGTCAAGTAGCACCTGTCTATTGGACATATCAAGCGCTTTTGTAGCGCAACGTTAGCAAAAGCCGCCCGTGAGCACAGCGCTCGCGGGCGGCTTTCCGGAAGTATGCGGCAAAATTCGAGACCGCCGAGCACACGACGTTTTTTGGCAACAAAACCCCTGATAAATTGTTAGTAAAAATGCGGTCTGGTCGGCAGTCTCAGAATTTGCCGCATACTTCCGAAAATAGGGGGGTTAGATAAATCCCCAGACGCCGCTTTTTCCCTAAAAATTCCTATCGAGGAAGTCGTCGACCGTGTTCCAGTAGAGTTCGGGGTCAACTTGCGCGCTCTTGGCGTGGGTGGCGCCGTGGATAGTGAGCTTCTGTTTAACCTTGCTGGCGCACGCCTCGTAGTTTTGGTCGAGCATACTGTACGGCACAAAGGTGTCCTGGTCGCCGTGGATAAACAGCATGGGAACCGTCGCGTGTTTGAGTTGCTCCACGCTGCTCGCTTTGTGAAAGTCGTAGCCTGCGCGCACGTTGCACACCAAGTTTGCTACATCGAGCAAGGGAAAGCTGGGCAGGCCGAACACGTCCTTGAGCTGCAGAGAAAACTCGTCCCAAACACTCGTATAACCACAGTCCTCGATAATGCATTTTACATTTGCAGGCAGAGATTCCCCCGCGACGTTCATGGCCGTCGCCGCACCCATCGACTCGCCAAAGACCAGGATGCGCGCCTCGGGGTCGGCCTGAACGATGCGCCCGATCCACGCGATGACATCGAGTCGCTCGGGCCAGCCCATGCCGATATAATCGCTGCCGGAGCGCTCATGGGCGCGGGCGGCGGGTGCGAGCACGTTCATGCCGCGGTCGTGGAAGCGCTTGACGTATCGGGCCATGCCGATGGGCTCGTCGGTGTATCCGTGCAGGCAGATAGCGTAATCGTGTGTGGTCTCCGGGCCGGCAAAATACCAAGCGGCAAGCTCGGTCCCGTCATCTGCGGTGAGGCTGCTGCTCTCGCGATGCTCTTTGAACCACGCCCGCGCCTCGACTGCCTCGGCGTCTAACTGCTCGCCCTTTTTGTCGTCTTTGCTATCCTGCATCATCTTCATGGTGTACGGCGCTTGGGGGTTCAGGGCAAAGTCAAACAAAAAGTTGCCGGCAAATCCGAGCAACGTGACAACGAGCGCCAACGCAACAACGGCGGTTATCTTAAGCTTTCGATGGGGGTGTGCGCTTTGAGGCATTCGCGGTTCTCCTATAAGATGTTAATACATCAACATTTAATGCAAGCGTATTATGGACGTTCGCCGTTGATGCGTCAACAGGCAAAGAATGGGTAAACAAAGGGTCACGTAAGGTGCAAATTTCACACGCACCCAGACGCTTTGATATAGTGTTGAGAACTCTTTACGTTGGAGGATGTAACCGGCATGTCCGATTCGAGCGACAGTTCTAAGCCGCGACCCAAGACCGCGGCCGTTCCACACTACACGGTGGGCGAGGAGATCATGAACTCCGTCACCCATGGTGTCGGCTGCCTGCTGGGTATCGCTGGCTTGGTGCTCCTGATCGTATTCGCTGCCCTGCGAGGCGGAGGCCCGGCCCACATGGCCGCGGCGATTGTCTATGGTGTCAGCATTATCCTCGAATATCTGGCCTCCACGCTCTACCACGCGATTCAGCCTGCTCGCGCCAAGCGCGTGTTCCGCATTATCGACCACAGCTGCATCTACCTGCTTATAGCCGGCAGCTACACGCCGTTTTGCCTTATCACGCTGGCAAACGACGGCGGCGCTGTGCTGTTCTTTGCCGTATGGGCCATCGCTATTATCGGCATCGCCCTCGAGTGCTTTTTGCGCGAGCGCCAGCCGCATTGGGTAAGCGGCCTGGTCTATCTGCTGATGGGCTGGCTCGTCGTCTTTAAACTGCCCGAGCTCGTGTCGCTGCTCAACCCCGTGGCACTTGCCCTGCTCGCTGTCGGCGGCGTGTGCTACACCGTGGGCGTGCCGTTCTATATCGCCAAAAACGTGCGCTATCTGCACAGTGTTTTCCACTTGTGGGTGCTCGCCGGCAGCATCTTCCAGTTCATGGCGGTGATCCTCTTCGTAATCTAGCGCCCGCGCCTACGGCCCCGCTCGCGCGGGCGACCGGCGCAATTGCCGTATCCGCCATCAACGTTTTACCCTGACGTCCCGAATCTTGGAGGTTCGAGAAACTCCCGATGGACATAACCATCTCCCTTATTACCACGCTCGTCCTGACGCTTATCAACGGCTACTTCTCCATGTCCGAGATGGCTCTCACCACGGCCAAGCGCGCCGTGTTGGAGCACGATGCCGAGGAGGGCGATAAGCGCGCCGAGCGCGCCGTCCAGCTTGCCGCCGATTCCGACCAGCTGCTCGCCACCATCCAGGTCGCCATCACGCTCGTGGGCTTTGCCTCGTCCGCCGTCGCCTCGACGAGCCTGTCCGACCCGCTCGCCACGTGGCTCATGAGCTTTGGCATCGCGCCGCTTTCAGCCATCGCGCGCGGCCTGGCGCCGGTCATCATCACCGTCGCGGTCGCCTTCGTGTCCATCGTGATTGGCGAGCTCGTCCCCAAGCGTATCGGCCTGGCCAATGCCGAAGGCGTGTCCAAGCAGGTCGTGGGCCCGCTTTCCGTGTTCCAAAAGATCGCCCGTCCGCTCGTGTGGCTGACCGGTGCCTGCTCCGACGGCCTGGCTCGCATCCTGCGCATCAAGAGCGCCGACGACCGCCAGAACGTCTCGGAGGAAGAGATCAAGTACATGGTCTCGGAGCAAGACGACCTGCTCGACGAGGAAAAGCGCATGATCCACGAGATCTTCGACCTGGGTGACACCGTTGCCCGCGAGGTCATGGTGCCGCGCGTGGACACCACCATGTGCGAGGACGACGAGACGGTCGCCGACGTGCTGTCCACCATGCGCCAGACCGGCTTCAGCCGCATCCCTGTCTATCACGAGGATCCCGATAACGTCGCGGGCATCGCGCACATCAAGGACCTGATCCAGCCCGCGCTCGACGGCAAGGGCGACCAGCCCATCGCCGACTTTTTGCGCGACGCCACCTTTGTGCCCGATACCAAGGACATCCTGCCGCTGCTGTCCGAGATGCAGACCTCGCACGACCAGATCGTGGTCGTCGTGGACGAGTACGGCGGCACGGCCGGCATCATCACCATCGAGGACATCGTCGAGGAGATCGTCGGCGAGATCGAGGACGAGTTCGACCCCGACAACAAGTACCTCACGCGCCTCTCGCGCCGTGAGTGGCTCGTCGATGGGCGTTTTTCGTGCGATGACGCGATTGAGCTTGGTTGGCCGCTCGAGGAAAGCGATGATTATGAGACCATCGCCGGCTGGATTTTGGAGCTTTGCGACTCGGTGCCCGACATCGGAGAGGTGTTTGAGGTCGCGGGGTACAAGTTCAAGGTGCAGTCGATGCGTGGCCAGCGCATCTCGCTCATTCGCGTGATCGCTCCGGCCGAAACCGATAAGAAGGATTCCGAGTCCTCGGCAGAGAAGCCGGCGGCGTCGGGTGCGGGCTCTGCGGACCCGCACGACGGCGACGAGTAGGGCAAGGACGAGTAGGGGAGAGTTATGGCAGGCCTGTTCAACATCCTTAAGGTCACCGTCAGCGAGGACAAGATTTGCGCGCACGTGCTGGTGAACCCCGGCATGCCGCTCATGACCTCGGAGGATATCGAGGCCACGGCGCGCGTGTACTACCTGGTGCCCGCGATTGCCAAGCACCTGTGCCTGGGCGATTCGGGTCGCGAGTTCCAGGACTGCATGGGCCAGACCGAGCTTTGCCACCTGCTGGAGCACGTGACGGTCGAGCTCATGAACGAGACCGGTCTTGCCGGCAGCATCTCGTGCGGTCGCACCCTCGTGAGCGAGCACGACGAGCGTGTCTTTGAGGTTGAGCTTTCGTGTCCCGACGACGCGTTGGCCATTGGCGCGCTGTCTTCGGCCACCTTTATGATGGACTGGGCGTACCTGCACGCCGATCAGCCGGCCCCCGACGTGGAAGGCACGGTCGCTGGCCTGCGCAACCTGGTGCTGGGCATGCGCGCCGAGGCCGAGGGCAAGGACCCGCACGAGGCCGTTGCCGCCGCGAACGGCGAGGACGCGGCCGAGGATGCGCCCGAGGGCGACGCTCCCGCCGACGCCGAGCCCGTTGCCGAGGCGTCTGCCGAGCCCGAGCCCGCGGAGCCCCAAGGCGTCCCGAGCTTTGACGACGAGCCGCAGATGCCAATCGATACCGAGGGTGCGGTCGCCGAGAACCACGAGGCCCCCGCGGCCGTCTTTGGCGGTGCGGCAACGGCTCCGTCCGGCTCGGCGCACGAGGGCAACCTGCCGCTCGTTGATGGCGCCGGCGAGGATCCGGCCGCCACGGTCGCCATGCCGGCTGCGCCTCAGGAGTAGGCTCACTCGCTTATCACCATCATGTACCTGCGCTTTTGCCGTACGCAGATGAGCGCGACGGTAAGTGTTGCGCTGCGGGTATAATGGACAGCATTCAAACGGTGGGCATCGAGGTGCCCGCAGGAGAGGAATGATCATGGGAAAGACTTTCAGCTTTGTCTCCGGTGCGCTCTTTGGTGCTGCTGCCGGCGCTATCATCGGCGTTGCTCTGGCCCCGCGCTCGGGTGCCGAGACCCGCGCCATGGCCGCCGATATCGCCAACGATGCCTGGGACAACATGCGTGACACCTACGAGCACGGTGCCGAGGAGGCTCGTGCCGCGGTCAACGACTTTGGTCCGATGGTCGACGCCAAGACCGATGACCTGCGCGCCAAGGTCGACCTGGCCCGCGAGCGCATGGACCAGCTTCGCGAGCAGCTCAACGATGCCATCTCGGGCGGCAACGTGACGCCCGCTGCCGACGTCGTGGTCGAGAACGTCGCTGAGGCCGACACCGAGGCCACGGAGCCCTCGACCGAGGCATAATGCGCGCAGGGGATTTTGTCGGCGTCAAGGTTTATCGCAAACCTGCCGAAGACAAGCGCACCAAAAAGGACGGCACGCCGCGCAGCCCTAAAAAGCTCGGCAAGATTCACTTTCCCGTCTTTACCCCGGGCGGCACGCGCGTGGTGGGCTTTATGGTCCGCCAGTCCGATATCGCGGGTATGATCGAGCGTCCCGACCGCTTTGTGGCGCTCGATGCCATCGGCGTCTATGAGGGTGCCGTCGCGGTCGACGACGTCAAGGGCACCTACGATGCCGCCGCGGCCAAGCGCCTCGATATCAACCTGGACGATTGCATCATCTGGGTTGGCATGGACGTGCGCACGGAATCGGGCGATGTCGTGGGCTACTGCTCGGACGTTGAGTTCAAGCCGCGCTCGGGTATTGTGCAGATGTTCTACGTGACCGCCGGTGCCGCTTCGAGTGTGCTGGTGGGCGACACGCAGGTGCCGCCGACGATGCTGCGCGGCTACGAGAACGGCGCGATGATTGTCTCGGACGAGGTCAAGACGCTCGGGTATTCGGGCGGCGCGGCCGCCAAGGCTGCCGAGGCCAGTGTCGTGGTGGGCGATAAGGTCAAGAAGGGCGCCAAGGTGCTCGATGACAAGGGATCGGTCGCCGTGGACAAAGGCAGCCGCGCACTGGGCAAGCAGCTCGGCAAGACGCGCGGTATGTTCAAGGCCTTTAAGGACGAATATCAAAAGGCGAGCGGGGGCTCGTCAAAAGCTAGCAAATAGCGACGTACCATATGATGGGAGGCGAGCCGGAGACATGTTGCTCCGGCTCGCCGTGTTTATGGGGGAGGGCACATGCGCCAAAACGGATCTAACTTAAACGGGCGCTCGGGTGCGCGTCCGACGGCGCGCCGCGACCTGGGGCAGCTGCCCAGCGGTCAGCGTCGACGTCGCCGTAAGCCCGGCGCGATGTACCTCAACCATAGCCGCGGGTTTAGCGACCGCAGCGCGCGCATCGGCAACGGGCGCTCGCCGCGCCGACCGTCCCGTCTGCCCTATGCGCTCATCGCCGTGGGTTGCGCGCTCGTGCTGTTTATCGCTGCCGTCGTGGGCTACGTCAACCGCAGCGTGGACGTGGAGCTCAACGGGCAAAAGACTGCGGTGCGCGTGGGCTCTACGTTGCAGAATCTTATCGACGATCAAAGCCTGACCGAAACGTACGACGCCGGCGATCTGCTGGCCGTCGACGACAGCGTGCTCAAGCGCCATGGCGGCGAAAAGCTGTCGGTGAAGGTCGACGGCAAGCGCGTGAAGCAAGGCAAATGGGATAGTCGCGAACTTGAGGGCGGCGAGAAGGTGACGGTCAAGGACGGCCGCAACGTGTACGAAAAGCACGAGGTCCAGGCCACGACTATCGAGCCAAAGCTCAAGGTCGAGGGCACGGGTGCCATTGAGTATGTCAAAACCTGGGGCGTTCAGGGCCGCTCCGAGGTATGGGTCGGCGAGCAGTCGGGCAAGACGCAGGACCGCGGCGAGGTCGTGCCCGCCACCGACTGCGTAGTCGAGTGCGCAAGCGTGGCGCCCAAGGGCAACGAAAAGTACGTGGCCCTGACATTTGACGAGGGTCCGAGCGGCGCGACCAAGCAGATCTTGCAGGTGCTCAAGGAAAAGGGCGTCACGGCGACGTTCTTTCTTTCGGGCGATGCCGCGGAAGCCTCGCCCGCTACTGCCAAAGCGATTGCCGATGCCGGGTGCGAGATCGGCTCCAACAGCTACAGCGATGATTCGCTCAAGGGCGAGGATCGCGAGACGGTGCGCAAGCAGATCACGAAGGGCACCGAGGCGATTAAGTCGGCGACCGGCGTCGAGACGATGTTGCTGCGTGCCCCCTACGCCGCGTTTGACGAGCAAAACTGGATCGACTCGATGGACCTGGTGTCCGCCGTGGTTTCGTGGAATATCGATTCGGGCGACTGGCTGCTCAACGGCGCTGACGAGCAAGTATCGACCGTGCTCGATTCGGTGACGCCGGGCAATATTGTGCTGCTCACCGATAGCGATGAGTGCGCCGAGCAGACGCTCGAGGCGCTGCCGCAGATTATCGACGGCCTTGTCGCCGACGGCTACAAGATCGTGACGCTCAGCGACCTGGTCAAGACGGACACGGCATTGAGCAAAAAGCTCACCTCGCTCACCAAGGTTTCCATGCCCAAAAACGCCGTGTTCCCCCAACTCCCCGAGGACGACGACACCGCAGAGTAGTCATGTAAGAACGTCCCCAATGACTATGTCACGGATACGTCAGTGTTTGGTATGCCTGCAATGTGCAGCGCATAAATTCGGTGCTGCAGCGCGATGCTGATGCTATAGTTACTGCGGTTAATGAGGGTCAAGAGAAAGGTTACAGGTGAAATCCAAACCTCGACCATACAGTCGATGACCCCATGCAGGTGCTTTCTGCGCGTGCACGGGGTGTGAGCGTCGAGCGGCGTGCCGCCCGCGCATGCGTATACATGTCTAAAAGTCCACGGATTGCGTGCCGGCATGGTCACGCGGTCCGCAGGAATAATGATGGGGAGCACCATTGAATTATCTGAGTGAGATGCTCAAATTGCCGGTCTTGGACGTCGATGGCGAAAAGCTCGGCGTTGTGAACGATTTTGGCATTGCAACCGGCGAAGTTTTTCCGCACGTGACGTCGCTCGCGTTCCGTGGTCCCGGCAAGACGCCGTTTATGATCAGCTGGCGCAAATGGGTCGACCGTATCGACGAGACGGGTGTACACCTTAAGACGTCGGCCACCGAAATCCGTTTTTCGTACCTGCAGCCGACCGAGCTGTTGCTGGCGCGCGATGTTCTCAACAAGCAGATTGTCGACACACAGGGCATGAAGGTTGTGCGCGTCAACGACATCAAGTTCTCCATGTCGGGCGAAAATCAGCTGCGCCTGCTGGGTGCCGAGGTCGGTGCCCGCGGTCTGCTGCGTGCAATCAGCCCCGCGCTCGAGCACGTCGTCGAGGGCTTTATGAAGCACCTGGGCAAGCCGCTCAGCGAGGACATTATCGCCTGGTCTTATATGGACCTGCTCGATCGCTCGACTAAAAACATCCAGCTCTCGGTGTCGCACAAGACGCTTGGCGAGCTGCATCCTGCCGACATCGCTGACATCATCGAGCAGCTCGATCCGCGCCTGCGCGCGCAGGTGTTCGCCCAGCTCGATACGGCACAGGCCGCCGAGGCCATCTCGGAGTTCGATGACGACGAACTCATGACCGAGATGCTCGAGGGCCTGTCCGATACCGACGCATCGTCGATGCTGGCCATGATGGACCCGGACGACGCTGCCGACCTGATCGACGAGCTCGATTATGAGAAGGCCGAGAAGCTCCTGCGCCTGATGGGCGTCAAGGAGGAGAAGGCGATTCGTAACCTGCTGGGGTATGAGGACAACACCGCCGGCCGCATCATGACCTCGGAGTTTGTCTCCCTGCCTGCCACGGCAACGGTCGGTGACGCCATCGAGGCGATTCGCGAGCTCGACGAGGACTTCGAGAGCGTCTACTACGTCTATACCGAGGATCCGAGCGGCATGCTGACCGGTGTGCTTTCGCTGCGAACGCTGATCGTAGCCGACCGCGACGCCACGCTGGGTCAGCTGGCCTATCGCGACCTGGTCTATGTGTCGCCCGACGAGGACCAGGAAGACGTAACGGACGAGATGACCAAGTACGACCTGGTTGCCATCCCTGTCTGCGACGAGAACCGTCATATCCTGGGTATCGTAACCTTCGACGACGCCATGGACGTTATTGCCGAGGAGCATCAGGAGGACCTGCAGATCGCCGGTGTCGGCTCGGGCGATAGCGCGTCGGACGACTCGACGAACGTGCTCAGCTGGTTCGTGCATCGCCAGTACTGGGTTGTTGTATGGGGCATCGCGTCGTGCATCATGGCGACCGTGCTGGGAACGGCGCTCGGCTCCGCGCATCTGGTGGTGTTCCCCATGTGCGCCATGCCGCTCGTGCTGCTGGCGGCCTCGCGCATGGTGTCGTTCGTCAAGAACTACTTCCTGGAGTATGACGGTCACGACGATGAGCCCAAGCCGTATCTGGGGTTCTTCTTCCAGAGCACGGGCATGGGCCTGATTCTGTCACTCGTGACCTACCTGTGCGCCCAGCTGGTGCGCACCGCTGCGTTCCCCGATGCGTCCATGTTTGAGGAGCAACTCTTTACCGGGTGCTTTAACATCGCGGCCATCGTCTGTCTGATTGGCAACATGAGCGCCGTGATTTACCTGATGGTGCTGTTCTGGCGTGACGAGCATGACCTCAACACGTCGGGCACCGCCATGAACGTTATTGCCGTCATGATCTCGTGCGTAGCGTACTGCGTCGCTGCGGTGCTGCTCACCATGTCGGTCATGGGTTAGGTGGTCGCGTGCAAGATACCAAGCAAAAGTCGGGCACCAAGCAAAAGTTGACCATCGCGGCCATCTTTGGCGCTATGGGTCCCGGTCTGCTGGCGGCGCTTTCGGGCAATGACGCCGGCGGCATTGCAACGTATTCCAGCGCGGGCGCCAGCTATGGCTATAAGATGCTCTGGATGCTTCCCGTCATGACTGTGCTGCTCATCGTGACGCAGGAGACCGCGGCGCGCTGCGGCTGCGTCACGGGTAAGGGCCTGGCATCGCTCATTCGCGAGCGCTTTGGCGTGCGCAAGAGTGTACTTGCTATGGCGGCGCTGTTGATCGCCAACACGGCTGTGACCATTTCGGAGTTTGCGGGCATCGCCAGCGGTCTTGCTCTCTTTGGCGTGCCGGCGAGCATCTCGGTGCCGTTGGTGGCGCTGCTGGTATGGATGCTTACCATGTCGGGTAGTTTCCAGCGCATCGAGAAGATTCTACTGCTGGTGAGCTGCGTGTTCGTGACCTATATCGTCGCCGCGTTTATGGCTGGCCCCAACTGGGGTGAGGTCGCGGTCGACCTGGTCGTGCCTAACATTCAAAATGACCCCAGCTACGTGTCGCTCGTGGTCGCAACGATCGGTACCACCATCGCGCCGTGGATGATTTTCTTGGCGCAGAACAACGTGGTCGATAAGAACGCGGGCGAGGACGATATCGTGCTGCAGCGCATCGATACCGTGAGCGGCTCGCTTGCCGCTGATGTCATTGCCGGCTTTATTATCATTACGACCGGTACGGTGCTGTTCCCGGCGGGTATTCAGATTAGCGATGCTGCCGATGCTGCCCGCGCGCTGGAGCCTATTGCGGGTCAGTGGTCTACGGTACTGTTTGCCTCGGGCCTGGTCGCGGCGAGTTTCTTGGCTGCCTGCGTGCTGCCGGGCGTTACGTCGAGCGCTATCTGCGAGGCATTTGGCTGGGAGCGCGGTGCCGATCGCAGCTGGGACGAGGCCCCGGTCTATCGCGGCATCATTACGGCCATCATCGGCATCTCTGCCGTGCTGGTGCTTATGCCCGGCGTCGATCTGTTCCAGATTATGATGACCTCGCAGGTCATCAATGGCGTGCTGCTGCCCGTGGTTCTGGTGTTCCAGGTGGTTATTGCCGCTGACCGTCACATTATGGGCACTAACCGCAACGGCCGCGTGTGGAATGTGCTCACTTGGGCGACTATCGGTGTGATTACGGTGCTCACGGTCGTTATGTTTGTTCTGCAGGCGATGGGTTACAGCGCTTAGCGCCTCCTTTGGACTCCAAACAGGCCGCTGCCATGGGTTGCGGACTGTATTTTGCCTGTTATAGGGGGTTAGTAATATGCGTGTGGACAAAAAATGCCAAATATGAGTACTGTTGCCTGGATGATAGTATTTACGACCAAGAAAATAATGAACATATCTAAAAATCTGTTCATTAAAAGCGAAGCTCCAAGTCTTAAGCCGGCCATTCTGGTCAACTGGAAGGGTCGCGCGCTACCGCTTGGGCGCCATTTTGGGTGGTTTTGCCTGCTACTAAAATGGTAACAGTACTCATATTTGCCCCTTTTTGTCCACGACCTCTTGGAGCCGGCTCGAAAAGAGTGATTTTGGGTTGTTTGCTGCAGGCTACTTGTCGGTGCCCAGTTTGTGCGGCTTGAGAGCGAGCGCATTGACGAGTGCGTCGGTGGCAGACTTGACGGCTGCCGGTTGCGGATCGTTGACGTGATCCTCGGGATGCACGGGCAGGTCCTTCTTGACTGCATCGTGGATCAAGTTGAGGTACTCAGTTACGCCAGTGGTCGATAGGTGCGTGCCATCGCCATCGAACAGGTCGTTGCGATTGGCACTGTATCCGTACCAGTCGATAACGCGCACGTTTTTGTAGCGCGTAGCGGCGTTGGCGATGGCCTGGTTGGTAGAACCAACCCATGGCTGCGGGCTGCGCGTGTTCACAAACACCACAATACGCTTATCTCCTGCATCGGCCATGATGGCGTCGATCTGGTCGTCGGTTACCAAGCCGTTGGTGCCCAGCGCAAAGACCACGATCTTGCCGGCAAGGTTCTGTTGGAGATAGCCCTCAAATGTCGCGCGGCCCGCATCAAACTGGCGGCCCTTTTCGGCATCGATGTGACTGTGGGGGAATACGCCGTCAAAGGAATCGACGGCGCGCAGCGACACGGAGTCACCGATCATCAGCAGGTCGTAGGAGCCATCGGGGAAGCCGTCGTTGTCCTTGTCGGTGTCGTTGGCTGCCTGTTGGTCCGTTGGCGCGGTGTTCTTGGCTTCCTTGTTGAGGACTTCGGCGCCCTCACCGCTCAGTGCGGAGGTCTCCGGCACAAAGATCAGGCCGCCCAGCGCGATAACAAGCACGATCCCGCAAGTGGCGCACACGGGAATATGCGCGCGCACCCAGTTGGCGGGCGTGGTGGTGCCGTCGCGGAACTCGGATACGGTGCGCCCAAAGGCGCCCTTTCTAAACGGCGTCTCGATAAAGCGATATGAACATTCGGCTACGGCGACCACCAACAACACCTGCAAAATGTACTGCCACCACGGCGTATCGTTGATGTTGGCGACCGGGTTCATGAGCAACAGTAGCGGATAGTGCCACAGGTAGATGCTGTACGAGCGCTTGCCAACCCACACGAGCGGCTCGGCGGACAGTGCGCGGACAACCATTCCCTGGGGCTGCACGCAGGCCGCGATGACCATGAGCGTGAGGATGGAGCATAGCAGCGTGCCGCCGCGATACTGGAACGCGGTGTAGCCGTTGGTGAGCGCGACCATGGCGGCAAGGCCAACCAGACCCACGACGCCCAACACATCGATGGATGCGGGCGAGGACCAAAAGCGCACGAGGGCGCTCGGCTGTGCCGGGACGGTCTCGGCTGCGTTGTCGGCCTTCTCGCCAGGCTTGCCCTCGGCGTTCTTGCCGTGCTTGGCGGCGCCAGCCAGGCGATTGAGCCCCAAACGATGAGCGAGACGCACCGGCGCCAGGTCGCGATCGGGGATAAAGGCCATCCAGGCACCCAGCAGCAGCGAGAACACGCGGGTGTCGGTGCCGTAGTACACGCGGCTGGGGTCGGCGGCGGGGTTGTAAAGCACCATCATGGCGAGGGCAGATACCGCGGCAAGGCCCAGAACCACGCGGCGCGTGTTGGGCTTGCTCACATGCATGGATACCATGGCAAACAACAGCGGCGGCCATATCAGGTAGAACTGTTCCTCGATGGCAAGCGACCAAAAGTGCGTGAGCGGCGAGGGGTCGCCCAGGGCATTGAAGTACGAGACGTTTTGGACAATCTGCCACCAGTTGTTGAAGAACAGCAGCGACGGCAGGATGTCGGGGCGCATCTTGGTGAGCATCACGTGGTTAAAGATGGTGCACAGCGCGCAGGTTACAAACACTACCGTTACCACGGCGGGGACCAGGCGACGGATGCGGCGAATCCAGAAGCTCTTGAGGTCGATGCGTCCGGTCTTAGCGACTTCGTTGAGCAGCAAGCGCGTGATCAGATAGCCCGAAAGCACAAAGAAGATCGTGACGCCGAGCAGGCCGCCCTGAGCCCACGTGAGGTTGAGGTGATAGAGCACCACTGCGACGACGGCAAGCGTGCGTAGGCCGTCGAGGGCGGGGATATAGCGGGACTTGGGGCGAGCAGGCGTCTGCTCCGCGGCGGGAGTGTTGGCACGGCCCGCGTTGTTGGCAGAAGCGCGATGGGGGCTCGCGGTGCGTCGCGGCTCGTTGGCGCGGCGCCCGCCCTTCACGCGTTCGTGCGGCGCCGGCTCGTTGCCCGTGCGGCGTCGACCGCGCGAGCCCGATTGCGAGAATTGGTCCATAAAACATCATCCAATGACGAGAATAATCAGCATGTATTCATTGTAGCTGCCTGCTCCTGTGAATGCTTGCTGCTGGCGCAAGCTCAAGCGCGTGTTCACATCAAAGTGAACTAAAGTTATAGAGGTGCGAGAGCATGCGATTGACGGCCGACAGCGGGTGCAGAGCCCACGGACGAGGAGGTTTCCATGGCGGATCACAGCATCGTTGCGGTGTTCGGCAGCATGAACATGGACCTTTCGGTGGCGTGCGAGCGCATGCCGCGCGCGGGCGAGACAGTCGGTGGCAGCGGTTTTATCACCAACGCCGGCGGTAAGGGCGCCAACCAGGCCGTCGCCGCCGCGCGCATGGGTGCGCACACGTGCATGATTGGCGCTGTTGGGCGCGACGCATTTGGCGATGTGCTCGTGGCGGGGCTTCAGGATGCCGGCGTGGGCGTTGAGTTTGTGACACGCCTCGATGGCGTGGAGACCGGTACCGCGACTATCATTCGCTGCGAGAGCGACAACCGCATCGTGCTGTCGCCGGGCGCCAACCATGCACTTGCGGGCGAGGACGTTGCCCGCGCACTGAGGCGCCTGGTGCCCGACGAGCTCGACGGCGACGCCAGCGAGATTGCCCCGGCTGCCGGAAGCGTCTTTATCGTCCAGGGCGAATGTGATCTGATGGCAACGGCCGCGGCGCTCTTTTGCGCTCACGATCTGGGATTCTATACGATCTTTAACCCGGCACCCGCCTGCGACCTGCCGGCAGGAGCGTGGCCTGCGGTCGACCTGGTCTGCCCCAACGAGACCGAGTGCCAGGTGCTGACGGGCATTCTGCCCACGGATGACGCGAGTTGCGCCGCCGCGCTCAATGCGCTGCTCGACAAGGGCGCCGGGGCTGCGGTCATCACGCTAGGCGGCGCCGGCTCAGTTGCACTTGGTGATGGCGGTGAGCTGCTGCGCATGCCGGCGCTTTCGAGCGAGGTGGTCGACACCACGGCTGCGGGCGATACGTTTATCGGCGCGCTTGCGGCGGCTCGTCTGGATGGCCTGCCGCTCTTTGAGTGCATGGCGGCGGGCGCACGCGCCTCGGCGGTGACGGTGTCACGTTTGGGCGCGCAGCAGTCGATTCCCACGCATGCCGAAGTTGAGCGCATGTTTGGTTTAGACGATTAGTACAAGACGGAGAAGCGGAGTAGAACTATGGCGATTAAGAAGCTGATCCTTGATCTGGATATGGGTGTGGACGATGCGATGGCGCTTGCCTATGCCATCGCAAGCCCCGAGGTGGAGCTCGTGGGCATCACCACGCGCTTTGGCAACGTGCGCGTCGAGCAATCGGCGCACAACTGCCTGGCGGTGCTCGACCTGTTGGGTCGTCCCGAGGTACCGGTGTACCTGGGCGCCGATCGTCCCATGAAGGCGACCGAACCCTACACGCCGCCGGCGTCCACCACGCTTATCCACGGCAAGAACGGCATTGGCGGCGCAAGCGTGCCCGCGTCGCCCTACGAGCCGGTGGGCGCGACGTCGGCCGATGGCAATGCGGCGGTCGATTACCTGATTGATGCCGCGCGCACCTATGGTCCCGACCTGATCTACGTGGCGACCGGCCCGCTCTCCAACTTGGCACTTGCCCTGGAGCGCGATGCGGCGGCGATGATGTCTATCGGCCGCGTGGTGGTGATGGGCGGCGCCCTGACCGTGCCCGGCAACGTGAGCGCGGGTGCCGAGGCCAACATGGCAAGCGACCCCGAGGCCGCCGACGCCGTGCTACGCTCGGGTCGCAAGCTCACCATGGTGGGCCTGGACGTGACGCATCGCGTGGTGCTCACGCGCCGCGATGTTGCCGGTTGGACGGGCTCGGGCACCATGGCGGGCTGCGCATTTGCGAGCATGGTCGAGCACTACATTGGCTCGTACGAGATGAACGCACCCTACCTGGGCGGCTGCGCACTGCACGATCCCCTGGCTGTTGCCGTGGCGATCGACCCCACACTCGTGGGTGCGCTCGGCTGCAATTTGCGCGTCGACCTGCTGGGCGAGTACCGCGGCCGCACCATCTGCGACGAGCGCCGCCTGTCCGATCCGGACAAGAGCGCGCTCGTGGCGCTCACCGTGGACGCCCCACGTTTCCTCGTGGAGTTTAAGGCACGCATGGCTCGCATCCTTGGCTAAACGGTTTCTGTGCCCCGTTCCAGATTAGCTACCGAGTAAATACGCCCGTTGGGGGAATAGTCGCGTCGCTTCGCTTGACAACAGGCTAAACTATCTATTAAACATTTACTATTCTGTTTAGATTGAATTTGCGGTCGTTTAGTTGTCGAGTCACGGGGCGGTCAGGCCACGATGCTCCGCCACGACCGTTGCTAGGGGGAACAATGGCCAAAGCAAGTGTCCGCGAAATCAGCCGCATCACCGGTTTTTCGCCTGCGACCGTGTCCAACGCGCTCAACCGCAAGCGCAGCGTGAGCGAGGAGACCGCCAAAGTCATCCTGGAGTGTGCGCAGTCGCTCGGCTATCAGCAGTCGACGCAGCTCGAGAGCATCCAGTTTGTGCTCGCGCGCAAGACGGGCGCCATCCTGGACGAGAGCACCTTCCATCCCGCGGTTATTGAGGGCGTGGAGCGCCAGGCGCGTCGCCACGGCATGAGCACGAGCTTTGTCTCGCTCGACTTTAGCGACCTGGACGCCGTGCGTCCGCAGGTCGAGGGCCTGATCGCCGACCCGTCTGCCGCCATCGTGCTGATGGGTACCGAGCTGGGTGAGGAAGATTACGCCCTGTTCGCCAACGCTGCCGCCCACCTGATCGTGCTCGACGGCTGGAGCGACCGCCAGTACTTTGATGCCGTAGTCATTGCCAATACCGATTCGGTGCTGCGCGCCGTGGACTACCTTATCGAGAAGGGTCACAGGCAAATCGGCTATCTGGCAGGCGATCTTCGTATCCGCAACTTTAAGGATCGCGAGCGCGGCTATCGCCAAGCACTTGAGGATGCGGGCCTCGAGGCCAATCCGGCATGGCGCGTCACGCTGGGCACCACGCTCGAGGGCGCCTATCGCGACATGGGCGCGTGGCTCGACAATTCCTCGCGCGAAGATCTGCCAACGGCTTTCTTTGCCGAGAACGACGTGCTTGCCGTAGGCGCCATGCGCGCGCTGAATGAGCACGGTATACGTGTGCCCGAGGATGTCTCGATCATCGGCTTTGACGACCTATCTCTGGGCGCCTTCTCCAACCCGCCACTCACCACGGTGCATGTTCCCAAACACGAGGTGGGCGAGATCGCGGTGCGCCGTCTGGTGGGTAACATCCGCAATCCCAAGAGCTATACCTGCAAAACGGCCGTGTCGACCTATTTTGTCGAGCGCCAAAGCGTGCGCGAAATCTAGGCGGAGACGGCATTGCCTGCAGCGTGCCAAAGCTCGCTAGGGCAGTTAACATAGTGCCATTCAGAAGAGGATCCTTCGGGGTCCTCTTTTTGTTTCCCTTGTATGTTCAGTTTGTTTACATACCGTTTAGGCTGATTTCTCTACCGTTTACGAGACTTTCGCGCTAAACTTTTAAACAAAAGAGTAAAACATTTAGTAAACAGAACAAAACGAAACATGCGTCTGTTTACTGAGCATGTGACTAGGGGAGGACGTACATGGACAAGATCAAGCTCGGCTTTGTGCCCACGCGCCGCAGTATCTTTAGCGCGCCGGACGCGATCAAGTATCGCGGTCTGACGGCTGATCGCCTGCGCGAGATCGGCGTCGAGATTGTGGATATCGACGACATCAACGACGAGGGCCTGCTGTTCGACGACAGCCATATCGAGCCTATCGTCAAAAAGTTCCGCGCCGAGGGCGTCGACGGCATCATGCTGTGCCACGCCAACTTTGGTACCGAGTATGTCTGCGCCCGCCTTGCCCGCGAGCTCGGCTTGCCCGTGCTGCTGTGGGGCCCGCGCGACGAGCGCCCCGAGCCCGACGGCACCCGTCTGCGCGATAGCCAGTGCGGCCTGTTCGCCACCGGCAAGGTCCTGCGCCGCTTCCAGGTTCCCTTCACCTACATGACCAACTGCCGTCTGACCGATCCCGAGTTCGAGCGCGGCGTCTGGGACTTTTTGGCCGTGTGCAACGTGGTCAAGACCTTCGAGCACACCCGCATCCTGCAGATGGCCACCCGTCCGTTCGATTTCTGGTCGACCATGTGCAACGAGGGCGAGCTGCTTGAGAAGTTCAACATCCAGCTTTCGCCCATCCCCATGACCGAGCTTGTCCAGGCCGTGCGCGACGCCCGGGCTGACGAGCAGGCCATGGCAGCCATGCTCGCCCACATTGGTGACAGCTTTGAGATCTGCATCCCCGAGGACAAGGTTCCTGCGGTCGCAGGACTCGCCATTGCCATGAAGCGCCTGGTCGAGAAGTACGGCTGCAACGCCGGCGCCATCCAGTGCTGGAACGCCCTGCAGGACGAGTTGGGCATTATGCCCTGCGCCGCCAACGCAATCCTCAACGAGATGGGCATCCCCATCGTCTGCGAGACCGACATCCATGGCGCTATCACCGCGCTGATGGTCGAGGCCGCCGACCTGGGCCGTCACCGCGGCATGTTCGCCGACTGGACCGTGCGTCATCCCGATAACGAGAACGGCGAGCTGCTGCAGCACTGCGGCCCCTGGCCCTGCAGCTGCGCGGCCGTCAAGCCCAAGCTCACCTATCCGCTGGCCTTCGATCACCCCGGCGCGCTGACGGCCGAGGCCAAGCACGGCGACCTCACCCTTGCCCGCTTTGACGGCGACAACGGCGAGTACTCGCTGCTGCTGGGCAACGCCCGCGGCATCGACGGCCCGGCCGGCATGGGCACCTACCTGTGGGTCGAGGTCGACAACCTCAAGCGCCTCGAGGCCAAGATCGTCGAGGGTCCCTACATCCACCACTGCGTCGCCATTCACGCCAACGTGGTGCCGGTGCTCTACGAGGCGTGCAAGTACATCGGCATTGTCCCCGACCTGTACGACCCCATCGAAGAAGACGTCAAAGCTTACCTGCGAGGAGAGTAGAAATGGCAACTATCGAAGAGCTTGAGTCCCTGCGTTGGGACCTTCGACGCGATTGCGTCGATATCATCATGGCTGGCGCCGGCGGGCACATCGGCGGCGACATGTCGGTCATCGATGCGCTGATGACCCTCTACGCCAACCACCTCAACATTTCGCCCGAGACCGTCGACAATCCCAACCGCGATCGCTTCGTGCTCTCCAAGGGCCACGCCATGGAGGCCTACTACGCGGTGCTCTGCCACGAGGGCTATCTTGACCTTGATGACGTCAAGGCCCGCTTCTCCAAGTTCGGCAGCCCCTACATCGGCCACCCCAACAACAAGCTCAAGGGCATCGAGATGAACTCGGGCTCGTTGGGTCACGGTCTGCCCGTGGCTGTGGGCATGGCACTTGCCGGCAAGATGGATGGCCGCGGCTACCGCGTCTACACCATCATGGGCGACGGCGAGCTTGCCGAGGGCTCGGTCTGGGAGGGCGCCATGAGCGGCGGCAATTACCAGCTCGATAACCTGTGCGCGCTCGTGGACCGCAACCGCCTGCAGATCAGCGGCAGCACCGAGGACGTCATGAAGCAGGATTCGCAGGAGGAGCGCTGGGCCGCCTTCGGTTGGAACGTGCTGTCCATTCCGGGCAACGACGTCCAGGCCATCGATGCCGCGCTGACGCTGGCCGCCGAGACCAAGGGTAAGCCCACGGTCATCATCCTCAACACAGTGAAGGGCTACGGCTCGCCGGTTATGGAGGACAAGGCCGCCTGGCATCATCACCTGCCCAACGATGAGGAATATGCCCAGATCATCGCCGATTTCGCTGCCCATAAGGAGGCCATCAATGGCTAACAAGATCGCCAACCGCAAGGCTATCTGCGACACGCTGCTCGAGGCCGCCGCAACCGATAAAGACATCGTCGTCCTGTGCTCCGACTCCCGCGGCTCTGCATCGCTCACGCCGTTCTTTGACCAGTATCCCCAGCAGTCCGTTGAGGTCGGCATTGCCGAGCAGGACCTGGTGAGCATCGCCGCCGGCATGGCCTCGTGCGGCAAGAAGGCCTGGGCCGCCTCGCCGGCGTCCTTTGTGACCACGCGCTCGTATGAGCAGTGCAAGGTCGACGTTTCGTACTCCAACACCAACGTCAAGCTCATCGGCATCTCGGGCGGCGTGTCCTACGGCGCCTTAGGCATGAGCCATCACTCCGCGCAGGATATCGCCGCCATGAGCGCGATTCCCAACATGCGCGTGTATCTGCCGAGCGATCGCTTCCAGACCGCCGAGCTCGTGCGTGCCCTGGTCGCCGACAACAAGCCGGCCTACATCCGCGTGGGCCGCAACCCGGTGGAGGACGTGTACACCGAGGACGAGTGCCCGTTCCAGATGGATCGCGCCACCTGGGTGCGCCGCGGCACCGATGTGACGATCGTCGCTACCGGTGAGATGGTCCGCCACGCCGTGGACGCCGCCGATCTGCTGGCCGAGCAGGGCATCTCGGCAACGGTGCTCGATATGTACTGCGTCAAGCCGCTCGACGCCGAGGCCGTGATCGAGGCCGCCGGTGCCACGCGCGCCGTCGTGACCGTCGAGGAGCACAGTCCCTTCGGTGGCCTGGGTTCCATGGTCGCGCAGGTCGTAGGTGAGCACTGCCCGCGTCCGGTCAAGTGCCTGAGCCTGCCCGATGCGCCGGTCATCACCGGTACGAGCCCCGAGGTCTTTGCGCACTACGGCCTGACGGGCGAGGGAATCGCCAAGACGGTCGTCGAGTTCCTTCCCGCAGAGTAATTGGTGCATCGGGGACAGGTTTGCACCAATCCTTTTAGGTTGAATTTTGAGCAGGCCGGCTGCGCTCTCATGAGCCGGTCGGCCACTCGCTCCTTGTCCGTCGGGTTTTAGTTTTGAATCGACGGGGGAGACAGGAGAGTACATGAGCAAATACATCATCGGAATCGATCAGTCCACACAGGGTACTAAGGCGCTGCTGGTGGACGAGGGCGGCCATCTGATCCATCGCGCCGACCGCTCGCATCGCCAGATTGTCAACGAGGCCGGCTGGGTGAGCCATGATCCAGCCGAGATCGCCGCCAACGTGCTGGCCGTGGCGCGCGCCGTGGTGGAGGAGACCGGGGTCGATCCGGCCGACGTCGCCGGCATCGGCATCTCCAACCAGCGCGAGACTACCGTTGCCTGGAGCCGCAGGACGGGCGAGCCGCTGTGCGATGCCGTGGTGTGGCAGTGCGCCCGCGCCCGCGAGCTGTGCGACGAGCTTGCTGCGCGCGAAGGCGTGGCCGAGCTGGTGCGTGACACGACGGGTCTGGTGCTCTCGCCCTACTATCCGGCGGGCAAGATGGCCTGGATCCTCGCGAACGTTCCCGCGGCTGCCGAGGCCGCGGCGGCGGGCGAGCTGTGCCTGGGCACCATCGATGCCTGGGTGGTCTGGACGCTCACGGGCGGCGCGGAGTTCCGCTGCGACTGGTCCAATGCCAGCCGCACGCAGCTTTTTGACCTGCGCCGTGGCTGCTGGAGCGAGCCGGTGTGCGAGGCCTTTGGTGTCAATCCGGCGTGTCTGCCGCAGGTGACCGATTCCGATGGCCTGTTCGGTACAACGGACCTGGGCGGCTTTTTGCCGGCGCCCGTGCCCATTCACGGCGTGCTCGGCGACAGCCATGCCGCCTTGTTTGCCCAGGGCTGCCATAGCCGCGGCATGGCCAAGGCGACCTATGGCACCGGAAGCTCGGTCATGATGAACGTCGGCGACGAGTTCGTCGCCAGCTCGCATGGGCTTTCGAGCTCGCTCGCATGGCGTATGGACGGTGTGACCGAGTATGTTCTCGAGGGCAACGTGAGCTACGCCGGCGCCGTCAAGACGTGGCTGCGCGACGATCTTGAGCTCATCAATAACCCCGAGGAAGTCACCGACCTGTGCTACGCCGCCAATCCGGCAAGCCGTGTCTACTTTGTGCCGGCGTTCACTGGCCTGGGCGCGCCGCACTGGGCGAGCGATGCCGAGGGCTGCATCTTTGGCATGACGCGCACCACGGGCCGTGCGGAGTTCGTAAAGGCCGCTGACGAGTCGATCGCCTATCAGATCTTCGACGTGATTGATGCGATGGTCGAGGATTCGGGCGCGGCGTTGGCCGAGCTTCGTGTTGACGGCGGTCCCACGCGCGACGCGTACCTGATGCAGTTTGAGAGCGACTTGGTTGGCTCGCCCATTCGCATCGCGAGCAACGACGAGATGAGCGGTCTGGGCGCGGCCTGGGCCTGCGGCATTGCGCTGGGCATGTACACGCGCGACGTCGTCGACGTCTACGGCGCCCGCGGCATCGTGGAGTCCACCATGTCCGCCGACGAGCGCGCCAAAAAGATCGCCGGCTGGCGCCATGCCGTGAAATCTACAATCGCGTACACCGCCTAGCATGATTATTCTGAGACGGGGATTAAAAACTCATTGATCCCCGTCCCGGGCAGCTCATTTGGGACGGGGCTTTTTGACTGGTATGATTGGTGCGATCATTCGAACCAGCTAAAAGAGCCCCGTCCCAAATTGACTACCGAGAGGATCTGCCATGGAGCGCATCGCGAGTTTTTCCGTTGACCATCTGCTGCTCGAGCCCGGCGTGTATGTGAGCCGCATCGACCGCGATCCGGCGACCGGCGCCGCCGTCACCACCTTTGACCTGCGCCTGACCACGCCCAACAAGGAGCCAGTTATGAACACGGCGGAGTGCCACACCATCGAGCATCTGGGTGCCACGTTCCTCCGCAATCATGCCGAGTGGTCGAGCCGCATTGTCTACTTTGGCCCCATGGGCTGCCGCACGGGCTTTTACCTGGTTGTCTTTGGTGAGCTGACGAGCGAGGAGATCTTGCCGCTCGTGCGCGAGCTGTTCGAGTTTGTTGCTGGTTTTGAGGGCGATATCCCCGGCGCCGCTCCCGAGGAGTGCGGTAACTATCTGGACCAGAACCTCCCCATGGCAAACTGGCTCGCGCGCCGTTATCTCGACCGCGACCTGGCCAATATCGACGAGAAGCACCTGCACTATCAGCAGGCATAAGGATGCTGGCAGGAATAGCGTTTGCGCCAGAAGCGCTCCCACTCTTGTGGGGGCGCTTTTTCATATCGAGCACTCAAAACAGAACGAGATTGTTCTAGAATGTTCGTACTGTCACATAAACGAACAGGAGTGAACATGCATATCTACTCTGTCAACGATCCCGAGTTCAAATCCTATGGCAACGTTTGGGATAACGTTCCGTCCGAGCTCACGTCGCCCGTGCTCGAGGCGCTCTCTGCCACGCCCATCCCCGAGGGCAGCAAGTACGTGGCAAGCGCGTCGGAGCTCGAGGGCGTCAAGGGTGCCGGCAAACTGGGCTTTCTCATGTTTGGCGGCCGCCCCTTCCAGCTCGGCTGGTGCAACGGCCACAACACGCAGCTCAACTGCCTGGAGTATCACCGCGCCAGCGAGTTTAACCTGGGCGCCCGCGACTTTATCCTGCTCGTGGCGCATCGCTGGGAGATCGAGGACGGCAAGCTCGACACCGCGTGCGTCAAGGCGTTCCGCGTGCCGGCGGGTACGGTCGTCGAAGTCTTCAACACCACGCTCCACTACACGCCCTGCATGGTCGACGACGGCGGCTTCCAGGTGATGGTGGCGCTGCCGGCGGGCACCAATGGCCCGCGCCCCGAGGCTGCGGCCGACATGCTCGCGGCCGGTGACAGCTACTGCTACTGGAAGGCCGACAAGTGGGTTCTCTGCCACGCAGATAGTCCCAAGGCTGCCGAGGGCGGCTACGTGGGCCTCGTCGGCAAGAACCTCGACATCGCCTGTGACTAGCATCTTCCGTCTCGATTTGTAACATCTAGCGGGCTAAATCGTCTCTACCTGTTACAGATTTAGACAAACTGCGGGGGGCTGCCCAAAAATCTCGATCTGTAACACCAAGCCCGGTTTTGGCTGTCTACCTGTTGCAGATCGAGACAAACCGTCCCCAACCACCACAAAGGTGCCTGTCCCCTTTGTGGTGGTTTGGGGCGGCGGTATCAGAAAGTGTCAAGCAGGGGCGGCTACCGGGCCGCCGTGTGCGAAAAGAAGTGTCGGCCTGCGTCGTTGCCGTTGAGTAGCGCGCTGCTTACGGGGATACTGAAACCACGACAAACAGCGTGTGAAAGGATCGATGTATGGCTTTCCGTAAAGACTTCCTGTGGGGCGGCGCGACGGCTGCCAACCAGTGCGAGGGCGCTTATGACGTGGATGGCCGCGGCCTGGCCAACGTGGACGTGGCGCCGCACGGCCCCGAGCGCTATGCGGTGGTCTCCGGCCAGCGCAAGATGCTCGACTTCGAGGACGGCTATTACTACCCCGCGCAGACCGGCATCGATTTCTATCACCATTACAAGGAGGACATCGCCCTCTTTGCCGAGATGGGCTTTAAGACCTTCCGCATGAGCCTGGCGTGGACCCGCATCTTCCCCAACGGTGACGAGACCGAGCCCAACGAGGCCGGCCTGGCCTTCTACGAGGACGTGTTCCGCGAGTGTCAGGCGCACGGCATCGAGCCGCTCGTGACCATCACGCATTTCGACTGCCCGATTCACCTCATCAAGGAGTACGGCGGCTGGCGCAACCGCAAGCTCATCGACTTCTACAAGAACCTCGCGACCACGATCTTCACCCGCTACAAGGGCCTGGTAAAGTACTGGCTTACCTTCAACGAGATCAATATGATCTTGCACCTGCCGTTTATGGGTGCCGGTCTGGTCTTTGAGGAGGGCGAGAACAAGGAGGCCGTCGAGTACCTGGCCGCCCACAACGAGCTCGTCGCCAGCGCTTGGGCAACCAAGATCGCTCACGAGATCGACCCTGAGGTCAAGATCGGTTGCATGCTTGCCGCAGGTAGCTACTACCCCTACAGCTGCCGTCCGGGCGATGTGCGCCAGGCGCAGATTGACAACCAGAGCAACTATTTCTTCGTCGACGTTCAGAGCCGCGGTTACTACCCGGCCTATGCCGTCAAGAAGCTCGAGCGTCTGGGCATCGATGTGGGCATGACGGACGAGGACCGCGAGATCCTGGCCGCCAACACCGTCGACTTCATCAGCTTTAGCTATTACAGCACCCGTTGCTCCGCCGGTGCCGATAACCCCGATGTCGAGCGCACCCAGGGCAACGCCTTCGCCGGCGCCAAGAACCCCTACCTGCAGGAGAGCCAGTGGGGCTGGGCCATCGATCCGCTGGGCTTCCGCATCACCCTCAACGACCTGTACGACCGTTATCAGAAGCCGCTGTTTGTGGTCGAGAACGGCCTGGGCGCCAAGGATGTTGTCGAGGAGGATGGCTCCATCAACGACGACTACCGTATCGACTACCTGCGCCAGCATATCGCCGCGATGCGCGATGCGGTGACCGAGGACGGCGTTGACCTGCTGGGCTACACCACCTGGGGACCGATCGACCTGGTGTCTGCCGGCACGGGCGAGATGTCCAAGCGCTACGGCTTTATCTATGTCGACCGCGATGATGCGGGCAACGGCACCCTCAAGCGTTCCAAAAAGAAGAGCTTTCACTGGTACAAGCATGTCATTGAAACGAATGGTGAGGATCTGTCCTAAGGAAGCCGAGACACTCAACTTCAGAGTTTCCTAACCAAAACGCCCGGCGAGCAGTTAATGCCCGCCGGGCGTTTTGTTAAAAGAAGTGAAAGCACTCATTGGGGACGTACTTAAATGAGTGCCCGCAGAATGAGAGTGGATAATCTCCCGTTTTTAGCCTGTTTGTGGGCTCAAAGTGGGAGATTATCCACTCTCGCCATTTGGGCGTCCAAAAATCCTCGCTCGTTTTGTCTTAGTCATTGGGGACGTTCTTAAACGACTAGTCGCTGGTCCACTCATTGGGGACGTACTTAAATGAGTGGCCCCTGGGGACACCCTTTGCCGTCGGCGGATTTTGGGACATGTGGCCCGCTTTTTGGGCCCGCCTGTCGGTACACTAAAAGCACTATGGGTACCTGCGAGCGACATATCGGCCACGCGGCCGCCCGATCCGCACCCGTGGCGGATCCCAGGGGCGGCAGGCTCTTCGCCATGCCGCGATTCCTTGTTGGCATAACACATCGGGTGTACCGTCACCGCGTCTTTGCTATCGCCGGCGCCATCACCGCGCTGTTCCTCATGGTTTTGGCAGTCTTGCCGGCGCTGTTCGCCTTCGACCCCAAACTTTCTAACGCCGTGCCCGCCTATAGCGAGGTGTCCAAAGAGGTCGTGGATGCGCTCGTCCACTCGAGCTCTCTCCCGCTGCTTGTCGCCGCAATTATATTTTCGATCTGGGGCGTATCGGTCTATCTGCGCTGTTTGGACTATGTGTTGCGCCGCCGTCTTGTTGCCGTCGCTACCATCTGCGCCCTGTGGATGATCGAAGTCATTCTCAAGTACAAGTCGTTCACGCCGTTCTATGCCACCGTGCTGTGGTACCTGTACTACGTGCCCATGACGCTCATTCCGCTGCTCTACCAGTTGTGTGGTCTGCGCCTTGCGGGTCTGGAGCAACACCGCCTGGGTCGCCGCTACTGCGCTGCGCTTTGGCTTGTGGCTATCCTGCTTATCGGATTTGTGCTCACCAACGATTTTCACCAGCAGGTCTTCCACTTTGACCGTACAAGCGACACCTGGAGCAACGATTACACGTACGGCTGGGGTTATTTCGCTGTCTTAGTGTGGACGGCCTTTAACTTTGTGGCCTTTTTTATCCTGGTGGGCCGGTCCTCGTCCTTTCGCATCCAGCGTTTCTCGGGCACGGCGGCGCTCGTACTGCTGGGTGGCGCATTCTTTGCCGTCTCGTATGCGTTGCGCGTGCCCTGGGCATGGAGGCTCAACTTTTCGCTCGTCTATTGCGTCCTGTGCGTGGTGGCGATGGAAATCTGTCTCGATTGCGGTGTCATTCCGTCGTATCACGACATCGCCGGCATCTTCGACACCTTGCCGCTCGACCTCAAAGTTCTAACGCGCGACCTGCAGGAAGTCTATGCCACGCCGGCGTCAAAGCCAATGCCGGTAGGCGTGCGCGAGGAGTTGCGGGCCCAGGAACACGGGCATGCCCATGCCTTTGCCGTGGCGTCCGATCCCGATGTAATGTATCGCGCCTTTCCACTGCTGGGCGGATCGGCCCTGCTTGCCCAAGACGTGTCGGAGCTCAACGAGCTTAACCGTGAACTGGCACATCGTCGCATGGAGCTGCAGCGCCAAAATGAGCTGCTTACGGCCGACTACGATCTTAAGACGCATCTGGCAGATCAAGAGGCCGAGACCTTGCTGGTCCAAGACGTGGACCAGGCACTCGCCCGCGCGCTCGAAGAGATGTATGACCTGCTGAGCTCGCTGCCGCCGTTGACCGACGAAGCGTCTTCTCACGAGCGTTACCGCATGCTACAGCGCGCCAAGATGCTCGTCGCCTATTGCAAGCGCAAGGGGTCGCTCACACTGGCGCAGCACGGGGAGAGCGGCTTTGATCGCGACCGCATTCAGCTCATTGCCAACGAGCTCGCAAGCGACCTGCGCACCATCGATGTCGATTGCGCCTCGATTATCGCCATACGGCGCCCGATGCACGCCAGTACGGTAAGCGCCCTGTACGACTGCGTGTATGACTTTGCGTTTTTTGCCTACACCACCGACCACCCGGCGCTCATGTATCACTTGGGTGACCATGACCGGTGCAGTGTCGAGCTGCGCGCCACGCTTTTTTCCAACGATGATGAAGATCTTTCGCAGACGCCCGCTGCGCAAGAGCTCGAAAGCGCTCTGCAAGGGCGCAACGTGGCATACCGCCTTGAGGGCGAGCCCGGCCAGCTGCGCATGATCGTCTTGATGCCGAGGGCGGGTGAGTAACGATGCAGATTTCGCTCATCCTTCCCCAAATCGTTGCGCTCGATGTTGTCTTCGCCCTGGCTGCGTGTCTACAGACGATCCACGTCCCGCTCATCGCATCGCGCCGCTCGTCCTATAACCGTAAGGTGATTTGCGCCTACGAGGCGAGCCTTGTGCTTCACTTGGTCATCTCGGCTGTCATTTTGTTCGCGTCGTCTGGCTCATATCTGGTGGCGCCGCTTGACGTTTGCGCCGGGGCAATGGGCGGAGCGCTGTGGCTCAATGCCGCGATCTTTGCCTACGGCGTAGTGCTTATGGTGCACTATCGTCGCCCCGTCATGCTGGCCGAGCTGCTGCTTGTTGCCGCCGTGACACCGCCGGTGGTTTTTGCCCTGGGCTCGGCGTGGGCCGTTGTCCTTATCGCAGAGGGAGCGTTCTTCCTGTTCCGTTCCATCGCGGCGCTCTTGATGGACGTCCGTAACCGCCAGGAGGATATCACCGCGTTCTCGACGATCGAAACCATCAACGTGATTCCCGTCGGCATCCTGTATCTGGATTCAAAGGGCCATCCGTTGCTCATGAACCGCTGCATGCGCAAAAACCTCGCTGAGCTTCACATGCCCACCGACTTGCACGATATGAGCGGCACATGGAACGGCCTTCGAAAGCTCAGCGCCCAGATGCCCGAGAGCAGCAAAGACCGCGTTCGAATTGACCTGGATCGCTTTGGTGAGACACGCGCGGTGGTCGAGGTTTCTCCCTCCGAGATTCGCCTGTTTGTGTGCGACGACGTTATGGTTTCGGGTCGCCCCTTGGAGCGCATCATCGGCTTGGACGTGACGGAGTACGCACATGCCCATGACCGCCTGGCGCAAGCCAACCACCTGCTTGAGCTTGCGGGCCAAGAGCTCCAAGCCCAGATCGAAGAAGTCAAAAAAGTTGCTGATAATGCGGCCTATCTGCGTATGCGCGCCCGTGTGCACGATGTGATCGGTCAGCGCCTGTCCATCCTCCATCGTTATCTTGAGGAGGGGCGCTTGGACGACGAGTCGCTCGAGCAGATCGACCCGCTGCTGCGCTCAATCGCTGCCGATCTGCGCAGCGGGGGCGACACCGAACCGGCAGAGCAACTGGGCGATATCGTCCATGCTTTTGGCCTGGTGAGCGTGCAGATCGATGTTGAGGGTGCGCTGCCTGAGGACGCGCGTGTCGCCGCTGCCTTTTTGCAGATTATCCGCGAGGCCTCGACCAACGCCACCAAGCATGCGCAGGCGCATCGGGTCCATGTGCGCTTGTGGCAGGAGAGGACGGATGCTGACGCCGTCGCGCACATGACGATTTCTAACGACGGGTCCCCGGCCCCCGTATCGTATCGCGAGGGAACGGGAATCCCAGGTATGAGGCATGTCGCGCAAGATCTGGGTGGCAGCCTAGAGGTCCACGCCACCCCGCCCTTTACGCTTACGGTATCCATTCCGCTTAACGCCAACGACACGTCCCAAAGGAGAAACTCATGATCCGCGTGTTAATTGTCGAAGATCAGGCCATCCTGCGCGAGAGCCTGGCGCGCTCCGTTGGCGACCAGCCCGATATGACCGTCGTTGCCGCGATCGCCGATGCCTCCGAGGCCTTGGGTGTCGCGCTCAAGGAGCGCCCGGACATGATACTGATGGACGTGTGCACCGAACACGATTCAAACGGCATCGTGGCGGCGGCACGCATCAAGGAGCAGCTGCCCGAGTGTCGCATCATTATCATGACAGGCATGCCCGAGATCACCTTTGTCGATCAGGCCCGCGAGGCGGGCGTCGACAGCTTTGTGTACAAGAACGTCGGTATCGACGAGCTGTTCGCCGTGATGCGCTCCACGTTGGCTGGCTACTGCACGTTTCCCAAGCCGCCCGAGAGCATTTTTTCGGGTACAGCAGCCCTCGACGATGTCGAGCTATCGATTTTGCGCCTTGCCTGCGAGGGCAAAAGTCGTCGCGAGATCGCGGCCGAGCTGTTTATGAGTGAGGGCACCATCAAGCGCCGCATCTCGGAGATCCTGAGCAAGACCGGCTACGACAACATCATGCGCCTGGCCGTGCATGCGGTGACCGAGGGTAGCATCGTTCCCAACATGGAGCGCCCGTAATCGACGCGCTCACCCGTGTTCCGGCACCGCAAGGATAGGCCGCCCACCGTTTCGCATCTAAAAACGGCGGGCGGCCTGCTTGTATGGGCAGTGCTGTCGGCATAAAGCGACGGGGCCGCAGGATCATCTCCTGCGGCCCCGTCTGGTGTGCGCGGATGTGTCCGCCAATCCGCGGCTGATGTTACGTGCCGCTACGCGATGGTTGCGCTGTAGGAGGCGACGTCCTCGTAGGAATCGGTCAGGTAGGCGTCGATGCCGATGGTCGTGTTGACCAGGTCGTCAAGGCTGTCAAGCTCGCCGCTCGAGAACGTGAATTCCTCGGTGGCGTTGGTGCCGGGCATCAGGTGAGCCGAGAACCAGGGTTCCTTCATGGTGCCGTTGACGTTGGTCTTGCCGCTGGGGGCGTAGAAGGTCAGGTCCTTGTCGCTCTTGTTGGTGATGTTGACGACAAAACCGATGTCGTCCCACTCGTCCTTGAACTTCTCGGTGATGGTGATGGTGCACAGGTCGTCATCGGCAACGGTGACGGCGGGGGAGATTTCAATCTTCTGGACGTCGTCTTCGACGGCCTCGTCGATCTCTTCTTCCTTCTCGGCCGCCTCGCGATCCTTCTTCACCGTGCCGGACAGGTCCTTGTCGGACTTGGTAAAGACAAGATTGCCGTCATCCTCTTCGAGGATGAGCTTGCCGTCCTTGAGCTTCATGCCATGCGACTCGTCTTCGGCGGTGATGGTTACGGTGGTGGCGTCCTTTGCCTCCCATTTAAGGTCGACGACTTCAAGGAACAGGTCGAGGGCGCCTGTACCGTCCTCATCGAGAATCAGGACGCAGTGCACACCCCAATCCTCGAGCATCTTCATGTACTCATCGGTCAGTTCTTCGCCCTCCAGGGTTCCACCCGAGAGTTCCCAGCTGCCGACGAAGTTGGCCTTGGGGTCTTTGCCGCCGCCGCTGCAGCCCGTCAGGGCAAAGGCGAGCGCAAGGACGCATGTCAGAAATGCGAGTACGGACTTTTTGAACGTTGTCTTCATGGTGTCCTCCTTTATCGAACGAAACCCATAGAAGCAAATGCGGGGGTGGCGGATCCCCCGCCAATTACCAGATAGAGGGGCTAGGGCCTGGGCGTTCCGCAGTTGCTGCAGAACTTGCCGCCGTTTTCGCTGCCGCAGTTGGGGCAGAACCACTTGGCCGGTGCCGGGGCGGGTGCGGGACTGCCGCACTCGGAGCAGAACTTGCCGGTGTTGGTGGCGCCGCAGCTGCAGGTCCATGTGCCGGCCGCGGGAGCAGCGGCAGGAGCCGGTGCGGGAGCGGGTGCCGGAGCCGGCTGCGGGGCGGCCTGCTGCTGTGCCTGGCCGGCGGCGAACAGCTGGCTGGCGTTCATGCCGCCCATGCCACCTGCCATGCCCATGCCCATAAAGCCTGCCATCGCGCCGTTGGGATTGGCGGCTGCCGCGCGCATTGCGTCGCTCTGGGCGCTGGCAATGTTGGCTGCCGCCATGGTGGGATCGCGCATGACGGCGGCCTTCTGCAGGTCCTTGATCATCTGCTCGTCTTCTTGCGAGGCTGCGATGGAGTTGACGCCAAAACTCACGATCTCGACACCACGCAGGTCGCGCCAGTCGGCAGAGAGGACCTCGTTGAGCGCACGAGCGAGCTCGGTGGTGTGGCCGGGGATGGCGCTGTAGCGGATGCCCATCTCCGAGATCTTGGCGAAGGCGGGCTGCAGGGCGGTGAGCAGCTCGGACTTAAGCTGGCTGTCGATCTTGTCGCGCGTGTAGCTATCGGTCACGTTGCCGCACACGTTGGTGTAGAACAGCAGCGGGTTGGTGATGCGGTACGAGTACTCGCCGTTGCAGCGCACGGAGATGTCAACGTCCAGGCCAATGTTGTTATCGACCACGCGGAAGGGCACGGGCGAGGCGGTGCCGTACTTGTTGCCGATGATCTCCTTGGTGTTGATGAAGTAGACGCGCTGGTCCTTGCCCGCGTCGCCGCCAAAGGTAAAGCGGCTGCCGATATTGGCGAAGGTCTCCTTGATGGAATCGCCCAGGTTGCCGCTAAAGACGCTCGGCTCGCTGCCGGTATCGAAGACGAACTCACCAGGCTCCAGCGCGACTTCGATGATCTTGCCGTTTTGCACCACGAGCATGCCCTGGCCGTCGTTGACGGCGATGACGGAGCCGTTGGAGATGACGTTGTCCTCGCCGCGCGTGTTGGAGCTGCGGCCACCGGTACGTTTGCTGCCCTTGCAGGCCAAGACGTCAGCAGGCATCGATTCGCAGTAGATAAATTCCTTCCACTGGTCGGCCATGACGCCGCCGGCAGCTCCCAATCCAGCTTTCAAGAGTCCCATGGTGATCTTCCTTTCTCGTCAAAGGCCGGGTGGTATTGGTTGGATTGCTTAGTCGTCCTTGTCGTCTTTCATGACAACGGTGGTCTCGGTGTGGCTGAAGGTGTCGTGCTTCTCGGTCAGGTCGAGCTCGCCGCAGTACTCGTCGGCGTGGGTGGCCTCGTTGGCCGTCTTGAGCTGGCCTACCAGCAGCACGTCTCCGATAATCACGATGATCAGCGGCGCGATGATGTTGATGAGGATGCCCTCGATATCAAAGGCGAGGTAATCCGGATCGAAGGCGTTCTCGCCCATAAAGAGAATTTGGGAGAGAACAAATCCGATCACAAAGAACAGCACCGAGGCAATAGCGAGCTTGGGCTTGGAGCAGGGGAGCTCGCCGACCAAGCGGCCGGTCTGGCCGTTCATGGCAAACAGGTAGCTCTTGCCGTTCCACGAGGTGGAGAGCATCCAGACGGGGAACAGGGCGTAGTCGCTGTCTTCCCAGGTGTAGTCGAGCTGCTTGCTTTCGACCGTGGCATCGTCGTATTCGTCGACGACAGTCTCGCGCAGGGCCGAGATCGCGCTTTCTTCCATACGGCGCTCGGCGCGCGCCTTGCAGGTCTCGCAGTCCTCGTCGTAACGGTTGGCGATGTAGCCGGGCATATATGCGACCGAGAACGGACGCAGCGCGTCGTAGTCAAACGGCTCGATGGCGTCCATGTGGCCGTCGGGCATCTTGGACGATCCGTCGACGGGCACGCGCCTAAACGAGATATTGCCCTTGCGATAGGCATCGTAGTGGTCGGTGGTCGTGACGGTGCGGTCGGATTCCTCGGTCACGGTCTCGTTGGTCGCGTCAAAGTACACTTCGCCGTCAACGCGGGCACCGTAGAGCCAAAACGGCACGTAGACACCTTGGACCTCGTCGATGTGGTTGCCGGTGACAAAGCTCTTGGGCAGCAAGATTTTGTCCTTGTAGTGTTCCTTGAGTGCGGCCGTGACGTCGTCGCGCCCGAGCTTAAATGGAATCACCAGGTCGGGCGAGAAGTCGCCAGAGAGCTGGCCAGGCGCCACGGCGGAGTTGCCGCAGTACGGGCAGGTGGTGACGGCGACGGTGCCGTCGGACATGAGCTCGGCGCCGCACGACGAGCAGATGTAACCGGCGTTTTGGGCGAGCTCCTGCACGGCATCGTCGGCAGCAGGTTTGGGAGCTGCGGCTGCGGCATCGGCTTTGGCATCTGCCTTGTCCTGGCGCTCGCGATAGAGAGCCTCGACTTCTTCGACTTCAAAACGCGAATCGCAGTAGTCGCAGACGAGTTTTTGCTCGGCGCTTGCAAAATGCAGGGGGCCACCGCAGGCAGGGCACTGATAGTTGACGCTCTCGAAGGCCATGATCGGTCCTTTCCGTGCCGGAGGCTATGCGCCGATGGCGCCGCCGCAGTATTCGCAGCGCCCACTGGCATCGGGAATGGTGGTGGCTCCGCAGAAGGGGCAGGTCACCGCGGTCTTGGGGGCCTTGGCGGCCACGACGCTGTCGCGCGTCTCCTGGCGCAGCTGCACCAGCGCGTCGCGGACCTCGGTTGCCTGGCGCTTGGCCTCGCGGTATTCGATGGAGCCGCGCTGATCGATGGTGGAGTCGTTTACGCGCAGGTTGATCTCGGTAAAGTACGGCGTGTTGACGTGAATGGTCAGATTAAAGTCGTAATCCAGGTCGTAGCGCGGCGGGTTGTAGCTCTCGCGCTCGCCGTCCTTGGTCTCGCGATAGATTTCGGTGCGATGCTCGTCGATATCCATATCGCAGCCGAGTACCTGCGAGAACTCGATGATGTCGGGATTGGCGTCGCGCCAGCGGCTCTGCGAGGTGATGATCAGCAGGCCCGCGTCCTCATCGAGCATGATGTTGGTGCGCCCGGCAGAAAGCGTGCGCGTGGGGTTGAACGACGCCAGGCGCTCGGCATTGGCCTCGCGGTAGGCGAGCTGCTCGCGGATATCGTCCGCGGTGCTGGAGCGATAGCCGTGAAAGTAGGGGGAGAGCTTGCCGGCGCACTCTTTGCACAGGTAGCCTTCATTGATTTTTGTCTTACCTAGAAGTCCCAGCTCGGTACCGCAAATCGCGCACTCTTTCTTCTCGAACATCTTGTCAAAGAAGCCCATGGCTGCCTCCCATCAACAGGTAGCGTGTGTCACTTTTGATGATGGGGGAGTGCGCGATCTTTCACGATACCCAGACGGCTCAACGAGTCTCCACAACTGGGACACATGGCCCATTTTCATCTGCGGGTAGTCATCGGGGACGTTCTTAAACGACTGGTCGCGGGGGACACTCTTTGTCGAAGGCACTCATTGGGGACAGACTTAAATGAGTGGCAGTTGGGGACACTCTTTGCCGAGCCAGCAGTCTACGTCGTGCCCCTTCTGGGCCGGGTGGCTCAAAACGCTGCACGCCGTGGACTGCTGGGGCCAAATATGCGGCATTTCGAGCACGGCTTCGATATTGGGACTGATTCTTTATTAAAATAGTTTTACAGGCATTTGAGCCGGGGGGGGGTATTCATGAGAGGCATGGGAGACGCAGCCGCATACTTGCGTCGGGGCATTCGGGAGATTATATGCCTGGCGCTGTTCTATTTTACGTATTTGGCTGGCGAGTATCTTTTTGACGTGCGCGTTGCCGAGTTTGTGCCGCCGAGCGAGGTCAGTGTCTACGAGAGCTTCATCGTCGGTGCGAGCGTGATCGGCTTTCTTGTGCGCCCCCTTCTGTACTACCGCCGCCCCCATGCGATCGATACGACGAGCGACGTCACGGGCGTGCTGCTGGTATCGGCATTGCTGCTGCTGATTATGGCTGTTCGGTTTGAGGTGGTAATCGCCGGCGGTTTGATAGCGTGCTGCACGCTGGGCTACTGCGGATCGACCGCCCATGCCAACTTTGCGCGACGCTTTGCACGGACGCCGTATTTGGCGCGCGCGGCGGCGCTTTCGTATGCCCTGGGCGTTCTGGTGCAGGTGCTCAACCATATGGTGATGCCCGCGGGGATTCCGCAACAGTTTGTTCTTGTTGCCTGTGCGGTTGTGCAGGTGGCGCTGCTCCACGACGCTCGTCGTGCCAAGCTGCGCGGTGAATCTGAGCCTGGGCGCGAGTCCGATATCGCCGAGCTTTCGGTGGATGCGTCGGAATTTGGCGCCAAATGGCAAGACGATTCTGAATCAACGGCGGCTTTTCGGCGCTCCGTGGTGCGTTTGACGGTCGCAACCGCCTGTCTTGCTGGCGTGTTTGCCGCCCTCAATGCGGGGCTCACGACCTCGCACGCCGCCGGGGCCATCGACTTGGGCGATTGGCCGCGCTTGCTGATGGGCGTGGGCGCTCTAGTCGCCGGCGCCCTATTTGACCTGCACGAACGTTCGTATATGAACATCACCATGACTTGCACTGCCATGTTGTCCACGCTTTCGTTCTTTGTCTTGCTCGTCGACGGCAATGGCGGCAATGCGCTTGCGGCCATGGCGATTTTCTATCTGGGTTCGGGCTTCTTCGTGGTGTTTTTCACGACGAAATTTGCTGCCATTTCGGTTTACGCGCACTGGTCGTATCTGTGGCCATGCATGGGTCGTGTCATCAACGTCGTTTGCGCGATGCTCGTGACGGCGCCAGCGGTGGCGATTGTTTCGAGCCAGAACGTGCTGCTGGCGGTGGGTGCGGTGCTCGTGCTGTTTGTGGGCATTGCGATTTCGCTGCTGGGGCAGTCTGGGCATCGGACCTATGACGTAGAGGTGCGCGGCGACTTGGCGTTTGCTGCCGACAATCTTGGTGAGGGCCTCGCGCCTGCTCAGGGCGAGCCCGCTTTCGCGGAGGTGCTGGAGCTCACGCTCGACGAGCGTCTCGATGCCTTCGCCGCCGCCTTTGAGCTTACGCAGCGCGAACGCGATATTTTGGGGGCCTTGGTCGCATCGCACGAGAGCGTTCAGGACATCGCCGCAACGCTCTTCCTTTCGCGCTCCACGCTCTACCGCCATATCGCCTCGATTAACAAAAAGACCGGCGCCGCCTCGCGCGTGGCCCTTATCAACTTCTTCTGGTCTTGGACGCCAAATGACTAGTTAATTTGGGACGGGGCTTTTTAGCTGTTTTGGGCCGCTGCGGCCAGCAGGGACGGGTCGCGGCGGCCCAGGCATTCTTGACGATAGTACCTGCGGTACTACAGCAGCTCGCCGTGGTGGGCGATGTAGCGGCGCTTGGCCAGCTGAGTGAGTGCGATGTAGGCGGCGACGATGCCGATGAGCAGTGCGAAGAAGCTCGCCGGCAGTGGCATGAGGCCCAGTGCATCGGCGATGGGGCTTGCCGGCAGCCAGGTGACGAGCGCCAGGCCCAGCACGGTGAGGGCGCACAACGCGGGCGCGGCGTGGTCGCGCGGGCTCGGCAGGCGCGGGGAGCGCAGCATGTGGATCACGAGCGTCTGCGACCACATGGACTCAACGAACCAGCCGCTCTGAAAGAGCGCCGCAAAGGCCGTCATGCCTGCGACGTTGCCTGCGGCGGCAAGCTCGGACCAGCTCGCGCCCAGGGCGGCGGGGCATACCACAAAGAAGAGCGTGGCAAAGGTCACAATGTCAAACAGCGAGCTCACGGGGCCCAGCTCAAGCATAAAGCCCTTGATGGACGCGGCGTCCCAGGCGCGCGGACGGGCAGTCCAGGCGTCATCGACGGTGTCCCATGGCAGCGCGATGCACACGATCTCGTAGACCAGCGACAGCAGCACCAGCTGCAGGGCGCTCATGGGCAAAAACGGCAAGAACAGGCTCGCGACGGTCACGGACAGCACGTTGCCAAAGTTGGAGCTCACCGTGGTCTTGAGGTACTTGAGCAGGTTGCCGTAGGTGCGGCGGCCTTCGATGATGCCGCGCTCGAGCACGCCCAGGTCCTTCTGGAGCAAGATGATATCGGCGGATTCCTTGGCGATGTCGACGGCGGAGTCGACCGAGATGCCGCAGTCGCTCGCGCGCATGGCGGCGGCGTCGTTGATGCCGTCGCCCATAAAGCCCACGGTGTGACCGAGCAGCTCACGCATGACGCGCACCAGGCGCGCCTTCTGCAGCGGCGAGAGCTTGGCAAAGAGATGAGTTTTCTCAGCGCGCTCGGCAAGCTCGGCGTCATCGAGCGCATCGATCTCGGAGCCCAGCAAGACGTTGCTCGCGTCGATTCCAATCTGTTCGCAGACGGTTGCAGCGACGCGATCGTTGTCGCCGGTCAGGACCTTGACCGCTACGCCCTTGGCCTCGAGGGTGGCGACGGCGCCCGCGGCACTTGCCTTGGGCGGATCGAGGAAGGCCAAAAAGCCCATCAGCACCATGTCGCACTCGTCGGCGATGCCAAACTCGCCCACGCAGCGCGGATCGGTCTTCTGCGCCACGGCAATCACGCGCAGACCCTCGGCGTTGAGTCCGGCGACCTGCTTGCGAATCTGGGCGAGCTCCTCGTCGGCGAGCGGCTGGACGATGCCGTTGACCTCGACAAAGGAGCAGGTCTCGAGCATTTCCTCGGCAGCTCCCTTGGTAACCATCTGGGTTTTGCCTTGGGCGTCGGCGACAACTACGCTCAGGCGGCGGCGTGAGAAATCGAAGGGCACCTCGTCGACCTTGGTATAGCGGTCGCGCAGGCTCTGGCCCAGCATGGAATCGGGCACGACGGTCGAGGGCGTCACGTCGGCACGGTCGATTACGGCCAGGTCGATAAGGTTCTTGAGGCCGGTCTGGAAGAAGCTGTTCAAAAATGCATGGCGCAGTACGCGTGCGTCCTCGTTGCCGTCGGTGTTGAGGTAGCGCTCGAGCACGATGCGGTCCTCGGTGAGGGTGCCGGTTTTGTCGCAGCACAGGACGTCCATGGCACCCAGGTTTTGGATCGCCGGCAGCTCCTTGACGATTACCTGGCGACGGGCGAGGTCCTTGGCGCCCTGCGACAGGCTCGTGGTCACGATGACGGGAAGCATCTGCGGCGTGATGCCCACGGCCACGCTCGTGGCGAACAGCAGCGCGTCGATGACGTTGCCCTTGGTGGCGGCGTTGATGGCAAAGACGGCCGGCGCCATAACGAGCATGAGGCGTATGAGCAACATGGAGACGCTCGAGACGCCGCGGTCAAACGCACTCTTCTCGCCGCGCCCGTTGAGCATCTTGGCGATGCCGCCCAGGTAGGTGTCCGATCCGGTAGCGACGACAAGTGCCATGGCGCTGCCGTTTTGCACGGAGGTGCCGGTAAAGACGATGTTCTTGCAGGCAGAGAGCGGTAGCGCGGAGCTGTCGGCACCCTCGATAACCGTGGCGGCAGCGGTCTTCTCGACGGCCTCGCTTTCGCCCGTGAGCGCTGACTCGATCACAAACAGGTCGCGCGCGGTGATGATGCGGGCGTCCGCCGGTACCATATCGCCGGCAGAGAGGTGGATCACATCGCCGGGGACGAGCTCGTCGAAGGGAATCTCGAGGCGCTCGCCGTCGCGCAGGGCGCAGCAGGTGTTGGAGACCAGGTCCTTGAGGGCCTCGGCCGCATTGCCGCTGCGGGCTTCCTGGATAAACTTCATGCCGCCCGATACCAGCAGCATGATGCCGATGACGATGACCGTGGAGGGGTCGCGCTGCGGCTCGGGCACAGCGAGCACGTCGATGTAGAGCGAGACCAGCGCGAGCGCGGCGAGGATGCCGGCGAATGGATCGATGAACGCGTCGGCGATGCGGCGGGCGAGCGTTTTGGTCGGCGCCTCGATGGTGTTGGGGCCGGTGACGTCCAGGCGCTCGGCGGCGTGCTCGGCAGTGAGCCCGTCGGCCGTGGTATCGAGCAGCACGAGGGCGTCCTCGGCGCTATGGGTGACGGCGAATATGGTGTTCTTGGACATGCCGGTGTGAGCGGCGGGGCGCGCCGTGCGGCGGCGCTTGGAGATGGCTTCGAGTACCGTGGCGGTTTTGAGCATCAGCATAGGGTCCTCCTTGTTGAAGGGAGTTAGCGTACGTGTCGTATTTGCTTCAAAAAACCTAGATGTCGCTCACGTCATGCCTGTGGAGCACCACAAAGGGGACAGGTACCTTTGTGGTGGTTTTAACGGATGATTGTTGGCGGATAGACGCCGACGGTCGGCTATTGGCGCTTATGCGTGCGCGGAATCCTCGCGGCGTGCCGAGGGCGACATGCAGGTTTTTCGACTATGACTGCCTTCCATGGCACACCTCCTTAAGGCCGGGCGCGGCGCGCTTCGGGCATCTCGTGCCCGTTTTAATCCGCCCGTATTTTTGATGAGGGGGTTTGCCGTGTCAACCCCATTGTTCGGAAAACCATTGTCCCTGACAAAGCTTTTACAGAATGCCGCGGCCCCAAAGCGCGCCCGCAATGCGCCCTGCCTGCGCTAAACTGGAAGGCACGTACGCGATTACGAGAGGAGCCCGCATGGAGGCTTACAAGCAAGAGTTTATCAAGTTCATGGTCGAGTCCGACGTTCTTAAGTTCGGCAGCTTTACGCTCAAGAGCGGCCGTCAGTCCCCGTTCTTTATGAACGCCGGCGCCTATGTGACGGGCTATCAGCTCAAGAAACTGGGCGAGTACTACGCCCAGGCCATTCACGATAACTTTGGCGACGACTTTGACGTGCTGTTTGGACCGGCCTACAAGGGCATTCCGCTGGCCGTCGTGACCGCGATTGCCTACCACGAGCTGTACGGCAAGGAGGTCAAGTACTGCTGCGACCGCAAGGAGGCCAAGGACCACGGTGCCGATAAGGGTAACCTGCTGGGCTATGAGCCCCAGGACGGCGACCGCGTGGTCATGGTCGAGGACGTTACTACCAGCGGCAAGTCCATCGACGAGACCTATCCTAAGGTCATGGCTGCGGCCGATGTCGAGATCAAGGGTCTTATCGTCTCGCTCAACCGCATGGAGGTCGGCAAGGGCGGCGTGACCACCGCGCAGAAGGAGATTGAGGCCAAGTACGGTTTCCCCGTCGCGAGCATCGTTTCCATGGCCGAGGTCGTCGAGACTCTCTACAACCACGAGATCGACGGCAAGGTCGTCATCGATGACGAGCTCAAGACCGCCATCGACGCCTACTACGAGCAGTACGGAGTCAAGTAGGTTACGCGGGTTTACCAACCCGCGTAACGGGCCGACGCTGCAAACCCGCCAGAGCGGCAATCTGCCTTTCAACTTCGGCGGCATGACCAGAAGGTCAAT
>CAJMMD010000016.1 GCA_905214465.1 uncultured bacterium
CCCTGCGGTCGCTCTCCCCGCTGGAGTGCTCGGAGGGCGTCAGGCCGACCCACGCCGTGAACGAGCGGGCGTTCGACTGGATAGAAAAACGCCCGTCGGCGGTGGTGCCGGCGGGCGCTGCTGTGCGATATGTTGCGTTGTGGGCTTAGTGCCTCATAAAGTGGTACTCGATCACATTGCTGTAGGGGTGACCCGGGCCCACGATGCCCTGCGGGAACAGCGGCTGGTGCGGCGTGTCGGGGTACATCTCTGCCTCGAGGGCAAAGCCGGCGCCCCAGCCGTAGTTGGCATCGTCCTTGGCGTGCTCGTCGCCCAACCAATTGCCGGTGTAGAGCTGCACGCCCGGGGCGGTGGTGTAGTAGTCCAGCTCGCGGCCGGTCCACATCTCCTCGACGTGCATCGCGCGGCGCAGATTACGGCCGTACTGATAGCCATCGATACACAGGCAGTGATCATAGCCACGGGCCTGCTTAATCTGCGGGTCGTCGGCCTCCATGCCGGGAGCGACGGGGCGCAGCATGCGGAAGTCAAACGGCGTGCCCTCGACTGGAGCGATTTCGCCGGTGGGAATGTTCTGGTCATCAATGGGCAGGTAGTGGGCGGCGTTGGCGACAAAGAAATGTTCGCAGTCCATGCCGGCGTTATGACCGGCAAGGTTAAAGTACGTGTGGTTGGTCATGGACACGTAGGTGGCGCGGTCGCTCTCGCAGCCATACTCGATGCGGAAGACGCCGGTGCGCGTAACGGTAAACACGGCTGTAAAGGTTCGGTTGCCGGGCAGGCCCAGCTCGCCGTCCTTAAGCGAGGTGGTCATGCGCACGGTGTTATGGACCTCGTCGAGCTCAACATCCCACACGCGTTTATGCAGGCCGTGCTCAAGATCGCTGTGCAGGTTGTTGGTGCCCTCGTTGGCAGGCATATGCCAGTCCGTGCCGTCGATGGTGATCGTGGCGCCCGCGGTGCGGTTTGCCACGGGGCCGATGGTCGCGCCAAAGCAGGCGGGGTTGTCAAAGTAATCCTCGAGCTTATCGAAGCCCAGCACCACATCGCGCACGTTGCCGGGAATGTCGGGCACATCGATACCCAGCACGGTGGCGCCATAGTCCATAATGCGAACGCAGATCTCGGGCCCGTTGAGGGTGTAACGATGAACGGGGGTACCGCACGGCGCGGTGCCGAAAAGCTCGGAAGTGATCATTTGGTTCCTAACATCGAGGTATTTCCGACAAACTGTAGCGCGAACAGGCGAGATTATCACTACACCCCACTAAAGCTGGGGGTATTTTTCTCAAAAAAGTGATGATTGGAGCTGCGCGGGCGTTCATTTTTGACGCGTACGAGTCTGATACAATTTGTTCGTTACTGTTTGAATGATATGCGCGCAAAGAACGGCGAGGATTCATCGTGATTAAGGCAGAGCGACAGGATAAGGTTCGTCAGCTGCTCGAGGAGCAGGGCACGGTCTCGGTCAAAGAGATTTCGGATGCGCTGGGCGTATCGGACATGACAATCCGCCGCGACCTCGAAGAACTTGCGAGCCTAGGAGAGATCGAGCGCGTGCATGGCGGAGCCCGCAGTGCACAGGGCCGTCCCCACGCTATGTTGCGCCATGAGTATTCGCACAGCGAAAAGCGCACTAAGCATGCCGAGGAAAAGCTGCAGATCGCACGCCGTGCCGTGGAGCTTATCGAGGAAGGCTCGACCATCTTCTTGGGTACGGGCACCACGGTTGAGCAGATGGCTTCGATGCTGCCGGCGTTTCGCCTGCGCATTGTGACCAATTCGCTTTCGGTGTTTAACTTGCTCGAGGCGCGCGAAGACTGCGACCTGTGCCTCGTGGGCGGCATGTATCGCCGCCGCACCGCCGCCTTTGTGGGGCCCATGGCCGAGGATACCCTGCGCGCGCTGGGAATCGACGCAGCCTATATCGGCGCCAACGGCATCTTGGACGGTGACGTGTCTACGTCCAACATGGACGAGGGCCGTATCCAGCAGCTCGCCTTTAGCAAGGCGGACTCGCGCTATCTGATCGCCGACTCCAGCAAGATCGGCAAGCGCGACTTCTATACCTTCTGCCGTCTGGACAGCCTGGACGCCGTGGTGTGCGAGCCGGGTATTGCTGATGGAGATCGCGCCGCCATCGAGGAGCACACGCAGGTCATCTGCTAGCAAGTGCTGCGGGAGATATCTTAGACCAGACGGGCGTAGTCCTGTGACTGATGAAAGATATGGGCGATATAGATTGTTTCGTGCTCAAACTTGTATAGACACACGTAGTTGTTGACGGGAAACGATCGGTAATTACGTGCCGCCAGCTCTTGCATGTGCGAGAGGGGACGTAAAAGCGGCTGCTCGCGAAGCAGGTCAAGCTGATATTCAAACTCAGCGACATAATTGCCTGCTGCACGCGGATTCTTGAGGATTTGAGCAAGGTATCCGACAATACTCTCGTACTCATATCGCGCGCTTTTGAGGATTACGACGTTATAGGTCATATTTGTCTCGTATCGACGCCGCGAAGGATTCGTAGTCGCTGTAGTCGCCTTGCGATATTTCGTCTTCTGCCAACATCATACGAGACAGCAGTTTTGCCTTGGCGATTTCTTCTTGCATGAGGCGATACTGGTCGCTGCTGATGCAGTGCATGGCCTCGTAGCCGTTCTTAGTTACGGTGACGTCGCGCTCAGACTCAACAAGTGCGGTGAATGTGGCAGTGTCCTTCATGTCTCGGACGGGCACACAGATGGGCATAAGTATCTCCTTCGCATTGGGACATAATTGTACCACGCCGTATCGAATAGTCGGCATCGTTGAATTGTCTTGATCTGTAACAGATAGACGCCCAAAACCGGGTTTAGTGTTACAGATCGAGACGGCTCGGCATAGCATCCGTTATGCGTAAAGCTCGGTATTACTGTATGTCTCAACCATTGCAATGGTCGGTATTTTTGTAGCTATAAGCTCATTTAAAGCTCGGTATTTTTGTATTATTAGATATATCTGAAGGTCGGTATTTTTGTAAACTAGCACGTAAATTATGCTGAGGTGAGATTATGTTTAAACGGAAGGCATATGATCGTCTGCAGGAGTGGAAAGAACGCTCGCAAGGGCGCACTGCGGTGCTTATTGAGGGTGCAAGACGCGTTGGCAAAACGACGCTCGTCAAGTGCTTCGCGCAAAATGAATACAAGGATTATCTGTACATTGACTTTTCGGCTGCTAGCAAAGCCACGCTCGATATATTTCTGAACCATCGTGAAGATGTCGATCTTTTTTTACGCATGCTTCAGCTGCAGTATGGTAAGGCCCTCGAACCGAGAGAGTCGCTGGTCATTTTTGATGAAGTGCAGCGGTTCCCCATCGCGCGCGAATACATAAAGCATCTTGTAGAAGACGGCAGATTTGATTACATCGAGACAGGCTCTCTTGTCTCCATCAAAAAGAATGTCGATAGCATTGTCATACCGTCAGAGGAAGAAAGAATCCCTCTCGAGCCCCTCGATTTTGAGGAGTATCTTTGGGCGACCGGAAAAGATCTTTATGCAGAAGAGATCCGTAAAGCGCGCGAATCTCGGACCGCGCTTCCGGACGGCGTTCATGCGACGTGCATGAGATTATTTGATGAGTATATGCTTGTCGGTGGTATGCCTCAGTCGGTCGACTCCTTTGTGGCAGAGAATGATTTTAGAGGATGCGACAGGGTTAAACGGCAGATTATCGCACTGTACAGGGAGGACATTGCCAAGTTTGGAGGTTCGGACGCTAGACGTGCGCGGGCGGTTTATGACGATATTCCGGGTCAATTATCTGCGGCAAATAAACGGTTCAAATTTGACAGCTTGGAGAAGGGGTCCCGTTTTGAGACATATGAGTCGGCGTTAATCTGGCTTGAGGATGCGCGACTGATTAACCGTTGCTATTTATGCAGTGATCCGAGCGTGGGTTACCGCCTGCACGAGGACGCGTCTTCGCTTAAATGCTATATGGCGGACACGGGATTGCTCGTGAGCTTGGCGTTTGATGATGGTCCGGACCTTATGGATGTTCATAGAGACATTCAATTTGGAAGAATTTCAATTAATAAAGGAATGCTAATCGAGAACATCGTGGCGCAGCAGCTTAAGAGTCTGGGGCATTCGCTTTTTTATTACAGCTGGCAGGAGCCTTCCAAAACAGAGGGGAGTCGGCCCAGAACGCGTGAAATTGATTTTCTTGTTTCGCGCGGCTTTGAAGACGCGGCTGGAAAACCGCGGGTCACTCCTGTTGAAGTTAAATCTTCCAAATCGTATTCAACAATCTCGCTTGACGATTTCGGCAGACGATTCGAACGACGAGTCGGAGAAGAGATAGTTCTTCACCCAAAACAGCTCAGGGCTGAAGGGCATAGGATATATCTACCTCTGTATATGACGATCTTTATCTGATCGGTGGAATGCGGTCCTGTGGCTCATTGAACCGCAGGACCGCGTATCGTTGGGGGTTTATTGTGATAATGCGCGCAAGCTAAGCCGGGGATCGAGTTTTCGGGATATGTCGGTGAAGTTCCGTCACCGCGGACTGGGTGTCCGTGCGCCCGACGAGGTCGTTGCGTGCCTAGAAGCCCCGAGCTCCAGAAGCCGTACGCTTGTTTCGGGCGTGCTGGTCGAATGCTCCAGCGTGAAAGACCTACGGGTGTAGCTTGCTCGGTCTGTTTGTCTCGATCTGTAACAGCTAGGACTGAAAAACTCGGCTACGTGTTACAGGTTGAGATTTTTCGGCTAGGTCTAATCTATTCATCTCGATCTGTAACAGGTGGGGGCGAAATAACCGGCTAACTGTTATAGATTGAGATTGAGAGGATTGGCCGGTACGTTTGTCTCAATCCGTAACAGGTAGACGCCCAAAACCGGGTTTAGTGTTACAGATCGAGACAATTCGGCCCGGCCCACCCCGTTCATCTCGATCTGTAACAGTTGGGGCCGAAACCGCGGGTCAGATGTTACAGATTGAGACAAGCGGCTCCCGGTCCGCCCAAACACAAAGGCCGGGGGCGGCGCGCCGTGTGACGTGCCGCCCCCGGCTGAGAAATGGGGACAAGCTATGTGAGTGGGGCAATGCCGCTCGTCGCAAGTCGCTAGTCCAGACGACGGGTCTGCGCCACGTGCTTGTACCAGTAGGCGCTTGCCTTGGGCGTGCGCTTCTGGGTTTCAAAGTCTACGTAGAAGAAGCCATAGCGTTTGTTGTAGCCGTTGGTCCAGGAGAACTGATCCTGCAGGCTCCACAGGAAGTAGCCGCCCACGTTGACGCCCACCTCCATGGCCTTGAGCAGCCAACGCAAGTGCTGCTCGATGTAGTCGATGCGCGGCTGGTCGTCCACAAAACCGTCCTTGTAGGGGTCCTTGTAGCCCATGCCGTTCTCGGTGATGAAGATCTGCTTGTAGTTGGGGTAGCGCTGCTTAATGTAGACGAGCAGATCGAACAGACCCTCGGGATAGATGATCCAGTCCCAGTCGGTGGTGGGGATGCCGGGCTTGTTCACATGCTCACCAATACCCTTAACGCGCCAGCGGCCGGTGCCCTTCTCGCCCGTACCGTTGTGGTGCAGGTCGTTCTCGCCGTCGTAAGCCTTGAGGAAGCGGCACTGGTAGTTGTTAACGCCCAGGTAGTCGTTGTAGAGCGCTGCCTCGCGCATAATCTCGAGGTCCTCGTCCAGGATCTCGATGGTGCCGCCCGAGACGGCAGCCAGGCGGTTGGCGCACTCGAGGGTGTCGGGAGCATAGTCCCCGCGGAAGGTGGCGTCGAGCAGGAACTGGTTTTGCAGCACGTGCTCGTTGTTGGCGGCCTTGATGTCGGCGGGGTCGTTCTCGTTGAGGGGGTACTTAAACTCCAGCGACTGGATGACGCCGATCTTGCCCTTAAAGCCGCCGTTGTGGAAGGCCAGCACAGCCTTGGCGTGGGCGAGCATCATGTTGTGCTCGCACTGGAAGGCCTCGGCCAGATGAGCTTTGACGCCGCCGGGGAAGGTGCCCTCGATGTAGGTGTTGGAGGCGTCGGCCCAGATCTCGTTAAAGGTGAACCAGTAGGTCACCTGGTCGGCGTACTCCTTAAAGCAGAAGGTGGCAAAGTCCACAAAGGCATCGATGGTCTCGCGGTTGAGGAAGTCGCCCTTCTCAAAGAGGGGAAGCGGCGTATCGAAGTGATGCAGCGTGACGAACGGCTCAACATGGTGCTTATGGCACTCGGCGAAGAGATCGTGGTAGAACTGGACGCCCTCGGGGTTGATTTCGCCGGTGCCGTTGGGGAAGATGCGGCTCCAGGCAATGGAGAGGCGAATGCCGTTGATGCCAAACTCCTCGCACAGCTCCAGATCGACGGGGTACTGGTTGTAGAAGTCGGAAGCGGGATCGGGGGAAAAGCGCCCCTGGGCTTCCAGAAAGTCGTCCCAGGCAACCTTGCCCTTACCGTGAGTGCGGGTCTCGCCCTCTACCTGGTAGGCAGCGGTGGCGCCGCCAAAGACAAAGCCCTCGGGAAACTGCGCGGGCGGGTTGGTGACGCTAGCAGGATTAACGGACATGATGAAATATCCAATCGTCTAAATCGAAGTGCCAGCCGGCTGTTGATGGTCGGCTGGCTCTGAGCGTTACTTACTTCGAGAGTTGCTCACTTACGAAGGCGAGAGACTTGTCGCCGTTCTGGGAGAGCTCGATGTACTGCTTACCGCGGCAGGCGACGCACTTGTTGCCCACGCGCTCGCAATCCTTCTGCAGGTCGCCCAGGTAGCTGGCTGCCTGCGGGGCCAGGACGACCAGGTCAAAGTCGGGGAGCATGTCGACGTGGTTGCCATAGGCCTCGGCAGCGGTCTCAAGATTGATGCCGCGCTCCTTGGCAGCCTTGGCCAGTGCGTTGGCGAGCAGGCCCGAGGTACCGCCGCCCTGGCAGAGCACGAGCACGCGCTTGCCGTTGAGGTCGCTGGCGGTCGTTGCCTCGGCAGCGGGTGCTGCAGAAGCGGCAGGGGAGTCGACCTTCACGGCCTCGGCAGCAGCGCCGGCGGCAACGCTCTTGGCGTCAGCCTTGCCCTGGAAGGCATCGTTGAGCTTGGCGGCCTTCTCGGCGTTCTTGGCGGCGAGCTCCTCCTGGGAGATCTCGGCCTCCTCGGCGCACTTCTGGGCGTCATAGGCACGGAAGAACGGGTAGTACAGGACAAAGTCGACGACCAGGATGAGGGCGAGCATCACAAAGGCGAGCGGCTGGAAGCCCAAGCCCATGATGGTGCCGATGGGGCCGGGGACGGTCCAGGGCAGGGTGTACATAAAGCCGTTCATGCCCAAGAAGTCGATAAAGATCTTGAGGATCCAGATGTTGGCGATCGGGGCAAAAACAAACGGGACAAAGAAGACGGGGTTGAGCACGATAGGCGCGGCGAACAGCAGCGGCTCGTTGACGGCAAAGCACACGGGGACGATGGCTGCCTTACCGACGGCGCGCATCTCCTGAGACTTGGCCAGGAAGCAGAACATAAAGACCAGGACGAGCGTGGCGCCGGTGCCGCCCATGCAGACGACGAAGTACTGGGCACCCTGGGTCAGGACAGCGGAAGCGTGCTGGCCAGCCTGGAACGCAGCCAGGTTGTCGGTCATGTTGGCAACGAGGGCGGCGGCGATGGCGGGCTCGACGATCGAGGGGCCGTGGACGCCGACGAACCAGAAGAGGCTCATGGCACCGTAGATCACAGCGAGGCCGATGTAGCCGTCGGCGGCGGTGAACAGGGGCTGGAACACCTGGATGACGCCCTGGGCAAAGCAGAAGCCAAAGGCAGCGCGGAAGACGATGTCAAAGACCCAAAAGACGGTGATGCAGACGGAGAAGGGGATGATGTCCTTAAAGGTCTGCGAAATGTTGGGCGGAACCTGCTCGGGCATCTTGACGGTGATGTTGCGCTTAATGAAGAACTTGTAGATGATGCCGGTCACAAACGCAGCGATGAAGGCGGTCAGCAGGCCCTTGGAACCAAGGTAGGTGGTGTTGAAGCCGCTGGCGGCGTCCGTGGCGATCGTGTCGCTCGAAAGGAGCAAGAAGCCGATGATGGCCGCGCACATGCACGAGATGAAGTTGATCTGGTTGTTCTTGGGCAGATCACGGTTCTGGGCGTCGGCGAAGTGCTTGGCCGTGGTGGCGGCGCAGGCGATGGCCAGGATGCCCATGGAGTAGTTGTAGCACTTCCACAGGGCGTTGTTGATGTCATCGGGCCAGTAGAAACCCCAGATGTTGGGGACCGAGGCTACCAGGCAGAAGATGGACGAGAAGATGATGATGGGGATGACGGAGATAAAGCCGTCGCGGATCGCCTTGAGGTACTTGTTGCGGGCGATCGCGTTGAAAAAGGGTTGGCCCTTTTCGATGATGGCGATGAGTTGCTCCATGCAATGCTCCTAAGAGTCGGTGGGTTAGCAACGATGGTAACTTTTGGCGTTCGGTTGCCAAAATGTTGACGTTGCCATTTTGCGGCACAAATAAAGACGCGAATCGGTGGTTCCTGTGCCTGCGAACCGTCGATTCCTTACGCGTAAACGTTTGAGCCGCCCGGTGGCTCTGTGTTTGCACAATGGCAACGTTAACATTTGGTCGACAAAAGCCGTCCGGGGAAGCGGGATTGTCGGTGAACGGTAGGTTTTGGGTGGTGAGCGTATGGCGGAGGAGGCGTTAGATATACTTAAAGACGTTTCATTTGACTGCGTAGGGTGCCACCAATGGCATCGTTGACATAGAAAGATCGACCTATGGCCGCTGTTAAAAAATCGGTTTCTGTTAAGGACGTGGCGCGTCTCGCGGGCGTTTCGGAGCAGACAGTCTCGCGTACGGTGCACGATTCGCCCAGCGTGCGCCCTGAGACCAAGGAGCGCGTGCGTGCCGCCATGCGCGAGCTGGGGTATCGCCCCAATTTTGCCGGCCGTTCGCTGCGTCGCGGCAAGTTCAAGACCGTCGGCGTCGCCATGTTCAACATTACCGGTACCGGCAATCTCGACCGCATGGAGGGCTTTGCCGCCGCCGCCGACAAGCACGGCTATGCCATCACCCTTACTAAAGTAGATGGACATCCCTATACCCTCGAGAGCGCATCGTCGCGCATGAGCGCGCTGCCGGTGGATGGCATGGTTGTGATCATGAATCGCATGCCGGCGGACTTTGGCACCTTCGAGCCGCTGCCCGGTATGCAGACGGTGCTCGTTACCATGCTGGAGCACCCGCTCTGTTCAACAGTCGATAACGACCAGTTCGATTGCTCGCGCCAGGTGGTCGAGTACTTGCTGGGGCAGGGGCACAGGACCGTGCACTTTATCTCGTGCCCCGAGCGCTCGCTTTCGGGCATGCAACGCGAGGAGGGCTGGCGTGAGACATTGCGCGCGCATGGTATTGAGCCGCCGCGACTCGTCCGTGGCGATTGGACGGCACGGAGCGGGTATGCTGCCGGTCAGGCTCTGGCGGACGATCCGACCTGTACGGCCATTTATGCTTCCAACGATGCCATGGCCTACGGCTGCATTCGCGGGCTCGAGTCGTGCGGAAGGCGCGTGCCCGAGGACGTAAGCGTGGTGGGTGTTGACGATAGTTTGGGCGATATCGTGCCCGATCGTCGCCTGACTACGGTGCGCTTTGACAACAAGCGCGTCGGCATGTGGGCGGTCGACAAGATTGCCGGCGCCGAGGGCGCTGCACCCGGTGTGGAGCACATGCTGTTTCCGGGTGTGCTCGTCGAGGGCGATACGGTGCGCTATGTACGCTAGGGTGCGGACCTGTTTGGGTTGCCGCTAATTGTGTTCGAGAATGTTCAGATTGGTTTAAAAACCGTTCACGGGCGAAAAGCAACCGTTCATAGCTCGAAATTACGTTTTGCGCTGTTCTTTTTTGTTTGAATGTTAATGTTCCTGCCATACACAGCGCAGCGCGTATGCCCGGACGCGATGCTCTCCGTTGGTTCATATGTGAAAGGAACGCAATATGGCAACCAAAGAAGAAATCTCGATGGTTGGATTCGAGATTGTCGCATACGCGGGCGACGCCCAGACCGATCTGCTTGCAGCGCTCGATGCTGCTCGCGAGGGTGATTTTGAGAAGGCCGAGCAGCTGCACAAGGATGCCAGCGATGCACTTATCGGCGCCCACGACACGCAGACCAAGCTGCTTTCGCAGGAGGCCGGCGGCGGCGAGATGGAGATGACCTTCATCATGGCTCACGCTCAGGATACTCTCATGACCACCATGATCCTGGAGAAGCAGACCCGCTTTACCATCGATGCCTATAAGCGCATCGCCGCACTCGAGGCTAAGCTCGCCTAACGAGCTCTCACAACCAAGTCCCCTTCCAAAAGCTCTGCCGCTACCCGCGGCAGGGCTTTTTCTGTTTACCCGGCACTTGGGGACGTTCCTTATCTGCCGGCAGTTTGGGACACTCCTGCCATGCATTCGATCCTTTGAGGATGGAAGAAACCGGGTCATTAGGTTTGCTGCGGTGCCGACTCGGTCTGTCGGTTACAAAACTATGCCGGTTTACTACGATGAATCGCATTCTTTCAACTATGGAAAGAACAGCGTTATCAAAGCCGCAGGTAGAAAGCTTGTCATTTTCTGCTAATAGCAAATGTGGTCGGTCCTATCGGTTTTATCGTAGTAAACCGGCATAGTTTTGAAATGGCACTATTCGACTAGCAGCGTTATGGAGCTTCTGCACGCCCTCCCGTTCGGTTTTTTGCTGGGTGGGTATACTTCCATCCGCAATACAGACCGGACTGAGGAGGTATCCAAATGCCGGATAACGGGTCAATACAAAAAAGAGATGCGCGCGAGATGGCTCATGGGCGTCCTGTCCAGATAACCGAGCACACGACGGTAACCGAGCTGCAGCCCAGCCTGTCCGATGTCGTGTGCGCAAACAAAAAGCTGCAGATTGGCTTTATCGTTGCGCTCGTGGTACTGGCCTTGCTGTCGGGCTTTGTGGCTCGTCCGCATTTTGCCGATACCAAGACTTGGGACTCCACCATCGAGGTTATCGACCAAAAGAAAGGTAACGTACTGGCGCTCACGACCTCGTGCGTGGCGCTGTCTGCGGGCATTACCGCGCTGCCGGGTGATACGGGAACGCCGGTCGCCGAGCAGCTCGCGCAGCTTTCGGGTAACCTGGGCATCGTGCTCGCCGTGCTCTACCTCGAGAAATATTTGCTCACGATTTTGTGGTCGGTTGGCTTGGGCATCTTAATCCCATTTGCGTTGGTGCTTTTTGCGGTGTCGCTTGGCTTCCACGGGCGCTGGAGCACGAGCGCCGTCCTGCGCCGCGTGGCGACGCGCGTGCTGGTGGTTGCCGTGATCGGCATGGCGTTGGTGCCTGCAAGCGTATGGGTGTCGCAAAAGGTCGACGAAACGTATCGAGTGAGCATCGAGGCAGCCGAGCAAAAGGCGGCCGACGCTGCGAGTGCGGCAGATAGCGACAGCTCCAAGGCAAGCAAGAAAAAGACCGAGTCCACAGAGTCCAAGAACGTGCTTGAACAGCTTGCCGACGGTGCCTCGAGCCTGGTCACGTCGGTAACCAGTGGTGCCAAGCAAATGACCGACGAGATCGTGCAACAGGTGACCGACCTAATTGAAGGCGTCATCGTGATGATCGTGACCTCGTGCGTTATCCCGCTGCTGGTGCTTGTGGCGTTTCTGTGGCTGGGCCACACCCTGCTGGGGATTGATATCTCCGGTCCCGCGAACTATCTGACGGGTCGTTTCTTGAGCGCTCCGTCCAAACATGCCAAGAAGAACAGGCAGTCTGAGTAGCTAAAACAGCTGTATATACCGGGGAATACCGCCGAAGGGGCGGCCGAGACACGTTCTCGGCCGCCCTTTTGTTTGTTGAACACATGGTCGCTACGTCTGCGCCGGGCTCAAACGGTCGGCAATCATCCGTGAACGGTATTTGTTCAAAAAAGAACAAAGTTAAACAAATAATGGTTGCAACCTATGTTCGAATGTGTTCAAATAAACATGAACAGTGAAGAACCGCACATTCAGATGCCCGGACCTGAGCGCGATTCAACACTTCCAAACAGAAACTACGCACCTGCGTATCTCTCAAGGAGGATGTCATGAGGGTTGTAATCGCTTCCGATGCCGACGGTATGTCGATGAAGGAGTCCATCAAGGAGATGCTCATCGCCGACGGTCACGAGGTCGTCGACTATTCCGAGATCCCTGCCGCGGACTTTGTCGATTCCGCGACCGCCGTTGCCAAGGACCTGCTGGAGCACAAGGATTCCCAGGGCTTCGCATTCGATAAGTACGGCGTCGGATCCTATATGGCCGCCGTCAAGATCAAGGGCATGGTCGTCGCCAACATTTCCGACGAGCGTTCCGCTTACATGACCCGCGAGCACAACGGCTCGCGCATGGTCACCATGGGCCCGGGCGTTGTGGGCACCGAGGTCGCCAAGAAGATCGCCCGCGAGTTCCTGCGCGCCCAGTACGCCGGCGGCCGTCACCAGATCCGTGTCGACATGCTCAACAAGATGGCCTAACGAGAGCCACCGAGAACTCGAACTTCTACCTCAACTTGTGAATTCAGACGAAAGGACGTTCTGATGAAGAAGACCATCGCAATCGGTTGCGACCATATCGTTACGGACGAGAAGATCTATCTGGCCGACCGCCTGGAGCAGGCTGGCTACAAGGTGCTCGACTGCGGCACCTACAGCCACACCCGTACGCACTATCCCATCTACGGCAAGGCCGTGGGCGAGGCCGTTGCCAGCGGCAAGGCCGACTTTGGCGTGGCCCTGTGCGGCACCGGCATCGGCATCACCAACGCCGTCAACAAGGTTCCCGGCGCCCGCTGCGCCCTGGTTCGCGACATGACCTCCGCCCTGTATGCCCGTCGCGAGCTCAACGCCAACATCGTGGGCTTTGGCGGCAAGATTACCGGCGAGTTCCTGATGGCCGATATCATGCTTGCCTTCCTGGAGGAGCCCTACGAGAAGACCCCCGAGCACGATGCCCTGATCGCCAAGATCGACGCCTGCAACAAGGCCGACGCCGAGGCTCAGGCCGACCCGCACTTCTTTGACGAGTTCCTCGAGAAGTGGGACCGCGGCGAATACCATGACTAGCGGGTATCCGGCGTAATTTACTAGTCCGTTGACGGCTCGCGTTTCTGTGAGGGGGCGCGGGCCGGTTTTCTATCAGCCCTATTGACTTGGCGGGCTGTCGTAAGAAAGGGAAGGCTCCTGTGGAGTTTGTTCTTGATAACGGTTTGATTCGTGTGGCGTTGACCACGGCGGGCGGGTCGTTCACTTCTATTGCGGCCAACGGCCGTGAGTACCTGTGGCAGGGTGACCCGGCGGTCTGGTCGGGCCAGGCACCCATTTGCTTTCCGATTTGCGGCGGCCTTCGTGATGGCCGCGCGATGACCATGGGTGGCCGCGAGGTCAAGCTTGCCCGCCACGGCTTTGCCCGCAAGCAGGAGTGGAAGCTCGAGGAGCAGAGAGACAACATGGTTGCGCTGAGCCTAAGCTCAGCCGACCATGCCGAGTTGCTTGAGCAGTACCCGTATCCGTTTAAGATCGTTGCTCGCTACACGATCGATTCGGAAAAGGTGGCCGTGTCGTACGAGGTGACCAATGAGGGCACCGAGGATATGCCATTCTTTGTGGGTGGTCACCCCGGCTTTAAGTGCCCGCTCGACGAGGGCGAGTCCTATGACGATTACGAGCTCCGTTTTGAGCAGCGTGAGGCCGCCGAGCTCTGTACTGCCGTTCCCTCGACGGGCTTGATTGATGTTGAGCATCGCAGCAAGAACCCCATGATCGACCAGAACCTGCCGCTGACCCACGAACTCTTCGACTTCGCGGAGACCATCTTTGACGTGCTCGAGAGCCGCGTGGTTACGCTGACCAAGAAAACCGAGGACAAGGGCGTGCGCCTGACGTTCCAGGATATGCCGTACCTGATTGTGTGGAGCAAGCCCGAGGGCGACTTTGTGGCCGTGGAACCGTGGGGCGGCCTGTCCACCTGCTCCGACGAGGACGATATTCTGGAGCACAAGCGTGGCTGCCTGGTTGCCAAGCCGGGGGAGACCGTCACCCGCGGCTTTGAGATCGAGATCCTTTAACGAGCTATCGTATGTTTGGGGTGGGTCGTGCCGCCCCGGAACAGGAGTTCAATATGATTCTGACCGTTACCATGAACCCGTCGATTGATACGCGCTATCAGCTCGACAAGCTGGTCATTGACGACGTTAACCGCGTCACGCCCGAAAAGACCGCTGGCGGTAAGGGCCTCAACGTGAGCCGTGTGCTGCTGCAACTGGGAGACGACGTGCTCGCGACTGGTCTGCTTGGCGGCCACATGGGTGCCTATATGGCCGAGCTTATGGATGCCGACGGCGTCAAGAACGACTTTGTGCCCATCGCCGGTGAGACGCGCATTTGCCTGAATATTCTGCACGAGGGTAATCAGACGGAGCTGCTGGAGAGCGGCCCGCAGATCGCCCCGGCCGAGCTCGAGGCCTTTACGGCCAAGTTCGCCGAGCTTGCAGCGAAGGCGGACGTTGTGACGCTTTCGGGCTCGCTGCCGCGTGGCGTCGATGCCGGCTACTATGCCGAGCTCGTTAAGATCGCCGAGGAGGCGGGCGCCAAGGTGCTGCTCGACACCTCGGGTGCATCGCTGGAGGCTGCGCTGGAGTCCGACGCTAAGCCTGAGCTCGTAAAACCCAACCTGACCGAGATTAACGGCCTGCTGGGTACGTCCTTTACGACCGATGATGTCGATGCCCTGCGCGAGGCGCTCGCCGCCGATAGCCGTTTTGCCGGTATTCCCTGGGTTGTCGTTTCGATGGGCGCTGCCGGTTCGGTGGGCTTCCATGAGGGTCGCGCGTTCCGCGCCAAGACGCCCGCGATTGCGGCTGTGAACGCGACGGGTTCCGGTGACTCGACCATCGCCGGCTTTGCGCATGCGATTGCTGCTGGTGCCGACGACGTCACGGTGCTCAAGACCGCCAATACCTGCGGTAAGCTCAACGCCATGGATCCCAAGACCGGCCACCTGGTCATGGACCGCTGGGACGAGATCTACAGCAACGTTGAGGTCGTAGAGTTGTAGCGGTTGCGACTCCTAATAGAATGAGCGTGGATAATCTCCTGCTTTTGGTGCCCATGCGAGCTCAAAGTGGGAGATTTTCCACGCTCGAGTCATTAGCCATTGGGGACGTTCTTGTTTGACTAGTCGTTTAAGAACGTCCCCAATGGCTACACTCAAAAACGGCGCCCGTCGGCGATGTTGCCGGCGGGCGCCGTTGTCTTGAAGACGAAATAGTCCGTTTTCCTCCGTCCCCAAGGGATCATTACAGTGAGTCGATAAAGCGCTGTTGGGCGGCGCGGCCGGCTTCGTCCCACTTAAAGACGCCGGCGTTGTCGAGCACGTGGCCAAACACTACGCCGACTTCCTCGTGCAGGATGCCGATGGCGCTATCCGCCGTAAGCTCGTCGGCGCGGCGGGCATAGACGTCCTCGGCCCATGCGGCATGGCTGCGGCAAAGGTCGTCGCCCTCGAGCGCACTGGCAAGGTCGTAGCTGGTATCGGCTTTGGCTGCCAGCAGGTGCTCGCGGACAGCGCCGAGCTCGGGAACCAGGCGCGGCGGCAGAATGGCCAGGCCCATGACCTCGATCAGGCCGATGTTCTCCTTCTTAATGTGGTGATACTCGGCATGCGGGTGGAAAACGCCCAGCGGATGCTCGTCGGTCGTGATATTGCAGCGAAGCGCCAGGTAGGCCTCGTAAATCTCGCCGCCGGCGTTGCCGCGGGAGTCGACGCGGCGGATGACGGGCGTCACGGTGTTGTGCGCTACGCCGTCGGCCGTGTGCGCGATAACGCCCACAGACTCGTCGGTCCACTCGCGCCAGGCGAGGATAATCTTCTCGGCAGCGTCGAGCAGCTGAGCGCGGTCATGCGAGCGCAGGCGCAGCACCGAGAGCGGCCACTGCAGCACAGTGCCGGTGACCTGGTCAAAACCGGGCACGCTAAACTGCGAGACCTCGGCGGCATGCATCATGGGGAACTCGTGCGCGCCGCCCTGGAAGTGGTCGTGCGACAGAATCGAGCCGCCCACGATAGGCAGGTCGGCGTTGGAGCCGATGAAGTAATGCGGGAACAGGTCCACAAAGTCGAGCAGGCAGGTCAGGCCCTTGCGGTCGACGTGCATCGGACGATGCTCGGAGCTCATGGCAATGCAATGCTCGTTAAAGTACGCGTACGGGCTGTACTGGAAACCCCAGCGCTCGCCGTTGAGCTGGATGGGGATAATGCGCAGGTTCTGGCGAGCGGGGTGAGCGCCGCCGTCGGCTGCAGCGGAGCGTCCGGGATAGCCCTCGTTTTCGATGCAGAGCTGGCAGGCGGGATACTTCTCGCCCGTGTTCTTGGCGGCACCTGCCGCGGCGATATCGCGCGGGTCCTTCTCAGGCTTGGAGAGGTTGATGGTGATCTCAAGATCGCCCCAGTTGGTGGGGGTGCTCCATTTGATGTTGCGCGCGATGGCGGCACGGCGCACGTAGCCGGCGTCGCAGCACAGGCCGTAGAACCAGTCGGTTGCGGCGCGGGGCTCGTTGACGCCCATACGTCCGTTGAACTCCTCGTTTACAACCGAAGGCCTCGGCATGAGCATACCCATGATGCGCATGGCGATGCGGTCGCGGCCTGACGCCGTGTCCTCGGCGGCACCGTTGGTAACGGCGGCCTCGGAAAGCGCGGCAAGCGTGCCTTCAAGATCAAAGTCGGGCAGGGTATTGGGGTGCAAGAGCGAGAGTTTCTCAACCTGGAGCGCCCAGGCCATATCGAGCGCGGGACCCGTAGCGCCGATGCACTCCAAAATGGTGTTGTAGGCCCAGATGCGATCGTCCTGTCCGATCATCGATCGATGGATGGCATACTCAATCAGGCCCTGCGCGGCCTCGCGCACGTCGGTCATTACAGCCATGCCGCGTAAGCCCCCTTGTCAGAAATGGCGTAGTGGCGGGCAGAGCCCTCGCCCAGCCAGCCGTTCATCTTGGCAATGAAGGTGTCGACCAGGTCGAGCGGCACGAAGGCCTGGATGGTGCCACCAAAGCCGCCACCGTGAATGCGAACGGCGCCGCGGCCGTCGAGCACGTGCTCGGCCAGCGCCAGGGCATACATGGAAGGCTGCTCAGACCCCAGCTTGGCAACGACATTCTGCAGGTACATGGCGGAGCTGGCGCCGGACTCGCGCGTCAGGACCAGGAACTGGTCGATGTCGCCGGCGTTAAGGGCCGCCCAGCGCTTATCGACCAGGCCGTTTTCGTACCAGTAGTGAACGGCGCGCAGGCAGGCACGGTCGCCCAGCTTGGCGCGCAGCTCGGGGAGTTTGGCGTCAAAATCGGCAACGTTTACCTCGCACAGGCGTGCCTTGCCAAACTCGGCGGCGACGTCTTGCATCTCGCGCGGAACGGCGGCGTAGTCGTCGGTGGCGGCCACGTGGTCGGCGCCGACCTTAACGAGCACGAGCGCATAGCCGTGATCTTCAAAGTTGAGTTCGAGCTTCTGGGTCTTAGGCTGAGCCTGATCCTCAAAGTCCATGTAGGCAAGGCCGCCCAAGCACACGGCGGCCTGGTCCATAAGGCCGCAGGGCTTACCGTAGTAATTGTTCTCGGTGCGCTGGCTCATCTGGGCGAGCGCGACAGGCTCGATGGCGGGCGCTCCCCAGAGCGTCTCCATGGCACGACCGTATGCCGCCTCGACAGCAGCGGAGCTCGAAAGACCGCCGCCCGAGGGGACGGAGCAGGTGAAGGCGAGGTCGAAGCCCTGGGGCTCAACGCCCAGAGCAGCGATTTCGTGGGCCATGCCGCGGACGAGGCTCGCGGACGTGCCCTTCTCGGACTCCTGAACGTCTAGCGTGTCGAGCGCGATCTCAAACGTGGGATAGCCTTCGTCGGCAACGCGGACCTTGTTGGAATCAGTTGCCACGGCGATGCCGTCGACGGCGACATCGAGCGAGCCGGCGATAACGTGGCCGCCCTCGTGGTCGGTGTGGTTGCCGCTGATCTCGGAGCGGCCGGGCGCGTGCACATAGAGCACCTGGCGATCGCCGATGGGGCCAAACTCATCCTCGAACAGCTTGGTGAGTGTGGCGAGTGTCTTTTCGTCGGGAGCGGTCATGAGGGTCCTTTCCTTGGCGCATACTGACGAGCTTTGCGTCGTAGTGAGTACGTTAACAATCTGAAGCGGCATAAACTCAGCATCTACGATGCCGCACGTTACGGGCTATGTTAACGTACTCATAACACAACGCTTATCACTTTTTGAGAATCTGGTAATCGGTAGAAATTCAGCCGTGAACGGTATTGCCGTATGGACTTATAGAGCAGAAGAGTTGCGGATTGAAAAAGTAGAGTACGTTAGCATGCGTCCGACGATAGCGGGCTTCGGCGCGGGGTGTGTTTCTGCCCGGGCCGGCATGCACGCTATTCAGATCTCGCAAGTGTGAAGGTGATCCTGTGGCAAGGCGCCCGTCCAACGATACAGGTACGCGTCCGGTCTCCATGGCCGACGTCGCCCGCGCTGCTGGCGTTTCGCAGCAGACGGTTTCACGCGTCGCCAACGGCTTGCCCAACGTTAACGAACAGACGCGCCAGCGCGTGCAGGCCGCTATGCAAGAGCTCGGCTTTCGTCCGAGTTATGCCGGTCGCTCGCTGCGCGACGGCCGCTACCATTCGGTCGGTCTGTGCGTCAACGATGTCACCAAGTTTGGCAACCTCTCAATGATCGACGGCATCGCCAGCGCTGCTCGCGAGCATAATTGCGCCATCACGCTGGTCGAGATGTCCAAGACCGAGGAGTTTTCGCTTGCCGAGGCCACGCGTCGTATGGCTGCATTGCCGGTGGACGGCATCATCATCGGCATGAGTCGCATGGCGCCCGATTTTGAGTCGTTTGATCCACTGCCGGGCATTGGCACGGTTATCGTCACCATGTATGCGCATCCGCGCGTGACCACGGTCGATTCCGATCATTACGGCTGCTCGCTGCTGCTCATGGATCACCTGTTTGAGCTGGGGCACGAGCAGATTCGCTATATTGGTGGCCCGTCGTTCTCAGTCGACGAACAGTTTCGTCGCGCCGGCTGGCAGGATGCACTCGAGCGTAAACACATCGAGCCGGTAGAGCCGCTCGAGGGTGACTGGTCTGCCAACAGCGGTTACGAGGCCGGCAGGTACCTGGCCGAGCACGACCGCACCATGACGGCGATTTACGCGGCAAACGACCAGATGGCAAACGGCGCCATCGCCGCGCTGCGCGATAGCGGCTTGCGCGTGCCCGAGGACGTGAGCGTGGTGGGCGTCGATGACTCACTCGACGACTTTGTCGCGCATAACGAGCTCACGACCGTTCGATTCGACTTGCATCAGCGCGGACGAGAGGTGTTTGAGCATGCGGTTCCCGAGGCGGGTGCGGCGGGCAAAACCGTTGCCATTCGTATTCCCGGCCAGCTTATCGTTCGACATAGTACGGCGGCACCGCGCGCATAGTTTCCGCAGGTCAACGGTGATATGTTGAACATCAATAACAATCGATAAGGATGCCGGCAGATGGCTGTTGGGATGCAGCCGAGTGCTATGATAGACGGGTTCTTTTGTCTATCTAGGAGGTTTTGCCTGATGGAGATCACCAAGGATATCCGCTACATCGGCGTCGACGACCACGACATCGACCTGTTCGAGGGCCAGTACGACGTGTCCGAGAACGGTATGGCATACAACAGCTACGTTATCTTGGGCGAAAAGATCGCTGTCGCCGATTCGGTCGACGCTGGCTTTGTCGACGAGTGGCTCGGTAACCTCGAGGCCGAGCTCGATGGCCGTACGCCCGACTACCTGGTCGTCCATCATATGGAGCCCGATCACTCCGCCGGCATTGCCGCCTTTATGGAGCGCTATCCCCAGGCACAGATCGTGGCAAGCATGGGCGCCTTCCGCATGATGGCCAACTTCTTTGGCACCGATTTCCCCGAGCGCAAGATGGTCGTCAAAGAGGGCGATGTGCTCGACCTGGGCGGCCACAGCCTAACGTTTGTTGGCGCCCCCAACGTTCACTGGCCCGAGGTGCTCTTCTCCTACGAGGCCACCGACAAGGTGCTCTTTAGTGCCGACGGCTTTGGCAAGTTTGGCGCCAACGACATCGAGGATCCTGAGGGCTGGGCCTGCGAGGCGCGCCGTTACTACTTTGGCATCGTGGGAAAGTTCGGCAAGTTTGTGCAGGCCGTGCTCAAGAAGGCCGCCGATCTGGACATTCAGATTATCTGCCCGCTTCACGGCCCCGTGCTGACCGAGAACCTGGGTTATTACCTCGACACCTACAACACCTGGTCGAGCTATCAGCCCGAGGACGACGGCATCACGATTGCCTACGCGAGCGTGTACGGCCATCTGAAGGTCGCCGTTGAGGAACTCGCATCCGCGCTTGAGGCTCGCGGCCAGAAGGTTTCCGTCTTTGATCTGGCTCGCGACGACATGGCCGAGGCCGTTGAGGATGCGTTCCGCTATGACCGTCTGGTACTCGCTTCCATCACCTATCAGGGCGAGATCTTCCCGTTTATGAGCACCTTCATCCACACGCTCGCCGAGCATGCCTACCAGAATCGCACGGTGGCGCTTGTCGAGGCCGGCTCTTGGGCGCCCGCTGCTGCCAAGGTTATGACCAAGGAGCTCGAGGGCATGAAGGACATCACCCTGACGCAGAACAAGGTGACCGTCCTAGGCTCGCTCAACGACACCTCGCGCGCCCAGATCGAAGCCCTCGCCGACGAGCTTTCCAAATAGCGATATTTCGCTTTTAACGCTCAAACCACCACAAAGGGGACAGGCACCTTTGTGGTGGTTTTTGCTTTTAGTCGAAGAGGACGGTTGGTTCTGCTGTCGGCCGTTCGCTCAAAGAACTCAAGCATGCTCAAGGAACTCAAAGATGCTCAAAAAAATCAAGGAGGCTCAAAGAAATCAAGGGCTGTAGGGCATAATGGAATTACGTGAGTTCAAAGGAGGTTTTATGGCGGCGGCGACAGCGTACAGGCAGGCAAATCCGTTCACGCCGATGTTTGGACGTGTACCGGCATACATGGCCGGCCGTGAGCAAATCATTGATGATATGGTGCTGGCGTTTGAAAGCGCCGATTCCGACCCCAACCTATGCTCGATTTTCTACGGCGCGCGCGGGACGGGCAAAACGGCCCTTTTGGCATATCTGTCATACCGCGCCCAGCAAGAAGGCTGGATTACGGCGAATGTGACGGCTTCGGACGGGATGCTCGAAGACATTCTGCAGCGCCTCAACGAATCGGCCGCCCATCTGATCGAAAAGCCCGCTTCTAGGCGTGTGAACAGTGTTGGGATTGCCTCCATAGGAAGTATGAGCTGGGAAAACGTTGATATTGAATTTGAGGGCGCCAACTGGCGTACTAAGATGAACGCTCTGTTTGCTCAGCTTGAAGCGACTGGCACCGGGGTACTTATCGCCGTTGACGAAGTTGATGCATCGTTTGCTCAAATGACGGAGCTCGTTACCACCTACCAACATTTTGTGAGCGAGAACAAAAAGGTAGCTTTGCTTATGGCGGGGCTGCCGTTTCGCGTGCTGGCGTTGCTGACGGGAAAATCTACATCGTTTCTTCGTCGCGCTGCCCAGCATTCGCTGGGATCTATTTCGCCGACTGAGGTAAAAGAAGCGTTCCGGCTGACGATTGAAGACGGTGGCAAATCGATTTCCGATGAGGCGGTCGACCGTGCTGCCGAGGCAATTGATGGTTTTCCATTTATGTTCCAGTTGGTGGGATATCGGGCATGGAACGCTTCGCGCCAGGCGGCTGAGGTTTCCCTTGAAGACGTCGAACGCGGCGCGAAGCTTGCGCAAGAGGAGCTCGAATCGCGCGTTTTTGCCTCGACTGCGGCGGAACTTTCACAGGGGGACTTGGATTTCCTTCGTGCAATGAATCCGGAGGGGACAACGACCAGGCAAGAATTGGCTGCGAGGCTTAAGAAAAGCTCCGGTTCGATTTCGACGTATAAAAAACGTCTGATTGAGGCAGGAGTGATTGAAGAACCCCTACAGGGACGTTTTGAGTTTGCGCTGCCGGGCTTCGGTCAATATGTAGCGTCTCTTTGTTAGAAGGTCGCTTCTGCGAAGACCGTTTCGTATCCAACTGTCTCAACCTGTAGCATCTGGGTGGCTAAATCGACTCTATCTGTTACAGATTTAGATTAAGGGCGGGGGTCGAGCGGGACTATCTCAATCTGTAACAGTTAGCCGGCTTTTAGGGGTCCAGTTGTTACAGATTGAGACAAACTGGCGGAGCGAACCGCCGTGCCGCTCAAACCACCACAAAGGTGCCCTTTGTGGTGGTTTGAGATTTCGGGACCCAGTTATTTACGCTAGCGATAGTTTTCCCACATCGGCAGAGGGAAGAGGACGTCCTCGAATTTGGCCCATTCTGCTTTGTAATCGATTTCGTCTGGACGGGCGAGCCAACGACCTTCGAGACCGTACATGGCGGCAAGGGCACACGAGAGCGTCTCTTCGGCATCGACGCCGTTGGGTACCGACCATGCCGGGACCCAAGATGGGTGGGTTGCCTCGCGTGAATAGTTGTTGAAATACTCGTGCATCGGACTTTCGGGTGACATCGCCTCAGTGTTGAGGGTTTGAAACAGCATGACGAGCTCGGGCTGGTTGGCGTTCTCTGCGACGATCAATCGCAGATACTCGGGTATTTTCGGCTTCTGCCCCTCAAAGGCACCGCCGGGCGCAAACAGCGTGAGGTAGTCATCGATATCAGAACTTTGCTTGTAATAATGCTGGATAACTTCGAGCAAAAGGCCCTGTCTATTGCCCACATAGTGAAGCACGCCTGCTTGGGTGATTCCCACCTCGTTTGCGACGGCCTGGAGCGACATGCCGTTGTAGCCGCGTGCGTTAATAATCTTGACGGCGGCGAGCACAATCTGCTCAAGGCGCTCCTGCGCGGCATTGCTGCGCCTCGAGGCCGTTCGGACCGATTTCTTCTCTTGATCGTTGTTCATGAAAATCCATATCTCATGTATCGGCGCCCGTCGGCCCCGTACTGCTCTTGCTTCACTCGATGCTAGACCAACTTGCCTCGAATAAGACGGTGCAATGAAGCTGTCAACAAAAGTAAACACCGTTTAAACGGCAAAATCGACCGTTCATCCCAATTACCACTTACTAACCACTAAGTAACCGTTGTGGAGGGCTGTTATGCAAATCGAAGAAGTTTACTTACTATTCAGTAAGTAAACTTCGAGCAGTTCACGGCGGCGTACCCCATATCGCGTCCGTTAGGGGTGGCGTTTCGACCCCTTTTACGCCACCCTGATTCCGTGAACTGTACAGGCAACATCTTTGAAGGGAGAACTGTCAAAATGGCAACCCAAACGTCAACGGCGATCGATCCCAACGCCATTGCCCCCGACACCGGTAGGCCCATGACCAAAACCGAGACATGGCGCTTCATGATCGGCTTTATCATCTTCGGAATCATGTGGATGATGTCGGGCACGATCGGCTCCAACGTCTTGTTCCCCGAGCGCTTTAACGGCCTTAACATCGGCCAGCCCGAGGCGATTCTCGCGGCGATGAACTCGGTCGGCTCAATCTTCGCCCTGTTCTCGAATCTTGTTTTTGGCGCACTTTCCGACCACTGCCACAGCCGCTTTGGCAAGCGCACGCCGTTTATCGTTGTCGGCGGCTTTATCTGCGGCTGCGCCTTCTGGAGCACTTCGGTTGCCACCACGCTTCCTATGATCGTCGCCTCCTGGTGTGTGCTGCAGATTGGTCTTAACTGCATGCTTGCTCCCGCTGTTGCCGTGCTTTCCGACCGTATTCCGCTTAACAAGCGCGGTACGCTCTCCGCTTTCTATGGCGGCGGTGCAACGGCTGGTCAGTCTATCGGCACCATCATCGGTACGCAGTTCCTCTCCAACCCGGTGCCCGGCTTTATTATCGGTACAGTTTCTTGGTTCCTGACCGGCATCCTTGCCACCATTATTTGGCCGCGCGAGAAGTCCGCCACGCTTGCCGAGGGCGAGCAGTCCGAGAAGCTCAACCTCAAGTCGCTGCTGCTCATGTTCGTTCCGCCCACCAAGAACTGCCGCGACTTCTACCTGGCACTCTTTGGCCGCCTTCTCCTCATCTTTGGTTACTTCTGTATCAACGGCTATCAGCTATACATCCTCGAGAAGTACATCGGTCTTCCAGTGGCAGAAGCCGGCGCGGTCCTTTCGAGTATGTCCGTCGTGATCATGGTCGTGTCGCTTGTCGCCTCGCTCACCTCGGGCGCCATCTCCGACAAGATCGGCCGTCGCAAGCCCATCATCCTCGTTGCAACGATCATGATGTGCACTGGTATCGCCCTGCCCTGGCTGCTTAAGTCCGTTGCTGGCATGTACGGCTTCGCTCTGCTGGCCGGTCTTGGCTACGGCATCTATTCTTCCGTGGACCAGGCGCTCAATGTCGACGTCCTGCCCGATAAGGAGAATGCCGGCAAGGACCTGGGTATCCTCAACATCGCCAACACCATCGGCCAGATTCTCGGCCCCATCGTGACTTCGGCAATTGTTGTCGCCACCGGTTCCTACTTCATGGCGTTCCCGATCTCCATCGTGCTCATCGCCGTGGGCTATGTGTTCATCATGCTCATCAAGAGCGCCAAGTAATCCGCCACTCTCTTTCCTTCCGTCGGGCAGCGTTCACGTTGCCCGACGGACTCCGACTATTCAATCGCTTAACTTGGAGGCGTTATTATGACCACCGTCGAGCAGTACAAGGTGTTTAAGCTCGAGCTCGCAGGCACTGCGGCCGGCAATCCCTATGTCGAGGTCGAGCTGTCGGCACACTTCGATCGCGCGGACGGCATGGACAGCTTTGAGGTCCGTGGCTTCTACAAGGGTGACGGCAACTATGGAATCAACTTTATGCCTGAGAGTGCCGGCGTCTGGAACTACGTGGTGAGTTCCAATGACCCCGCGCTCGATGGTGCCACCGGCTCCTTTGAGGCCACGCCTGCCACGGGCGACAACCATGGTCGTGTTCTGCTGGCAAAAGATGTGCTTGCCCACAATGTTCCGTTCATTACCGACGAAGATTTCAATTTTGCGTACGAGGACGGCACACGCTACCTGCCCTTCGGCACCACTTGCTATGCGTGGACCAATCAAGATGCCGAGCTGCAGGAGCAGACGCTTCAGACGCTCGCCACAGCGCCCTTTAACAAAATCCGCATGTGTGTCTTCCCCAAGTTTTACGACTATAACGTCGAGGATCCGGCGATGTATGCTTACGAGGGCGAGAAGGGCGGCTTTGACCATTACCGCTTCTACGAGCCGTTTTGGGAGAACCTCGAGCACCGCATTGAACAACTTGACGAGCTGGGCATCCAGGCGGACCTTATCGTTTTGCACCCGTATGATAAGCCCGAGGACTGGGGTTTCTCTCGCATGACGCGCGAGGAGGATGTCTTCTACCTGGCGTATGTGGCTCGCCGTTTCTCGGCATACAAGAACATCTGGTGGAGCCTCGCCAATGAGTGGGACCTTATGCCGTGGAAGCCGGCTGAGGACTGGGACCGCTATGCCCGCATCATCATGGCGAACGACCCGTATGGACACTTGCGCAGCATCCACAATTGCCGCGAGATCTTTGACCACAGCCATCCGTGGATTACGCACGTGAGCTACCAGAGGTGCGACCTCAAAAACACAGCAGAGGACGTCACCATGCTGCGCGCGCAGTATAGCAAGCCGGTTCTGATCGACGAGGTCGGCTATGAGGGCAATATCAACTGGGGCTGGGGCAACCTTACGGCCCAGGAGCTCGTCCGTCGTTTTTGGGAGGGCAGTCTGCGCGGCGGTTATGTCACGCATGGCGAGACCTACGTCGACCGCGGTCCCAAGCTTTGGTGGGCACATGGCGGCGAGCTCTTTGGTGAGTCGCCCGACCGCATCGGTTTCTGCCGCCGCTTTATGGAGGCACTGCCGGATGATTTTGATTGGGTACCCGACGAGATCGGCGTCCTCGATGGTACGTTTACCTGGGACGTTACCTGCATGTCCAACGACCATGGCCGCGGGACTGCCGATGTTGTTATGTACTTTGGCTTTAATCGCCCGGCGTATCGAGAGTTCGAGGGCGCTGAGGGCAAGCGTTATACCGTCGACGTGATTGACACGTGGAACATGGCCGCCGAGACGCTCGAGGGCACTTTCGAGGGTAAGTTCCGTATCGATTTGCCGAGCCGTCAGTACATGATGCTGCGTATTCGCGAGGCAAAGACCGAGCGGTAGAGACAATCTCAGACGAGACTAGCCAATGCCGAGACGGTTTCCGTTCCGGCATTCGGCATTTGAGGATGCAGAATAAGAGGAGTAGGACTTGAAAGAGTACTTTGGTATCGACGTGGGCGGTACGGCGGTCAAATGGGCTGTGTTGGGCGAGGATTTTTCTATCCACGCGCGTGGAAGCCTGCCGACTGGTTTTACCACAGCCGAAGAGACGGTCGAATCTCTGATTGGGCTCGTTGAACCGTACCTCAACCGTGTTTCGGCCGTGGGCGTGAGCGCTCCGGGCGGCATCTATGAGGGCGATCTTGACGGCACGATTCATCGTGGCGGATCGCTCACCTATATGGATGGATGTCCCCTTGGAAAAATCATGCGCGAGCGCTTGGGCGTACCCGTCGCCGTTAATAATGACGGCAAGTGCTGCGCTCTGGGTGAATACGCGGCGGGAGCGCTGCGCGGCGCGCGGTTTGGCGTCGTGCTCGCTATCGGCACTGGTATCGGCGGCGGCATCGTCATCGACGGAAAGGTGCTTCGCGGCGCGCATTGCTTTGCGGGCGAATTTAGCTTCTTGCGCAACGATGTGGCGCGTCCGGCGAGCATGGAAAGTACCTTTGCCGGTACGGGCGGATGGCGTGCGCTTCGCGACGCGGCGGTTGCCGAAAAGGGGCTGCCGGAGGACTCTCCCGTAGATGGGCGTCGAGTGTTCGAATGGATTGAGTCCGGCGATGCTGATGCTCAGCGTGCGCTTGACCGCTATGCGCGCACCTTCGATGCGCAGCTTGTTAATCTTCAGGCTGTGATTGATCCCGAGGTATTTGTTATTGCGGGCGGTATTTCCTGCCATCCGGAGCTTATCGACGCCCTGCGCAAGCAGATGCCCGTCGCGCTTGCGGGGTACGAGGGCGGCCTCGCCGGTATTCCCGAGCCGCAGATTAAGGCCGCGCAGCTCGGCAACGATGCTAACTTGGTTGGTGCAGTCCAGGAGGCCATGCGTTTGCAGTAGTTGCAACATAAACCACCACAAAGGTGCCCTTTGTGGTGGTTTTTACATTTAGGCGCGGGCGAGGAAGAGGGCTGGGACGTCGGCATCGGTGGTCTCGGCGATTGAGGTGGCGACGGCATCGTTGGGGTCGCGGTCCATCACGATGGTGTTGACATCGGCGAGCTCGGCAAAGCGGTACATGCCGCGTCCGTTGACCTTGCTCGCGTCCATCAGAGCGACGCTTCGACGCGCGGCGGCGATCATGGCCGTCTTGGTTTCGGCCATCTGCGGAAAGTCGGTGGTAAAGCCGCAGCCCGGGACAAAGGCACCAGGGCACATGATGGCGAGGTCGGCGTGAACCATCTGCAGCGCCTGCATGGCGAGCGGACCGTACAGATAGCGGTGGCCCTTGCGCAGCGCGCCGCCCAGCATAACGACGTCGACCGAGGGCATGCTCTCGTCGATGTAATCGGCGATGGTGATGTCTGCGGTAATGACGGTGATGCCGTCGCGCTTGTCGAGCAAGCGGACAAATTCGAGTGCCGTGGTGCCCGAGTCGACGAGCAGCGTGTCGCCGTCGCTGACGAGTGCAACGGCGCTTTGCGCGATGGCCTGCTTGGCGGCGACATTGACATTGATGCGCCGGTCCTGCGTGGAGACGGTCAGGCGCTTGTGGAGTGAGACGGCACCGCCGTGCGTGCGGCGCAGTTTGCCAGCCTCGGCGAGCGCGTCCAGGTCGGCGCGGGCGGTGACGGAGGACACGCCAAAGGTCTGGGCGATTTCTGCTACCTGTACCGAGGCGTTATGCTCAAGCATCTCCATGATGGCGGCACGACGCTCATCGGCGAAGGCTCGGGTTGTTACATGGGCCATAGCTGCTCCGTTCTCAACATAAATTTGCAGGAATTGTGTTGAATCCATTTTCGTTCATTTTCTTTTTTAGTAAGAAAACGCCTTTCGATTACTTATCTTTTCTATAAAAGAAAGATGATTCGCTTGAAAACTTCAATGTCGTATAGAGGAATCCGGTGCGAATCTCTTCCGTTTGCTTTTCAAAAACGAGTGTCTTGACCTGTGTGCCGGTGATATCTCATGCGTGCGACACCATCGATTTTCATACAATGAGCGCAGTAAAACGCAAGGTAAAACGCCTTGTGAACAACTACGCCCGATGTCCAGATGCGGGCGAGGGAGAGGAGCAAACGCTCATGGCACTTGTTACCACCGAAAAGATGCTCAAGGACGCTCAGGCCGGCCACTACGCCGTCGGCGCGTTCAACGTCGAGAACCTCGAGTTTGTTATGGCCGTTCTGGCCGCTGCCGAGGAGACCAAGTCCCCCGTCATCATGCAGACCACCCCGGGCACCATCAAGACCGCTGGTCTGGACTACTTCTACGGCATGGTCAAGGCTGCCGCCGAGCGCGCTTCCGTGCCCGTCGCTCTGCACCTCGATCACGGCGATGGCTATGACCGCTGCATGCAGGCTTTCCGCACTGGCTACACCTCCGTCATGATCGATGGCTCGCACGAGTCCTTCGAGGACAACATCGCCCTGACCAAGTCCGTCGCCGACGCTGGCCGCGCCATGGGCGTGCCTGTCGAGGCCGAGCTCGGCAAGGTCGGCGGCAAGGAGGACGACGGCCCCGCGGTTGAGGGCGAGAGCCCCTACACCGATCCTGCCGAGGCTAAGGAGTTCGTCGAGCGCACTGGCTGCACCTCCCTCGCTATTGGCGTTGGCACCAGCCACGGTGTGTACACGAGCGATCCGCACATCGAGCAGTCCGTGGTCAAGGCCATCCGCGACGCCGTCGACGTGCCGCTGGTCCTGCACGGCACCTCCGGTGTGCCCGATGAGCAGGTCGCCGAGGCTGTGAAGAACGGCATCTGCAAGGTTAACTACGCTACCGAGTTGCGTCAGGCCTACACCAAGGGCTTCATGGCCTACATGGCCGAGAACCCCGCCTGCTTCGATCCCAAGAAGCCGGCCAAGGAGGGCATGCGCGAGATCACCGAACTGGTTAAGATCCGCATGACCAACCTCAACTCCGTGGGCAAAGCAGAGTAACAGCAAGGGTACTCCGACTCGCTACATATCCCGGGGAGGGACGAGGGCTTAGTTCCCCAATCGTCCTCGGGCATGCAAAAAGCCTCGCTGCGCACTTCGTGCGGCGAGGCTTTTTGCCCCCTGCGGAAAGATTGGGGAGCTAAGCCCTCGTCCCTCCCAGGTTGACCTACTCGAGGTCGTCGCCCTTGTGGCGTTAGGTCTGAAAGGGTGGGGCGCGGGGGTTACTTGGTTGTTAGGGTTAGCAGGTCGTTGGGGGTTTTGAGGTTGTAGGTGGCGTTTGGGATGTCTTGGTGTGATCCCCATGCCGCTCTGGCAAAACTGACCCCTGCCGAAGTTGCGCATTGTTCGTCGTAGACGGTGTCGCCAACGTAGACGACGTTGCCAGGATTCGCGCCCGTACGCCGGAGATATTCGAGCATGGGAGCGGGTGCGGGTTTATGTTCGGTTGTGTCTTCGACAAGGATGATGTGCTCAAAATACTTATCGAAGCCAAGGGGTGCAATTTCTTTTGCGTATTCGTCGCGCGCACGTGAGGAGACGATGCCAAGTTTGCAGCCGTTGTCGGAGAGTGTTGCGATAACTTCGTGCAAGCCGGGAAACACGCTGATGGTGCTTTTAAAGCTGGCGGCAACTTGGCACCAGCGATCCAGCGTTGCCTGTGAGTAGATCCCAAGTTTCTCAAGGGCGTTCTTGCCGGGTATGCCGAGGGCAAATTCAAGCTCGTGTCGGGGGAGCGTTTTGCCGGTTTCTTCTTGGACAATCTGGCCAAGTGATGACAGAACGCTTTCTTCTGTATCTGCCAATGTCCCATCAACGTCAAATGCGATATGGTCAAAGTGCTTCATATGATTGCTCCTCTCTGTTGTTTGCCTGCAAGTTTGATGCAGTGACAGAAGAAGGGCTAGCGGGATTTCTGCCTGGTGCTATCGAGATTCTGCCTCGCTGCTCGATAGCTCGAAGGAGTGCACCCCATTTGTTCTTTAAATACCTGGCCAAGATGGCTTGCTGTTATAAAGCCGCATTGGCGCGCGACTGTCTGGACCGTTCGCGTGGTGTGTGCCAAAAGTTCGCAAGCACGGTTTACGCGGTATGCGCGCAGATATGCCGCCGGGGTCGTTCCTGCGCAAGCTTCGATAATGCGGTAACACTCTCTTTCGCTTACGCCGGCTGCAGATGCCATCTGGGGCACATCTATAGTGGCTGCATAGTTTGCGCGGATATAGTCCAGGATTGCCTTGAACTGTACGTCGCGGTTGGTCATCCAAGAGGCGTTGTCGGAGGAAAAGAGCGGTTCGGCCTTGGCGTAAATCTGAATCCAGAGCTCTGACAAGCTATTCCGAAGCGCCATCTCGTTCTGCGGCCGTTGAAGGTCGTGGTTAAAGGAACTCTTTAGCAAATCGATAAAGGGCATATCGTCGGGGTTGGTGGGCGACCATTTGAGCACATCGACGCCTCGACATTGAAGCAATGGGTTGATGTAGCGCTTTTGGAGACGTCCCGCGGGATCGCCGAGCATCGACGGCTGAAAGATATGCAGCATTTGAATGGCTGGCGCCGAATTGGGTGATTGCAGCGTGCTGTGCAAAACGCCGCCGTTGATAAAGCCGGCGGACCCTTCCTCAAAGCGTACGTGCTCATGAGCCGCGCGCGTTCGATAGTCAATCGCTCCCTGCTCCATGTAGAAAAGCTCAACTTCGGAATGCCAGTGCCAGGGGACGGAATTGCCCGGATAGCGAGCGAATTCTGCGCGTTCGGCAATATAGGGCCAGTCTTCGGCGGTCTCGGGAAACGCTTCTTCGCGTCCTCCGCGGTGCAATTCTATGTGATCCATGTTTCGCATGGCATCAGTATAAAGCGCGATGGGCTTAGATTGCTCTTGCCTGTTCGGGGAACGCCTTGTCTAGGGATGCTTGGAGCTTTTCGAACGGCGTCTGCAAGTTGAGATTCTGATTGGTTGAGCGTTTGGCTTTTGTGGTGGGGGAGTCGAGGAGACCGTCTCTCTGTGTCGGGGGGAAGGAGAAAAGGTCTGCATGTGTTAGGGATGGCTGCTGTGCTGCGTCATTGGAAGAATGCATGCTTATGCGGCCTCCTCGATGTCCACCAAAAGATTGCGCGCGGGGTGTGCTGCTAGGTCCCGTGCGTTGGCAGTATTATGCCGCGGCCGTCGCAAAGAAGCGCTAAAGAAAGGCTTAATGAGGTTTGGCGTTACGATGAAACCGCAGGTCAGAGGTATCGAGTAACACTCTTGAAAGGTTTTGGGCTTAAGGGCTTTCTAAGGTTTGTGACGTGGATGTGGCTCGCCTGTGTGGGGTGTGTGGACGGCTCGTTCCTAGCGCTGCGGCTCTGCGGCGCGCACCCGCTCGATGACCTTTTCCATCGTGGCGTCGATGCGGTCTTTTTTGAGATCGCATTCCCAGATGGTTATGGACGTCCAGCCCATTTGAGTGAGTGCTGCCACGGCAGCGCGGTCGCGCTCGACGTTGCGACGGAACTTTGCCTCCCAAAACTCAACATTGCGTTTTGGCTGGCTCGGATTGCACTTAGGGCAGCGATGCCAAAAGCAACCGTTGACAAAGATGGCGATCTTGCGGCCGGGGAAGGCGATGTCGGGCTTGCCGGGAACCTTCCATTCCAAGCGATAACCCGTAAGGCCCGCTGCGCGCAGGCGCTGGCGAACGAGCAGCTCGGGTTTGGTGTTTGCACGCTTGTTGCCCTTCATGGACTTTTTGATGGCAGCGCGACGGCGCATCAGTTCGCGCTCGTCGGCGGAAAGGTCCGAGGTATCGATGCCGTCGAGCAGACCGGGCTTGGGACGCTTTTTGCTGCGGCGCCTAGGTGCGCGCTTGGGCTTGGAAGCGGGCTCGTCGGTCGTGGTGGCCTCGGTGTCGTTGGCAGTGCTGTTGGCCTTAAGCCGATCTTCCTTCAGCTCAATCAGGGCATCAATGAGCCCCTTGTCGGCGGGCATCCATTCCACCGTGGCAAGCGAGGTGCGCGGAATCCAGCGGATATCGAGCTGGCGGTCGTGCTTCTGAGGCTCATCGGATTCATCGGCGAGCGAGCAGTAGTAGCACTCCATGGAGAGATGAAAATCGGGGTAGTCATACTCAACGGTGTAGAAGTCACGCAGGTTGGTGACTTTGACCTGCAGCTCTTCCATGAGCTCGCGGCGCACGGCGTCTTCAGGTGTCTCGCCGCGCATGAGCTTACCACCCGGGAACTCCCAAAGTCCCTGCATGTCGCCGTAGCCGCGCTGCACAGCAAGTAGCTCGTCAGATCCATCCTTGCGAATGATCCCAGCGGCAACATGAACAGTCTTCAACAGGAGTCCTCTCTCAACATCATTACATGACGGGGTAGTCTTTTTGGGACGGGGCTTTTTTAGCTGCCCTATGTCAAATGCGCCCTCATGCCTCAAAAGCTTCGGATGGGGCAGCTAAAAAAGCCCCGTCCCAAAAAGACTACCCTTACCTTACGCAACGGTAAGGCAAGCGTAAGCCATATCGATGGTAGCCGACTCGGCTTCTTGCGACTATAGATGCCGTAGACTAATCGCAAGAAAGGACTCGGTATGCAAACCACGCAAACGGCAACCCCGGTACTGGAGGTCGCGCATCTCGAAAAGGTATATGGAGCGCTGGGCAACGTGACCCGCGCGCTCAACGACGTCAGCTTTACCGTCAACCGTGGCGAATTCGTCGGCATCATGGGCGCCTCGGGCTCGGGCAAGTCGACGCTGCTCAACTGCGTGTCGACCATCGATAGCGCCACGAGTGGCACCATCCGCATCAACGGCCAGGACGTGACGCGCATGAAGCAGGCCAAGCTTTCGCAGTTCCGCCGCGAGGAGCTTGGCTTTATCTTCCAGGACTCCAACCTGCTCGATACGCTCACGGCGCGCGAGAACATCGCCCTGCCGCTCACCATCGCCCGTATGAACTCGGCGGAGATCTCGACCCGCGTGCAGGATGTGGCTGCGCGCCTGTCCATCAGCCAAGTGCTCGACAAGTACCCCTACCAGATGTCCGGCGGCCAGCAGCAGCGCGTTGCCGCCTGCCGCGCGCTCGTCACCGACCCCACCATGATCATGGCCGACGAGCCCACCGGCGCCCTCGACTCCAAGAGCGCCCGCCTGCTGCTCGAGAGCCTGGAGGCCCTCAATCGCCGCCTGCGCGCCACCGTGCTCATGGTCACGCATGACAGCTTTGCCGCCAGCTACACGAGCCGCGTGTTGTTTATCCGCGACGGCAAGATCTTCACAGAGCTGCGTCGCGGCGACACCGACCGCCGAGAGTTCTTCGACCGCATTATGGAGGTCGTTGCCATGATGGGCGGTGAGGGCTCCGATGCTCTGTAAACTCGCTTGGGGCAACGTCCGCCGTGCCGGCCGCGACTACCTCGTCTACTTGTTGACGCTCACCCTGGGCGTCACGGTCTTCTATGCCTTTAACACCATCTCGATGCAGGTCGACATCGCCGGAATTGATGAAGAGGGCTTGGCGCAGGTTATGGGCAGTATGCTCGGCGACCTGACGTACTTTTTGGCCGGTGTCATGGCCTTTTTGATGGTGTACGCCAATAACTTCATCATGAAACGCCGCAAAAAGGAGTTTGGCCTGTACCAGGTGCTCGGCATGGGGCGCGGGCGCGTCGCCACGATCATGGCGCTCGAGACGGTGATTGTCTCGGTGGTGGCCTTTGTTGCCGGCATTGTGCTGGGTGTGGGACTCTCCCAGCTCATGACGTTCTTTACGGCCTCGCTCTTTAAGACGCAGATCGCCAATTTCCACTTCTTTTTCTCGATGCATGCGTTCAATCTGACCCTTGCCTGCATGCTCGTAATGTTTGTGCTCACGCTACTGCTGAACCTCCGCGCCGTGCGTCGTACCAAACTCATCGAGCTTATGGGTGCCGAGCGTCGCAACGAGACCATCAAGACACGCAACCCCTGGATCGCGATTGCCATCTTTGCCGTGGGCGTGGTGCTGGTGGGCGTGGCCTATTACCGTCTGCTACGTGATGGGTTCCCGCTAACCGCGACGGACAGCAAGCTGCAAGAGGCCATGAACCAGTTTGGTATTACGACCGCTATGGTTACCGTGGGCACCTTTGCCCTGTTCTGGGGACTCTCGGGCATGCTCATCAAGCTGCTGCAGAGCCTGCGCGGCGTGTATTGGCGCGGTCTCAACATGTTTACCGTGCGCCAGCTTGCGGCCAAGGTCAACACGGTGTGCTTTTCGATGGGCGTCATCGCGATGATTCTGTTCCTTGCCATTACTTCTGTGACTTGCGGTATGTCGATTGCCAGCGTGATGAACGAGAACCTGGAGCGCTATAATCCGGCCGACATGTCGCAGACGTATGTCTATTACACGCCCGATACGCTCGACTACTACAAAGAGTACGTCAATCCGTCTGAGGCCGATCGCATGGTGCTGGCCGATAGTACGGTCGATTTGTACTCCGCATGGCACGGCGATCCATGGCACGGCGATCGTAAGGACAAGTCGGCGGACAACAACGACGAGACCGGCAAGAAGGTCAATATCGCCGATGTTGCCGGTGAGCATGTGCAGATCGATTCGTATCTGAGTTACCCGCTTAGCGGCTCGAATCCTTCGGTGATCCCAAGTGAGATGTGCAAGACCATGGGCGAAAAGCTTCCCAAGGCGTTCGGGGGTAGCAATGCCGACATGACAGGCCTGTCTGTGACGCCGGCAAGTCAGTACAACAAATTGCGCCAGATGATGGGCGAGGAGCCGGTGAGCATTGGCCGCGACCAGTACTTGCTCACGTGTGATATGGGCGGCGAGCTGGTCGACCTGTACACCAAGTATATGGCTGGCGGCCATACCCTTACCTTGGGCGGGCATACGCTCAAGCCCGCAACCGATAAGTCGGACGAAGATACGGCGGCCATCGCCAACTCGGCGATGGGCAGTAATGGGGGTACCGTCGTCGTTGCCGACGAGCTGCTGTCCCAACTTAATCTGCAGCCGTATTCCAGTAGCCTGCTCGTTAACTACAAACAGGGGATGGATACGACCGAGGCAGACGAGAGTATTAAATACACTGTGCTCGACAATCTGCTCGTTGACGGCAAGGAGCCGGGGTCGTGGGGAACCTTCATCACACGCTCCGAGATGTACGCGCAAGCAGCGCAAATGAACGGTCTTATTAGCTACCTAGCCATTTACATCGGCTTTGTATTGGTCGTTGCATGCGCGGCGATTCTGTCGATCCAGCAACTCTCCAACGTGGCCGACGGCAGCCGCAGCTATCGTGTGCTGGCGCAGATCGGCTGCGACGACCGCCAGATTCGCCATTCGGTGATGGCGCAGCAAGCGGTATTCTTCCTGTTCCCGCTGGCAGTGGGCCTGGCGCACTCCTTTGTGGCACTCAAGGTGATCATCGAGCTGGTGAGCATCTTTGGCAACATGAGCATCGGTGGCACGGTGGGCCTTACCTGTGCGATTTTCCTGGCAGCCTACGGCGGCTACTTCCTGGTGACGTACCTCATGAGCGCCGGCATGGTACAGGCTGCCATCGCCACCCGCTACAGCGAGTAGCTCGTCCAACCCAGAACCACCACAAAGGGGACAGGCACCTTCGTGGTGGTTCTGGCGTCAGGGTGATTCTTTCGTGGCGAAACAATCAAAAACCACCACGAAGGTGCCTGTCCCCTTCGTGGTGGTTTTTTCTGCATAACTTTATCGCTTCCAGAAGTGGAGGATCAACGTCGTGCGGTTTTGCTGCTCGGTTTTGACCAGGATGTTGTGGATGTGGGTCTTGACGGTGCCCACGGCAAGGAATAGCTCGTCAGCAATCTCTTGGTTCGATTTGCCCAGCACAACCAGACGCAAAACCTCGGCCTCGCGGTTGGAGAGCCTGTAGGCGTTGCGGTAGAAGGGCATCTGCTCTTCGATGTGTCGATCAAGATCGCTGACGTTCTTTTCCTCGGGCGCCTCCTGCATGCGGATTGAAAGCACGTGGTAGGAGTAGATGATCAGCAGAATTGCAAAGTAGCACGCAAAGACGTTCTCGCTAAAGTTGCGCTCGGATAGGTACAGCTGCAGCCAGGAGGGTGCCAGACTCATGGGGACGACCAAGATGTTGTAGAAGTCCTCGGCAACGATGCACCCGACCAGAATGGCGCCGATAATGAGGTGCTTTCGTTGATTGTTGACGCGCGCCTTAAGCTCGACCTGCGTGCTTTTATGCGCCGTCCAAAAGATATAGAGCCCCACAAATACAAGGAATACCTGACGCATCGTGTAGTAGAGCCATTGATGCATGGGGCCGTAGGGGACAGCGACAATGATCAGCAGCTCGCTCAGGAAGAACGTTGCGACGGGAATTACAAACTGCTTTTTTGAATGTTTGTCGAGCAAGTCCATGGCGATGAGCCAAATAAAAGCTTGTGAAGCGGTTGCCACAAGCGTCCGCAACGCAGGCATGGTAATTGAGTAATAGTCGCTGGCTGGAAAACTCTGGTTTTGCAGCGTGTATTCAAAAAAGAAAATCTCGGTCATCTCGATGGCATAGCAGATAAATACGCCGCTGCCATAGATAAAGAACCGTCGACGAGACGAGGCATAGGCGGCAAGCGAAAGCACTGCCGTCACAATACAGATCACGAGTATCGCTAGGGTATAGAAGAACATCAGAGTGTTCATCTGCCACCGTCCCATCTCATTTATCTATGGCCGAGTCCTGTATATCTTGTGGGATATAGACGTCTCAACCCTTCGTTCCATTGCGGATTAGGCGCCGAGATACAGCATAGCCGTATACCGTTCGCGGTTCTAGATAGTAAACCCCCTGTAAGCTGGCTACCTGCGGGTTTATATTGGTTTAGAGGGGGTGTAACTCCGTGAACGGTCTTTAATCCCGAATAAACTAGGTAAAAATTGCATACGGGTGAATGATGGTCTTGTCAACACGAGGCGTGATGTTCGAGCGCCTCATAGTAATAGTCGGCACGACCGGCGGAAAGGAAATCGACATGGCACTGCCTAAGGATTTCATCGACACCAACGACTTCACCAAAGAGCAGATCCTGGCTATCGAGGATCTTGGCCTGGCAATGAAGAAGGCCATCAAGGTTGACGGTTATTATCCGCACCTGCTTCGCAACAAGAGCCTTGGCATGATCTTCCAGCAGGTCTCCACCCGCACCCGTCTTTCCTTCGAGACCGCTATGACCGACCTCGGCGGCCATGCTCAGTTCTATGGCCCTGGCACCATCCAGCTCGGCGGTCACGAGTCCCTGGGCGACACCGCTCGCGTTATGGGCTCGCTGCTCGACATCATGATGGCTCGCGTTGACCGTCACAAGGACGTCGTCGGCCTCGCCGAGGGCTCCGCTGTGCCCGTCATCAATGGCATGTCCGAGTTCAACCATCCCACGCAGGAGATGGGCGACCTCATGACCATGCTCGAGAACCTCCCCGAGGGTAAGAAGATCGAGGACTGCACCCTGGCCTTCATCGGTGACGCCACCCAGGTCTGCGTCTCCCTCATGTTCATCGCCTCCAAGGTCGGCATGAAGTTTGTCCAGTTTGGACCTAAGGGCCACCAGGTCCCCGACGGCGGCCTGCACGTTGGAACCGTTGAGGAGCGCGCCGAGTTCGGCAAGCAGATGATGGCCATCGCCGAGGAGAACTGCAAGGTCTCCGGTGGCTCCATCGTCATCTCCGACGACATCGAGTGCATCAAGGGCGCCGACTTCATCTACACCGACGTGTGGTATGGCCTGTACGACGAGGAGGTCTCGGGCGAGAACTACATGGACGTGTTCTATCCCAAGTATCAGGTCACCATGGACATGATGAACTTTGCCGGCGCAGGCTCCAAGTTCATGCACTGCCTGCCAGCCACCCGCAACGAGGAGGTCGTCGACGAGGTCATGGACGACCCTGAGCGCTCCCTGTGCTGGGTTGAGGCCGAGAACCGCAAGCACTCCATCCGCGCTCTCCTTGCCGCCCTGGGCAAGCGCACCCCGCTCAACGACGAGGGTGTCGAGTACTCCGCCAAGGCTGAGCTCCACGCCGCTCTCAAGGCTCTCGAGCAGCTCTAAGCCTCAAGGCCGCTAAAAGTACGTTTGCGGGCGGCGGATACTCGTCTCCTGTCGCCCGCTCACCGAGGCTCAAGCAATTGCCTTAGTACCTTGGGCCTCGGATCTGTCCAAGACTGAGCGAAGGAGCTCATCATGAGCGACGGAAAGAAAAAGCTTTCCTTCTTGACGGTCATTTCGACCATCATCTGCGTCGTCTTCGTTTGCGAGGCCGCCGCTCCTGCTGCTGCCATTGGCAACCAGCAGTTCTTCTGGTGGATCTTCCTGATCCTGACCTTCCTGCTCCCTTATGGCATGGTTGTTGCCGAGCTCGGTACCACCTATGACGGCGAGGGCGGCATTTACGACTGGGTACGCGATGGCCTGGGCGACAAATGGGGCGCCCGCATTTCGTACTACTACTGGGTTAACTACCCGCTGTGGATTGCCTCGCTGGCCACTATGTTCCCCGACATTTTGGGCATGGTCTTTGGCGTCGAGTTCAACTTGATCGCCAAGATGGGTATCGATCTTGCCTTTGTGTGGATCGTCTACCTCATGGGCCGCTCCAAGGCGTCCGACTCCGAGTGGGTCCTCAACGGTGGCGCCATCATCAAGGTCGCCGTCGCGGTTATCGTCGGAGCCCTGGGCATCTGGTATGCCATGGAGAACGGGTTTGCGAACGACATGTCCGCCGCCACCTTCCTGCCCGAGCTCACCAACACCAACGCTCTCGGCTACCTGTCGATCATCATCTTCAACTTCATGGGCTTCGAGGTCATCTGCACCATGACCGACGACATGGCCGATCCCGCTCGCGATATCCCCAAGGCTATCATCGTCGGTGGCCTGTCCATCGCTGTGATCTACCTGTTCGCCGGCTTCGGCATCGGCGCTGCTGTGCCGGCCGATTCCATCGACCCCGACTACGGCATGATTGTCGCAGTCCAGACCATGGTGGGCGACTCCATGATCTTTAAGGTCATCTGCATCGCCTTCCTGATCACCCTGTTCGCCAACATGGCCGCTTGGTCCTTCGGCGTTAACTCCGTTGCTCGCTACGCTGCCGAGCACGGCAACATGCCCAGGGTCTTCGCCTCGATGGTCTCTGAGGACGATATGCCCAACGGCGCCAACCTGGTCAACGCCGTCGTTGCCTCCCTGGTGCTGTGCCTGCAGCTGGTTCCCATCGACGCCATCTCCAACGGTGTCTTCTGGATGCTCTTTGGCACCTCCGTCGTCTTCCTGCTGCTCACCTACATCCCGATGTTCCCGGCGTTCCTCAACCTTCGCAAGAACGACCCCAACCGCGAGCGCATCTTCACGTTCCCGTTCAAGGGCGCCATGATGAAGGTCATGCTGGCCATCCCCTGCATCGAGCTGGTTCTTGCCATCGTTGCAACGCTGGTGCCGTTCTCCGCTGCTGAAATTGGCGACAAGGTCCCGATGATCGTCATCTTCATCGCGCTCGTGCTCATCGGCGAGGTCGTCCGCGTCGTCAGCGCCAAGGGCCGCGAGACCGAGTACAAGGGTCTCACCCCCGAGCTGGCTGCCCAGCGTCTCGCTGAGGAGGCCGCCGAGGCCGAGGAGAACTAGAGCACCCGGTTCTGGGACTCCGACCCTCCTCGCGTACCAACGTGCGCTTCGTCGGGCTTGTCGCTCCCGACTCTGGGCACTCCGGCCTCTTTGGAGGCGTGCCCAAAGCGGCAAATTTGCTCACTATTTCCTGGGGCGGGTGCGAGCGATAGCTCCGGTAACCACCGCCCGCCCCAACCTCTCTCTTTCGTATCCTTCGTGCGTATGTCTCCGCGCACTTGGCTACGTCGTCGCTCGCCGGTGCGACTCCGTGAAAACCGGTACCGGGCGCCCCGACCTTTGCCGAGGAACGGGCGCCTACCATCTCTTGGTTTTAGGCTGCGGGCAACCCGCCCGCGGCAAGCGATCGTTCGATTTGGAGGAAATCTTATGCGTACGATCACCGAGTCCGAGTCCACCCCCAAGGCCGACGGCTTCTTCATGCCCGCCGAGTTCGCCCCGCAGGATCGCGTGTGGATGGGCTGGCCCCACCGCACCGACACCTGGGCCCACGGCGCCAAGCCGGCCCAGAAGCAGTATGCCGCCATCGCCCGCGCCATCTCCGAGTTCACCCCGGTCTATATGTGCGCCAACCAGGTCGACTACGCCAACTGCAAGGCCGTCTTCGAGAACGACGAGAACGTCACCGTCATCGAGATGACCACCGACGATGCCTGGTTCCGCGACACCGCCGCCACCTACGTCATCAACGGCAAGGGCGAGAAGCGCGCCAACCACTGGCACTTCAACGCCTACGGCGGCCTCGTCGACGGCCTGTACTTCCCGTGGGACAAGGACGAGCAGATCGCCCTCAAGATGGCTGAACTCTCCGGCTGCCGCCGCTATCGTCCCGATGACATGATCCTCGAGGGCGGCTCCATCACCGTCGACGGCGAGGGCACCCTTGTCGTGACCGACCAGTGCCTGCTTTCCCCGGGCCGCACCTGCTCTGCGGTGCTCGAGGAGGAAGAGGATCCCGAGTCCATCTGGCCCAAGTACCACAAGAAGTTTGAGCCCTGGAGCGAGGAACTCCGCGCCTACATGGACGAGCACCTCAAGGATTACCTGGGTGTCGAGAAGGTCATCTGGGTCAAGGAGGGCATCGACCCCGAGGAGACCAACGGCCACATCGACGACGTCGCCACGTTCATCGCCCCGGGCGTCATGGCCTGCATCTGGACCGACGATCCCGAGTATCCGTTCTACGAGCAGTGCCACGCTGCCTACGAGACCCTCTCCAACGCCGTTGACGCCAAGGGCCGCAAGATGAAGGTCTACAAGCTCTGCATGCCCGTGAACCCGCTGTTCATGGACCAGGCTTCCTGCGACACCATCGACGCCGACGAGAACGCCGAGCCGCGCGTTCCCGACGAGCCGCTGATCGCCTCCTACATGAACTACCTGGTCACCAACCACGGCGTTATCGTCCCGCAGTACGGCGACGAGAACGACCAGCTGGCCGTTGACACGCTCCAGAAGATCTATGACGAGGTCTGGGGCGAGGGCGTCTACAAGTGCGTCGGCGTTCAGTCCGAGCAGGTCGTCTTCGGCGGCGGCAATATCCACTGCATTACCCAGCAGGAGCCCTCGGCGTAACTCAGGCACGCCACCTTGGCGTTCACTCGTCGCTTACGTAGCGTCAGTACGCTACGCTCCTCGTTCGCGCCAATCTGGCGCACCTGAGCACGCCGAGTAAACGTCTGACTTTCCGAGGCACCCCATCTCGCCGCTCAAACCGTCGCTCGCGTACCAAAGTACGCTTCGCTCCTCTTTCGCGGCGACCTGGGGCACCTCGAAAACCCAGCCGATCAATCGGACAATCGGCGAATCGAACCATCTTGGGGCATTGATGGTCGGCTTGCCCGATGTCTTGGTCGGTTGGGTTTTCTTTGGGCACTCCGTTGCCTCCACATCGGAGTGCCCTTTTTCTTTGATTGAATACGCGTCTGATCTGGGATTTATTGCGGGTTAGGCCAATTGTTCGCTTGAATTTCCCAGGTCAGACGCGTCTTCAATTGCCGAAAGTTCCCGGTCGCGAACGCGGCCGTTTTGATCGGAGTCTCTATGTACCAGCGTATCGTTATTTACACGCGCCTGTTCCGCGAGCGTTGGTCCAACAATTGCATCCTCTCTTCTCTTTGGGATGGCACCTGCACCGGTGACGCGGCCTGCAACCCTACCTTGGGCTGCGCCTTCGGTACAGATGCCATCCTTTTTGCTGTAGGGGGAGCGTGCCATGGCAGGTAAAAAGTTCTCCCTGTTCGAGGTCATCCTCTCGGTCATCTGCGTTGTCTTTACCATCGAGGCGGCTGCTCCGGCATCTGCCATGGGTAACGTGCAGTTCTTCTGGTGGATCTTCCTCATCATTACGTTTTTGCTTCCCTATGGCCTGGTGGTGGCCGAGCTCGGTACGGCGTTTGATTCCGAGGGCGGCCTGTACGATTGGGTTCGCTTGGGCCTGGGCGACCGTTGGGGCGCCCGTTGCTCTTGGTGCTACTGGGTTAACTTTCCGCTGTGGGTGGCAAGTATCGCCTGCATGTTCCCCAGTGTCATTAATGCGGTGTGGGGTATCGAGTTTTCACTCGGGATCCGAATTGCCATCGAGATTGCCTTTGTGTGGGGCGTCACGGTCATGGCAATGCAGCCGGTTGCCGAGGCCGATTGGGTCATGGACGGCGGCGCCGTCATCAAGGTGCTCATTACCGCTGTGGTGGGAATCGTCGGCATTTGGTTTGCCTGCAATAACGGCTTTGCCAACGACATGTCGTTTAAGACCTTCATTCCAGATCTGGGCGACACCAATTCGTTGACGTACCTATCGATCATCCTGTTCAACTTTATGGGCTTTGAGGTGGTCGCGACCTTTGCCAGCACGATGAAGAACCCATCGCGCGATATCCCCAAGGCGGTTATCGCCGGTGGCGTTGCCATCGCGGCGATCTACATTATCTGTGGCATCGGTATTGGAGCCGCGGTTCCCACCGAGCAGCTTTCACTCGATTCGGGCATTGTGGACGCGGTTGCCGCCATGGTGGGGCGCGCTCACCCGCTGACGATGGTCGTGGGCGTGGCCTTTTTGGTGACGCTGTTCGCCAACATGATCTGCTGGAGTTTTGGCGTCAACAACGTGGCGAGCTATGCCGCGCGCCACGGCAACATGCCGCGCCCCTTTGCGCTGGTGTCCAAGAAGACAGGCATGCCCAACGGCTCAGCACTCATTAACGGTTGTTTTGCCAGCTTGGTGCTGCTGCTTCAGATTCCGCTGGGCGAAGGTTCCGACGTCTTTTGGGTCTTCTTCTCGATGAACGTCGTCTTTCTGCTCATGAGCTATATCCCGATGTTCCCGGCGTTTTGGCGCTTGCGTAAATACGACGACCGCCCACGTGTGTTCCGCGCGCCCTTCGAGGGCAAGGTGCTTGCGGTAGCGCTTGCGGTGCCGGTGGTAGAGCTCGTGCTTTCGATTGTTGCGACAATCGTGCCGCTTAACAGCTCGCCCGCCGAGATGTCAAAGTTGCCGATCCTCATGGGTGTGGTGATCGGCGTGTTGCTGGGCGAGGTTTCGCGCCTCATATCGCGCCGCGGTCGCAGCATCGACAATCCCGGCGTTGGCGCAAGGGGGACAGGTCGCTTTGCACCAAAACAGTAGCGCCGCGAGTTGTGCGGTGCTAGATGCATCTTGGATTACTGCTCACGCTGCTCGGGATCGGAAACGAGCTTGGGTGCAAAGTAGGGGACGTGGCCCAGGTAGGGGCAGCTGTCCGAACGCGCCTCAACGGCGCAGGGGACATCGTCGTAGGTCATGGAAGAACCGAGTCGGGTGATGGCCTTGGCGGCGGGCGCGACGAGCATCTTGAGCGGAGCGATCGGTGTCATGGCATCTCCTTTCATCGGTGAGACACAGCTTGTTTATCTAAACGATACAGTACGTTTAATCGGTGAGTCTAATCTTGCGGCAAAGAATCTGTCAACATCCTCACAGCATCTGAACAGGGGGGGACATGAGCTTCGCATTCTATATCTACACCACAATTATCATGGGTGTGGCTCTGGTGACCAGTGCCGTGGCATTGGTGGTTTGGCTCATGACGCGCCGTCGCGACAGCCTGGTGGCCGCGGCGGGCTTTTTGCTCTACATGCTCGATATGTCGGTCATTTTTTTTGACGAGTACAATCGGCTCAAATACGACTACGCTGTTACCTTTAGCGAGCCGTTGCAGCACCCCTTGCTGCGCTGCGTGCTCGGTATTGCCATCTATGCCTGCGTGGTACTGTGGATGTTTGCGCGCTTGCGCAAAAGGCCGACGTCGCGCATGCTCGGACTTGCTATCGTGCCGTTTTCAATCTTGCAATTGGTGCTGGTGCCTCGCAGCGGTGCTGCCGGAGAGATGCAGCAGTATCTCTTTTGGCTCACGCGTGACCTGGGCAATGTAGGATGTCTTGCCTATGCCGCCTGGCATTACCGGCACAGGGCCACGCGTGTTGAGAAACTCGACCTCGACCGCTCAAAGCTCTTTTGGAAGGTGGCACTCGTTCTTGCGTTTTGCGTAATCGCCGAGGACACCTACATGATTTTGCTCTGCCGCCCCGACTCTCAAAACCCCGTCATCAGCCTCTTTTTGTGGTATCTGTCCGAGCGCAATATCTCCGAAAACGTGCTGCTCGTGGCATGCGCGGTCCAACTCTTTTGCCAGTTTAGCCATATCCTGCGCGTGTATGCCCGTCATCCGCGTGCCGATGAGGACGTGGCGGCCGAGAGCGCACGCTCTGGGGACGATCTAGCATCACGCGTTGTGATCTATGCCGATGCCCATAAGCTGTCGCGGCGCGAGCAGGAGGTGCTCACGCTGGTGCTGAAGGGCAACGACGCCCAAAACATCGCCAGCGAGTTGGTCATCAGCCCTGGCACGGTCAAGGCGCACTTGCATCGCATCTACGTTAAAAGCGGTGTCTCCAACCGAGATGACCTCATAGATGCCTTTTGGCGTTCCTAGTCCTATTCTTCCTTGCATGCGGGTCTTGCCGTGTGGGCGGGCACGCCGTTGGGCGTAATGACGCGGTAATAATCTCAGACAATAAACCTGCAGGTAAAGCGTGTAAACTTGCTTAAACTGACCGTTTGCGATCCCTGGCCTTGGCACGGATTTGCCCCTGTGTATCAATGGGTGTAGCGCGAAGCCGCGGACGTGGGACAGACGTCCGAGCACGGCTTGTAGGCACGCGCCGATGCGGGAGCGCTACGCTCCCAACCGAGTGCCCACGCGGGCGGTGCGTCCGCGTTGCAACCAAAGATGCCTGAGGAGGCTCACATGGACAAGGCTGATGTAGTTATCAAGAGCAACACCGTTTTTACCGGCGATGGGCTCGAACCGTTTAAGGGCGGCGTTGCCGTGCGTGGCGATAAGATCGTTGCCTGCGGTGACGATGCCCACTTGGCGCCGTTTATCGGCCCCGATACTGAGGTGCGCGACTTTGGCGATCAGCTCGTTATGCCTGGCCTGATTGACTCGCACACGCATTTTGCTCAGGGTGCGTTTATGACCGACCCCGATTTTGCCGTCAACCTTATCGATTGCACCAGTTTTGAGATGGCGATGGAGCGTGTCGTGGCGTTTGCGAACGCCCATCCCGATAATGAGTGGATTCTGGGCTGCCAAATCATTCAGTTCCAGTGGGATATCCCCGAGATGCCCACGGCTGCGATGATTGACAAATACATCTCGGACCGTCCGGTATTTTTGCAGCAGGTCGACATGCATACGTTTAGTGCCAATACCTGCGCTATCGAGAAAGTCGGCATTACTACCGAGACGGCCGATCCTACAGGCGGCAAGATCCTTAAGGATGCCGACGGCAACCTGACGGGCGTGTTTTCCAACAATGCCGGCTCCTTCTTTATGGATGAGGTCTACGACCCAGCGCCCGAGGTTGTTGACGCGTCGTTTGCAAAAACCGCCCGGCGCGCCAATGCCCTGGGAATCACTACGGTCGGCATGGTCAATCCTACGTTTGTGAGCATGGAAAACCCGTATGCGGTGTTGGCAGGTCTTAATGCCAAGGGCGACTTGCCACTGCGCGTGTTCCTGTACACCGATCTGTTCGAAAACGAGTCCTTAACGCTCGAGCAGATCAAGGAGAAATACGCCTTCTCGGGTACGCAGGTCGAGTGGCACGGCTTTAAGCAGTTTCTTGATGGCGTGTGCTCCGACCACACCGCTTGGATGCTTGAACCCTATTCCAACGCGCCCGATACCTGCGGTGAGCCCGCGGAGGATCCAGAGCGCATCCGTGCCGCCATTGTCAGGGCGCAGGAATGGGGCGTTGACACGCGCGTCCATACGATCGGCGATCGCTCGGTGCGTTTTGTGCTTGATTGCTTTGAGGAGGGCGAGCGCTTGCATGGTAAGCGGGGTTGCCGCCACTCCATGGAGCACAACGAGACGGTTCAGCCCGAGGATCTGCCGCGCTACGCGGAGCTTGGTATATGCCCCGGCATGCAACCGTGGCACATGCTGCTCGATATGGCTGACCTTGCCAAGGACGATGCCGTGGGCCCCGAGCGTGCAGCGCTTTCGTGGCCCCTGCACAGCCTGCTTGCAAGCGGTGCCGTGGTGCACTTGGGCAGCGACTTCCCCGTTGTGGGCTTGGAGCCCATGGAGGAGGTGTACGGCGCAGTCTTCCGCATGCTCGAGGACGGTTCCAACCCAGAAGGGTGGTTCCCGCAGGAGCGCATCACCATGGCCGAGGCCCTGCGCGCCTACACCTACGGCAGCGCCTACGCCATGCATGCCGAGGATCGCATCGGTACGCTCGCATGCGGCAAACAGGCTGATATCTGTGTGCTCGACCGCAACCTCTTTGACTGCGAACCGGCTGAGGTCCTCGAGGCCACGGCGTCTCTCACGATGATTGCCGGCAAGGTGGTCTACGAGGCCTAGCGGGGCTGCTGCATCGCTGGGCGGTGCCACAGCCTGTGCGTGCCGCCCATCCATCCATCCATCCATTCATCAATCTCTCATGGAAAGGGGAGAACAATGGCAGAAGAAACAACCGCCGCTGTTGAGGAGGAGCGTGAGCTTGCCTCGCAGCCGATTCCCGGCCTGGTGCGCAAGTACACCATCATCACCGGCCAGGGTATGCTTGCCCAAATCATCATGGTGGTCCTGGAGGGCCTTGTCATGGGCTGGGGCTTGGGTGCCCACGGCCTGGCATGTGTCTCGATCATCATGTCGGTCGAGTACATTAACCTGGCCTTTGGTAACCTGTTTGGCACCGGCGTGCCCGCCGTGGTGGGCAACCTTTTGGGTGCCGGCGACATTAAGGGCGCCAGCAAGGCGTTTAGCCAGGGCTTTTGGCTTACCACGATTGTGAGTGTGCTGCTTGCTGTGGTGATGGCTGTGTTTACCGAGCCCATCTGCGCATTCTTCGGCGCCACGCCCGACATCATGGCCGATACCGTTGCCGGCGTGCGCACCTTCTCCGTGCTGCTGCCGCTCACGGTCATTGGTCAGATGGTCACCGCCGTCATGCGTGTGGACGAGAAGGTTCAGATCCAGGCCAACCTCATGACCATGTCTGCCATCGTCGCTATCTGCTGGCTTGCGCTTTCCACGTTTGTACTCAAGCTTGGCGTTATGGGAGCTGGCGTGTACTACGGTCTTTCCATCGGTATCTGGGCCATCGGTATCTTCTGGTTCATCGGGGGCAAAAAGTCCCAGCTCCAGATTAGCCTGGCCGACCTTAAGCTCGACCTCGCCATCTGCGGCCAGATCTTCAAGATCGGCTTCCCGTTCTTCCTGGTTCAGGGTGCGACCTTTATCTTTAATACCGTTGCCAACTCGCTTTTGGGTTCGCTCGGCGGCGATATGGGCTCGCTCTACATCGCAGCCTTTGGCGTGATCAACGGCTACATCCTCTACATTACCATGATGGTTGCCCAGTGCTTCTCCTACGGTCTACAGCCCATCGCTGCCTTCAACGCCGGCGCAAAGGCTTGGGCACGCCTTAAGGAGACGCTCTCCTGCACGCTTAAGTACCAGGTTGTGACGCTGGCGCTGGTCACCGTCGCGCTCTGGCTTGCCGCCACCCCGGTGTGCGCCTTCTTTGCCGGCAGCGATCCTGCGCTCGTTGAAGTTGCCGCCAACGCCACGCGTACTGTCATCCTGGCTGTTGCCCTGGGCTATCTTGCCATGACCATGTCGATGTATTTCCAGGCGGTCGAGAAGGTGGGTGTCGCCACGTTTACGGGCCTGCTTCGCTATGTGATCTGCTCGGTGCCGCTTATGTACCTCCTCGGCAACATGATGGGTGTCGAGGGCGTGTGGATCGCCCTGGTGGTGGCCGATGCCATTACTGGCATCATCTCCATTGCGCTCGCCGCGCACGAGTCCAAGCGCCTTGCCACGCTCTAGGCTCGGACATGGCTCGCGTACGATAGTCGAACAAGTTAACTCGCCTGCAAGCCACCACAATGGGGACAGTCCCCATTGTGGTGGCTTTTGTTATTTAGGGTCTGAGATTTCTGCTCTATAAATAATGCTTTTGAACTGGGTTACTATAAGATTATGGTAAACGCTACTATAAGATTATGGAGAATGAAACTATTCGATTATGGTAACAGCGTAATAAGGGGCGTTGATATGGCTGAGTTCATTAACAGGGATTTGCATGAGTTGCTCATTCGCATGGCAGGCTGGTTTCCTGTTGTGTCGTTGACAGGGCCTAGGCAGAGCGGTAAGTCTACGCTGGTTCGGCATGCCTTTCCCGACTATTCCTACGTCACGCTTGAGGACCCTCAAACGAGGCGCGCGGCCTTGGAGGATCCGGTGAGTTTTATCCGCAACCGAAAGGGCGGACTCATCATCGATGAGGCGCAATACGCGCCGGATTTGTTTTCAATGATCCAGGTTGTTTCGGATGAGCGGGGAGACGCCGGTCAATACATCCTTACAGGCTCGCAAAACTTTTTGATGATGAAAAGCATCGGGCAGTCTCTTGCCGGGCGAGTCGGGATCTTAAAATTGCTGCCATTATCGTTTCGAGAAGCGGAGAGGGGCCAGCAGGGGCAGCTGGAAGTGGATTTGTTCGCGCTCGAAGGGGGATACCCTCGCCTGCGTTCCGCCGGAATGCCGTCCTCGGTTTATTTCCCCAGCTATATCGATACCTATGTTGAGCGCGATGTTGTGGGCTTGCTTGATGTGCGCAATAAGGCGGAGTTTCATAAGTTTCTGTCCATAATTGCTCAGAGCGTCGGTGCCCTCATCAATATATCCTCGCTTTCTCGAGATACGGGCGTGAGCGTATCGACCATTAAAAGCTGGTTGTCCATCCTGGAGCAGAGCTACCTGACGTTTTCGCTGCAGCCCTATTATGCAAATGCCAAGAAGCGTCTAACTAAAACGCCCAAGCTCTATTTTTACGACACGGGGCTGCTCTGCTACTTGCTCAAAATTGGATCACTGGAGCAACTATTGGAGAGCCCTTATCTGGGGGCCGTTTTCGAAAACCTCATCGTTTCCGAAACGGCGAAGAGCCATCTCAACGTGGGCGAGAATCCCGAGCTGTATTTCTATAGGGACGACAGCAAGCGTGAAATCGATTTGCTCGACTGTACAAACTCAGGGAGTCCCAAGGCTATCGAAATAAAATCATCCAGAACGTATCACGATAAGTACGCCCGCCATCTACAGACTGTATGCGATGAGATCGACATTGCAAAAGATGCGCGCTATGTTGTGGCCCGCGTGGACTCAACGTATGAGTCGAAAGACTGTAGTGTGGTTTCGGCGCGTGATTGGCTTTTACGATAACAAGCTCGGCGCATTAACAACAGCCGCGAAGGGAACCGGCCCCTTTTGCGGCGGTTTTTTGCCTATCTGGTGCGTCTTAGATGCAAGTGAGTAGACTTATTTGGATATGCCGAGCACATCGCGACAAATGCTCAATAAAACCGCAGGTCAGAGCTGTGGCGTTTTGGGGCGTGCTTGACCTCCTGCAAAAAGCCTACTCACTTGGTTTTTTCTGTTAGAAGACCGCCGCGAGGGAAGGCAGCTCCCTCGCGGCGGCTGACATTTGCCCAGATAAAACCTGCCAAAATAAACCTGTCTACTCTTTGAGCCAGAGCCGACACTAATTCAAATGGCGAAATCAAAGGGCGTTCTCCGCATGGAGGGCGCCCTTTTTTTTCATCGCAGGATGTTTTGCACGGCAGTCATAAGGCCCAGGCGGTTGCCGACGCCGAGCTTGCGATAGATGGCGTTGATGTGCTTCTTGACGGTTGACTCGCTTATGAATAGCTCGTTTGCCATCTGTTTGTTCGTTTTGCCGTCGAGCATGAGCCGCATGACTTCGGCTTCGCGCGGTTGGATATTGTGTTCTGTAATGAAGGCGTTCAGATGGTTTGTGTCTTCGGTCTGGGTGAGTTTAATGCCCCGAGGATAGAGGTTGGCGAGCGCGAGGCTCGCGTGCCGAGCGATTTCGAGCAGGATTGCGAGCTCGGTGTCAGTGAAGTCCCCGGCCGTGCGTTCGCGAAACAGGGTGATGCTTCCAAGTGGTAGGTTGTTGTGAGCAAGCGTGGCCGTACAGCCAAAGTAGACGCCCTGCGGTTCCATCCATTTGCGATAGATGGGCGTGGCATCGCGTCGCTTGACGTCGACGAGGTCGAGGTCGCGGTAGACGCCGACCTTATGTAAGTCAAAGCTCCATGTTGTATAGTCCATCGCGGCGTAGCGGTTGTAGTAGTCGCTCAGTGCGCGGTCGTCCATTCCGCTGCTTGCGGGGTGGACGTAGCGTGGGGCATCACTGCCCGCCGCCTCGATCAGGTCGAACATGGCGATCCGATGGGGCACGAGCCCTATCGTTCCCTCGAGGGTCTCCTTTTGCAGCTTATCGACACCGTGTGATGCGTGGATTGCAAGCGCGAGCTCGTTGAGAGCAGTCCAGGTCGTACTGTCCAACTCAATAGTCTGCTGTTTATTGCATGGGGGCATAGGGCGTCCTTTCCATTGCGGAACCCAGTATGTCATGTTCTCGGCCTGAATAGAACTTTAGGTCAGCGAATGGTATACCGTCGATCGCTGAAAGGGGCTCGAGGGACCATTGAGAACATCTCGGTGCGGCCGCATCATGGTCTCGTCAAGCAAAAGCACCGAGATTTAGGAGCTTGAAATGAAGACCATCTACGAGAGTGAGTCCACACCTAAGAAGGACGGGTTCTATATGCCCGGCGAGTATGAGGAGCAGGAGCGCACCTGGATTTTGTGGCCGCATCGTTCGGATGTGTGGCGCTGCGGTGCCAAGCCGGCGCAAAAGGTCTTTACCGAGATTATTAAGACCGTTGCACGCTTCCAACCCATCACCGTTGGTGTCAATGCCGAGGATTTCCCTGCGGTGTGCGAGATTTTCGATGGCGTTGAGAACGTGCGCGTGATTCATATGGAGTACAACGACTCCTGGATCCGCGACCCCGGCCCGGCGTTTCTTGTCAACGACAAGGGCGACGTGGCACTCTCGCACTTCCACTTTAATGCTTACGGCGGTTTCATTGACGGCCTGTATTTCCCGTGGGACAAGGACGCTTCCATTGGCCTGCAGGTGGCACAGCTCGAGCAGGTTAACCGCTATCGTCCCGAGGATTATATCCTCGAGGGTGGCTCGTTTAACTGCGACGGCCAGGGCACCGTGGTGACCACCGAGATGTGCCTGCTCAATGAGGACCGCAACCCCCAGTACACCAAGGGGCAGATCGAGGAGAAGCTTGCCGAGTACCTGGGCATCGAGAAGGTCATTTGGATCAAGGATGGCATCGACCCGTTTGAGACCAACGGGCACGTGGATGACGTCGCATGCTTTAGTGCGCCCGGAGAGGTCTGCTGCATGTGGACCGATGATCCCAACCATAAGTTCTACAAGGAGTGCCAAGAGGCGTATAAGACGCTTTCCGAGACGACGGATGCCCGTGGCCGCAAGCTCAAGATCCACAAGGTGATTATGCCTGCGACCTCGGTATATATGACCGAGGAGGAGGCATCGACCATCGATCCGGTCGAGGGTGTGCTGCCGCGTACCCCCGAGGATGCTTTCGAGCCGAGCTACCTCAACTTCCTGCCCATCAACGGGGCGGTGCTGGTGCCACAGTTTGGCGACCCCAACGATGCCCAGGCACTCAAGGATATCCAAGCCGCCTATCCGGATCGCGAGGTCATCGGCATCATGACGCGCGAGGTCATCTATGGTGGCGGCAACATCCACTGCATCACCCAGCAGCAGCCCAAGGCGCGCTGTAAATAGCAGTTCCATGGTGAACAGTGCTTGATTGTCCGCACGCGAAAGTTCGCCGACTTCAATGGTCGGCGGACTTTTTGTGTGGTGGTTTCAGCTGAACGGCGGGCCGTGCGGCTTGGGTGTGCGGGCACACAATCTGGGGAAACCAAACAGATTGGGGGCTTGTATAATCGATTCGAAGGGAAACGTGCGACCCGAGGGCATGTTTAACAGGGCGTACCTGGCCCCCGAAGCCCAGCGCGCATACGATACGCTGCTCGAGTGCGTGCTCAACGGGCAGAAGGGTTGCGAGGCTTCGGCGCATGCGGGCATGGATACCATCAAGGCGCTCGTATAGCTTTACGCTTTCGGATGTGACACATAGGACTGCGTGCGCCGCTCCCGGCTATATTGCCCCCGAGGTGCTTCAACTCATGGAGATAGCCGGCATCAGCGATTTCGAGAGCTTGGCAGCGTCCACGAATGCCCCCGTGTTTACGCCACAGACGGATGACTTTGGACTCGCGGTCCATATCTTTAAGATGCTTAACCGCGGAATACACCCATACGCTTCTGGTGAGCTGGACTTGGACATATTTGACCTGGACGACGATGACATTCCGCCTGCACCATTGATAAACAGCTGCGTGTGTAATGGGCACAGCCCGTTTGTGGGGACGTTGGTCGGATACGTTGTCCCAAAGTACGCTCTTGAGCTCGATGATTTTAGCGGCATTATGGGCGAGGCACTCCGTCGATCGCTGTATGGCAGGGCGGAGGAGCGTCTTGACGCACGCACATGGGCGCGCCTGCTCGACCGCTATCTATCCGAGACAGTTGTGTGCAAACGTGGCCATCTCCACCACTCGTTACAGCACGAATGCCCTTGCTGCCGAGGAGAGCGCGCCTTGTTGACTCGTCTTGGTTGATGGTTTGGGCCGTCTTGTAGAAAGCCCGTGAGGCGACATGCAAGTTAATCCTGCGTGTCGCCTCCGTACATATAGACGATAAATCCGTCGCCGGTGTCCTGGCTGTGATCCTCCAAGATGCGCTTCATGTTGAGGTGCTCGTAGAACTGCCAGTCGGAGTTGCAGTCGCTCATCAGGAAGAATTTGGTGCACCCGGCTTTGGCGAGTTCGGCGCGCGCAAGGTCGATGAGCGCACGGCCGAGCCCCTTGCCCTGCCATTCGGGCACGATGATGATCAGGTTGAGCTGGCCCTGGGCATATTCGTTGCCCGTTGCGGCAAAGCGGTCGGCTGTTGCCTTCTCGCGGCTATCGCCAAAGAGCGAGCCTTCGAGCTTGGCATCGGCGGTCTTTGCCATCTCGGTTGCCTGGACGAACATTTCGTTGTAGCAGGGCTCCCACGTGGGATTGGTGCGTGGTTTGCCGTCTTCGAAGATACCGATGCAGCAAGCGGCGATGATGCGGCCTTCAGCTTCGGCAACGAGCGCGATGGGGGAGCGCTGCAGCTGCATGGCGATGTTAAAGCGCGCACAGAAATCGGCGGCTTCGACGTCGCCTCGGTTGCGCAGCGTGTTGCACCACAGCTGGTTGTAGATGGCGCCGATGCCGGCCAGGTCATCGAGCGTGGCGGCACGCAGAGTTACGTTGTCAAGGCTCATGGGGGCTCCTTCCAAGTTGGGTCAGGCCACCCCTGAGTGTGACATGGACGCAGGACGGCCGCATCGACCATTCGGCAGGCGAGCCTCGAATCCTCGGGGACGGAGGGTCCTAAGAAGGAATGAGGGCGGATTTTCGGACACTTGCTCGATGAGAGTGGATAATCTCCCACTTTTAGCGCTGGTATAGGCCAAAAACGGGAGATTATCCACTCTCATTCTGGGTAGTCGTTGGGGACGTTCTTAAACGACCAGTCATTAAAGAACGTCCCCAATGACTACCCCAAGGAACATCCCAGACTGCCGGCAGAGACGATATGAGCAGGACATAAAACATTGAGAGCCCCTGCTGCATGAAAGACCGCGGATTAGGCCGACAATGGTGAGTGTCTAATTCAGCCGCGGCGGCCACGCCGCATTCATGGAAGGGGCTCCCATGCTCGATACTACCACCTTCGTCGGCCTCGACGTCCACGCCCGCTCGATAAAGGCCGTCTCCCTCGACGTCATGACCGGGGAGGTGCGTGCCGCGACCTTCGGCTTCGACGCCGGCGCCGTCGCGGAGTGGGTCCGCTCCGTGGACCCCGGGGCCAGGTGCGTGTACGAGTCCGGGGTCACGGGCTTCGACCTGCAGAAGAGGCTTTCCGGCCTGGGGGTCGACTGCGTGGTCGGCGCCGTCTCGAAGATGATCAAGCCCAGCGCGGACAGGCGCAGGAAGAACGACCGCAACGACGCCGAGTTCCTCGCCCGCATGCTGTCGGTCGGCAACGTGGTCGAGGTGTGGGTCCCCGACGACGAGTGCGAGGCCGCCCGCGACCTGACCAGGGCGCTCGAGGACGCGAGGGACGACCTCTCGCGCTCGAAGCAGCGGCTCTCCAAGTTCCTGCTAAGGCACGGGCTCGTCTTCGACGAGAGGACGCCCACCGGCCGCAGGAAGGGCAACTGGACCCGGGCGCACTGGTCCTGGATCGAGTCGATTAGGTTCGCGGAGGGGGCCGACAACGACGCGCTCGCCTACTACGTCGACGCGGTCAGGCGGGCGGCGGAGGAGAAGGCGAGGCTCGAGGGGCTCGTCGAGGCCGAGGCCCGCAAGCCCAGGTGGCGGAAGAGGGTCGACTCCCTGCGCTGCCTCAAGGGCGTCGACACCGCTTCCGCCGCCGACCTCGTGTTCGAGGCCGGCGAGTTCTCCAGGTTCAGGAACGCCCGCTCGTTCGCCGCGTGGGTCGGCCTGACGCCCTCCGAGCACTCCAGCGGGGAGAGCGACCGCAGGG
>CAJMMD010000017.1 GCA_905214465.1 uncultured bacterium
GCATCATGCGGTTGGGCGTCTTGGTTTCCTTTTTGCCGAGTGACAGATAGACGGCTTGCGGGCTGCCGGCAAATGGCGCCGTGCTGGCGCGATCGACAAAGTCGGGAAACCATAGCGACCCCGATGCGCTCGCGGCGCGGTCAAAGGCGTCGGTTTGCCAGAGAGCCCAAAGCGAAAAGAGGCCTGCCAGCGAGTAGCCAGCAACGCCGTGCCAGGTGGGCGGCTGAGGAAGCGACGACTCGACCTGGGGGATTATCTGATTCAGCAGCTCATCAAGAAAACCGGCAGCTTGGCCGCCGAAAGGCTCGGCATCGCGCACGGTTCCGTCGCATGCCCAGGGGCTCAGCTCGCGATTCCAATCGAGCCCGCCAATGGTGACGAGGGCGAATGGCGGACAGTCGAGCTCTCGGCAACACTTATAAACCTCGCTGCCGTCGCCCACGACCACAGGAAGGTAGATGACAGGCGCGCTTTCCGTATGATTCGAATAAACGGTTATCTGCTTTTGATGCGCTTCCATGACGGGCTTCTCTCGGTGTTGTGATATCGACGGCCCCCATTGTCGCACGCCGGCTCATGCAGGTTGGGCTAGACCAAAGACAATCTCGTGCATACCCTGCGGACGCATATGGAAAACGCCACCGCCGGAGGGGAGCTCGGCGGTGGCGTTGTTAAACGGTGCTGGGACTCGGGGCCTTCGCGGGAGCTGCCATGTGCGCAGAGGCGTCTAAGAGCGCTTGCGGCTCGCCATGGTGCCTGCGGCGATAGCGGCTGTTCCCGCAAGGACGGTTGCCACGATGGCCGCACCCGAGGTGTCGCCGGTTGCCGCGAGCACGCCGGTAGTCTTGGCTTTCGTGATTGAAGCCGCAACGGCCTTGGTCGGCTTTGAGCACTCAGGCTTGGGGTTCTGCTTGGACTCCGCGGGCTTGCTTTCTGCGGGCTTGGTCTCGTCGGGCTTGGGGTCTTCCGGCTTGGCTACCTCGGGAGGTGCGATGACCATGCTCTTGGCGACAGCTTCGTTATAGGGGGAGTCGATCACAGCGTCGCCCGTGCCGATGGCTTGGCCTGCCTCGTAGATGCCGTCACGGAGCTTGCGATAGTCAATGACCTTGCCGCCTTCGGGCGTCTGGATGGCGGCGTTCTCAATCTTGATGGTGCCGATTGTCTTGCCGTCAGCGCTCATGGCACGGGCAAAGATTGCCGCTGTATCTCCTTCGGCCGTTACCTTGCTGCGGATGATCGAGATGACTGCGGGTGTGACGCCCTCGCTGGTCTGGGCGATGATGCCGATGTTCTCGCCTTGGGGCTCGGGGCTCGTCTCACCATCTTGGTTTTCGCTGTAGGGGATGGGGCCGTCGCCGTTCTCGACATAGCGGGCTATGGCCTTGACAACGGAGTCGCTGATGTAGATGTGGCCACCCTCCTCGTTGGGTCGATCGTTTCTGGTGGAGAATGCAGCCGAAACCTCGCCTTCCGCAAACGCGTCCACGGTGGAGCCGTTCTTGACGACGATATCGTCTTGGTAGGTGAAGAGGGCAATGGCGTCACCGTATCTGCCTTTACTTGCGCGGACTGTCACGTTTGCATGATCGAGTGTGATGCCCTTGTGGGCATAGACGCCATATTCAACACCGTTTGCGTTGAGGGAGGCGTTTGTGGCTGCGAGGCTGCCCTTGGCCTCGACGGCAGCGTCTTTCTCGGAGCTTGCCTCGACTGTGCCGCCACCCTTGATGGTGAGGTTCTTGTCGGTTCCGATACCCTTGTCCTTGGTAGCCCTGGCGGTGACGGCCCCGCTGTCGTCAATCGTGATATTGCCGTTTGCCCTGATGCCATCCGATACGCCCGTGGCGTTGACGTTGCCCGAACCTTTGATAGCGAGATCGCCCTCGGCGTCGATGGCATCAAACCCAGCGCTCGTGGCGTTGACGGATCCGGCTCCGTCGATGTTGATATTACCCGTGGAGAGGATAGCGTCCTCAGTAGATGTCACGCTGAGCGTGCTGCCCGCGTCGCCTTGGATATTGAGCTCGGCGTTCTCATTCTTGCCATGAGAAGCCTTGATGCCTTCGATCCAGTCGGCAGTGACGATGTTGTTTCCCGAGTAATTCACGTTGAGCTTGCCTGCGGCCTGGATCTCGCCGCCGTTATAGTTGTTGAGCTTCAAGTCGTCGGCGCCGTCCCACGACCAGGTGCCGGTCTCGTCGCCCGCCGCAGTGCCGGCGTTGTATTTGGTTTCGCCGACCTTGACCCATTCCGCCGCGAGCGAGACGCTCGGCATGAGCAGCGAGCTCACCGTGAGCGCGCACACGGCGCCTACGACGATGCGGCGCGTCACGCGGCGCCAGCTGCCGTGCGCGAGTCCTATGCGACGGCGAACGTCGGGTTCGGCAACATGGGTTCCGGCGGTAGTGTCATTGCGTTTGGGGGTCGTGAACAAGGCTGCCATGGTTGCTCCCGTTCTCATAGGGCCTATACGGCTAGGTTCAGCGTATCTGCTGGATGTTGCCGGCGGTAGTGCCGTTTGGAGGGCAAAATGGCCAAAATGGGGGAGAAATAGGCCGCACGCCGGCGCAGGGACCGACGCTAAAAGAAAAGCGCGGGGCCGCATGGCGACTCCGCGCTTTATTGTTCAGCTTTTGCAGCCTTGCCCTTACGCTACGAAGAAGTAGACGGGGAAGGCAAGGGCTGCGATCCACCCGTCCTGTGCGAAAAAGTGTTTACGAACGTTTGCGACTCGCCAGGGCGCCTGCGGCGATGGCGGCTGTTCCCGCAAGGGCGGCTGCCACGATGGCTGCGTTCGAGGTGTCGCCGGTTGCCGCGAGCTTGCCGACGGTCTTGGCTCCCTTGGCTGCAACTGCAACGGTCTTGGTTGTCTTCGTGCCCTCGGACTTGGAACCCTCGGGCTTGGTCTTGCCGTGCTTTTCCTCGGGCTTGGTCTCCTCGGGAGGCACGATGACCGTGCTCTTGGCGACAGCGGCGTCATAGGGGGAGTCAATCGTGGCATCGCCCGTGCCAATGGTCTGCCCCGCCTCGTAGACGATGCCGTCGCTGAGCTCTTCCTTGTTGCGATAGTCAATGACTTTGCCGCCTGCAGGCGTCTGGATGATGGCGTCCTTGATTTCGATGGTGCCGATCGCCTTGCCGTCCGCGCTCATGGCAAGGGCGAAGATAGCCGCCGTGTCTCCCTCGGCCGTGACCTTGCTGCGGACGATCGAGATGGTCGCGGGCGTGATGCCCTTCTCGGTCTGCGCGAAGATGCCGATGTTCAGGCCCTCGGACTCAGGGATGATTTCGTCGTTTTGGTCTCCACTGTAGTGGTCGGGGCCGTCGCCGCCGGTCTCGGCATAGCGGGCTATGGCCTTGACAACGGAGTCGCTGATGTAGATATGGCCACCCGCTTCGTCGGAGTAGAAATTACTGGTGGAGATTGCAACCGAGAACCTGCCTTCTGCGAGCGCATCCACAGTCGAGCCGTTCTTGATGACGATGTTGTCCTCATCGGTGAAGAGTGCGCTGGCTTCCCCGCCATCTGAGCTTGCGCGGACCGTCACGGTCGCGCCATCGAGCGTGATGCCCTTGTAGACATAGATGCCATACCCAACGCCACTTGCGTTGAGGGAAGCGTTCGTGACCGTGAGGCTGTTTTTACCGTCGATGGCGACGTCTTCCTCGGAGCTTGCCTTGACCTGGCTGCCACCCGAGATCTCGATGTTGCCGTCGGCCCAAATCGCATTGTCTTTGATAGAGCTTGCCTCTACCTTGCCGCCGCCCTTTATGATGAGGTTCTCGTTAGCATCGATACCCTGATCCTCGGTGGCCTTGGCGGTGACGGTTCCGCTGTTGTCGATCGTGATGTTGCCGTCGGCCCTGATGCCATCCGAATCGCCCGTGGCGTTAACGTTTCCCGAGCCCTTGATGGTGACATCGCCCCCGGCATCGATGGCATCGTGCTCGGTGCTCGTGGCGTTGACAGTGCCAGCGCCGTCGATGTTGATGTTGCCGACGGAAGTGATGGCGTCACGAGAAGATGTCACGTTGAGCGTGCTGGACGCGTCGCCCTGAATATTAAGCTCGGCGTTCTCGTTCGCGCCATCCTTAACCTTGATGCCGCGGCCGTTGTCGTTAGTGACGGTGTTGTTGCCCTCGTAGCTCACGTTGAGCTTGCCCGCTGCCTCGATCGCACCGCCGTTGTAGCCGTTGAGCTTCATATCATCGGCGCCGTCCCATGACCAGGTGCCGGCGGCGTCTCCCGCGGGCCCCGCGGCCGCTTCGTGGCGGACGCCATCGACGTCCACCCACTCCGCCGCGAGCGAGACGCTCGGCATGAGCAGCGAGCTCACCGTGAGCGCGCACACGGCGCCTACGACGATGCGGCGCGTCACGCGGCGCCAGCTGCCGTGCGCGAGTCCTATGCGACGGCGAACGTCGGGCTCGACAAAATGGGCTCCAGAGGTTTTGTCATTGCGCTTGGGGGTCGTGAACAAGGCGGCCATGGCTACTCCCATCCTCATAGGGCCTATGCGATTACGCCCAGCATATCTGCAGGATGTAGCCGGCGGTAGTGCCGTTTGGAGGGCAAAATGTCCAAAACTCGGGAAGCAATACATCGCGCGTCCGTGCGTTGCCTGGCTTTAAAAGAAAAGCGCGGAGCCGCTCGATGCGACTCCGCGCCTTGTTGTTTTGCTTTAGCAGACTATGCTGTTACGCCACGAAGAAGTAGACGAGGAAGGCAAGGGCTGCGATCCACATGAGCGGCTTGATCTTGGAGGCCTCGCCCTTAAAGAGCGCGACGATCACGTAGGCGATAAAGCCCAGGCCAATGCCGGCAGAGATGGAGTAAGTGAAGGGCACGCCGGCGACAATCATGAACGCCGGGAAACCTTGCGACACGTCGGACCAGTCGATCTCGGAGGCCTCGCTCATCATGAGGTAGCCGACGTAGACCAGAGCACCGCAGGTGGCGGCGCTGGAAACGATGGTGACGATGGGGGAGAAGAACGCGGCGAGGATGAACAGCACGCCGGTGGTGACGGAGGTGAGACCCGTGCGGCCACCGTCGGCAGCGCCGGACGTGGACTCGACGAAAGTGGTGATGGAGGAGACGCCCATAAAGCCACCGGCAGCAGCGGCCACGGAGTCGACGACCAGGATGGGACGGATGTCCTCGACATTGCCGTCCTCGGTCAGGAACTCGCCCTGCTTGGCGACGGCCATCGCGGTGCCCATGGTGTCGAAGAAGTCACTCATGAGCAGCGAGAAGGCCACGACGAGCAGCATCGGGTCGGTCAGGACCTTCACGATGGCAAGGTTGCCGTCGGCAGTGCTGGCAAACGGGGCGCCGAAGGTCGAGAAGTCGAGCGGTGCGATGAGGCCCTCGGGCGCATGGGTGACGCCCAGCGGGATTCCGGCGATAACGGCGACGATGATGCCGATGAGCAGCGAGCCCGGCACGTTGCGGGAAGCCAGGGCAACCGTCACGACGATGGAGATGATGCCGACGATAAAGGTGGGGGAGGCGATGTCGCCCAGGCCGACGAGCGTACCGGCGCCAGCGGTGATGATGCCGGCGTCGCACAGGCCGATCATGGCGATAAACAGGCCCAGACCCACCGAGATGGCGTGGCGCAGGACCACGGGGATGGCGTCCATGATGGCCTCGCGCAGGCCGCACAGGACGAGCAGCAAGATGACGATACCCTCGAGGAAGATAACGCTCATGGCCACGTGCCAGTCGCCGCCGCACATGGTGGTGGCGATGCCCGCGATCATGGCGTTGATGCCCAGACCCGACGCGCAGGCGAGCGGGCGGTTGGCGAAGATGCCCATGCAGATGGTCATGATGCCGGCGCCCAGGCAGGTGGCGCAGGCGAGCGCTCCCGCATCAATACCAGCGCCCGAGAGCACTGCGGGGTTGACGGCGATGATGTAGGCCATCGCCAGGAATGTTGTCAGTCCAGCGCGAAGTTCGGTCCCGATTGTGGACTTGCGCTCACTGACGTGAAAAAGTTCGTCCATGCATACCCTTTCCTTGTTCAGCCCCGAGTTTAGGCCGATTGACACGAACTCACTTACTATATCGTCTTTACAACCTTGCTGTTCCTCGCATGTTGATGTTCGGCGCTTTGTAACAGACGGACGGTATTTATCGCATGAAAATGTGTGGGTACCGTATACTTAAGCGGTTACAACGACCCCTATGGAGGAACGTATGATTAAAGAGCTTTGCCACGACGAGGCTATCCTGTCCCAGCGTTGCGAGGTTGCGACCGTCGAGGACGAGTCGGTTGCTCAGGACCTGATCGATACCATCAAGTCGCTCGACGATGCCGGCTGCCTTGCCGCTAACCAGATTGGCGTTACCAAGAAGGTCTGCGTCTACCTGGACGACGCCGGCGAGCCCCACGTGCTCTACAACCCCCGTCTGGTGTTTGGCCTGGGCGCCAGCAAGATGGAGGAGAGCTGCCTGACGCACGAGGAGGTCACCAAGTCCACGCGCTATATCAAGTGCAAGGTTGCCTTTGACCAGATCGTCGATGGCAAGATGCGCGAGCGCAAGCAGGACTTTGTGGGCTTCGAGGCGCAGATGGTCCAGCATATGATCGACCACTGTCTTGGAAAGTTGGTCTAAGGGGACCAAAGCACCGCACTTCGTCTCTTTTGGTCCGGGTATGACATTGTTGTCATGTCCGGGCTTTTGTGTTTAGCGCCTTTTTGTTTGGTGACAATAACCTTAGCAGGAACGTAAAGCTAGGAGGCGCTATGTGCACGAGCATTCGATTTACCGATAATTCTGGCCACATGTATCTAGGCCGCAACCTCGACTGGAGCTTTGACTACGGACAACAGGTTCGCGTGATGCCGCGCGGGTTCCACATCCCGTATTCGTTTATCGACGATGCGTCGGCGGCACACGCGGTAATCGGCATGTGCATCGATTACAAGAACTACCCTATGTTCTTCGACTGCGGCAACGATGCGGGCCTCGCCGTGGCGGGTCTCAATTTCCCGGGTTATGCCGAGTATGCCGAGGACCCTGTCGACGGCAAGACCAATATCGCAGCCTATGAGTTTCCCCTGTGGGTGGCAGCGACGTTTTCGACGGTCGACGAGGTCGAGGCCGCGCTGTGCGACACGGTGATTGTCGCCAAATCTGCCGGAGAGGGGCTGGGCGTGTCGCTGCTTCATTGGATTATCGGCGACAGCAAGCGTAGCATCGTGGTCGAGATGATGGCTGACGGCCTGCATGTATACGACGATCCGGTCGACACCCTTGCCAATCAGCCTACCTTCCCGTGGCACATGGAAAACCTGCGCACCTATATCACGGCCACAAGCGATTTTCCGCAGACGGCGACATGGCGTGGCGCCGAGCTCAAGCCCTATGGCGCGGGTGCCGGCATGCGCGGTATTCCGGGTGACTGCTATTCGCCGAGCCGTTTTGTAAAGGCGGCGTACCTCAATGCCAATTACCCGCAAAAGGAGAGCGAGACCGAAAACGTCGTCCGCATGTTCCGTTCACTCGAGGGCGTGGTGATGATCGAGGGAGCGTCCAGGATGGGCGATGGCAAGTTCGAGAAGACTATCTACACCGGATGCTTTAGCGCGCGCACGGGCAATTATTACTACGCGATGTATGGGGATCCGTCGATTCGCTACGTGAGCCTGATGGATGCCGAGGGCGCGAGCCCCGATAGGCTCGTGGTTCCCGAGCCGCGCCGTTCGTAGCTCACTGGTTCGTTGCGACATAAAACGGCCTCGCACCTCTTATGAGATGCGAGGCCGTTGTCGCCAATGGCTGGTGGCGTGTTAGAAGTTGGCGTCGTTGAACTGGTTGCTCTCGAGTCCGTCGAGTTGCTGTTCGGGCGTATCGGCGACGCTCTCGAGCAGCTCGGTGGGATCGACGTTCATGCTCTTGCCGGCCTCGTTGCCGTTGACCAAGTCGTCCGAGAAGATGTCGACCTCCATTTCCTCGGCCTCTTCGATCTGAACCTCGAGCGGCACCTGGGTGCGCACAAGTTTGACGGCCGGGCGCATGCGAGCAAAGAGCGGTACGTACTCAATGATGATGGCCGCGTTCTCGAGACCGTACCAGCGTGCCGGGCTTCCGCAGGCGCGGCGGACGGCGTACTTGATGGCCATCACGCGGTGGTCATTGCGGTTGATGTCCGTTTCGGGGGCAAGCATCTTGCGCAGCATGCAAAAGCGGAAGTCACCTACGTTGCCGCGCGTCTCGTAGATGGAGTAGGTGTGATGTTGCGGCGGCAGCTCGCCCGATGCCATCAGGTCGCCGACGATCTGACGCAGATAGGCGTTGACGCGCTGGTTGACCTTAAAGCCCAGGTCCAGGCGCACGCGGAACAAAAAGTCCGTGCCAAAGGTCTCGACGGAATACTCGTGCGTATAGGGTTCGTCGGTAACGTGCACGTTGATGAACCAATATGCCTTGGCGCGCTTGGGGTGCTTGTCCAGGATGGAATAGAGCACGTCGCGGTCGAGTGTGAGCGGGTCGGGGCTGTTGGTGAGAAATACCAGATTGTCGGCGAGCACGGGATAGGTCTCGTCATTGCGCAGGCGATTGAGCTGGTCGATGTACTTGGAGACGGGCAGCAGGATCGTCTGCGTGCGCTCGATGGCGGTGCCGCGACGCCACACATACATAAGGCCAAACAGCAGTGCGGCCAAGAAGATCATCACATAGCCGCCGTCAAAGAACATGGTGAGGCACGAGGCGAAAAAGCACAGCTCAATGGCGCCGAAGAGCAGGGCGAAGACGCAGGCGCCCAGCTTGTGCTTGAGAATGCCGGCGATATAGCTCGTCAAAAGCGTGGTGGTCATAAGCATGGTCACGGTAATGGCGAGGCCGTAGGCACTCTCCATGCGCTCGGAGTTTTGGAACAGCAGCACGATGAAGATGCAGCCGACCCACATGATGTTATTGACGAGTGGAATATAGAGCTGGCCCTTGGTGTCGCTGGGGTAGTGGATGCGCAGGTGCGGCATAAGGTTGAGGCGCGTTGCCTCGGATACCAGCGAGAACGAGCCGGTGATGAGCGCCTGTGAGGCGATGATGGCCGCCACGGCCGAAAGCACGATGGCAAAGGGGCGCAGGGGCTCGGGGAGCATCATATAGAACGGGTTGACGATATCCATCGCGAGCATCTGGGGGTTGGAGTTATTGGCGAGTAGCCAAGCTCCCTGACCCAGATAGTTGAGGATAAGGGCCGCCTTAACAAATGGCCAGGATGCATAGATGTTTGCCTTGCCCACGTGGCCCATGTCCGAGTAGAGTGCCTCGGCACCGGTTGTCGACAGGAAGACAAAGCCGAGCACCATAATGCCCGAATGGTTGATGGGCGAGAACAGGAACATAATGCCGCGGATGGGGTTGAGCGCGCGCAAGATGGACAGGTTGCCGAGCATGTTGAACAGACCGGCGCCTGCCAGGAACAGGAACCACAGCGTCATGAGCGGGCCGAACAGCTTGCCGATTGACGAGGTGCCGGCGCGCTGCATGGCAAATAGGCCGCAGATAATGATGATGGTGATGATGATGACGTTGGTCTGCCCGTCGCCCAGCAGCGCATGGCCCCATTCGATGGTGCGCAGACCCTCGATGGCTGTGGTGACCGTGACGGCGGGGGTGAGGATGCCGTCGGCAAGCAGTGCCGCACCGCCGATCATGGCGGGCAGAATCAGCCATGGTGCCACCTTGCGTACGAGGCTGAACAGGGCGAAGATGCCGCCTTCGTTGTGGTTGTCGGCCTTCATGGCGATTACCACGTACTTGACCGTGGTCACGAGCGTCATGGTCCAGATGACGAGCGAAAGCGCGCCCAGGATCATGTCCTCGCTGACGGTACCGATGCCGCCGTTGTTGGCGACGATTGATTTCATGGTGTACATGGGGCTCGTGCCGATGTCGCCATAGACGACGCCGAGCGTTACGAGCAGCATGCCAGCGGAGAGGGGGATGGCTCCGTGCCCGCCTTGCCCGCGCTGGTCTTGGAGGTTTGCCTCCAGTTTGTTGTGTGCCACGAGGACTCCCTTAGACATCCGGTTATCTGTCTAGGACAAAAAACTTTATGCCGTCTTTATACATACAAGAGCAGTTTGGCACATCGGGTTATTTTAGACAATAATCCTCAGCTGGGGATTATTTATCTACGCAGGTAGCATTTCAAAGCAGGGGCTTTTAAGCACGTGCTATCTGGGCGATGCCAGCCTTGGCGTTTGCGCGTTTGCCGGCGAGTTCGCAAAAAATCGCGCCGCCGATGATAAGCGCGGCGCCCATCAGGCGGACCGGTGTTATGGCTTCACCCAAAAGGGCGGCTGAGAACACGACCGCCGAAAGCGGCTCGAGGTAGCCGACGACGGCGACGGTCTGAACGGGCAGCTTGGCGACGGCGCTAAAGTAGAGCAGGCAACCAATGCCGGTGTTGACGACGCCGAGCATAGCGACGGCGCGCCAATCAATGCTGGCGGCGACGCCGGCGGACAGGAACGAGGGAGCGCCCTGCGTGATGAGCGTGAGGGCCAGTGCGGTCACAAAGGCGGCGCTCACTTGGAGTGCGGAGTTCTCGAGGCCCTCGATGTGAGGCGCACCCTTGCTGGCGATGACCATCAATGCATAGCAGAAGGCCGAGGCGATTCCACAGACGATGCCCGCAATGGGCATATTGCCGCCTAGACCTTGCGCTGCAATGAGAAAAGCACCGCAGGCGACGGCGATAAAGCCGGCGATTTTGCTGCCGGTCAGCTTTTCGCCAAAAATGAGCGGGGAGAGGGCCATAACGATGATGGGGCCGCAGTAGTACAGCAGCGAGGATACGCCGACGCCGATCGTCTGGTAGGCGCGGAACAGAAAAATCCAGCTGGCGCCCAGCGCGGCGCCCGAGACGATGAGCGCTGCGGCCTCGCGGGGGCGAGACGGAGCCTGCAGGTTATGGCGCTTGGTTATGAAGAGGACGGCGGCAAGGGTGAGAGCGCCCAAAAACGTGCGCAACAGTACGATATCGGAGCTCGGCAGCGCGATGGCAGCGGCGATGATGCCGTTGGAGCCAAACAATAGCAATGCTGCTAAGTACGTAAACAATCCGTTGTTCATGTGCTGACATCCCCTCTATATCCGAGCATGTTCACTATGGGTGAACTGGCTTTAGAAGAAAAGCGAATATAATGCATGGATAACATGACAAAAACTCATGTAAAGGTGGAGGGGTGCCGTGGAAACGAATATTCAAAAGATGCAGGTGCTGCTCGAGACGGTGCGGGCCGGCAGTTTTACGCGCGCCGCCGAGCGGCTGAGCTATTCGCAGTCGGGCGTGAGCCGCATGGTGGGCGACCTTGAGACCGATTGGGGTTTTAAGGTGCTCGACCGCAGCCGCGAGGGTGTGGTGCTTTCTGCCGATGGGCGGCAGATCATGCCGGCGGTTGAGGCGCTCTGCGAGGAGTTTGGCCGCCTGCAGCGACACGTGGACGAGATGCGTGGGCTCATGCGCGGCAAGATCTGCATTGGTACGTTTTCGAGTGTGGCGACCCATGTACTGCCGCCGGTGATTGCGCGCTTTCGCGCCGATCATCCGGATGTCGATTACGAGCTGCTGATGGGTGATTACTCCGAGATTGAGCAATGGGTGGCGGAAGGCCGCTGCGACTTGGGCTTTATTCCGCGCGAGCCACGCGGCACCGGCATGGCGTCGCGACCGTTGGTGCAAGACGAGTTGATGGCCGTGGTGCCAGCGGACTCCTCGCTTGCCACGGCGGAGGTCGTTTCTCTTGCCGATTTAGCCAACGAGCAGTTTATTCTGCTGGAACGGGGTACCGATGATGAGATTACGCCGCTATTCCGTCGGGCGGGGCTGTCAGTGCGCTCAAAACTGTCGACTTGGGATGACTATGCGATTATGGCTATGGTCGAGGACGGCCTGGGCGTGAGCATCCTTCCGGCGCTCATCTTGCGTCGCTGTCAGTTCGATGTTGCCGTGCGTTCGCTCGAGGGGCATCCCCATCGGCAGATCAACGCCATATATCGAACGGCCGATGTTTCGCTTGCCGCCGCTCGTTTCCTCGAATACCTCTAAATGCGTGCACGTCGTTATCGCCTTGGGATAAATTTCGAGGTCTTGCTCATTTTATTTTTAAAATTGAACTTTTCGAAATAGCACGGCGTTATACTGCTGCCTAAATTGAACTCAGGTTCAATTCGTGTTGTATAAATTGAACTTTGCCAGCAAGGAGGTTCTAGTGGCCCAAGAGACGTTTAGCGATCGTCTGCGACAGGCTATGTCCGATCGCGACGTTCGCCAGTCGGACGTGATCCGCGCATCGGAGATGCTCGGCAAAAAACTCGGCAAGAGCCAGATGAGCCAATATGTGAGCGGCAAGACGATTCCGCGGCGCGATGTGGCAGAGCTGCTCGCCCGTATTTTGGAGGTCGATGTTACCTGGCTGCTCGCCGGTGACGCCGACCAAGGCGAGGAATCATCTCCCCGCAACGATTCCAGGCCCGAATCCCATCCCTCAGCTCAAATTGCAAGGAGCACCACCATGCGTACTTTTTCTAAATCCGCCAAGCTCGATAACGTCCTGTATGACGTGCGCGGTCCCGTCGTCGACGAGGCCGCCCGTATGGAGGACGAGGGCGAGCGCATCCTCAAGCTCAATATCGGCAACCCGGCGCCCTTCGGTTTCCGCACGCCCGATGAGGTCATCAAGGACATGCGCCAGCAGCTGCCCGACTGCGAAGGCTATTCCAACTCGCGTGGCCTGTTCTCCGCGCGCAAGGCGATCATGCAGTATTCGCAGATCAAGGGCTTGCCCAACGTTCAGATGGAGCATATCTACACGGGCAACGGCGTGTCCGAGCTCATTCAGCTTTCGATGAACGCGCTGCTCGACAATGGCGACGAGATTCTGATCCCCAGCCCCGACTATCCGCTCTGGACGGCGTGCGCAACCCTTGCCGGCGGTCATCCCGTGCACTATCTGTGCGATGAGCAGGCGGATTGGTATCCCGACCTGGAGGATATGGAGTCCAAGATCACGAGCGCGACCAAAGCCCTCGTCATCATCAACCCCAACAACCCCACGGGTTCCGTCTATCCACGCGAGGTGCTCGAGGGCATCGTCGAGGTTGCACGCAGGCATCAGCTGATGATCTTTGCTGATGAGATCTACGACCGCCTGTGCATGGACGGCTACGAGCACGTCTCGATTGCCTCGCTCGCTCCCGATCTGCCCTGCGTCACCTTTAGCGGTCTGTCCAAGTCGCACATGATCGCGGGCTATCGTATTGGCTGGATGGTGCTTTCGGGCAACCAGCGCTGCATGAGCGACTTCATCATGGGCATCAACATGCTCTCCAACATGCGTCTGTGCTCCAACGTGCCGGCTCAGTCGATCGTCCAGACGGCGCTCGGCGGCCATCAGTCGGTCAACGACTATATCCGCCCGGGCGGTCGTGTCTACGAGCAGCGCAACTTTGTGTATGAGGCGCTCAACAAGATTGACGGCATCTCGGTGGTTAAGCCGCGTGCGGCGTTCTACATCTTCCCCAAGATGGATGTGAAGAAGTTCAACATTACCGATGACGAGCAGTTCGCCCTTGACCTGCTGCACGAGAAGAAGATCCTGATCACGCGCGGCGGCGGCTTCAACTGGGCTGAGCCCGACCACTTCCGTATCGTGTACCTGCCGCGCATGGAAGTACTCAAAGAGTCCCTCGAAGACCTCGCCGACTTCTTCGACCATTACCGTCAGAGCTAGTGGGATAGAAGTTCCGCACTATGAAAAGCTCCCTGCAGTTGTTTTGCTGCAGGGAGCTTTCTTGAATCGGCGGAACTAAATAACGATTCCGCAACAGTGGTCGATTTCGTGTTGGATGATTTCGGCGGTGTAGCCCGAGAAGTTTTTGATGCGGTGGACGAAATTCTCGTCCAAATACTCAACCTTAATGCGGCGATAGCGAGTACAGGGGCGCTCGCCGGAAAGCGAGAGGCATTCTTCGCTCGTCTGATAGGAATTGACCTGCTCAAGAATTTGAGGGTTGTACATCAGCAGCGCCCTGTTGCCGTCCTTTACGCAGATGATGCGTTTGCGCACGCCAATCATGTTGGCGGCAAGGCCCACGCACTCGTGCTCATGCTCATGGAGCGTATCCAGGAGGTCCTGCCCGGTCACGGCGTCATCGGGGCCCGCGTCTTCGGAAGGCAGGCGTAAAAAGAACTCGGATTTCATGATGGGTTTGATCATGGCGGGCTCCTTAAGGTGGACACGTTTGGTTCAGGTCATGATACCGCGACATGTCGCATTAATGTGTGCACATAGATTCTGCAGCTAGATTGGATGGCGACACCATAAACTAATGGACGTTTTGCCGAGAGGCATGAATGTTTAAAGCGCAAAGAGTGCGCGACGGGCCCCGCGAATGGGGCGATGATGCCCGAGAGGGCCAAGAAGGAGTCTCATGTCCGAGAACGAAGAGATCATGAACGAGACCGAGAACGAGACCATGGCTGCCGAGGTTGAGGCAGTCGAGACCGTGGAGACCGAAGCTGCTGAGGTTGAGGCTGCTGATGAGGTTTCCGCCGAGGAGGAGGCCGAGGTTGTCGAGGCCGCCGCTGATTACGATGACGAAGAGCTGATGGACAAGATGCAGAAGGCCGCTCGCCTGCTGCGTAGCCGTCGCTTTGCTATTTCCAAGGAGGAGGAGGCCAAGGCCGAGCGCATGGCGAACATCGAGCGCGCCATCAAGCTTCTTGACCTCAAGCCCAAGATGGAGCAGAAGGAAATGTCCGACCTGCTGGGCATGCGCCTTCGTGAGCTCGATGGCCTGATGGCCGAGGCCGAGGCTGCCGATCTGGTCGGCCGCATCGACGACGCCGAGGGCGATATGCGCAAGATCGTCGTCTTCGCTGCCGAGGATGCCGCCGAGGGCCTGGTCGAGCTTGCCAACAAGAAGGAGAAGCTCCTGCCCGAGCTTTCTTACGAGGAGGCCGCCGAGCTGATGGCCGCTCTCGATAAGGTTATCGCTCCGCTCGTCGCCATGGGCCTGGACGAGGACCGCGGTCCTCGCGGCGGCCGTGACGATCGCGGTGGCCGTGGTGGCGACCGTGGCGGCCGCGGCGGCTTTGGCGATCGCGGTGGCCGTGGCGGCGACCGTGGCGGTCGCGGTGGCGATCGTGGTGGCCGTGGCGGCTTTGGTGACCGTGGCGGCGACCGCGGCGGTCGCGGCGGCTTTGGCGGCAACCGTGGTGGCTATGGCGATCGCGGTGGCAACCGTGGCGGCTTCGGCGGCAACCGTGGTAACGACCGTGGCGGTCGCGGTGGCGATCGTGGCGGCCGCAACGGCGGCGGCTTCCGCGGCAACCGTTTCTAGGTTAGCTACGCCGTTCTACCGAACGGCGTAACAGCTCGACGCTGCGCACCCACCAGAGCGACAACTTGTCATTCAAAGAGGACGGCATGACCAGAAGGTCTATGCCGTCCTCTTTTCATGCCAATTTGTTCGCTCTGGTGGGCGCTCGCTGCCGTTGCCAAAACATCGGCGTCGCCCTGATCAAAACCTGCCAAAAAGGGACAGGTTTATTTTGGTCGGTTTTATCTGGGCAAACGTGGTCGTCTATCGCAATGTAGTCGTTGGGGACGTTCTTGTTTGACTAGTCGTTTAAGAACGTCCCCAACGACTACATAGCGTGAGAGTGGATAATCTCCCGGTTTGAGCCCATATTCATGCTCAAGGTGGGAGATTATCCGCTCTCGTTTCGTTTGTTGATTTCGATGCCTACATTTGTAGGAACAGTTCGTGGAGGCGGGTGTCTTCGTCGAGTTCGGGGTGGAAGGTTACGCCGAGCTGGTTGTCTTGGCGAGCGGCGACGATGCGCCCGTCGACTTTCGCTAGGGCCTTGGCGTCGCCGTGGACCTCGACGATGCGGGGCGCGCGGATAAACGTCAGCGGCACTTCACCGTCGATGCCGGCTACCTGCCCCTTGGTTCGAAAGCTGCCGAGCTGCCTGCCGTAGGCATTGCGCTCGACAACTACATCCATGGTTGCCAAACGCGGCGTGCCCTTATCGTCATGGGCGGCAAGGTCGCGCGCCAGCAGAATCAAGCCGGCGCAAGTTCCCAATACAGGCATACCTTCAACAATGCGGGTGCGAAGCCCCTCGAGCATATCGAGTTCGGCAAGCAGCTTCCCTTGAACGGTAGACTCGCCGCCGGGAAGTACCAGACGGTCAAAGTCCTGCTTCAAATCAGCCGCCTGCCTCAGCTCAATACAACGTGCGCCCAGCTCGGACAGCCTTGCCTCGTGCTCGGCAAAAGCACCTTGGACCGCCAGCACGGCGACCGTCTGGTCTGCATAATCGCTCATGTGCGATCCCTTCTGCTGGACTAGCGCCCGCGTTCCTCCATGATGATCTCGATTTCGTCGGCGTTGATGCCCACCATGGCCTCGCCCAGGTCTTCCGAAAGCTCGGCGATGAGTTTGGCATCGGTGAAGTTTGCCACGGCCTTGACGATGGCGGCTGCGCGCTTGGCGGGGTCGCCGCTTTTAAAGATGCCCGAGCCGACAAAGACGCCTTCGGCGCCCAGCTGCATCATCAGCGCGGCGTCGGCGGGGGTCGCTACGCCGCCGGCGGCAAAGTTCACGACGGGAAGCTTTCCCGTGGCATGGACCTCGCGCACCAGCTCGACCGGAACCTGCAGTTGCTTGGCTGCCTCAAAGAGCTCGTCGTCGCGCAGGGCAACAACGTCACGGATCTGCTTTTGGATCTTGCGCATGTGACGCACGGCCTGAACGACGTCGCCCGTACCCGGCTCACCCTTGGTGCGAATCATCGTGGCGCCTTCGGCAACACGGCGCAGCGCCTCGCCCAGATCGCGGGCACCGCAGACAAACGGGACGTCAAACTGGGTCTTGTCGATGTGGTAGACATCGTCGGCGGGGGAGAGAACTTCGGATTCGTCGATGTAATCGATCTCGATGGCCTGCAGGACCTGCGCCTCGACAATGTGACCGATGCGGCACTTGGCCATAACGGGGATGGAGACGGCCTCTTGGATGCCCTTGATCATCTTGGGGTCGCTCATGCGCGACACACCACCTGCGGCGCGGATGTCGGCCGGGATGCGCTCGAGAGCCATGACGGCGCAGGCGCCTGCCTCCTCGGCGATGCGTGCCTGCTCGGGCGTGGTAACGTCCATGATGACGCCGCCCTTGAGCATCTGCGCGAGCTCGCGATTGAGCTTGACGCGATCGGCCTTGTTGGTCTGTTCTGCCATGGTTGCTCCCTTGGTTGGCATGTGCATTGCTTGACGGAACATCCTATCGGGGAGCTGGGTATGGCGAAATAATCAGTTTTCGAGATAATTACAAGGTCAGACTAATACCAGATTGAATGACTTAATAAGGTCAGGTGACAAATTCATGCTTGACTACAATTTGGAAAACCGCGGCGAGGCATCGCTTTATGAGTATGTTTACCAGCAAATTCGAGATGATATCGTTGCTGGACGTATTGCGGCGGGGGAACATCTGCCGTCTAAGCGAGCCTTTGCCAGTCATCTGGGAATTAGTGTCATTACAATCGAAAATGCATATAGCCAGTTGCTTGCCGAGGGCTATATTTGCTCAAAGCCGCGCCGTGGTTACTACGCGTGCGAGCTTCCCGATGCACCGGTTTTGGCTTCGGCTGCGGAGGGCATCGACCGAGATGACGCCTCCGTGGGCCCCAGCGCGTATGATGTCAACGGACAGGTCGAGCGATTCGATGCGCTCTCTCCTTCCGCTTTGGAGGCGGCGCGGCTTTGGCAAAGCGCGCTACGGGCGACGCTGGCATCCGAAGACGAACGCGAAATCTTTTCGACCGCGCCGGCACAGGGCACCGCTCGGCTACGACGCGCAATTGCTCACCATCTGCGCGGGACAAGGGGCATGAATGTCGACCCCGACAACATCGTTATCGGTGCGGGCGCCCAGCTGCTCGATACCATGTTGGTTCAGTTGCTTGGCGCGGACAAGGTGTATGCCGTCGAGGATCCAGGCTATTTGCGCTTGACGCGCATCTATCAGGTCATGGGTTGCGAAGTGCGGCATGTCCCGTTGGATGCTGAGGGCGTGGACTTGAGCGCGCTGCAGAAAACCGGGACCGATGTCCTTCACCTGATGCCGTCTCATCAGTATCCGACCGGTCTTGTGACGAGCATTGCGCGTCGCTATGCGCTGCTGAGCTGGGCCGCCGAGCGGCCAGGTCGGTATCTCATCGAAGATGACTTTGATTGTGAGTTTCGCCTTGCCGGCAAGCCGATTCCCGCGCTCGCGTCGATCGATGCCGCCCAGTCGGTTATCTACACCAACACGTTTTCGAAGAGCCTTTCATCGGCGTTACGTTTGGCGTACATGGTGCTGCCCGATGAACTAATGGAGAGGTTTAAACGCAACCTTGGTTTCTACGCCTCGTCGGTAAGTTCTGTTGATCAGGTTGCCTTGGCGCGTTTGCTGGAATCGGGTGATTACGAGCGACATGTGAACCGCGTGCGCGTTCGTGCTCGTGGGGCGCGTGATGGCCTGGCGGCGCTTGTACGGAAAACGTTTCCGGCAGGGGAGGTTTCGATCGATCATGCAGACGCGGGCCTTTACTGCGTCGTGGCCGTGGAGCGTGACGCGGGCGGAAGCTCTTTTGCACGGGCCCTCACGCGCTCGAGCATCCCTTTTATCGATATCGGTGACTGTTTTTGGTGTGCCGATGGCGCATCTGTCCCTGAAAACTCAACTCAAATTCTTGTTCAGTATGACGATCTGAGTCCAAAAGTACTAACTACCTTGGAATTGCAGCTAATGGGGGCACTCTGCAACCTAAGTGAGTAGACTTTTAGCACTTTGGCGACCAGGCAGTTTTGTAACAAGCTATCTACCTGCGGTTTTGAAAAGCAGGATGACCGGCCTGCTCGGGATGTTCAAAAAAGTCTACTCACTTGCCGCGCAAAGCTCCTGCATGAGAAAAAAATGGGGTTTTCAACAGGGCTTCGTCCAGCTCTCGGCAAGCTTTTGGCCAGTTGGGGAGGGCTGTTGAAAACTTGGCAGTCCGTTCGGCGCCATTTTTGGTGCGTTCGCGCCAATGCGTGACTGACTGGGTTGAAATTCGGGTTTTCCTGTGCCTATGAAGGATCTACTTTGTGACATATCAGCTTTTAGGTACTGGCGTTTGCCTCCTCAAGTCCGCGCTTTGTGTCCGCCGCTTCCACGACCGGAAGAAGACCGGCAGCGATATGATCTCGCCCGCAACCCGACGGCTGCGGTCGCGCTCGGTTTTCCGTTGTATACATTGGTTCGGTCGAGAAACAAACGGACTTGTCCTGCCAGCATTAGGCAGCGGCTGTTTCTTGGTGAGCTTCCCAGGGAATCCGTGCTGGAAACGGAACATGGGTTTTTGGTTACGTCTCCTCTGCTGACGGCATTCATCATGTCGCGGCATCTGACGGATCTCCAACTTCTTTTGGTATTGGCGGAGATGTGCGGCTTGTTTGCGGTTTGTGCCTTGCCGGCAGCACTCGAGGCGGAGCTTTCGCGTGCAATTGAGTCAGGCGCGATTCCGGCAACCTTTGGTTGGGCACGTTGCCCGTCCGAGGACGGTGCCGCCTCAAATTTGTGGCGGCGCGACGCTTTGGTTTTGGACGGAGATCTTGACCGTTTTTGTTCAGATGTTTGCGGGATGCGTTACGGCAATAGATTTATAGCGGTATCGCAACTCGTTCCATTGGGTGCCGCGTCGCCTTTTGAGGTCGAGGCGTATTTGCTACTTGCGCTGCCGCGATCCCTGGGAGGCGAAGGTTTTTGCGGCATAGAGCTTAATGTTGAAGTGATGCTAAGCACGAGTGCTCGAGCGATTGTGGGAAAGTCCCGTGTATATATCGACCTACTTCTTTCTTCGCCGGACGGCAGGCGACAGGTGGCCATTGAATGTCAGGGAAAGGCCTCGCACGGACGCACAGGGGATGGCTTGCGTGACGCTGACCGCATGACGGCCCTTCAGGCCATGGGCTACGATGTACTTCTCCTGACGCACAGACAGATATCCGATGAGGGTAGATTCCACGCGATCGTTAAGGCCGTATGCAGGATGCTCGATGCTGAATATCGTGATAAAAGCTCAGATGAGCAAAGGGCTGAGACATTACTCCGGTCTGAACTATTCGTTGACTGGACAAAATTGGGAGTAATTGACGGAAAGATGCCCGTTAGACACAAAACAGCTCGATCGTGGACGGCTGCGGTTCTAAGTGAGTAGGCTTTTGGCACTTTGGTGACCAGGCCGTTTTGTAACAAGGCATTTACCTGCGGCTTTATAAAGTGATATGGATGGCCTGCTCGGCAAGTTCAAAAAAGTCTACTCACTTAGTTTTGACGAGAAGCCGATGCCGAAGGCGGTCCTATTTCAGGGCGTTAACAAGTTCGTGAGGCACGAAAAAGGCCCGAACCATGCAGTCCGGGCCTTATGAAGCTAGAGATTATCTCTCAGGCTGCTGGCTTAGCCAAAGTAGCGCTTGAGCAGGCCGGCGAAAGCCTTGCCGTGGCGAGCCTCGTCGCGAGCCATCTCGTGCACGGTGTCGTGAATGGCATCGAGGCCAGCGGCCTTGGCGCGCTTGGCAAGATCGGTCTTGCCGGCGGTGGCGCCGTTCTCGGCCTCAACGCGCATTTCGAGGTTCTTCTTGGTGGAGTCGGTCACGACCTCGCCCAGGAGCTCAGCGAACTTGGCGGCGTGCTCGGCCTCCTCGTGGGCAGCCTTCTCCCAGTACAGGCCGATCTCGGGATAGCCCTCGCGATGAGCGACGCGAGCCATGGCCAGGTACATACCGACCTCAGAGCACTCGCCCTCAAAGTTGGCGCGCAGATCGGCAACGATGTCCTCGGAGACGCCCTCCATCTTGGCGACGCCCACGACGTGCTCGGCAGCCCACTCGAGCTGGCCCTCCTCCTGCTTCAGGAAGCGAGAGCCGGGAACGCCGCACTGGGGGCACTTGAAATCCTCGGGCAGCTGGTCGCCGTCGAACTCTTCCACATAACCGCAAACGGGGCAAACAAACTTCATGATTCGATCCTTTCGATCGATGGCGATGGTGCGCTCGTCCGGTCCCGTAAGGGCCCTCTCCGGACGTGCGTCTTGACGAGTTCTATTATCCATAAATGAGACCGAATGTGAAGCCTATTAGGAATGATTTTTAATAAAACAATTTAAGCATGTGTAGATGTTGATTGATTAACGATTGCTAGACCTCGTGCGACCTCCGATGAGTACAATCGGTCGAGCAAATGTTGACCAATCAACAAATGAAGGAGCTTCCTTTATGCATCTAGCCCGCCGCGCCTGGTGCCGAACGTATCAAACGGTTTTTCGCATCGCATTGCCGGTGCTGCCCTATACCGAGCCACGCATTTTAGAGCACGCTGAGGAAGTGCCCGCAGTGCTTCAAAAGCGTTCAATACACCATGTTCTTATCGTGACAGATCCCGGCATTGCCCGTCTGGGGCTCACGGCACCGCTCGAGACAGCGCTCGCGTCCAAGGGAATTAGCGCTGCGGTCTATGCCGAAACGCGTGCGAACCCCACGGTCTCAAACGTGGAGGAAGCGGCATCTCTGTATCGAGAGAGCGCCTGCCAGGCCATTATCGGCTTTGGCGGCGGTTCGGCCATGGACTGCGCCAAGGGCGTGGGCGCGCGCATCGCGCAGCCAAAGAAGCCCATCAACAAGATGCGCGGCCTGTTGCGTATCCATCGTCGCCTGCCGCTGCTCATCGCCGTTCCCACCACGGCGGGCACGGGAAGCGAGGTCACGCTTGCAGCGGTAATTACCGACGACGAGACGCACTACAAGTATCCCATTAACGACTTTGTGCTGATCCCGCGCTTTGCGGTGCACGACCCCGAGTTTACGCGCGGCCTGCCCGCCTCCATTACGGGGCAAACGGGCATGGACGCCCTGACGCATGCCGTCGAGGCCTTTATCGGGCGCAGCACCACGCCCTATACGCGCAAGATGGCGCGCCAGGCGGTGCAGCTCATCCACGACAATTTGCTCGAGGCCTATGAGTGCGGTGGCAACATGCGTGCGCGCCGCAATATGCTTTCGGCGGCGTATAAAGCGGGCGTTGCCTTTACGCGCTCTTATGTTGGATACGTCCATGCCATCGCGCACAGCCTGGGCGGGCGTTACGGGATTCCCCACGGCTTGGCCAACGCCATCATCCTGCCGCACATGCTTCGCGCCTATGGCGAAGCTGCTGCTCCCAAGCTCGCCGATCTCGCCCGCATGGCCGGCATTGCGCCGGCTAATGCGCTGGACAACGTGGCTGCTGAGGCCTTTATCGATTGGGTCGACCGCATGAACGCCGCCTTGGGCATACCCAAATATGTGACGGGCATTCGCCGCTCCGACATTCCTGAGATGGCGGCGCATGCCGATGCCGAGGCCAATCCCCTGTACCCCGTTCCGCTTTTAATGGACCGTTTGGAGCTCGAGCATATGTACGAGGTCGTTGCGGGTGGTATGTTTGAAGACGAGAACTAGGAGGGCCCATGAACACCGAGGAAATTGCGCGCATCGTCGGCGATCAGCGCGCCTACTTTAAGACGCACGCCACGTTTGATGTCGATGCTCGACGTCGTGCGCTCGTGAGTTTACGCGATGCGGTGCGGGCCCACGAGGCCGATATTGCCCATGCGCTCAAGACCGATTTGGGTAAGTCACATGACGAGGCGTATATGTGCGAGATCGGCACCTCGCTTTCCGAGATTCGACATCAGATTGCGCATGTGGCCCGATGGAGCCGTGCCCACTTGCGCCCGTGCGACCTCGCCAATGCTATTAGTGTGTGCAAGACGCAGTCCGTGCCCTATGGCGTCACACTCATCATGGCTCCGTGGAACTACCCGTTTTTGCTGACGCTCGAGCCGCTCGCTGGCGCTCTTGCCGCGGGCAACACCGTGGTCATCAAGCCGAGTGCCTATGCTCCGGCATCGAGCGCAGTGCTCAAGCAAATCTGCGAAGAAGCGTTTGATTCGCGCCTGGTGGCAGTTGTCGAGGGCGGGCGCGCCGAGAACGAAGCGCTGCTCGATGAGTGCTGGGACAAGATCTTCTTTACCGGTAGCGTTCCGGTCGGCAAGCTCGTCATGGAGCGCGCAAGTAAAAACCTTACGCCTGTGACGCTTGAACTGGGCGGAAAGAGTCCCTGCATCGTGGATGCGACGGCAAACTTGAAGGTCGCGGCACGCCGTATCGCCTTTGGTAAATGGCTCAACGTGGGGCAGACTTGCGTGGCGCCCGACTACCTGCTGGTCGACACGCGCGTGCACGACGAGCTGCTGGGTCTCATCAAGGAAGAGGCCCGCCGTATGTTTGGCGAGCATCCGCTCGATAACGAGGATTACGGGCATATCGTCAACGCCAAGCATTTTGCGCGCGTGCGCGGGCTGATCGATCCCGATAAGGTCGTGCTTGGAGGCACGGCGCGCGAGTCGTCGCTCAAGATTGAGCCGACGATCCTAGACGGCGTGACCCCCGATGACGCCGTGATGCAGGAGGAGATCTTCGGTCCCATCTTGCCGGTGCTGACGTTTGAGAGCCTAGACGAGGCCGAGGCGTTCATCACGAATCGCCCGACGCCGCTGGCCCTGTATATCTTTAGCCAAGACCGTGAGGTTCAGCAGCGCTTTGTGCGTTACGTGCCCTTTGGTGGTGGCTGTGTTAATGACACCATTATGCATTTGGCCACGAGCCATATGGGCTTTGGCGGCATGGGGGCGAGCGGTATGGGACAGTACCATGGACGCGAGAGCTTCGATACGTTTAGCCACAAGAAGAGCATCGTGAACAAGGCAACGTGGCTGGACGTGCCGTTTCGCTATGCCCCTTACGCAAGCTGGAAGCACAAGTTCGTGCGCATGTTTGTGCATTAGAATCAGATGACATAGGGATAAACAAAGTGGCCGCCCCCGCGTAAGCGAAGACGGCCATTTCTCACGATGAAAACGTGTATCGGAGTTGGCAAGACCCGCTGCCACGGGTGCCATCCGTGTTCCTATCTTATCTGCAAGCGTTCCGTTGCGCAAGCGTTGCGGCAAACGATTGAAAGACGCAGACAGGATGAATTTGTGTCCGCACGGGCCCGTAGACTTCTCAACTATGTGGTGGATACTCGCTAATCGGTAATGGAGACGCACGTGTTTGATGACGATGACCTGTTCGATCTGGTAGACGATCCGTTTGAGTGGGATTTGCTGCTCGATGACGATGAGTTGGAGCAGGACCGCAAAAAGCAAAAGGATAAGAACGCCCGGGGTAAAGGTTCGAATAAAAAGGACAAGCGTCGCCGAGGTCTGTTCGGCGGGCTCTTTGGGTAATTGTCGCATCGCTGCGTCTGTATACTAGACAGGTCTTATACGCGTTGCGAAATGAGGACAGAGACGATGATGTGGTTTACCGCCGACCTGCACCTGGGCGATACGAATATCCTGCACGACATGGATCGACCGTTTGACTCGGTCGAGGAGATGAACCGCCGTGTCATCGATGTCATCAACGAGTGCGTGGCTGTGGACGACCGCCTTTATGTCCTGGGAGACTTTACGTATCGATTGCCCCTGGCGGAAGCGGTGCGCCTGCGCGAGCGCATCGAATGTCAGAACGTAACGCTCATCTGCGGTAACCATGACGGCGACTGGGAAGATCCAGACGCGCCGCACATTTGGGATGAGGTGCGCGATTATCTGGAGGTCGCCCCCGGTTACGCTAAGGGCCATCGCCTGGTAATGAGCCATTACCCCATGCTCAGCTGGAACGGCAAGGCGCGTGGCGCCATCATGTTGCACGGGCACATTCACAGCAGGGGAGACCGCACCAACGCGCGCAACCGCGATCGCGAGCGCCCCATCTTTCGCTATGATGTCGGCCTCGATGCCAACGAGTACAAGCCCGTAAGCCGTGACCAAATCCTAGGCTTCTTTGGACTGTAGCTGTAAGTGCAGGTAGAATGAACGCGCCGCGCGGATGGTCTGTGCGGCGCGTTTCAGTAGGAGCGATGAATCCATGAGGGCTATCCAGCGCATTAACCATAACGCTGCCATCTGCGAAGACGGCGTGGGGCGTCAGCTTATCGCGCTGGGCCGCGGTATCGGCTTTGGCGATATGCCGCATGAGGTCGACCTGGATGTCATCACGCGTACCTTTTACGGCATCGATTCAAAGTACCTGGCGTTTATCGATGAGGTCGATCCCGAGGTGCTGGAGTTTTCTGCTCAGCTGGCCGATATCGCGACCGGACAGCTTTCGTACGAATTGAGTCCTAACCTTCCCATTACATTGGCAGACCATATTCAGTTTGCCATTAAGCGCGCCCGCGAACACATGGTGGTGTCGTTGCCGCTTGAGCGCGATCTTGAGCAGCTGCATCCCATCGAATACCGCTTGGGCGAGCTGGCTGTTCGCGGTATCCAGAAGAGCTTTCATGTGCGCATGCCCCGAAGCGAGGCCGCGGGCATTGCCATGTCGATTGTCAACGCATCGGTTAAGCCGAGCGAGCGGCGCGTGCTTGCCGAGCAGCACGAGGAGCGACTGCTCGATATGACGGTCGCGATTATTCAAGAAGAGTTGGGTGTGACGGTCGATCGCTCGTCGTTCGCCTTTGCCCGCTTTGCCACTCATGTGCGCTATCTGCTCGACCGCGTGGCAAAGAAAGAGCCGATCGATACCGAGAACTCCGGTCTTTACGACGTGCTCGTGGAGCAGTATCCGGCGGCATCGCGTTGCGCTCACCGTGTCGACGATCTGATTCAAGAGACCTTTGGCGAGCCATTGGCCCAAGAGGAGCTCGTCTATCTGATCATGCATGTGAATCGCGTGGCTTCTGTCCACTCGGATAAATAGGCTCTCTGGTATTTCCTTTCCGTCATGGCGACCGTTCGCGGGTCGTTTGCTACCGTTCGTCGGTAATCTGAGCCGCAACGAACGCATCTGCCGCATATACTCGCCGTGTGTTGGGTGTTACTCACGGCGCAGCTCCGAGAGGCACTACCGATTCTGCCGAGACCATAATTGGGTCTCTGTCGGTTGTGCGCGGGGCTTTTTTCATGTCGATCCACCCGGGAATCACATGCAAATCAATCTCTTGCCAACTGGTATCGCGCGCTGCGCAGGCGCGAGCGGAATCGTGCGTCTTGGTGCCGTGAAGTCCCACGGCCTTTAGTTGGAAGAGGAGGGATTCGACATGACTGTCGATAACAAGAAGATTGCCGAGGACGTGCTCGCTGCCGTCGGCGGCGCCTCCAATGTGACGAACGCGACGCACTGCATGACCCGCTTGCGTCTGAACCTCAAAGATCAGTCCATTCCCAATGATAATGAAGTTAAGAAGATCAAGGGTGTGTTGGGCGCACAGTGGTCTGGCGGCCAGTATCAGGTCATCATTGGCCAGAACGTGCCGAAGGTCTATGACGCCGCCATTGCGCTGGGCGTCAAGGGCGAAGGCTCCATTGACGAGAACCTCGATGACGGCACCAAGGAGCCACTGACGGTCAAGACTGCGGGCAAGAAGGCCCTTAACTACCTGTCCAAGACAATGTGCATGACGATCCCCATTATCATGGGCGCCGCCATGTTCCGCACACTTGCCGTACTTTGCGGCGACGGCATGCTCGGTATCTGGTCTGCAGATTCTGACATCTACAACTTCTTCTACAACTGGATTTACAACGCCGGCTATTATTTCCTCCCTGTCTATCTGGGTTGGGCTGCCGCAAAGCAGCTCGGCTGCAGCCAGCCGCTCGGCATGATGCTCGGCGGCGTGCTCATTGCCCCCGAGTTCATGACGTTGGTCAACGCCGCTGCGGATTCTGGTGCTACGACCACGATGGTTTACGGCGTGCTCCCGGCTCAGCTGAACAACTATTCTGCGACCGTGCTTCCCATGCTGCTGTCTATGCCGGTGCTGATGGTCGTCGAGAAGTTCATGAAGAAGATCATCCCCGACATGCTCTCCACGGTGTTTGTGCCCGTGTGCACCATGGCTGTGATGACCCCCGTTTCCCTGTGCGCCCTAGTTCCGATTGGTTCCATTCTGGGCGACCTGGTCGGCAACTTTATGTTCGGCCTCGGAAACGCTGGCGGCATCGTCACGATCCTCTCCCTCGTCGCCATTGCCGCGCTTTGGGAGTTCCTGGTTATGACCGGTATGCACCAGGTTCTGATTGCCCTCGGCATTGTGCAGGTGCTCACCTCAGGGTCTGACTCCTGCGTTATGGTCGCGGGTGCTATCGCTCAGTTCGCCACGTGGGGCATGGCCTTCGGTGCCTTCCTGCGCCTTAAGGAGGTCGACGAAAAGGGCGCTATGCTTGGTTTCTCGCTCTCCGGCATTGTCGGTGGCGTGACGGAGCCCGCGCTGTATGGCTGCGGCTTTAAGTATACTCGCTGCCTGGGTGCCATGGTCGCGGGCGGCGCTATCGGCGGCCTGATCGCGGCTCTCACTAATGTGACCACGTATGTTTTGGGCGCAACTAATATCCTAGGTATTACAGGTTATGTTGCAGGCGGAACTGCTAATCTCGTATGGGGCTGCGTTGCATCGGGCACTGCATTTGTTGCCGCCGCTGCCATCGCCTACTTCTTTGGCTTTACCAAGGAGCAGCTCGACGAAGACGCTGCTGCCGCCAAAGCCTAAAGCATCCGTTCGGTAGGACAATTATCTGGGGCACTTGGCTGCGCTTCAAGTGTCCCTTTCCGTAGATGGGGGTCAATATGAAGCAATTGCTCATTCGTGCCGACGATATCGGTTATTCGTATGCCGTTAACCTGGGGATTGCCCGCAGTATCAATGAGGGCCTGGTGCGCTCGGCGGGACTTATGCCCAATATGCCCGAGGCCGAGCGTGGCTGGTCGCTCGTGGCGGATGTCGGCATTGCGGTGGGTCAGCATACCAACGTGTGCCTGGGCAAGCCGTGTGCCGACCCGGCGCTCATTCCGAGCATGCTCAACGAGAACGGCGAGTTCCATAGCAGCCGTACCTTCCGCGATCATTTTAAGCGCGGCGAGGAGTTGATAGACTTCGACGAGGCCTGCATCGAGATCCGCGCGCAGCATGACCGCTTTGTCGAGATCGTGGGCCGCGAGCCCGATTACTTTGAGGCCCATGCCGTCATGAGCAAAAACCTTAACCGAGCGATCTCGGCGGTTGCTCAGGAGCTGGGCCTTAAGGAGCAAAAGGCGAGCTTCGACCCCGCGGCTGTGGTGCATTGCGGAGATACTGATCTGCGCATGGTGATGCGCTCGATGGAGCCGGGCTACGAGCCCAAAGAGGCAATCATGCAGACGGTTCGCGAGATGGTGGACGGCGAGACGGTCGTCTTTGTGTGCCATCCGGGCTATCTCGATCGTTTTATCTTGGAGAACAGCTCGCTCACGACCGACCGCACCAAGGAAGTCGATGCGCTGATTGACCCCGAGCTTCGCACTTGGCTTGAGTCTCAACCTGATCTTCGCCTGATCGACTACCGCGACCTGTAAGGACCCAAGTCACCACAAAGGGGACAGTCGCCTTTGTGGTGGTTCTGGCGCCGTTGCCATTATGGCGGCGGCGTCTTTTTTGTCCGTGCGGCGCGGTAGAGTGTAGGCGGTTGAAATTTGCGTCCATCGAGGAGCTGCCATGAACGAGATCAAGTGCCCGCATTGCGGCGAAGTTTTTAAGGTCGATGCGTCCGGTTATGCGGATATCGTCAAGCAGGTGCGCGATGCCGAGTTCTCGCGCGACCTGGATGAGCGCGTGAAGGCGGTCCAGCGCGAGGGCGAGCAGGCACTGGAGCTTGAGCGCTCGCGCTCGACGGCTGCTTTGCAAAAGGCAGAGTCTCAGCGCGACGCTCAGCTTGTCGAGCAGAAGAATGCTGCAGCTCAGCAGCTGGCGCAAGAGGTTGCCAAGCGCGACGCTGAGCTTGCCGAGCTGCGCGCCAAGCTCGAAGGCGCTGCCGCAGAGCGCGAGAGTGCAAGTCAGCGCGCGGCGGTTGAGGCCCGCGCCGATGCTCAAAAGGAGAATGCCGAACTGCAGCGCGAGATCGACAACCTGCGTGCGCAGTTGGGGCGCAAAGATGATGAAGCCAAGCTTGCCGAGGCAGCGGCACGCAATGCTGCTCAAAACGACCTGTCCGCACGTGATGCCCAGATTGCCGAGCTGCAAGCCAGGCTCGCCGCGGCGGACAAGGCCCAGGAGATGGCGCTTGCTGCTGCTGCGGCCGAATCGCAGCGTGAGCTCGAGGCCGCTCGCAGCGAGGCCGAACGTACGCTTGCTGACTATCGCGCGAAGGTTCAGGAGAAGTTTTCCGTCGCAAAGGCTCAGTCCGAGCAGGAGGCCGAGGGTCTGCGTGCTCAGCTGCGCGAACAGGAACTGACGGCCAAGATGAACCTATCGGAGGCGGTCGCCGCGGCGGAGCGTGAGCGTGACGAGGCCCGCGCCAAGCTCACGAGTGAGCTGGCGGTGCGCGATTCACGCGAGGAGCAGGCCAAGGCGGCACACGAGCTCGAACTTGCGCAGACCAAGCGCGCGAACGAGGAACTGATTCGCTACAAGGATGAAGAGATTGAGCGCCTTAAGGACATGAAGGTCCGCCTGTCCACCAAGATGGTGGGCGAGTCGCTCGAGCAGCACTGCGAGACCGAGTTTAATCGTCTGCGCATGACGGCGTTTCCCAACGCGTACTTCGAGAAAGATAACGATGCGTCCGAGGGCACCAAGGGCGACTTTATCTTCCGCGAGTGCGACGCGAGCGGCAACGAGATCATTTCGATCATGTTCGAGATGAAAAACGAGAACGACGAGACCGCGACCAAACACAAGAACGAGGATTTCTTTAAGAAACTCGATCACGATCGCCGCCAGAAAGGCTGCGAGTATGCGGTGCTCTGCACCCTGCTGGAGCCCGAGAGTGACCTCTATAACGCGGGTATCGTCGACGTGAGTTACCGCTATGAGAAGATGTACGTGATCCGCCCGCAGTTCTTCATCCCCATGATTACGCTCCTTCGCAACGCCGCTATGGGTTCGCTTCGCTATAAGCAGGAACTGGCGGAGTACAAACAGCAGAATATCGATGTCACGAACTTCGAAGCCAAGATGGAGAAGTTCAAGGATGGCTTCTCGCGCAACTACAACCTGGCGAGCAAGCAATTCGAGTCGGCAATCAAGGAGATCGATGCCGCCATTAAGCAGCTCGAGAAGACCAAGGACGACTTGCGCCGCAGCACCGAGAACCTACGCTTGGCCCACAACAAGGCCGATGAGCTTACCATTCGCAAGCTCACATGGGGCAACAAGACCATGAAGGCAGCGTTTGACGAGGCGCGCGAGGCTGCGCCAGAGACAAACGAGGAGCCAGCCGAGGCGGATTCGTATGAGGTCGAGGATGCCGAGTAAGGCATAGCGGATAGTGAAAAAGCGGGGCTGCTGGCGATGTTGCCAACAGCCCCGCTTCGTTTCGTCCCAATATGCTTGGCTAATCCTCGAGCAAATCCTCGATAAAACCGACGCGGTAGTTCTTGAAGATGACCTCGCCACCGTCTTGCGTGGCGTCCAGATCGACATCGCCCATGATGCCAAAGTCGTGGTCGCCGTCCTCGTCGGCAAAAATCTGGTGCACGTGCCACACGTGGAGCGCCTTCTCGTCGGACTCGTCGATCGAGAACATAGCAGAGGAGCGCGCGTCGCCGTCGGTGAGAATCTCCTCGTGCTGCTCGTGGTAAGCGTCGAGTGCTTTTTGCCAGCGGATCTCGCTCATGCCCCAGTCGTCGTCGAGTTCGCCCAGGTCGCGCACATGCTCGCGGGCGGCAAGAGTCACGCGGCGGAAGAGCGCGTTGCGCACCAACAGCGTGCAGCCGCGACGGTCCGCCACGACCTCGTCGATGCCCTGCGGCGGCGTGGCGTCGAGGGCTGCCGGGTTGCCAGCGTTCTCCCACTCGTCTACCAAGCTCGAGTCGACCGAGCGCACCACAAAGCCCAGCCACGAGATAATGTCGCGCAGGCGCTCGTCGCGCTTCTCGATGGGTACGGTGCGGTCGAGCGAACGGTAAGCCTCTGCCAGGTAGCGCAGCAAAATGCCCTCGGAGCGGGCGATGCCGAGCTTTTGAATGTAGCCCTTAAAATCGCTCGCGCTCTCCAGCATATCGCGCAGAACGCTCTTGGGAGAGAGTTGGTAGTCGTTTGCCCAGGGTACTTCCTGGCAGTACTTGTCAAAGGCGGCGTCGAGCAGGTCCTCAAGCGGCTTTTCGTACGTGACGTCCTGAATACGCTCCAGGCGCTCCTCATACTCGATGCCGTCGGCCTTCATCTCGGCCATAGCGCGATCGCGCGCGGCACGCTCCTGTGCGCGCAGCACCTGTTTGGGGTCCTCGAGCGTGGCCTCGACCATCGAGATCAGATCCATGGTATAGGTCTCGCTCTCGGGATCGAGCAGCTCCAGCGCGGCAAGCAAAAACGGTGAGAGCGGCTGGTCGAGCGCAAAGTCCTCGGGCAGGTCGACCGTCAGCGCGTAGTCGATGTCCGGCGCGGCATCAGCCGGAGCGTCGGGTGCGGGCGGTACCTCGGTGCGCACGACGACGCCGGAGTCGATGAGCGTGGCGAAGATTTCGTCGGCGCGAACCTCGAGCTTAGCCTTTTCTTCGGGAGTCTGCAGGCTCGTCTCGATGAGGTCGTGTACGCGGGCGCGGGCGTCGCCGCCCTGCTCGACCACGCTAATCACCATGGAGTGTGTGATGCGAAGGCGCGGCTTGAGCGTTTCGGGCTGCGTCTCGATCAGGCGCTCAAAGGTCTGCTTGTTCCAGGTGACAAAGCCCTCGGGGGCCTTCTTCTTTTTAATCTTGCGGAGCTTCTTGGGGTCGTCGCCCGCCTTGGCCATGAGCTTGGCGTTCTCGATCTCGTGCTCGGGTGCCTCGGCAATCACCATGCCCTCGGTATCGAAGCCCGAGCGGCCGGCGCGACCGGCAATCTGATGAAACTCGCGGGCGCGCAGACGACGCATCTTGTAGCCGTCGAACTTGGTGAGCGCGGTGAGCACCACGGTATGGATGGGCACGTTGATACCGACGCCGAGCGTATCGGTGCCGCAGATGACGGGCAACAGGCCCTGTTGTGCCAAGCGCTCGACCAGCAGACGATAGCGCGGCAACATGCCAGCATGGTGCACGCCGACGCCGCATCCGAGCAAGCGCTTAAGAATCTTGCCAAAGGCCGTCGAGAAGCTCGTGCCCTTGGCCGCCTCCTTGATGGCCCCACGCTGCTCCTTGCTGGCAATACCAAAGTTGGCGAGGGATTGCGCCGTCGCAAGTGCGGCGTCCTGGCTAAAGTGCACGATGTAGAGCGGGGCCTCGCCGCGGCGCATTGCGAGCTCGACCGTGCCCTCGAGGGAGGTCGTCACGTAGTCGTAGCTCAGCGGCACGGGGCGTGGGGCATCGACGACCAGATCGCACGCGGCGCCGGTGTGCTCCTCGAGTGAGGCGGCGATCGCGGTGACATCGCCGAGCGTGGCGCTCATGAGCATGAATTGTGTGTGAGGCAGGGTGAGCAGCGGTACCTGCCAGGCCCAACCGCGATCGGGGTCGGCAAAGTAGTGGAACTCGTCCATGGCGACGCAGCCCACATCGGCATCTTCGCCCTCGCGCAGTGCGTCGTTAGCAAGGATCTCTGCCGTGCAGCAGATGACGGGCGCTTTAGTATTGATATGCGTGTCGCCGGTGATCATACCGACGTTATCGCGGCCGAGCACCTGTACCAGGTCGAAGAACTTTTCGCTGACCAAGGCTTTGATGGGGGCCGTGTAATAGCAGCGCTTGCCCTGCGCCATGCCCATAAAGAGCATGCCCAGCGCGACGAGCGATTTGCCCGATCCGGTCGGTGTGCCCAAAATGACGTGATCGCCGGCAGCCAGGTCCATGAGGGCCTCTTCTTGGTGATCCCACAGCTCGATGCCGCGGTCGCTCGTCCATTCAAAGAAGCGTTCGAAGGCCTGATCGGCCGTGAGCCACGGTTCGGGCTCACTGCCGTCTTCGGGCTCCCACCAGGTGGGGGAGAGCGCGCCGAGCGAGCCGAACTCGGCCTCGGTTCCCGTGCCGCCCGAGAATGAGCTGGCGGCGCCGGCGCCCGAGACGGTGCTGGCGGCGGTATCTGTCGTGGTCTGTGCCATGTGTGGTTGCTTTCTCTCGCGATTGTCCGCCAACTATTATGGCGTAGCGGCGGCGCGGGGTGCCAGCGCGCGAGAAAATGCAGGAAATGGGCGTTCTGCCCAGCCGTTTGGTGCAGTAGCCAGCTAAGTGAGTAGACTTTTTGCGATATCGCGAGCACATGGCTTTTGCGCAAGGGCTCTACCTGCGGTTTTAGTTTTCGCTATGCGGGTTGTGCTTGGCTATTGCTAAATAGTCTACTCACTTAGGTTTGAGGACCGTTCGCTGGCGCTTATTTGCGCTTGTTTGCCGATGCCGCGACCATCAGAAGCCCCTAGGACTCCTGCGGTAAGCGCTTCTTGCCCTTGCGGGCGCGGTTTCTAAAGTTCTCGACGGCTTCTTCCATGCCCAGAGGCACATAGGTGAGCTCATCGAGGTTATCGGGCAGGTAGCAGGCAAGACTTTGCTCCTGCATGTGACCCGCCGTGAGCACATCGTCACTGGGATGTGCGCCGGGTGTGGCGCAAATGCCATAGACGACGGCACCCATCTCGCGCGTGCGGCGCTCGTATTCGGTCTCGGGGTGCTCGGGATGGTCGCGGCGGACGTCGTCGCTTACCCAAAGCGTGTCGTAGCCTGCCGCAGCAAACTGCCCCAAGGCGTAGTCGCGCAATGGCTTACTGTCGGTTCGCAGTGTGACGGTGGCACCGGCTGAAAAGAGCGGACGGTACAGCATTAGGTGGTCGACATGGACGAGTCGCTTTTTGGCGTACTTGGCCTTGGGCTGCGGCGTGGGAAAGTTGATGGTGATGGCATCGAGCTCGCCTGCGGCAAATAGCTGCGACAGCGATGCGGCACCTCGGGGCAGGACGAGTGCGTTGGACAGCCCCTGCTCGCAGATTTTCTGTGCGGCATAGGCGATGCAGATGGGCTCCTGGTCCATACCGATAAAGAGCGTGTCGGGCTCGTGGGCCGCGCGCTCTACAAGGTACGTTCCCTTGCCACAGCCAAGGTCCAGGTGAAGGTGTTCGAAAGGCTTGCTGCCTGCGGGCGCACAGGCCTTGCGCCAATCTCCGGCATAGGCCTCGGGGTTCGTCTCAATCGCATCGGCATAGCGCTCCAAGCGCTCCTCGAGCACAAAGTTCTTAGGGGTGCGAGCGTGGACGGCTCCCATGAGGCTCCTTGGTCATAAGTATGGAACGCATGGCTGCGCGTTCCGGCGATGGGTTAGAAGGGGGCGATTTGCCCGAACGCTGCGGTGCGGCTCGGCGGCGAGTCGTCGGTGCCTACAGACGCTTGAGAATCACATAGCGGTTGAGCTCGCCGCTGCGACCGTCGGCGTGGAAACGCTCGAGCTCGCGTACGGGAACCTCGCCGCTCTTGTAGAACGTACGGACGCCGCGCACCAAGTCGGTGATCTGCTGATCGTCAAAGTGATGGCAATAGCGGTAGGCGTGGCGGTCGTTTTGCCAGCCAATGAGGTGGTCGCCGGCTTCAAACTGCGCGGAATCGTAACCCTCAAACGGCGGGGTGAGCTCGGCGCGGGCTTCGGCTCGAACGGCCTTGCGCGCCATGCGCTCGTCATTCATAAACTCCCAAAAGCTGATGGCGATGATGCCGCCCGGGTGCGTCTGGCGCACCAGGGCGTCGAGCACGCGTACGCGGTACTCGCATGACGGCACGTGGTGCATAAAGCCAAAGCAGACCGAGATGTCGGCGAGCGGGGCGTCGAAAAGCACGTCGGGTGTCTCGGCGGGGTTGAGCTTCATGAGGGCGTCGAGCACGTCGAGTTCCTGGAAGTGCAGGTTGGGAATGCGCAGGGCGTGGCCGTGGGCGTCTATTGCCAGATCTTGGCACGAGTCGACACCATAGAACTCAAACGGGCAGCTGGCATCTGCCGAGGGGTTTGCGCCGTCGACGCCCTTGGCGGCAAGTGCCCCGCCGGCGGCAAAGTTCTCGAATCGCATATTGCCGCAGGCAAGGTCGAAGACGCGGACGGGATGCTCGATCGTGGCCACATCGAGCTGATCAAGCGCGATGTCCATGGTGCGCACCCAGCCGGGCCACGGGGCCTGGCGCGTATCGGAAAAGGAAGCGGAGTGCTCGCGATAGAACGTATTGTTGAGCTGGATGAGCGATGATGCGAAATCGCGGTTCACGGCGCGGAACTCCCTCCGTTGGCGGTGCGGAATAAACAGTACGACCATACTACCGTTAACGCCGCAACGGGGACAACCGAGCTGCGGGTCATTGCTTTGTTTGGACACATTTCCGCAGCTCATATGCGCCCGCAACCTCCGGTTGTCAAAAATCTCACTAGAATAGGTGGCATGCTTTTGGCGGTGGCGGATAGATTTTTAACTGTGCAAGGCACCTTAAGAACAAAAACGGTCCGGCGGCACGGCTGGCATCGCATAGGAGGAACCATGAATGTAGAAACTGCTCAGCGGCTCGCCGACCTTCGCCGCAGCAAGGGCTTTAGCCAAGAAGGATTGGCGCGAAAGCTGGGACTGTCGCGCCAGGCGGTCAGTAAATGGGAGCGCGCGGAGAGCTCGCCTGATACCGAGAACCTGATCTCGCTTGCCAAGCTCTATGGTGTGAGTCTGGACGAGCTACTCAATCCGAGCGACGAGATCGAGGACGATATCGAGTTTGAGAACGAGGACCGTGCTCGCCAGCGCGAGGCCGAGGCGGCCGAGCGCGCCCGTACCCACGAGGCGGCAGCGCGCGCTACCGAGGCGGCAACACAGGCGAGTGATGCTGCGGCCAAGGCGGCGCAAGCTGCAAGTTGGAGCGCACAGGCGGCTAACGCCGCGACGGCGCAAGCGACGAGCGCTGGCGCGGTCAATCCGACTCCAGTGAAAGGTCCGTTCCAGTCGTTTCCGTATTGGGCCGTGTGCTGGCTGCTGTTCTTTTTACTGATGTTCCTGTTTGGTGGTGCCCCCTTTGCCGCACTGATCTTCTTTACGATCCCCATCTATCACTGGGTGGCGCGTGCGCTCGACGGCGATTGGGCGCGCGGGAATATTCAGGTTGGTCCGGCGCCGGTGGCATCCAGGGCTCAGGATGATTCCCCTGCGGTTGATACCGACGTGGCTACCGCGACCCCCGTTGATCCGAGCGCCAAAGAAGGTGATGAATAATGAAACTCTCGCATGAATCGAAGGTGCGTCTGGGCGTTGGCATCGGAGCGTTTGTGCTTATTGTTGGGCTTGTCTTTGGCGCTTCGCGGACATGGATTCATTTTGATGGTCCGTGGGATCTCGGCACTATTGCATCCGGCTTGTCCGGTAGGGACGATGCGGTTGACGCCGATGTTTTGAACGATGGCGGTAAGTATTCCGCTCAGCCTCAGCAGCTTTCGAGCACGACTTTTGATGCCGATGAGTTCCGCTACCTCGATTTCGATATCAATGCGGCTTCGGTGGACGTCAAGGTTGTTGATGGCAACAAGGCTCGCGTTATCGAGCGGGGGCGCGTTGCCGAGGGTATGGATGCCTCCAAGGCCGCGACGCAAAACATCGCATCCGTCGAGGACTCGACGCTCAAGGTTTCCCAGTTTGGAAGTGACGACGGTAAGGCAATCGATCGCTCAGTTACGGTCGAGCTGCCGCGCCGTGTTGCCGAACATCTGAAGGGAGTCAACGCGCACGTGGGCTCGGGCGATCTGCAGATTGCCGGTGTCATCTGTGATGGTTTCGACCTTTTCCTGGGTGCGGGAGATGTAGAGTTTACGGGCAGCGTGACTGATGCGCTCAGCGCTGAGGTCGGTTCGGGCGATGTGACGTTCGAGCTTTACCAGGCCCCCGCGAAGTCGATGGACGTGAGTGTGGGCTCGGGCGATGTGGAGATGACGGTTCCGAACTCGACGGGCTTTAAGGCGAGCCTCACCTTGGGCAGCGGCGACTTCGAGAGCGATTTCCTTCCGCTTGACTACGACGGCGAGACCATTTTGAATCTTGAATTCGATAACGGCGATAAGTCTGCTACGTATCGTTTTGAGGTCGGTTCGGGCGACATGTCGTTTGATCCGGAGTGACATGCGGTTTTCGGAGATCGGTGCATATAGGCATGCTCTTTGATGGAGGCGCCGGGGCCGTGACGGGCTCCGGCGCCTTTGCCTTTACAATGGGGGCATGGAACAGATTATTTTGAACATACTCGAGGCTCTGCGTCGCGGTGAGACCGTGGACGACAAGGCGCTCGTCAAGTTGATACATGCCGAGGCGCGCCGCGAGGGTGCCGACAAACGCGATTTGGCCAAGCGCCGTCTGCTGCCGTTCTACCAGCGGGTGAAGCGTGAGGAGCCGGCTCGTTGGGCTGGGTGGAATGTCGATGCCGAGCTGGAACGTCGACTGCTGCAGGTGCTGCGTATGAAGCCGCGCCGAACGGCCTCGGGCGTGGCGACCATTACCGTCATTACCAAGCCGTGGCCCTGTTCGGGCGATTGCCTGTTTTGCCCCAACGACCTGCGCATGCCCAAGAGCTATCTGCACGCCGAGCCGGCATGCGCCCGTGCGGAGCAAAACTGCTTCGACCCGTATTTGCAGGTGAGCGCTCGTTTGACCGCGCTTTCGCAGATGGGGCATGCGACCGATAAGATCGAGCTCATTGTGCTCGGTGGTACCTGGAGCGACTATCCGCAGGGGTATCAGGCATGGTTTATGTCGGAGCTCTTCCGTGCGCTCAATGAAGACGCCGTGGCGGGCGTGGCGGCTAACCCCATGCTGGCACGTCCGGGCATCAGCTGTGCCGAGGCGGGGCGCCTGCTCGACGACGCTCCCGCCGATGCCCTGCCGCCGGTGGTGGCGGAGCGTCGCGAGCGCTATAGGGCTGCCGGTATTGCGACCGATGAGGCCGAGCTTGCCGCCGGCGTTGCCGGCGTGCAAGGGCGTGTGGATGCTGCCGAGGGTGGCTATAACCGCGCGGTGCGTCGTCTGTACGGCCCCGGCACGCCTTGGGGCGCAGTCGCCGAGTGGCAGACGGCAACGATGGAGGAGCTTGAGCAACAGCAGCGCATCAACGAGACGGCGAAGCATCGCGTGGTGGGACTCGTTATCGAGACGCGCCCCGATGCCGTAACGCCGCAGGCGCTTACGCTTATCCGCCGCCTGGGCTGCACCAAGATTCAGATGGGTATCCAGAGCCTCGACCAGCACCTGCTCGATATCAACGAGCGCCGTATTACGGTGGCACAGATCGAGCGAGCGTTTTCGCTTGCGCGCCTGTTTGGCTTTAAGATTCACGCGCACTTTATGCTCAACTTGCTGGGCGCCACGCCCGAGGGTGACAAGCGCGACTACGAGCGCTTTATGACCGAGGGCGCCTTTATGCCCGACGAGGTCAAGGTCTACCCGTGTGCGCTCATCGAGGGTTCGCGCCTGGTGGGCTGTTACGAGCGTGGCGAGTGGCGCCCCTATACCGAGGAAGAGCTGCTCGACGTACTGGCCGATGACATCGTGGTGACGCCGGCGTTCTGCCGCATCAGCCGCATGATTCGCGACTTTAGCTCCGACGACATTATGGTGGGCAACAAGAAGCCCAACCTGCGTCAGCTCGTTGAGAACCGCCTGGCTGCTCGGGGTGACGGTGCGACGGTGCGTGAGATTCGCTATCGCGAGATCAGCACGGCGGGTGCCGACCTGAACGAGTTGGCCCTTGACGAAGAAGTGACGTACGAGACGCCGGTGACGCACGAGCGCTTTTTGCAGTGGGTGACGCCGCAGGGCAAGATTGCGGGCTTTTTGCGGCTGTCGCTGCCCGATCGCGCATTTGTTGCCGCGCATGCGGACGAGTTGCCGACGACGCCGGACGAGGCGATGATTCGCGAGGTACACGTGTATGGCATGGCGGCGCGCGTGGGGGATCAAGGCCAGGCAGCCCAGCACCATGGATTGGGGCGTTTGCTCGTAGAGCGTGCGTGCGAGATTGCCCGGGATGCGGGTTATGCACGCATCAACGTGATCAGTGCGATCGGCACGCGTGAGTACTATCGCCATTTGGGTTTTTACGACCATGGACTCTATCTGCAAAAGGAGCTCTAGATGAACAAGCCGAGTGTTTCTGCCGGCGTCGTTGCCGGCGTTGCTCTGGGAGCCGCGGCGCTTGGTGCGGCCGCCGTCGCTGTTCGCGCCGCCTGCCTGCAGGTCGCGAGGACCCGCAATGGGTTGGCGCGTGTGAAGCGCGTGCACGATGAGAGCGGTGAGGAAGTCCGCGTGTTGGTGCAAGGCAGCGTCTACCAAAGCGCGACCTACGTTGGCGAGCGTTGGGCAGAGCCCGTCTTTGCGTACTATCGTGCGTTTGACGATGTGTTTGAGGCCGAGGATGCCATGCGCGATGCTTATGGTCATGGCATCGACCGCATGCTTATGCTGGGCGGCGGAGGGTTTGCCTATCCCAAGTTCGCGCTGATGTCGCACGAGAGTTTGCGCATGGACGTCATTGAGTACGACGCCGAGATTACACGTCTGGCGCGTCGTTGGTTCTACCTAGACGAGCTGGAGCACGCGGTGGGCGATCGCCTGCGGGTGATTACCGCTGAGGCTCGCTCGTATCTGGGCGTGACGAGTGTGGGGCATCGTCGCTACGATGCGGTCGTGAGCGATTGCTTTGGCGGTGCCGAGCCCGTGCGCGAGCTGGCGACGATTGAGGCGCTGCGTTTGGTGCGGGGCAGCCTGAACCCCGGCGGTATCTATGCGGCCAATATCGTGAGTGCGAACGAGGGGAGCGATGTGACGTTCCTGCGCGGTTGCGTTGCCACGGCGCTCGAGGTGTTTGCGCATGCCTGGGTGGTTCCCTGCGGCGACGCGGAATTTGGCGGCGAGGAGAACTACCTGCTCATCGCCAGCGACGGCGACTATGTCTTCGCCGAAGCCGTGCCTTTTAACGCCGACTTCCTCGGCACCGTCCTTCACGACAAGTAAGTCTCCCCGTACCAAAAAGACTGGTTTTATGTGTGGTCGCACCAGCCGAGAACGCGCTGCTTCATGCCTTCGATGTCGAGCACGCCTTCGGCAAAGCCCTTACGCACGAGCTCTTCGGGAACGAACTCATCGTAACGATCAAAGTAAGGCACTTCGCCGGGATAGACGAGCTCGATGGGATCGAAGTCCTTCTCGGCCTCGGCGGCGAGCACCTCAAAGAACGTCTCCTCGTCGGCCTTCATCTTAAACTGCATAAAGTACGGGCGTGACGGGTCAAGTCCGCGAAGGCCCAGTTCCGCGGCACACTTAATTTTGAGCATGCGCTCGAGCGCCAAAAAGGCGTAGCTGCCCAGCCAGGGGAAAAGTGCCCAGGTATCGCCGCCCAGGTTGATGAGCGGCTTAGTTCCCGCACCCGAAATATCGGCCGTATGACGAGCCTGCGCCAAGCGGGCTCTCGCGTTGCCCATAAGGTACGGATATGTCGCGTGCTCGTTGAGCGCCTTGCGCATGCGCTCGAGTACGTGTGTATTGATGTCACCGGGGCAGTCGCCAAAGTAGGCCGGCACCCGGCCCTTGACCTGCGTGGCAAAGACGGTATGACGCTTCCAGTCCACTTCCTCGACAATCCAGCAGTGTCCGGCGATGGCGATGCGCTCACCGGGCGGTGGCGGATTGACGATCGTGCCCAACTCGGCCGACTCGCTGCGAACGGTGAACTCCTCGTTTTCCTGGAATACGGCGTAGAACTTAAAGTTGTTAATGATGCGCTCGCCCGCGAGACCCACGATGAGCCCGCCACCCTCGGTGACTTGGATATGGTCGATGGTAATGAGGTGACGCAGCAACACGCGATAGTCATCGGCCGAGATGCGATGGAAATAGCTGAGTGTGAGCACGCGCTGGGCAAGCTCTGCCGGCGTGAGTTCGCCGGTGCTGGCAAGCGTCGACATAGTCTGGTGATAGAGCAGACTGTAGGGGAGTCGATCGAGCTCGGGCGGCTCGACCCACTTTTCCTCGCTATAGAGTTGTACGAGTGCGATGCCCTGGAGGAGCTTCCAGGGAATGGTCTCGGGCATCATCGTGCGCGGCTCGGGTTCTTCCTCGCGCATGACGAACCACATCTCGGGCGGAAGATCGCGGCGTCCCGTGCGGCCCATACGCTGCAAAAAGGAGCTGACGGTAAACGGCGCATCGATCTGGAACGCGCGCTCCAGACGGCCGATATCGATGCCGAGTTCCAGCGTAGAGGTGGTGACGGTTGTCTGTGCCTGCTCCTCATCGCGCATGAGTTCCTCGGCCGTCTCGCGCAGCGATGCCGAAAGATTGCCATGGTGGATGAGGAAACGGTCGGGCTCGTGCCGGCTCTCGCAGTAGCTGCGCAGCATGGAGCACACGGCCTCTGCCTCCTCGCGCGAGTTGGCAAAGACCAGGCATTTGCGGCCGCGCGTATGCTCAAAGATATAACCCATGCCGGGGTCGGCGTTGTCGGGCGCCGTGTCGGTGGGGTTGAGAAGCGCCTGCTCGGTCGCACGTGGGATGTCGACTTCGCCCTCGGGGGCCGAGGAAGTGCGACGGTCTTTGGGAGCGGCCTTGCCCCGCGCCTGCTCACGACGTTGACGGTGTTCTTCCTGTGTAAGCTGTCCGCTGTGGCACATGTCTTGTCCGGATGCGGGCAGCGCCGCGGGCGCCGCCGTCTCAATACGCTCGCAAGCAAGCACCTCGGCTTCTTGTGGACCTGTGCCTACGAATCCTCGCTGCTGAGCCTGGGGGCCCGAGTTGTAGAAGTGCTCCATGGAGATGCGCCACACGCGGCGCGGTTCCTCAAAGCGGGGGATGATGCAACCGCGTCCCGTTCCCTGTGAGAGAAAGGCGCCCGTGCGCTCGGGGTCGCCGATGGTGGCAGAAAGGCCAATGCGGCGAGGCTGCACGCCGGCCATGCGCGAGAGTCGCTCGATAAGACAGAGCGTCTGACCGCCGCGGTCGCCGCGCATGAGCGAATGAACCTCGTCGATAACCACATAGCGCAGGTCGCAAAACATGCGCGGGATTGCCATGTGCTTATGGATCAGGAGCGCCTCGAGCGATTCGGGCGTAATCTGTAGGATACCGCTCGGCTTTTTGATGAGTTTGGCCTTGTGTGATTGTGAGACATCGCCATGCCAGTGCCAGACGGGGATATCGGCTTCTTCGCACAGGTCGTTGAGGCGGACGAATTGGTCGTTGATGAGCGCCTTGAGGGGGCCAATGTAGAGGGCGCCCACGCTTGCGGGCGGGTTCTCCCAAAACTCGGTCAGGATGGGAAAGAAGGCTGCCTCGGTTTTGCCGGAAGCCGTTGACGCCGTCAGGAGCACATTGTCCTGTGTGTTGAAGATGGCATCTGCCGCCGCAACCTGGATAGAGCGCAAGCTCTCCCAATCGTGGGAGTAGATGAAGCCTTGGATAAACGGGGCGTAGCGGTCAAAGGCGTTCACGGGGCCTCCTTTCAACAACGAATTTCTCAACGCGGCTGGCAACGGCTTGCTGCATTACTGCTTCAACGTTTGCCCAGATAAAACCTGCCAAAATAAACCTGTCCCTTTTTGGTAGGTTAGATGGTGAACTCGGCGAAGTTGCGGTCGCCGCCTGCGGTGCCGGTGTCGCCTGTTGCGGCTGCCGGCGCCAGCGCGTCGCCGCCGACGCTTTGCAGCAGCTCGGCCACGTTGGCGTCGGGGTTTTGGCATAGGATGTCGAGCAACTCGATAAAGTCACGAATGACCTCGCGCGGCGTCAGGTGCGTGTCGGCTCCCACACGACCGAACTCAATCTTGAGGAAGTCAACCAAGTCGTTTTCGGTCAGCGTGGGCGTCCAGCCAAAGTAGCCGGCGTGAATTTGCATGAGTTTTTCGATCAGCACCAGCAACTCCTCGTAGGTGAGTGGTTGCAGGCGGATGATGGGCGCAAGCATGTCCTTAAGGTCCTCGCGCGCAAAGCGGCCCTGGGCGAGTCGGCTGCGTAGGGCCTCGTAGGAAAACACACCGCGGCGGCGGTCCTCGATGGAGGTCGGCGTGCCACCCATGATCATGCCCAGGTACTGCGCCTTGCCCTGAAGTGTGTCGTTGTACATGGTCAGGATCTTCTCGTAGTTGTACTGGCGCGTGATGGCGTTGGGAATCTTATACAGATTCACGAGCTCGTCGATGAGCACCAGCATGCCCTTGTAGCCACTGCAAACCAAAAAGCGCGCAATGAGCTTAACGTAGTTGTACCAGTCGTCATCGCTGATGATGGTCGAGGAGCCCAGCTCGGCGCGTGCCTCGCTCTTGGTGCGGTATTCGCCGCGAATCCATTTGGTCACGCGGCTCATGGTCTCTTCGTCGCCCCCGGATGCGGCCATGCGATAGCGGCGGAGCATGCGGGTGAAGTCGAAGCCGTGGACCATCTCCTCGAGCGGGGCCAGTTGGGCATTGACGACCGACTCGTCGACGTCGGCACACGAGGCGACCCAGCGATCCAGAATAAGGTTGAGCGCACCGCCCTCGGGGCGCGTCTTGGTCGATATATTGCGGATGAGCTCGCGGTAGGTGGCAAGGCCCTGTCCCTGACCGCCCTGCAGGCGGCGCTCGGGCGACAGGTCGGCATCAGCGACGACGAACCCCTCGCCCATGGCGTGCGTGCGGATAGTCTGGAGCAAAAAGCTCTTGCCGGCGCCGTAACGACCGACCAGAAAGCGGAAGCTCGCGCCACCGTCGGCGATGAGACTCAGATCGGTGAGCAGGGCGCGGATCTCGACCTCGCGCCCTACGGTGATGTAAGGAAGGCCGATGCGCGGGACCACGCCGCCCTTGAGCGAGTTGAGAATGACGGCAGCGACGCGCTTGGGCACGCGAGGTGCTGCGGATGCGGTATCACTCATGGTCTAGGTATCCTCTCACGTCTGCTTCGTAGTCCTCGATAATCTGCGGCCCTGCTGCGCTAAATTCAATTACGGTGTCGCCCACCAGGTCAAAGAGCGCCTCGTTGATGGTATCGACGAGCATGTCCTCGCTCTGCTCCGATTGCACTACCGCCGATTCCGCCTGTACTGCGTTGTGCTCGAGCAGAGCGCGGAGATAGGCGTTTGCGGCGGGCGCGAGTTCGTTTGTGGCGTCAGCGGGCGTAGCAGCTGCGAACGCGGGCGTCGGCGCGAGAAGCGGTGCCACGACACCAAACTGTTCGGTGGATATGGTTGGCTCGTCGGACTCGTCCTGCCCTGCGGCCGCCGCGACCGCCTCGACCATCGCGTCGGCTACGGGCTCGGCTTCCGGTTGCCCTGAGTCCGCTGCCTCGGCTTCTGCGGACGCGCCGTCCTCGCGTTCCTCGTCGATCAAAAGCGCTTCGCGCGTTTGTGCGGCAGCACTCCGAATGTGCCCCAGCTGGCTCAAATCGATATCGATCTTGACGGGCTGGTGTGTGGCGTCCCACGAAAGCCATGCCACAATCTCGTCATCGATAATCTTGGCCAGATATTTGGGGACCTTTTCTTCCTTCAGGGGATGGGCGGGGTCCAGGGCCAGGCGCAGGCGTTGGTCGCAGGCGCGCATCATCTCGCCAAGTTTGCTGCTCTTTTGTCTGCTGCCGTGAATCCGCATGCATTCCCAAAAACCGTTTTGGCAACGGTAGATATGGATGGGGTCCAGACGGTATTCGCAGTCCTCGTGGCGCTCGGGCGCAAAGAATACGGCCGAGGCAAACATGGTGTAGGGCATTGCCGTCTCCTCCCCAAATAAACTTGCCACGATGCCGGTCTTTCGGTGCGTGTCATAGTAGCGCGCCATGCGGACATACACGGCGCACGCCACGTGGCGCAGATCGCGGTGGTGGCTGCGGTCGAGCCGCGAGCTACTTAGGTTGTACGTGGAGAGGGCGTTGATGGCGGCCATGAGTCGCTCCTCGCGCACCTCATCGGGCGGAAGGGGGAGCGCGGGCTCGGAGGTTTTGCGACGCTTAGGGGTCTGGCCGGACGGTGCCGGTACAAGGTCTCGTGCCGCGCGCCGCAGTTCGATAAGGGCGTTATCGAACATGACGGTTTTAGAGTCGCGAAGCAGCTTGGGGTCGAGCCCGTGGAACACGGCGTAATCTTGCAGCCACACGCGCGCAAACCGGTCGATGCCGGGCTCGAAGGCGCGATAGACATCCCAAAAAGCCTTGATCTTGTTAAAACCATCGAGTGGATTATCTACGCCAATGCCGCAGATCAGCTCATAGAGATACAGAAAGGCAAAGGACGTAGACGTTTCCTCGACGGTTCCGCGGCGCACTTGGGCACGCCAGGTAAAGTAGCCGCGCAGTTGCCGGTCGCTCATGGCGTTGTAGGTGGGAAAGTACGACTTAAAGGTGCCGTTGTAGGGACAGTCGTCCTCAAAGCCGGCCATCAGCAGGCCCTGGCGGTAAAAAAGCTCGGCTTCCGAAAGCCAGCGGCCCGCACCGCCCTTGGGGTCATCCTGCCAGCGCGATATCTCGCGCATTTTACGGTACTGGTCGGGGAGGAAATTCTGCATCTGTCGCCCGGTTTTGAGAATCGGCTCGTCTGCGTAGGTTTCGTTTGAGAAGCGGGCGGACTGATGGGTCCGGGCCTCGGCCATAATGCGCTCGATGAGCATCTTGATGTCCTGGTCGGCCACCGCTCCTCCTCTCGAACGCAGCTACGGTGACCTCATATCATAGCACAGCATCAAACAGATGTTCGAGATACCGCTACGTAGATAGATTTAGAACAGGAGGGCGTAGATGACGGCGATGATGACGGAGGGAAGCATATTGGCAGTGCGGAAGGTCTGAGGACGGATAAGGTTGACGCCGACGCAGAAGACCAGGATCGAGCCGGTGAGCGCGAGATTGCTCGTAGCCTGCGCAGTCATGACCGGCTGCAGGAAGCGGGCGAAGAGCGTCACCAGCCCCTGAAAGATCGCGACCGGGATGGCCGAGAAGATGCAGCCCTTCCCCATCGTCGCGGCCATGACCATGATGATGATCGCATCGAGGATGGATTTTGTGACGAGCAGCGAGATGTCGCCGAACAGCCCGTCGTTGATCGCGCCGACAACGGCCATCGCCCCGATGCAGACCGTGAGCGAGGCAGTGAGGAACGCATTCAGGAAACCAGAGTCGCCATCCGCGCCTGCACGCTTTCGGAGCCAGACGCCGAAGCGCTCGAGCCGGCCTTCGAGGTCGAGCGCGCCGCCGAGGATGGAGCCGCCGATGAAGCTGAAAATGGTCATCATCGTGCCGCCGACGGAGAGCGCGCCGTCTTCGATCGTAAACATGTTCTGCAGTGCGCCGGACAGGCCGATGAACAGCACGCAGATGCCGATGGCCTTTGTCAGCGTGTCGGAGATGCGCTGGGGCAGCGCGTTTTTCAGCAGTAAGCCGAGCAGGCCGCCCACAACGATGGCCCCGGCGTTGATGATCGTTCCCAGTCCGATCAAAATGATCCCTTCTTCCGGCGGATAATACGGACGTATTGTAGCGCCGAAAGAAGGGATTTTCAAGATGGCGATTCGAATTTCTTCGACAATTCCAGAAGCGTCTCGCGGTTGTTGTCCGCCGGGGCTTGCAGCACGTGCTCGAGCAGGCGGTTCAGCAGCTGCCCGAGCGCCGGGCCGCGCAGCAGCGGGAAATCGCGCCCGGAGACGGCCAGCGTCTTCAGGCTGACGCAGTCGCCGGAGGCTATGATTTCATCTACTGCGTCCGTCTGCACCAGCGTAGCAAGCAGCCGTGCCGCTTCCTCGCCCTCGGCGGCGAGCAGCCGCTTCCAGCCGAGGCGTTCCTCCGGTGCGGGCCAGTGCGCGCGCGCCATCCGGCAGAGCTTGACGAGTTTGGCAGGCAGGCGGAAGGCAGAGAAATCCAGTTCCGGAACAAGCAGGCCGAATCCGGCCCAGCGGGCCTCCGCCGTCGGCGGGAGCATGGACAGCCAGGAGAGGTCATGTGAGCCGGTCAGGCAGCAGGACGTGAGCAGGCCGCAGCGGATCATCGCAGCGGCCCACTGCGGGGACGGTGAGCGGATCGTTTTCGTAACTTCTTCGGTGATGCGCTCGCGTGAGAGCTGCTTGCAGAGCGGCGCGCAGCGCAGCAGTGCTGCCCATGTTTCGGGTTCAATGGCGAAGCCGAGCTGCGCCGCGAAACGGCACGCGCGCAGCATCCGCAGCGCATCCTCGCGGAAGCGGCGCTCCGGTGCGCCGACGCAGCGCAGAATGCCCGCTGCGAGATCGGCTCGGCCTCCGTAGAAATCGCGTATGTTTCCGCGCTGATCCATCGCCATTGCGTTGACGGTGAAATCGCGCCGGGCGGTATCCTCGCGCAGCGAGCGGACGAAGCGGACGCCGTCCGGGTGGCGGCCATCATGGTAGTCCCCATCGGCGCGGTAGGTTGTGACCTCGACGGGGCCGCTGTCCGACAGGACGGTGACGGTGCCGTGCTGCAAGCCGGTTGGGACCGTGCGTGGGAAGAGGGCAAGCACCTGCTCCGGCAGGGCGGAGGTCGTGACATCCCAGTCGTGGATGGGGCGGCCGAGCAGCGTGTCGCGCACGCATCCGCCGACATACCACGCCTCAAAGCCCGCTCTTTGCAGCGTATCGAGCACCTCGTCCGGCCGCATGATGTCACTTCCTTTCCGCTTTGGTTCTGTTTGTACCTGTTATACCACAAAACCGGGAGCAAACGCAAGCAAAAACAGAAAATCCGAAAATCTTGAACAAAAATTTACAATTTACACCTTGAACAGCCGGATTCTCTCTGATAAACTGAATAAAACCATCAAAGAAGGAGACGAAGCCCATGCCGAGACGCAGACTGCTGTTACACCATCACCAGACCGCCTATGAGCCGGAGACGCTGGAGCTGCCGGAAGAGGTGGTCATCCCGAAGAAAAACGCGCCGAGCGTGAACGGTACGCTCCGCCAGACGGCGCTGCGTGTGCCGGAGGTGACGTGGCAGTGCAGCGGGATCATGGTGTTCGGGAAGAAAATCCGTTCGCTGGTCTTCTCGACCGACCTCGCTATCATTAAAAACATCAATGCAGACGCGGTCATCGCGGTCTATCCGTTCACGCCGCAGCCGATCATCAACGAAGCGCTGCTCATGGCATCGGACATCCCGGTGTTCACGGGCGTGGGCGGCGGACTGACGAAGGGGCACCGCGTGGTGAATCTTGCGATGTATGCCGAGATGCAGGGCGCGATGGGCGTTGTGGTCAATGTGCCGACGTCAGGACTCGTCATCTCGCGGATGCGCCGGACGATCGACATCCCCATCGTCGTAACCGTGGCAAACCATGGGACGGACTATGCCCGCCGCATTGACGACGGCGCGGCCATCTTCAACGTCGCTGCCGGGAGCGCCACGGCGGAGATCGTCGCGGAGATCCGCGCGCAGTATCCGGACATGCCCATCATGGCAACCGGAGGGCCAAGCGACGAGAGCATCCTGCGCACGATCGACGCCGGGGCCAACGCCATCACCTATACCCCGCCCTCTTCGGCGGAGCTGTTCAAGCACACGATGGAGCGCTATCGGATGGGCCTTCCCTACGAATAAGATTCGTGGACGGATCTTTTGCCCACGGTTTCAACGGGTGGTTTGCGGCAAAATCCACAGACTTGGACAAACAAAGCGGCGGCTTTTTTCCATTTGGGCGATTGTAACGAACTGCATTGTGTGATAAACTAAGAAATAGTGTGAACCAGCCCGGTTCAGGCGATTTTATGCGGTTTGGGACGATTTGAGAGATGAAAATTGCAGATGTGCATGCCCATGTGTTCCCGGAAAAGCTGGCCGTGAAGGCCGCGGGGTCGATCGGGCAGTTTTATGGAGCAGAGATGTACTGCGAGGCAAGCATGGAGCGGCTCGTCGCGGAGGAAGAGAAGGCCGGCGTGAGCCGGGATGTCATCAGCAGCTCGGCGGTTGTGCCGAAGCAGGTGCGCTCCATTGTGGAATTTCTGGCCGAGGCGCGGAAAGGGCATCCGGAGTGCATTTCCTTCGGCTCCATCTATCCCGGCATGGACGGATATGAAGAGGTGCTCGACGAGCTGCAGGCGCTGGGTTCGCGGGGATTGAAGATCCATCCGGATTTTCAGAAGCTCCCGATCGACGATCCCTCCGGCATCGAAACGTATCGCTCCATCGCGCGGCGCGGCCTCCCGGTGCTGATGCACATGGGCGACAACCGCTACGATTTTTCCAGCCCTGAGCGGCTGACGAACCTGATCCGCCAGGTGCCGGATCTGATCGTGATCGCGGCGCACTTCGGCGGCTGGAACGCCTGGGACCGGTCGCTGGCGCATCCGCAGCCGGAAAACGTCTTCTACGACACATCGTCGACCACGCCGATGATCCCGCACGACATGGTCATGCGGATGTTTGAGACATTCGGGCCGGAGCGCTTTTTGTTTGGGACGGATTTCCCGATGTGGTCGCCGGAGGAGATGGTGCGGCAGTTTTTGACGTATGACCTCGGCGACAGTCTGCGCGAGCGGATTTTATATGGGAATTTTATGCGCCTGTTCGGCCTCTCGGACGGGCAGGATGAATAAGAAGGAGGAGACGGTATCATGTTTGAGATCGGCGTCGACATCGGCGGCACGAACATCAAGTATGGCCTGGTGAATGAGGCGCTGGAGATCGTGGCGCACGGCAGCATTCCCTTCCCCAAGACAACGGCAGAGGACATGGCGGACAAGCTTGCGGCAGCGCTGCGCGCCATGCTGGCGGAGCAGGGCGTGACGGAGATCGGCTCCATCGGCATCGTCGTGCCCGGCAGCATTGACCGGAGCGGCGAAGTGGTGATCGCGGCGTACAACCTCGGCTTCCACGACGTGCCGCTTCGGGCGATCATGCAGGCGCGCTTCCCCGGCGTGCCGGTCTACATCGCGAACGACGCGAACGGCGCGGCCCTTGCTGAGCTCTACAAGGGCGCGTTCGTCGGCTGCAAGACGGCGGTGCTCTTCACGCTGGGCACGGGCTTTGGCGGCGGTATCATTCTGGATGGAAAAATGTTCAACGGCGGCATGAACCACGGCGTGGAGCTTGGCCATGCGTATCTCGTGGACGAGGGCGAGGCCTGCACCTGCGGCAACCGCGGCTGCGTGGAGGCCTACTGCGCCGCGTCTGCGCTGGCCCGGGATGGCGCGCGCGCCATGCAGGACGATCCGTCCGGCATGATGATGGAAAAGACGGGCGGCAACGCCGCGCTCGTGGACGCGAAGCTCGTTGTGGACTGTGCGAAGGCCGGAGACGTGACGGCAAAGCGGGTGTTCGACGCCTATGTCGGACGGCTCAGCTCCGCCTGCGCGTCCATCTTCAACACACTCGACCCCGAGGTGCTGGCCATCGGCGGCGGACTGTGCGGTGCGGGAGAATTCCTGTTTGCACCGCTGCGGAAGCTCGTCGATGAAAAGTGCTTCTACAAGAAGAACCATGGC
>CAJMMD010000018.1 GCA_905214465.1 uncultured bacterium
AAAGGGCGGAGGCGGGGCATGCCCCGCCTCTTACACCACATCTCTGTGCGCTACCAGGCATATTGCGGAGAAAAACTATAGCCGCCCCCATCACTCGGTTTACACCTAGAGTCTCGGCCGTCCGCTTTGCCTCCTCTAAACGCTCTCCCGATAGCAATGACATTCCGGCAAGCAATCCCGTGAGCTTGCCTCGATACATCATTATTCCGAACACCAGCAGCAGGCATGACTCAACCATTGGAACCACAACGTCCGACATCGCCATCACTCCAGTCCATTCCTTGTCATCGAATCCTTGCGGCGGCTCAGCGCATCTGGCGTCAAATGCAACCTCGTGTCAAACGGTCTGCTCGCAAACTCAAATACTTTGCATGAGCTCGAACGCGCCGGTTTAAACGGCATACAGTTTAGCCTCGATGGCCTACGCGATTCTCACGAACATATGCGAGGACTCTCGGGATTATACGACCGGGTGCTCGACGTCATCGATATCACGCTGAACGAAACCTCACTGCACCTTTCAATTGCCTTTTGTCCGACATCGTTCAATGTCGACGATTTCAAACCAGTTTGCACGATGCTTCGAGACAAGCTGAAATCGTCGGGTAGAACTGACCGAATTGACCTTAGAGTTCAGCCGCTCATGCTCCTCGGTAGAGCCCGAAGAAACCGCACGATTCGCCCTTCGAATAATCAATACCGTCGGCTAGTCAACACGATCAACGACCTTCGATGCGATCCGGACTATCGAGGCTACTACATGCTTGAGTGGGGCGACCCCATCGACCACTTGGTCAGATTCCCTCAACTGCAAATGCAATTTGACCAAGTGGCCATCCACGCCAATGGCGATATCGTCACATCCCCCTATATACCTCTCATCATCGGAAACGTTCGCAAACACAGCCTTCAGGAATACTACGATGCCGGAATGGCAACCGTTTGGGATAAGCCCGTTGTTACCGCGTTGGCCAATCGTATGCACTCGATTGACGAGATGGAAGAGATCTCATCGTTGATTGCAGACATCAATATGGACGGCGACCTCTATATCGACCTGATCGACGATGATCTAGGCGACCTGAGCGTCCTGTCACAATTCTAAGGAGATGTTCCCATGTACGAGACCCCAGAAGTAGAGAAGATGGATTCCAAAACCGGCCCCGTTCCCGTTGTGGTCAACTTTGCAGCCGTCGTGGATAACGTAGTCGCAGCCGTCTATGATGCCGTCGTTGCGGCCTACGCATTCTGGTACTCGGCAGACAACGACGGCACCGGGACGAGTGCAGCACAGAACTAGTCGCCGGCTCATCGAGCAATCACCTCGCCTATCACTGCATGCGATTGACTGCGCAGCCCCAGCCAACGCCCAAAGCGCCTTGAAGAGCTGCTTGTAACATCCGTTCATTCAACAGCGAGATCTCTTCACCATTCTCGGCCGGTCCGACAGATCGACACATCAGTCGGGCCGGCCAGACTTATACAACGCGGCGACTCCGCTCACGCCACACCCCCCCCCGAAACTCGCACTGTCATCACACGGGCAATCAACACTGAATCCTGTTATGCGACATGGGCAAACGGTCACGTGCGCGATTAAAACGAATTCACTTAGCAGACTTCAAGAATGCTTTAGTACCGCAGGATGGCCATACGCGGAGCGCGGCACGCATAAGCCAAAAGCGGCATTAAAAGCCATCCCCTTCCCTGCTGAATGCGCGTCCTAGCCCATCAACCGGTCGGACCATCGCGAAGATGATTCGTGCTTCCATACTGCGATGCAATATCAAGCATCACGAATAGTCCCCGCCCAACGGGGTTCTCCCCTCCGCAGGCGTTTCGGAACCCGCCCCCATCCCGAATTCCCACGCAGCGGCCGCGTTCACCGCCGACACGGGGGCCTAGCTCCCCCGCGGCGCGGGCGCGGGCGGCGAGGTCGGATGTGAAAGCCGGACCGCAGAGGTATCGAGCGCACGCGGCCAGGGCCTCGAGGGCGCCTGGCGGGTAGGGAGATCCGAGCATGAGGCAGGACAACGCGCAGGCCCGCGAAAGGTTTACGAGCTCCCCCGCGACGCGGCAGACCCTCGGCTGCCCCTCGTAAAGGATGCAGAAGACACGGTCGAGGTCCGACGGTTCGACCAGGCTGTACCGGCAGTCCGCGTACAGTGCGCAGCCCCTCCCGCGCGGGTCGCCGTCCGAGTCCTCATCCGGCTCATGATGGCGCACCTCGACCCAAAGGCCCTCCAACACATCGTCGAACCCGAAATCGAGCTCCGCCTGGACGCTCTCGCCGAACGCATCGCCCAGGGCGAGCTCCGGCACCTTCGTCACACGACCGTCCAGCCACTCAATCTCTGTCATCGCGCGCATGGTGCAAGCCCCTTCCGACACGGGATTGTCAGCTCAACCCGACCCTTACCCATACGGACGAACATAACTCGCCAGGGGAAGCCCCTGAAGGCCGTGCGCCACAACATGAGGCCGAATCCGCCCCCGGCAGGACAGGCCAACAACGAAGGAGCACACGGAACCGGCGCGGCGTTACAACCGTCCCGGCAAGCGTGTCACTTGGCCAAGTCATGATGCCGACAAACCCGGAAATGCTCCAACGGAGCGCCGAACGAGCGTAACAATATAAAGCCGTGCAACACGAGCTGGACGACCAGAACAACCCAAACAAAGGCCTGTAGGTCCCACCTTCAAGCCCAATAGCAAAATGTGCATCAGCTGATTTGCAGCGATACAAGTCTCAGCCGTCACCATCACACCGCAGCGCGCCTAGTCCCACTCATCCTACTGCAAATGTCCCAGAACGAGAAAACGACCAGCTTAACATGCCAACCTTTATATCCGCACGCGCGTAATTCAACTCATAAGGACCGGCTATCCCTTACCTGTGACACAATCTCAAACGCACAGAACAGAATCATCAGTCCAATCATCGCATAAGAGGCAGCCGAACCTTCAAGCACTATTCCACAAAGAACAATCTCCGCGCCGCCAATAAGAACTGTTATCAGGCGCTCTGCCTTTTTGCTCTCGCCGCTCGCATAAAAAGGCGGCAAAGCGCACAAGATCACATATAGCCCGGGAAGGGAATACAGGATCGATAGTCCAAGTCCCCCATCAACCGCAGTGCTTTGCGTAAGAATCAACTGAACCCAAACGGCAATTATCACTGAGCAGGTTGTCGATAAAAGAAGGCTAGAAATATAGCACGCAACAAAGTCCCGTCGCATTCGAGCAGAGAAATCCGCGAACTCTCTTCGCCGCGTGGAAACAATAAGGTACACAGAAATTGCAATAGAACCAATCAGAGAAAACAGCGGAACAACCAGCAATTCAAGCTTATTACCCCATCGATCAACCACACCCCCACTCCAATGAGCGGGAATTGTATCAGGGAGGGCTGACCAAGCCGCCCATAGAATCAGAAATGGAAGAATAGAGAGGATGAAAGATGATAACACTGCAGTATTTTTTTTTGAGGCTCTCATCGATTCCGCATCTCCTTGCGCGCCCACATTCCACTCCGCCTTAAATCAAGTATAAATAAAAACTTGAATGCAAGTTTGTTTTGATTAGTATGGAAACTATATCCATTTAGTTCTAATTTGTTCGTAGTATCAAATCGATACCGACACTAGCATGACGTAGTCTTTCAAGACAGCTATTCAACATTGGAGGTCACCGCTATGGACAATGTGAACCACCTAAACGAACTCTCAATACAGTCCCAGCTTAGCATCCTTGAAAAACTGGTCGCGGACGCGGAACAATCTACCGACGCAAGACGCGATTTCGAAGCTCAGCCTCGTGCCGTATTCCAGAAATATGGAATTACAGACCTCCAAATCAAAGCGGGAAATCGAAAAGTCTCTCTGTACGAACTGGTGGAGTCAACCGAAAAGGAGGCGCGTGTCCCCGTTGCACGCGCAGTATATCGTCGTATCCAACTTGCATATTATGACGAGGACACCGAAGCTGAGCCGCAAACGATACCTCTCGTAAACGTTGTACTTAATGCAAACGCAGTAACGAACGCAAACATCATTCTGAACGCAAACGGAATGGCAAACGCAAACGCGAATGCTCAATACAACGCCAACCTTAAGTACGACGTCAACACAATGGGCTATGGATCAACTATTTTTATGAACAAACCTGATGTTGTTGAACTATCGGAATCGTACAAACAAACTTCTGTTTTCAGGAAATTTGATCAAGAGGGCTTGAGTGCAGCGAGGCAAGCAGCCGTGCTTAAAACAGCAATCAAGAATTCCAGTTCCAATACCATCAACCCCGAAGGGGCTTCCAATGGGGTCGCCCGCGGGTCTTATCGCTCCGTCGAATTCGAAGTTACTTACTCCGAGAACGAAGGCACCTTGGTAATCACCGACGCCCGTTTGCTCGCGGCATGATTTCCGAAAGCTCGCAGCACGTGCTGTTCCGCAGACCTCGAATGCTGACATTTATAACAACATATAAATGTGGCGCTGTGTGTGATCATTGTCTGATGAGCTGCACTCCGAACAACAGTGACAGGCTTACTCTTCCCCAAATGCGGCAATTCATCGATAGCTTCGCCGAAGTATGCGTCGGAAGTGGTGTTGTTGTGTTTACGGGCGGAGAATGCACCCTTCTTGGCGATGACCTTCTCGAGGCCATCGCATATGCGAATTCTTTAGGACTCTTTACTCGAATTGTAACGAATGCGTGGTGGGCAAAAAGCGAAAGAGACGCAGAAACGTTCCTCAACGAATTGAAGTCATGTGGCCTTGACGAAATCAATATCAGCTGCGACGACTTTCATGCGGAATATATACCCCTCGAGAATGTGCGCAACCTTTGGAACTCAGCAAAAACAATGGGCTTTCAAACTCTCGGCATTGCGGTCTGCAGAGATAACAACAGCACAATCAGCCCGGCATACCTGTGCAAATACCTTAATGAAGACATTCCACTCCTGCATCAGTTCGACGATAATACCCAGCCTCCCCGCGCGCCAGCCCGCTTCATCACGGATTCAGGCATCACGCGAATTGGGCGCGCACGAAATCTCAGTCTCAACCAAAATGCGCGACCGCAGGCACGCCTCTTAGCGTCACACTGTTCCGACTGCGGCCAAGACTTCGTTATTTCCCCAAACTGCCATCTTGCACCCTGCTGCGGAATAAATGCAGAGGGAACTTGGCTTTTCGATCTTGGCAAAATCAATCTGACGGATGACATTAATGAACTGCAGCTGCTCCTACTTAATTACATACAATACATAGGACCAGGAGGACTGCTGAAGCACTTGCGCACGAGCGGAGGCCTTTCTTCATTTGGGCGCTCAAGCTACCTCTCTCAATGCGAGATTTGCGAAGACATCGCCCTCTCGAAAGAGGCACAGACCTGTCTTGCAAAGCTAGCTCCTAAACTGGCAGCCGACTTGATTGTCGAGACTAAATTCGAGACTACCTTTATCGGAAATGGGTCTGATATACATGATTGAAGTGCTACCCTCTTTAAATTCGCTCTCGAGTAATCCACTCCGTAGATTGGACACTCTTGGAGTAACAGATTTTTTAGACACACTTGACATATCTATAGATCCTTTTGAATGCGCGCATCGCATCTGGGATCAACTTGACAGGGAGCATCAAGAGCTCGTCTCCTTCCTGATGCTAGGTGGAGAGATTGATCTCGATTCAGAAGTGGCAAAAAGAAGTCTGCTGAAAGGCACTGTTGAAACCATAGCCTCACTCGGGCTGCTAAGCGAGCACAATGGCAATGCCTCCCTTTCCGGTTTATCTCTAATCCGATATCATGGCATCTGGCTTTTTGCCGATGCGCCATCACCCTCGCCTTTACTATATTTTGGCTCTGATTCAATTGGGCTCGCTCGTCGGCTAAGCCCATCCCCCGGAAAGAATGCCTTAGACCTCTGCTCTGGACCAGGCATCCAGGCACTCATACTGGCAAAATCTGGAATGCACGTCACGGCGATAGATATCAATCCAATCGCCTCAGAAATCTGCCAACTAAACGCACTGGTCAATGGTATTAGCGAAGATTTAACTATTCTAACCGGAAGTCTCTACAACGCACTAAACAATATCGAAAGCTCTTGCAGCTATGAGCTCATTACGGTGAATCCTCCTTTGCTCCCAATCCCAGAAGACGTACCATACCCCTTCGTTGGCGATGGCGGCCCAGATGGCCTCAACATCACAAGCAAGGTTATTCGAGGTGCAGGAGATAAACTCACTGATAGCGGATATCTCTCTGCAATTGGAATGATTGGCCTTGGAACCAACAATCAATCAGCATTTGAACGAATACAGAACGATTTGTTGCAAGCTGGCCTCAATGGTGTCTTGACAATAATCTCGAGCTTTAACCTCGGACCCCAATCTGGCTGGATCGACGGTATCGCATGCACATCTGTTGCACATGCTCCAGGAAAATATTCCAGCAAAGAGGAGGCTGTAAAAGAGATATCGCGCGCATACAAAAAAATCCACTACGACCGCGTCTGCACCTATCACTTGAAGGCGTGGAGGGAGAGACAGCCCTTTCAAAATCCCATCCTAACGATTCAAGACTGCTCCGCAGATGGCAACCCACTTGGCCCCTGGATCCTCTAAAGCATCCGTCATACGAAAGCAGGTCAATAGGCTGCGCGCCACTCTCTGATGACGTCCCAAATTGACTAAAGGGTGATATGGGTTAGACGCCAATCAATTTCCCATTTCTTAAAAGAAGAGAGGGGACACCTGTCGCAAAAGACCGGGTACCCCCTCTCGTAATGTCATTTGCAATCCGCTAGCACGTGGCTCGGACTGCTGCTAGCGCAACCTTTACGCAGCGAGGCGCTTGAGGACGTCGATGAGCAGCTCGTAGAAGCGCTCGGCAGAAGCGAGCTCCATGCTCTCGTCCGGGGTGTGGACATCGGAGAGCGTCGGGCCCACGGCGATGGCGTCCAGGCCGTGCAGGGCCTCGGCAAACAGGCCGCACTCAAGGCCGGCGTGAATGGACTCGATGCGCAGCTCGGAGCCAAAGAGCTCGCGATAGCTCTCGACAAAGACGTCGCGGACCGGCGAATGCTCGGCATAGCTCCAGCCGGGATACTCGAACTCAAACTTGGCGTCGAAGCCCAGGACATCGGCAAGCGTCTGCAGACGATCCTTGAACTCGTTCTGCAGCGAGGTGATCGAAGAGCGCGGGGACAGCATAATCTTGACCTGATCATCGGAAGTGGCGACCACGCCGATATTGGAGGAAACCTCGACTGAGCCGTCGGTGGCGACGTTGCGGCGGATCACGCCGTTGGGGGCAAGACGCAGGGCGCGGATGAGGGCAAGCGCGGACTTCTCGTCCATGGCCTCGACCTCGGCGTTGTCGGCGATCTCGACAGTGCAGGTAAAGCCGGGGTCGAAGACCTCGAGCTCGGCGGTAACGTCGGCGATGATGCCACGGGCGATCTCGGCCGCGGCCTCGGCGGCAGCGTGGTCGGCGTAGACCAGAACAGCCTTGCACTCACGGTTGATGGCGTTGTCCTTGGTGCCGCCGTTGAAGCTGACGATGGCAGGCTCACCGGCAACCATCAGGCGGTCGATGATGCGGGCCATGATGAGGTTGCCGTTGCCGCGCTCCAGGTTGATATCGTTGCCGGAATGACCACCCAGTAGGCCGGAGATGTCGAGCGTGAGGGCGCTACCGGTCTTGTGCTCGCGCGCGATCGGGCAGGTGTAGGTAACGACGACGCCGCCGGCGCAGCTGACGGTGGCAACGCCCTCTTCCTCGGAGTCAAGGTTAATCATGGTGCGGGCGCTAATCTGGGACTTGTCGAGTGTCTCGGCGCCGACCAGGCCAGTCTCCTCGTCGGTGGTGAATACGCACTCGAGGGCGGGGTGAACGATCGAATCGTCATTGAGAACAGTGAGCATCAGAGCGACGGCGATACCGTTGTCGGCGCCCAGGGTGGTGCCGTTAGCGGTGAGGACGCCGTCCTTGACGACCAGGTCGATACCGTCGGTCGTAAAGTCGTGCTCAACAGAGCCCAACTTGTCGCACACCATATCGATGTGGCCCTGCAGCATCACGGTCGGAGCATTCTCGGCGCCGGCAGATGCGGGCTTGCGAATGATGACGTTGTAGACCTCGTCCTGGTACACATCAAGACCGCGCTCCTTGGCAAACGCAACCAGGAAATCGCTGATGCCCTTCTCGTTGCCAGACCCACGGGGGATCGCGCTGACCTCCTCAAAGAAATGGAACAGCTGGGCAGGCTCGTAGCCAGTAATCTTGTAGTCCATGGTGCCTCCTTGGCGCAACTGGTTAGACAGTAAGACATGCGACTTGTATATTCCCAGACTTTGCGTGCATAAACCAGTCGAAAACGCCGAGCGCCCTTGCATCATCGGCTAACGGTGAGGAAACGCCACTTTATTAAGGTAAAGCAGCTTAGACGGGCAGTGCCGAAGGGACGTTGGACCCTTCAATCAACCTCAACGCCTGTTGAACGTTAATGCATACACCATTGGTATGTTTAATAAGATTCTTGTCCTCCGTCACGACGTAATCGGCATCAATGCGATTGGCGACGCCCAGCATCAGGTCGTCCTCAAAGTCATTGTGGTGGTACTTGAACACAAAGGAGTCGAAGACCTCGTCTGCACCGACCGGGGCGATGAGGGCTAGCTCGCGCATCTGTCGAACGCATGCCCAGGCCGTTTCGTCTGCCGCCGCAATGGCGTTATCGCTCAGTGAGCCAGTCTTTCTTCGGCACTCCTGCTTGATTGCCGCCGAGACAAGATATGAAACGTCTTTGACCGAAAGCGACGAGGCAAACAGGGCAATCCGCTCCGAGGCGTCGGCAATCTCGATCAGATGGACGACATTTGCCGTACGGTCGGACCTGCCAGAAAAATAATCCATCCATACGTTGGTATCGATTAACAGCTTGAGGACGCCTTCTGTGCTCATAGTTCCACCCACTCGGGATAGCGCTCCGCCATGGCCTCCTCATAGAGGTCGTCATAGTCTCCCGAGAACTCAGGGATGGGGATGCCGTATTTGAGGCACGAATCGCGAACGATATGGCTGCCTTGCGCGGCCCTTGACTCCATGCGCCGGGGCTCCACTCCGTCAGAAACCGGAGCCGCCGCGTCTCCCTTCGAGGGCATGCGTCCGTTAACGACCAGATACTCCCAAAGTGTCCGAACGGCTTGTGACGGCGTCATGCCAATATGAGTCAGGACGGCGTCTCCCGCCTCTTTGAGCTGGCGATCTATACGCACGTTCATCTGAACTGGCCGCGTGTCGAGTATTGACGTAGACATATCAGCTCCTTTGCTATACTATATCTCGATTTTAGTATAGCACAGCAGATTGAAGCGCATTTCAATAGAAATGAGGGCGCTTCCTTATCGGAAACGCCCCCGTTATACAAGGTATGTTTAATCCCTACAGCGCGCCAGAGCCGGCTTGCATCATGCCGCCGGGGCCCGAGGTCACGCCGCCGCTCACGGGCGCGGCGTTGCCAGTGTGCGGTGCCGCCGGGGCGGTATCGCCACCGAGCGTACCTGCCGGACGCGGTGCCGGGATCTCGCCCGTGCCATGGCTAAAGACAAACTTGCCATCGGCCACGTCGCACAGGACGGTATCGCCCTCGCCCCACTCGCCGGCCAAAAGCTCCTCGGACAGCGGGTCCTCGATGAGCTTTTGAATAGCACGGCGCAGCGGACGCGCACCGTTGGTGAGGTCGGTGCCCTCCGCCACGATCTTGTCATAGGCCGCATCGGTGAGCTTGATGTTCATGCCGTTGGCAATCAGGCGCTGGCGCAGATCGTCCACCAGCAGGTGAGCGATCTTGGTCAGGTTCTCGCCCGAGAGCTTCTGGAACACCACGATGTCGTCGATGCGGTTGAGCAGCTCGGGGCGGAACAGGCGCTTGAGCTCGCCCATCGCGCGGCCGCGGATCTCATTCGAGGTGAGGCCCTGCTCGCCGGTGGTGCCAAAGCCAACGCTCGCATCCTGTGCGATCTCGCGGGCGCCCACATTGGACGTCATGATGATCACGGTGTTGCGGAAGTCGACCGTCTTGCCCTGGCTATCAGTCAGGCGGCCCTCCTCCAGCACCTGCAGCAGGATATTGAAGATGTCGGGGTGCGCCTTCTCGATCTCGTCGAACAGCACGACCGAATACGGGTGACGACGAACGGCCTTGGTAAGCTGACCGCCCTCGTCGTGACCCACGTAACCCGGAGGGCTACCGATGAGCTTGGAGACCTCGAACTCGCTGCCGAACTCCGACATGTCGAAGCTGATGAGCGCGTCCTTGCTGCCAAAGAGGTACTCGGCGAGCGTCTTGGCGAGCTCGGTCTTGCCTGTGCCGGTGGGACCCAGGAAGATAAAGCTGCCGCCGGGGCGACGCGGGTCCTTGAGCGGCGAACGGCTGCGGCGCACGGCCTTGGCGACGGCCTCGACGGCCTCGTCCTGGCCGATAATGCGGGTCTTGAGCACGCTTTCGGTCTGCAGCAGGCGACGGCTCTCGCTCTCGGTGAGCGAGGAAACCGGCACGCCAGAGGTCACGGACACGATGTCGGCAATCTGACTCACGTCGATGGTGAGCGGGCTGGCGTCGAGCTCGGCGGTCCAGGCGGCCTTGGCTTCGGCGAGTTCAATCTCGGCAGCCTTCTGCTGCTCGGTGATCTCGGCGGCCTTGTTCATGTCGTCGCTTTCGGTAGCCTCCTGTGCGGCAGCCTTGAGTTCCTCGATGCGATGCTCGGCCTCGCGCACCGGCTCGGGTGCGCGATTCGCGGCGATGCGAGCGCGGGCACCGGCCTCGTCAATGAGGTCGATGGCCTTATCGGGCAGGAAGCGATCCTGGATGTAGCGGTTGGAAAGGTTCGCGGCGGCCTCGATAGCACCCTGCGTATAGCGCACATGGTGGTGCTCCTCGTAGCGCGGCTTGAGCGCGGTCAGGATCTTGACCGTGTCCTCGACACTCGGCTCCTCGACATCGATAGTCTGGAAGCGGCGCTCGAAAGCCGGGTCCTTGGTGAGGTACTTGCGGAACTCCTCGGCCGTGGTGGCACCGATAATCTGGAAGGCACCGCGCGCAAGCACCGGCTTGAGCATGGAGCTCGCGTCGATGGAGCCCTCGGCGGAACCGGCACCGATGATGGTGTGCATCTCGTCGATAAACAGGATGACGTCGTCGGCTTCGGTCGCCTCCTGAATCACGTTCTTGAGGCGCTCCTCAAACTCACCGCGATACTTGGCACCAGCGACAAGACCCGGCAGATCGAGCGTCCAGATATTCTGGTTCATGAGGTTCTCGGGCACGTTGCCGGCAGCAATCTGCTGAGCCAGGCCCTCGACGATAGCCGTTTTGCCCACGCCGGGGTCGCCCAAGATAAGCGGATTGTTCTTGGTGCGGCGCGAAAGGATCTCCATCATGCGCTGGACTTCCTTTTCGCGGCCAATCACGGGATCGAGCTCGCCGTCGCGCGCCTTCTGCGTGAGGTTGGTGGCGAACTGTTTGAGCGTGTCGGTGCCGTCCCCCTTTTGCTGCGAGGCATCCGAGCCGCTAAAGAACGGCAGGCCTGCACCGGGACGACCAGCACCAGCGCCGGCGAGCGGACGCTTCTTGTCCTGGTCCTTGGCGGTGAGTTTCTCGATAGCCTTTTTGATGGAGGCGGACGACACACCCAGGCGCATGAGGATGTCCATGGCCATGCCGTTGCCCTCTTCGACGATGCCGATCAGCAAGTGCTCGGTCGAAACGTAGGTCTGGTTGTTCTCGCGTGCCACGCGGAAGGAGCGCTCCATCACGCTGATGACGAGCGGCGTAAAGGCGAGCTTGGCAGCCTCGGTCTCCTCGCTGGGCTCGGGAACCGTGGTCTGGACCTCTTTGAGGGTATCCATGATGTCATCGTAGGAGATATCGAGCGAACGCAGTGCCTCGGCGGCAATGCCCTCGTCCTCCTTGGCGAGTGCGAGCAGCAGGTGCTCGGTGCCCACCTTATTTGAGTGTAGATCGAGCGCCTCTTGCTTGGCCATGGACATGACCCTACGCGCACGATCGGTAAAACGGTCTAACATGCTAGTTCCTCTTAGACGAGCTAGTTTTTTCAAACGCAAAGCGCCGCCCCGCGGCAGCGCTTTGGTCTCTTTACCCATATGGAGTATATGTTAACCGTTGGGACCTTTCCCACCCGTAGCCGCGCGACAACGTCTACAAAAAAAGGAATCGCCGGGTGCGGCGGACGCTCTAGGTTAGAGGCTGTTGCCTAGCAGGCAGGCTCGGCGTCCATGCTCTCGGCAACGTCATTGACGGCATCGGCAACGGGAGCGCCAGGCATGCGCACGAGCTCCATATGCTGCTCTTCAAAGACGGTTCCCATGGGGAAGGCGCGGCGGAAGACAAAGCGAGCAACCGGACCAGCCACCAGCAGGTTCCAGGGCAGAGCCATGATAAAGTTGCGCGGAATGTTGACGAGCCACATCATCGGCAGCGCCTGCAAATTGGCAAGCGGGCCGCCGGGCATATGGAACAGGCCTTCGCACGCGCCGTAGAGCGACATGATGATGACCATGGGAACGACCATGCAGGAGCTGACGGTGAGCGTCATGGCAAGCGGCGAGCTCTTACCCGGCGTGACCAGGAATTTAAAGGCGAAACCCTTGGCAAGGGGGCTGGCAACAAACCAGTCGCAGCACATGGCAAAAATGTAGGCAACGGGGAAGCCGAACCACGCGGCGGCAACAACCTCGCCGTTGATGGCCCCATGCTGCAGGGCAACGTTGTAGATGCTCATCCAGAGCACCATGCAAAAGCACATGATAAAGGTAAACAGCAGGCTCTCTCGTTTGTTGATAGGCATAAAGGGCATGGTCCTTTCTGTGTTACGCCGCAACACCACGCAACAAAAATGGGCGGGCAAGATGGAGCTGTTGGGACTTCATCTCGCCCGCCCGTGGTACGTGCGTCTGCGACTACTTATGTGGTGGAACCAGCCTAGCACGAAACGCATGCGCTTCGTAAGCGTTGAGTTTATGAAGATGCAGGGCACCGATAATCCCCCCGACCCCATAAGTTGCGGTGGAATACGAACTGTTTTGACCCTTTAAGCAGCAATTCAGTCCCTATTTCACCGCAACTCATTTGGTGCAAAGTAACCTGACCCCCTTGCACCAATTAACTGGTGTGGCGCCAGCGAGGGTCGGTGAGCGTACGCGCCACGCCCAGGCCAACGGGCAGAAACGCCACGATGAGCACTGCACGCACAAACCAGCCGAGCATATTGACCGTGTCGAAGGTGCACATGTAATACATCGAGCGATACAGATACAAGCCCGGCACCATAATGACAATCGACGGCACCGTGAGGGCGATGCGTGGGTAGGTGAGCTTGATTTCGGCTAAGCTCGCGAGCAGTCCCGATACCAGCGCGCCGATAAACGCTGCTGCCTCGGGAGGCATACCCACGCTCAGACCCAGGAAGGGAAACAGCGTCGGCGCATCGACAAGCGTAAGGCGCAAAGTATTGGACACGGCGCCGATCAGCCCAGCTGCCGCGGCCATCTTTACCGGGCTGTTGAACATCACCGAGAAGCCGAATACGCCAACAAAGCTCATCACCACGCGCAGGAGCGTAAGGGCAAGCGGCGAAAGGCCGAGCGGGGCAAAATCATCCGGTGCCAGCCCCACACACTCGGCAACCATCCAGCCCACAAGGGTCGCCATCACAATAATCGACACGGCATACGAAAGACGCTCAATGCCGCTTCGCATATCGAGCTTAGCGATGTCGAGGCCTGCCGTAATGAGGGGAAAGCCGGGAATCACAAAGAGCATGGCGCCGATATAGCCTTCTTGGTGCGACATTGCCCCCGGTACGACCTGGCCAAGGCCGAGCAATGCCAGCAGATACGAAACGCAAGCGAGCGCAACGCCAATCGTCAGCGCGCTAAACTGGCCAAGACCCTGCTTGAGAATATGAGAGCGAGCAAAGTTGCCAACACCAGCGCCTACGAATGCGCAGGCCATCTCGATAGGGCCGCCGCCGAGCAAAAAGACGAAGGCGCCGCAAGCACAGGCTGCCGCAAGGCCCTGTTGCCAGGGAGAGTAATCGGGTTTTGAACTCTCAACGGTCTTGAGCATCTCGTGGTATTCGTGCACGGTAAACCGGCGCCCATACGTCTCGATTTCCTTTAGGAAGCTCTCCATCATCCAAATGCGATGGGTATTGACTCCCGTTGTGGGCAGGCTGACAACCTCGTTAAAGCAGTGGCCATCTTCGATGCAGGTGCACTCAAACGACAGAAGACTTAAGTCAACGTGGACGGTGACACCGAGTACGGCGGCGACGCGATTCATGGTATCGCGTACACGCCAGGCACCCGTTCCGCTCGCGAGCATAAGCATACCGGTGCGGCAGATGATGGATGACTTATCGGTGAGCGGCGCATCGACGGCAAGCTCATCGCCTGCCGTCACGATCTGGTGCCAGTCAGTTTTCATATGGAGTGCGCCGGCACGAACACCGTGGTGCATGGGGGCTCTCGAAAGCAGCGAGTCAAGGCGCGAAGACTGTGGGGACTCCGTTGATTCGTCCTCAACCTCATCAGTCTCTTCATCGACCAGATCAAATGAGTCAAGCGATGCCGGCTCGCGACGATCGATTAGCTCCTCATCCTCATCGTCAAAGTAATTGAACTGATCGAGCATGTCCTCTTCGATTGCACGCTCGCTCGCGTCGTCCATATAGACGCTCCCTTCCTACCGACTAACCCCCATCCTAGGCAGCAACGGCTAAAGGAAACATAAAAGAGACGACTGTCATGCATGGAAGGCGTAAACCCCCAATGCGCCGGTAGACCCCAGGCGGCTAGGACCGTCCCCAAGTGCCGGCACAAGAGGAACGTCCCTAAGTGCCAACCAGGGCAACGCCGCAGGCAGAGGACGGACAGCGAGCGACGTCCAGCTTGACAGCCAAGGCAACGCCGATGCCCTGGCAACGACAGCAAAAGCCCGCCAGAGCGAGCAAGGTGCCTTCAAGCAAAATGGCGCCGCAGGTTGAGCATAAGTCAGCGAGCGGGCTGCATTTGAGACAAGGTGACGTGAAACGAAAGGGCGCTGACCTTCTGGTCGCGCCCTTGAAGTTGAACGTCAGATTGTCCAAATGCGGCCCGCGCAGCGTCGAGCCGTTACGCGGTTCGTAGAACCGCGTAACTAGTTAGTACATCTTTGCGCCGGCGGGGATGGAGGCGTCGAGCTGGATCAGGTTGAGGCGCTCCTCGCCCTCCTCCTCGTGGATGGCACTGATGAGCATGCCGCAGCTGGGGATGCCCATCATCTTGCGCGGAGGCAGATTGGTGATGGCGAGCAGGGTCTTGCCGACCAGGTCCTCGGGCTCATAGTATTCATGGATGCCGGAGAGGATGGTGCGGTCGGTACCGGTACCGTCGTCGAGCGTAAAGTTCAGCAGCTTCTTGGACTTCTTGACGGCCTCGCATGCCTTGACCTTCACAGCGCGGAAATCGCTCTTGGAGAAGGTATCAAAGTCGACGAACTCCTCAAACAGCGGCTCAACGGCGATCTTGGAGTAATCGAGCGTGGGCTTAAGCGACTTAACGAACGGACTCGCGGCGTTGCCGGCTTCTGCAGCCTTGGCGGCAGCGGCACCGGACTGGAAACCCTTCTCGGGCTTCATGTGCGGGAACAGCAGGACGTCGCGGATAGAAGCCTGGTTGGTGAGCAGCATGACCACGCGGTCGATACCGATACCGATGCCGCCCGCGGGAGGCATGCCGTACTCGAGGGCGCGCACGTAGTCCTCGTCATACTCCATGGCCTCGTCGTCACCGCCAGCCTTCTCGGCCATCTGAGCGGCAAAGCGCTCGGCCTGGTCGACCGGGTCGTTGAGCTCGGAGAACGCATTGGCGTACTCGTGACCGGCGATAACCAACTCAAAGCGGTGCGTCAGGCGCGGGTCGTCCTCAAAGCGCTTGGCAAGCGGACTGACCTCGATGGGGTAATCGCACACGAACGTGGGGTTGACGATGGTGTCCTCGCCCAGCTCATCGTAGATCTCGGCGATAATCTTGCCGGCGGTCCACTCGGGCTTAATCTCCAGGCCCTTCTCGCGCGCGGCAGCAGCAAGCTCCTCGACCGGCGTATCGATGGTGACCTGTTTGCCGAGCACGTCGGAGACGATGTCGGTCATGGGACGGCTGGCCCACTCACCAGAAAGGTCGATGGTCTGGCCCTGGTACTCGATGACCTCGGGGTTGCCGATGGCCTTGTTAGCCGCCTTAATGACACCTTGGGCGAGCGCCTTCATGCCCTCGAGGTCGGAGAAGGCACGATAGGCCTCCATCGTGGTGAACTCGGGGTTGTGGGTAAGGTCCATGCCCTCGTTACGGAAGATACGGCCGATCTCGAACACGCGCTCAAAACCGCCGACGATGCAGCGCTTGAGGTGCAACTCGGTAGCAATGCGCAGGTAGCACTCCTGATCGAGCGCGTTGAAGTGCGTGATGAACGGCTTGGCAGTAGCGCCGCCCTGGATGGTCTGCAGGATGGGGGTCTCGACCTCCATGTAGCCGTCGGACTCCATAAAGCGACGGAAGGTGGAGAGAATCTGCGAACGCTTACGGAACGTCTCGCGAACGTCGTCGTTGGCGATCAGGTCAACATAGCGCTGGCGATAGCGGGTCTCCTTGTCGGAAAGACCGTGGAACTTCTCGGGCAGCGGACGAACGGCCTTGGCAAGCAGGGTCGCGCTCTTAGGGGCAACGGAAAGCTGACCGCGCTGGGTGCGCACAACCACGCCGGTCACGCCCAGGATGTCGCCCAGGTCGAGGGACTTGAGCGTATTCCAGGCAGCCTCGTCCATGTCGTTGATGCGGCAGAACAGCTGAATCTCGGCAGTCGCATCGCGCACGACGATGAACATGATCTTGCCCTGACCGCGCTTGGCGACCACACGGCCGGCGATCTTCACGACGTCCTCGGTGTCCTCGCCATCGGCAAGCTCGGCATACTTAGCCTCGATATCGGCAACGTAGTCCTCAAGCTCAGAGTGCTCGGGATAGGGGTTCTGGCCCGCCTCGAACAGGGCGGCGCGCTTGGCCAGGCGGGTGGCGCGCTCGTCGTTGAGCGTCGATGCCTGATCTGCGGCGTTCTGGTTCTCTGCCATAAGTTAGCTCCTCAAACTAAAACGCTCCCCAGGATTCGGTCCCAGGGAGCGAAAACATACCTTTACGCGGGACCGTGGTCTAGCGTGCAATCTTGGCGATGGTGTAGACGCGAGTCTTGCCGGAAGGCGTAACGACCTCGACGGAGTCGCCCTCGCCGTGACCGATGATGGCGTGGCCGACCGGAGACTCGTTGGAAATCTTGTGCTCGAGCGAGTTGGTCTCGGTGGTACCGACGAGCGTGACTTCCATGACCTCACCGTTGGGATCAATCAGAGAAACGGTGGAACCGATGGAGACGGTCAGATCGCCCGTGGTGGCAGCAACCTGAGCGTTGGCGAGGATGGCCTGGATCTCGGCAATACGAGCGGCGTTCTGGGCCTGCTTGTCCTTGGCGGCGTCATACTCGGAGTTCTCCGAAAGGTCGCCGAACGCGCGGGCTTCCTTGATGTCCTCGACGATCTCCTTGGCGTAATCGCCCTCACGCCAAGCGAGCTCCTCGACGAGCTTCTGGCGGCCCTCAGCGGTCAGTACGATCTGGCTTGCGTCCATACGGATATCTCCCCAACTCTGATCAAACAATCAACTGTCAACAAAACGAAAAAGACCGGCTAGCCTGCGGGCAAGCCGGTCAGGTGCTCACCCCAAAGGGATGGGACTACTCTGCGTCCGCGTCGCTGTCCTCTGCCTGCTTCTTCTTGGCAGCAGCGAGCTTGGCCTCGAGCTCAGCGATCTCCTTGTCCTCCTCGGACTGCTCGACCACGACCTCCTCGGCCTGCTTGGTCTCGGCCTTATCGTCGCCCTCCATACCCTCACGGATATTCTTGACGGTAGAGCCGAGGGACTTGCCGAGCTTCGGCAGGTTCTTGGGCCCGAAGATAATCAGGACAACGACGAGAATAATGATGAGCTCAGGAGCCCTCAGTCCAAACATGTAGACCTCCACAATACAGCGAGACAAGCTCGAATGAGTATACCGCGGGTATCGCGGTATCACAACAATAGCTAAAAAAAGGACCGCAAGAAGCGGTCCCTCCTCATGCTCTGGTCGGGTTGACTGGATTTGAACCAGCGACCCCTGCGTCCCGAACGCAGTGCTCTACCAAACTGAGCCACAACCCGTTAGCTCGACTATAGTAACAAAGATTTTCGCCGCGTGCTAGAGAAAATTTTATTTCTTTGGCGCGTCGATTTGAACCGTGTTGGGAATGAGCTCCGTCGCGCAGGACCACCAGCCGTTTTGCTGGGCAGCGTCGGCAAGCCTTTCGGCCGTGGCGGCGGTGTCGCAAATGGCAAATGAGCAGGCACCCGATCCGCACACATCTACAGCAACGGTGCCGTCCTGTTTACGCAGCCAATCGAGAACCATTTGAATCTGCGGCTCCATCTGTGCGGAAATGGCACCCAGGTTGTTATGGATGAGCGCATATGCCGTCTCGGCATCACCAGCACGCAAGGCAGAAGCTATCGCGCCGGGCTTGTCCGCAGGCACCGGAGCCTCGTCAAAACGTCGATAGGCTTCAATTGTTGAAACGCTTGTCTCGCGCGGCTTGACCAACACGACGGGCGTTGCGGGCAGCGCGGGATACTCAGTTGCCAGCACGTCTCCCCCACCTACGTAGAACGCAAGGCTCGCGTGCAAAAAGAACGGGACGTCAGCACCAATACCCCGCGCAATGTCGTCGAGCGCGGGGTCGGTGCGATCAATTCCCCAGAGCTCCGCCAAGGCGACAATGACCGCGGCCGCATCCGTCGAGGGGCCGCCCAAGCCGGCGCACAATGGAATGCGCTTCTCAATCGTCACGCAGATGTTTGCCTCGCGACCATAATGCTCGGCCATAGCAACCGCAGCCCGATACGCCGTATTCTTTTGCATGGGAAAATCTGATGCCGGAACCGTCTGGACGGTCAGCGCCTGCGCCGGCGCGACCGTCACGGCATCGGAAAGACCGACGGCTGCCATCAGGGAATCGACCCTGTGGTAGCCGCGGTCATCGCGCTCGGTATGAACCCCCAGGTAGAGGTTAATCTTTGCCGGCGCGGAAAGAGTCAGGGACCGATCGGTCACCGTTAGTGCTCCTCGAGCTGATTGCCGAGCGGGGTAAAAATGTGCTCACCGCTCTCGGGGTCGAACAGCTCGACCTGCCCGGTGAGGACATCGATATACTGGTAGGACTGACGCGACTTGCGGCCGCGACGTTCGTCAACCTCGACGATAAAGACGGCGGGGTGGACGCTCTTGATGGTGCCCATGCGCTCGACGACGCGGGTGCGGCCCATGTTGGCCTTCACCTTGACGCGATCGCCCACCATATCGGTCAGCTTCTCGTGGATGTCGTCGACGTGATTGACTTCCATCTCTTCCATGAACAGGGCCTCCAGAAGGTGCAATTCAAAAAGGGGATAATACCCCTAAGATAGACAAAACTCTAATACTATAGCACCCTGTTGCGACCACGCGCAAGTAGCTAATTTGGCTACTTACAGATTGTCGGTATCGAGGACGATGGTGAATGGGCCGTCGTTGACGAGGTCGACTTTCATATCGGCGCCAAAGATGCCGTGCGCCACGTGTTCGACATCTTGACGAACGAGCGTCAGGAAGTACTCGTAGAGCTCGTTGGCAACATCGGGGGCGCCTGCATCGGTAAACGACGGACGGCGGCCGTGGCGGCAGTCGGCGAACAGCGTGAACTGCGAGACCACGAGCACCTCTCCGTCGACATCGGCAAGTGCCAGGTTGGTCTTGCCGTTCTCGTCCTCGTTAATGCGCAAGCCGCGGAGCTTGCCCCACAGCTTATCGGCCTCGGCGCGCGTGTCGCCGTGGCCCACGCCCAGCAGCACCAGATAGCCGCGCCCAATTTTGCCCACGCACTCGCCGTCGACCGTCACGCCGGCGTTGAGTACGCGCTGCACCACCGCACGCACGGCCTACTCCTCGCCCGTCAGTTTGGCGGACAGATGCTCGAGCGCGTGGAAACGATGGCTGATGGCGTTCTTCTCGTCCGCCGTCAGCTCGGCCATGGTCTTGCCCGGCGTGTCGACCGGCAGGAACAGCGGGTCATAGCCAAAGCCGTGATCGCCGCGGCCCTCGTGTGCGATAACGCCCTCGCAGGCGCCCTCGCCATAGGTGACCAGACCATCCGTGTCGATAAGCGCAACGACGCTCATAAAGCGCGCGGTGCGGTCCTCGTCCGCCACGCCTTCCAGGTTAACGAGAAGCTTGGCGTTGTTGGCGGCATCGTCTCCGTGCACGCCCGCATAGCGCGCGCTATACACGCCCGGCTCGCCGTCAAGCGCGTCGACGACCAAGCCAGAATCGTCGGCGATGGCCATGAGCCCCGTCTCTTCGACGGCAGCCTGCGCCTTGATGATGGCGTTCTCCAAAAACGTCGTGCCGTTTTCCTCGGGGTCCTCAAAATCGCCCAGCTGGCCGAGCGCCACAAAGCGAACCTCGGGCATGACCTTGCCTAAAATGGCCTCGATCTCGGTGAGCTTATGGGCGTTGCCCGTTGCCACGACAATGGTCGCCGCCGGGTCGAGGGTGTCGATGTCGATCTTCTCAAGTGCCATGAGTGGTCTCCTTGTCTCTATAGCAATGCCGCGCCGAGGGCGACGAGGGCCTCCGCCTCTCCCCTCTCAATCAACGGCAGTCTTATACTTCGACGTTTTCCCAGATAAAACCTGCCAAAATAAACCTGTCCCTTTTTGGCAGGTTAGGCGAGGGCTTGGCGCTGGAGCTCGATGAGCTCGGCGATGCCTTTGTCGCCCAGGTCGAGCAAGGCGTTGAGGCGCGTACGGTCAAAGGGCGCCTGCTCGCCGGTACCCTGGAGCTCGATCATCTCGCCGGTGTCGGTAGCGACGAGGTTCATGTCGACCTCGGCGTGGCTGTCCTCGGAATAATCGAGGTCAAGCAGTGTATTGCCGTCGACAACGCCCATGGAGATGGCAGCCACCTGGCCGGTAAGCGGGATGCGCTCGATCTTGCCTGCCTCGACCCACATGGCGAGGGCGTCGTGCAGCGCCACCCAGGCGCCGGTAATGCTCGCCGTACGCGTACCGCCATCGGCCTGGATCACGTCGCAGTCGACGGTGACGGTGTACTCGCCGAGCGCCTTCATGTTGACGACGGTACGCAGGCTGCGACCAATGAGGCGCTCGATCTCCATGGAGCGGCCTTTGCGGTTGGCGTACTCGCGCTTGCAGCGCTTGCCGGTCGATGCCGGCAGCATGGCGTACTCCGCCGTTACCCAACCGGCCTTGGCGCCCTTGCGCCAGCCCGGCACGCCCTCCTCGATGGTGGCAGCGCACAGCACGCGCGTATCGCCAAACTCGGCCAGGCACGAACCGTGGGCGTGCTTCATAACGCCGCGAGTAAGCTTGATGGGGCGCAGCTCATCGGCGGCGCGGCCGTTGGCGCGGTTAACCTGCATGTACTCCATAGAAATATCCTTTCGGCAAAAGATGTGGCGAAGGCTTTGGCGGCTGCCTTACATCTATTTCAGCTCATCGATATCAATATGTTCGATGCTCTTGAGCGGCTGACCAAAGATAAAGCTGCCCGCCACCGCAAACTCGGCAATGTTATCGGCCGTCGTTGCAAAACGATGCTGCGGCTCGGCGGCGTCGCCCGCCAGCTGCTCGCGGCGCGTGAGGATATCGGTCAGCTCGCGCGTGGTCTCCTCGGCGGAACTCACGACGCGCACCCCAGGCCCCAGCGCATGGCGGATAGGTCCCACCAACAGCGGAAAATGCGTACAGCCGAGCACCACGGTATCGATACCGTGGTCGCGCAGCGGCTCAACCGTGGCACCCACCAGCGCACGCACGGCAGGCGTATCGAAGATGTCCTCGTTCTCAAGCCACTGCTCCTGCAGATGCGCACCCGAGGCGAGCTCGTGCTCAACGACCTCGACAAAGCTCGAGGCAGGGCAGCCGTATACGTCAACACCGGCATCCAGGTCCTGAATGGCGCGCGTGTAAGCACCCGAGCGAATGGTGAGGTTGGTGGCGAGCACGCCCACCCGGCGCGTGCGGGTGCTGTTGATTGCCGCGCGTGCGCCCGGTGCGATCACACCGATGACGGGGACGTCGAGCACCTGCTGGGCCAAACGCAAGGCCGCAGCGGTCGCTGTATTGCAGGCGATGACCATGATCTTGACGTCGTGCTTCGACAGCCAACGGCCCGCCTGCAGTGCAAACGAACGCACCTCGTCCTCGGTGCGGGTGCCATACGGGCAGCGTTTGGTGTCGCCAAAGTAGTAGACGGACTCGTGCGGCAACGCCGTCGCAATCGCACGCGCAACCGTCAGACCGCCCAGGCCCGAGTCGAACACGCCAATGGGGCGCGTGTCCCCGGCCAGATTCTCGATATCGGACATTACCTCACCAGATTCTCTCTCGAAAAGATATGGCTCAGAACGATAGGACCGCGCTACGAACGAGCCGCGACGAGCAGCTCTGCCGTTGCCGCCCAGCCGTCGACAATCTTGCCGCGCGTGACGTAGGCGTTATCGCAGGTATCCAGGAACTCGGGCGCGCCGGCGCTGGTCAAACCGTTCTCGACCAGGCAGAACGTGCCCACGTGGTCAGCCATGTAGAAGTCGGACTCGGAATCGCCGAGCGCGAGTGTCTCCTCGCGCTCGATCCCTAGGTGCTCGCAGAAACGCGCGATGGCAACGCCCTTGTTGAGGCCGGCGGGATTGATGTTAAACGCGCGGCCATCCTCGACGCGTTCGAGCTCGAGCGTCGTCGGCTTGGACAGATGTGTCAGGTGGCCGTTGCAGGCCCAGACCAAGCCGCAGCCGGCCTCGTCAAGAATGGCCTGGACCTCGTCGTCGGGCACATCGCCGCGCATGCCGACGGTGACCTCACGGTATTTGTAGCCGGTCGACATGTCGTTGTGGTACTCGATCTTGTGCGGCCAGTGAGCAAGGATCTTCTCGCACACGCCGGTCTGCTCGATCACCTGGTGCGGAGTAAGGCCGCAGGCGGGGTCGTAAGGCATGTCGCCGGTCAGATACTCCCAATCGTTGGCCTTGAGGTCGTACATGACCAGGCCGCCCATCTCACCAATGTAGGAGTTGAGGCCGAGCACGCGCGCGTCCTCGTGGATCATGGTACGGTTGCGGCCCGAGGTGGGAACCACCTGAATACCAGCGCGGGCAAGTGCCACGACAGCCTCGACGAGCTTGGTCGAGGGATTGCCGTCGTTGTCGCGCAGCACGCACGAGCCGGGCGCGAGCATGGTGGCGTCCAGGTCGGTAAAGACGTACTTAACCTTGGCAAGACGCTCGCGCATCTCGCCCGAAAGCTCGGCAACGGTCGGCAGGGTGTTGTGGGACATGGTTACTCCGTTTACGTAGAAGGGTTTGGGCTTGGACGGCATGTTTTGATTGAGGGAACACGCTTATGGCGACAGCGCACTCAGGGCGTCGCCGCCATCATGGTTCATTAGTCAAACTGGGTAACATCGATTAGGCGATTGGCCAGCGAAAGGTCGCTCTCGATGGGCACGAACTCGTCGCCCACGTGCATGAGTTCCTCGTCACCCTTTGCCAGCAGCAAGACAATGGTGGGAGCATCGGGGTTGACGTACTCCTCGCGCGCCGCCTTGAACGCCGCATGCACAGCGGCTTCGCGGTCGAGGATGATCTTGTTCGGCGTATCGTCGGGAACATGCTCGGCAAGCTCGCGACAGACCTTCATCGGGTCCTCGTGAGCCGGGTCCTCGTTGGCAAAGATCATCAGGTCGGAATATGGTGCGGCCTCGCGCGGAAGCTGCTCGCGGCGCTCCTGCGCCTTGCCGCCGGCAGCGCCAAATACTGCGATGACCGGGCTGGCGGGAAACGCGCGCTTGACCGACGAGAAAAGCGAGCGGAACGAAAGCTGGTTGTGCGCGTAGTCGACAACGCAAATCACGCGGCCGTCCTTCGACTCCACGACCTCCATGCGGCCCGGCACACGCAGTTTGGAGAGGCCCTTCTTGATAGCCTCGATACCGATGCCGATCTCGCGCGCGGCGGCGATAGCGACCAGCGCGTTCTCCACGTTAAAGTCTCCCGCGATACCCAGCAGGATCTTCTCCCCCGCCTCGGACTCGTCGGCACACAGGCCATGCAAGTTGAACTCGATGCTAAAGCCGACCATGCGTACGTCGCTCGCCCACAGGCTTGCCTCGGGATGCTCGACGCCAACGGTCACCAAGCGCTCGGCCGTCGACGCTGCCTCCAGCACACGGTCGACCTCTTCGGTGCCCAGATTCACCACGGCGGTCTTTGCCTGGTCAAAGATCCTGAGTTTGCTCTCAAAATAATCCTCAAACGTAGGGTGTTCGATCGGCGAGATATGGTCGCGGCCGATGTTGAGGAAGCACGCCACGTCAAACGGCAGATTCTCGACGCGCTGGTACTTGAGCGCCTGGCTCGAGACCTCCATGACCATGGACTGGCGACCGGAAGTGCGGCAGTTGGCGATATGGCGCCAGACCTCGGGGGCCTCGGGCGTAGTATTGGTGCTCTCATAGCACTCGATGCCATCGTCGGTACTCACCGAGCCGATCATGCCGCAGGACTCGCCCGCCGCTTTGATGATGGACTGGAGCATAAAAGCGGCCGTGGTCTTTCCCTTGGTACCGGTGATACCCACGATCTTGACGTCGTGGTCGGGACGGTCGTAGACCTCCGGCGGCAACAGGGCCATGGCCGTGCGAACGCTATCAACAACCAGCATCGCAGCACCGCTCTCCTGCGCCAGCGGCTCCAGAGACTCGACCAGCGACTCTTCGCACACAAATGCGACGGCGCCCGCATCGAGCGCCATGCTCAAAAACGCGGGCTTAAAGGCAGCGCCTTTGCAAAAGAACACGTCACCTGCCGAGACCGCACGCGAATCAAACGAGCAGCCGGTCACGGCACGCTCGTCAACCTGCTCTGATGCGCGCAGCTCGCCGCACACATCGAGAAGCTTGGCAAGCGTATCGACCGTGGTCACGGTCGCGGAATCCGAATGGTGCATCTTTCGCCTTTCTCAGCCATTTGGCAGGGACGGTTTTTATAGTAACTGAAACGCACCCACGCAAAAACGGCTCCCGGAGGAGCCGTTACGCGCAGGCGTTCGTAAGCCGAGGCTAGGCAGCCTGAACAGCGGGCTGGTCCTCGTCGATAAAGAAGCGCTTGTACCACACCAGGAACACGAGCGGCGTATAGATCTTGCGCTGGAAATCGCCCTTGCCCGCAAAGTGCAGATCGAGCAGGTGCATGAGCTCGTCGGTATCGAAGAACTCGCTTGCCCACGGCGCGGTGAAGTACTCCTTGACATAGTCGTACCACTTTTGCTCGCGCAGCCAGTAGACAATCGGCACCGGGAAGCCCACCTTGGGACGGGTGGCCCACTCATCGGGCAGCGACTTGTTGGCAGCGTGGCGGAGTACCTGTTTGTTGCCGTTCTCGTTGATGCGGTAGCGGTCGGGAATGTGCTCGGCGAACTCCATGACTTTGCGGTCCAGGAAGGGCACGCGCAGCTCCAGCGAGTGCGCCATGCACATCTTGTCGGCCTTGAGCAGAATGTCGCCCGGGAGCCACATGTTCATGTCCAGGTACTGCTTCTTGACCAGCTCGGGCTGACCTTTCACGCGCGCATAGATGGGAGCGGCAAGCTCGAAGGCGCCATCGCCGGTGTTGTACTCGGGCTTGAGCACGCCGTCGACCTCGCGCTCCGGCCATACCAGAGCCTGTCCCAGGAACGACTTCTCGGGGATCTCGGCACCCTTGACCAGGAAGTTATGTCCCTTGAAGTACGGCATATGCAGCGCCAGGTTACCGAGCGCGCGACGAATGGGCAGCGGCACCATCTTTTTGTATTTGCGGACCGGGACCGTGTCCTCGTAGTAGGCGTAGCCGCCAAAGAGCTCGTCGGCGCCTTCGCCCGAAAGCACGACGGTGACGTCCTTGCGGGCCATCTCGGCCAAGAACCACAGCGGCACGGAAGACAGGTTGGACTGCGGCTCGTCCATGTGATACTGGATGTCCTCGAGCGCACCGAAGAACTCGTCGGCGGTTATCATCTTGCGGACATTCTCGACGCCGAGCTTGTCAGAAAGTTCCTTGGCGTAGTTGGTCTCGTTGAAGTTCTTGTAGTCAAAGCCCACCGAGAAGGTCTTGTCGGGCATGAGGCAAGCGGCGATGTAGCTGGAGTCGACGCCGCCGGAGAGGAACGACGCGACCTTAACGTCGGCGATGCGATGGGCCTCGACGCTCTCGTGCACGACCTCATCCAGCTCGTCGACGTACTCCTCGAACGGCTTCTCGACGGCAGAGTAATCGCAATCCCAGTAGCGCTCGATGTTCATCTTGCCGGTCGGGATGTCTACGGTAAAGTAATGCGCCGGCGGCAGCTTGTAGACACCCTCGAAGAAGGTCTCCTCGGTTGCCGAATACTGCAGCGTCATGTACGGACGCAGGGCCTTTTTGTTGACCGCCTTGTGGAAGTGCGGGTAGTCCAGGAAGCTCTTGATTTCGGAGCCAAAGAGCACGCCCGGCGCGCCGTCGCCCGCATCGGCCATGGGATAGTAGTAGAGCGGCTTGATGCCAAAGATGTCGCGGGCGCCAAAAAGCTTGTTCTTCTTCTTGTCCCAGATGACGAAGGCGTACATGCCGCGCAGGCGATCGAGTACGGCCTCGCCCCACTCCTCGTAGCCGTGCAGGAGGCTCTCGGTGTCGGCTCCACAGTGGAACTTATAGCCCTTGGCCTCGAGCTCGGAACGGAGTTCTTGGAAGTTGTAGATCTCGCCGTTGAAGACAATGACGACGCTACCGTCCTCATTGGCCATGGGCTGAGCGCCGGCCTCGGTCAGGTCGAGGATCGACAAGCGGCGGAAGCCGAGGGCAACGCGGCCGTCGATAAACTGGCCGCCCATGTCGGGACCACGATGGACGATGCGGTCCATCATCTTGGTGAGCACCTCGGATTGGTTATCCGTCCCACCGACAAAACCGACAAAACCGCACATATACTATCCCCTCTGCTGTTGCTGGGTATCAAATCGAATCAGTAGCTTTTGAGTATACCCGAGGGCGTAAAGAGGGGCGGAATGTTCAGGCAATCTCAACTGAATCAGCTCCGCTGTGACACGCGCCGGTTACCTTTAATGGATATGAGATGAATGAGGCGATTGTTTTGCTATACTCTCTCCGCACGGGCGATTGGCGCAACGGTTAGCGCAGGTGCTTTACACGCACAAGGCTGGGGGTTCGAATCCCTCATCGCCCACCATTGAATTGGAAACGGTCCTCGCAAGGGGACCGTTTTTGTTTGGGCCCAGCGCATGGGATTCGAACCCGACAGGGTGCGGAGCTGAGGAAACGCGAAGCGTTTTCCAGCGCAGCACGCGAGGGCCGTAGGCCCGAAGCGAGAGCGGGCGGCGTCAGCCGCACGCGACATCCCTCATCGCCCACCACTGAATTGTTAGGCCTCCAGCGATGGAGGCCTTTCTTTTTTTCAGGCCCAGCGCATGGGATTCGAACCCGCCAGCACGTCTGTCACAAAGGCCGTGGCCAGAAAATGGCAAAAATGAGTACTGCTACCTTGCTTACAACATATCAAAAGATAGTATTTGCTTAAGTTACGCAACATATGTCCATTATAAGGACTAACAATTAGATCAAAATCGTGCATTCATCGCCATTTCGACTTGCCATCTGGTCTTATTAGTCCAAAATTGCTGCGACCAAATCGGTAACAGTACTCATATTTAATGTTTTTTGACCAGCAGGCCTCCCCGCCTTAGCAAATCTAAGGCAAAACGGGCTCCAGACCGCTGAATCATGCCACATAGGGCACGTCCGCAGTCCGGAACCCGGTCCAAATTGAGTTATTGTGCCGCGTTAGCCCAAGACACCCGCCAGGATCTCGATCAGACTGTCCACGTCGGCTTCCTCGCAGACAAGCGGCGGCAGGAAACGCAGCGTGTGGGCACCAGTAGCGTTAATCACGGCGCCGGCGGCCAACGCGCGGGCAACAATATCATGCGCATCGCCCGCAGCGTCATCTAAATCGCAGCCGAGCATTAAGCCGCGACCGCGTACCTCGACCACGTGCGGCAGCTTGGTGAGCTTTGCCTCCATATAAGCACCCACCTTGGCAGCATGCTCGGCATAATCGCCGCGCACGAGCGCGGAGAGCGTCGCGGCGCACGCCGCGACAGCCAAGCAGCCACCGCCAAAGGTCGAGCCGTGGTCGCCCGGCTTAAACACGTCGGCGATCTCCTTCTTTGCCACCACGGCACCCATGGGCACGCCATCGGCAATGCCCTTGGCAAGGCTCATAATGTCGGGTTCCACGCCATAGGTCTGGAATGCAAACGGCTTGCCGGAGCGGAAGATGCCACACTGGACTTCGTCGGCGATAAGAACGGCGCCTGCCTCGTGTGCCAAGTCACGCGCCGCCGCCATAAACTCCTCGGTCATGGGGTGCACACCGCTCTCGCCCTGAATCGGCTCGAGCATGACAGCGCAGACCTCGCTTCCCAGCTGCTTAAAGATCGAACGCAGTTCGTCGACATCGTTGGGCGAGCAGGCCACAAAGCCACCCGGCAGCGGACGGAAGCTGTCCTGTAGCCAATCCTGCATGGTGGCGGCAATGGTCTCGAGCGTACGGCCGTGGAAGCCGCCGCGCATGCATACGATGGTGTTGCCGCCGTTACCAGCACGCTTGGCGTACAGACGTGCGAGCTTCATCGAGCCCTCGTTAGCTTCGGCACCAGAATTGGCAAAGAACGTCTCCCACACCTGCTCGTCCGCAGCCGGGGCACCGAGCGCAGCGGCCGTGGTCTCATCGCCGGCGGCAATGGCATCGGCCAGCACGCACGCACCATCTACGTCGTCGTTGGCAAGCTTGGACAGCAGCGCCGCGACCTGTCCGCGCTGCTCGATGTAGAAGTAATTGGAGACATGCATGAGCTTTTTGGTCTGCGCCTCGAGCGCCGAGAGCACTGCAGGGTTGCCGTGGCCAAGGCTGCACACACCGATACCGGCAAGAAAGTCAAGATACTCACGGCCGTCATCGCCGGTGAGCTTCATGCCGTGGCCTTCGACAAACTCTACCGGAAAGCGACCAAAGGTATGCATAACGTAATGGGATTCGAGCGATTGTTGAGTTGCAAGTGACATGGGATGCCTTTCGTTGGGCGCCGTACGGCGCAGGGCTATGGGTGCAGGGACGCGATGACCGCGGGTCAGCTAGACCGTCTGGAGCTTCTCGACCTCGTCGAGGTTCTCGGTCAGGCGCGCCGCAAACGTCGAAAGCGGGTGCGGATGCGTATCGAATTCGTAGGCCGTCTCGGTGGAGTGGATCACGGTACCGACGCCAGCATCGGTCAGCAGCTCCAGCAGCAGCGAATGCGGCGTCGTGCCGTTGATGATGTGGGCTCGGAACACACCGGCGGTAAGCGCATCGACGGCGGCGCGCAGCTTGGGAATCATGCCCTTGTCGACCTCGCCGCCGTAGAGCATCTCATTGACCTCGTCGAGTGTCAGGTTGGAGATGAGCGAATCCTTATCGCTAAAGTCCTTGTACAGGCCGTCGACGTCGGTCAAGAAGATCGCCTTGTGCGCATGAAGCGCCGCCGCAACGGCGCCGGCGGCGGTATCGGCGTTGATGTTGAAGAAGCCACCGTCCTCCCCCGCTGCGACCGTGGCGATAACGGGAATGTACTCGCTGTCGAGCAAACGCTCGATATAGTCGGTGTTGACGTGCGTGACCTTGCCTACGCGGCCGAGCTCTGGGTCGAGTGGCTCGGCGATAAGGGTACCGGCGTCGCTGCCGGACACGCCCACGGCCAGGTTGCCGTGGTGGTTGAGCGCCGCGACCAGCTCCTGATTGACCTTGCCGCCCAGTACCTCGCGCACGATATCCATGGTGGCAGGCGTGGTCACGCGCTGGCCGTTCTTAAACTCGACGGGGATGTCGTAGTGGCCGAGCGCCTCGTTGATGGCCTTGCCGCCACCGTGCACGATAACAGGGCGCATGCCGATAATCTTGAGCAGGACGATGTCGCTCATCACGTCACGGCGCAGCTGCTCGTCGACCATGGCGGCACCGCCGTACTTGATAACGACCGTCTTACCGGTCAGGTTCTTAATCCACGGCAGCGCCTCGAACAGCAGCTGCGCGGTAACTTCGTTGGATTCGCTCGAGCGACAATCGCGTGCGAACTTCATAGTCTGCCTCGTCTTTCGTGTAGCTATCGCGCCGCACCTCGTTGCCCGCGATTGCAGCGGGACGCGCGGCACATCGGGAGTCTAGGAACGGTAATCGCCGTTAATGGAGATGTACTCGTGCGTGAGGTCGCAAGTCCACACGGTGGTCGCCGCGTCCCCTGCGCCCAGGTCTGCCGAGATCACAATCTCGGGCGCCTCAAAGCGACGCAGCGCCTCGTCCTCGTCAAAGGGAACGGTCAGGCCATCACGGCAGACGGGCATACCCATCATGTCGATGGACACATCTTCTTGGTTAAACTGCACGCCGCACTTGCCGAGCGCCATGGCAACGCGGCCCCAGTTGCAGTCGTGGCCGGCGATGCAGGTCTTGACGAGCGGCGAGTTGGCGACAGCACGAGCGGCGATATCGGCCTCCTCGTCGTTCACGGCGCCGGTGACGTTAACCGTCACGAGTTTGGATGCACCCTCGCCGTCTGCGGCGATGTTGCGCGCCAGGCTCTCGCACACCTCATGCACGGCAAAGGCCAGCTCGTCGAAGGCGTCAGAGCCCTCGACAATAGGCTCGGCATCTGCGGCAGCGACGCCGGAGGCAAGCATGATGCAGGTGTCGTTAGTCGAGGTGTCGGAATCGACCGTTACCTTGTTGAAGGTCTGCTTGACGGTGGAGAGCAACAGGGCGTGGAGCGCCGCCGGCTCAACGGGGGCATCGGTAGTGATGACCGCGATCATGGTTGCCATGTTGGGCATGATCATGCCCGAGCCCTTGCACATACCGCCCACCGTATAGGCATTGCCTGCGTGCCCCGCGGCCTCGCTGCGGTAACACACGGCATACTCCTTGGAGTGCGTGTCGGTCGTCATGATAGCGCGGGCGGCATCGGCGCCACCGTGGGCGGAGAGCGCCTCGTAGGCGGCAGGAACGGCAGTCTCAAACGTGTCGATCGGCAGAATCTGACCAATTACGCCCGTGGAGGCGACCAGAATCTGCTGGGGCTCGCAGCCGATGACCTGCGAGGCGATGTTGCAGGTCTCGAGCGCGCAGGCAAGACCGGTCTCACCCGTGGCGGCGTTGGCGTTGCCGGAGTTGACCGAAACGCCGGCAATGACGCCGTAGCCCTTGTCGGCGCCGCCCAAGTTGGCACGGCTCACCTGCACGGGCGCCGCACAAAAGCGGTTAGTCGTAAACACGCCGGCACCGGGACAGGGTTTATCGGGGACGACGAGCGCGTAATCCAGGCGCTCGGGATTCTTGCGGAATCCGGCATGGATGCCCGCCGCCTTAAAGCCGGCTGCCGCCGTTACGCCGCCCTCTACGGCACGAATCTTGATGTCGAACTGCTCAGCATTCATCGTCTTTACGACTCCTTATGTCAAACAAAAAATGGACATCGGTTGGTGCGCCATGCCAGCCACAATCATGAGACCAGCTTAAGAGTGGCGCCCCACTCGATGCCCGACTACCAAATCGTTAACAATCGAATGTGCTACACCGGGCACGCCACTGTAGGCAAGCCTCGTCGCTCGTCAAAGCCAAAGACGATATTGGCGCACTGGACTGCTTGGCCCGCAGCGCCCTTGCACAGATTGTCGATGGCGCCCGTCGCCACCAGCACGCCCGCGCGCTTGTTGAGCGCGAGGCCGATCTGGGCGGCGTTGGTGCCGACGACCGAAGCCGTCTTGGGCTGCTGGCCGGCATCGAGTACGCGCACGAAAGTGCGACCAGCGTAGAACTGCTTGTAATAGTCGACAACGTCCTCAAGAGCCAGGGAGTCGATGGCCTGAAGCGTGAGCGGCAGCGTCACCGTGGAGAGCAGGCCGCGCTTGAGCGGTGCCAGGTGCGGGGTAAAGACGACGCGATCGGTCAGGCCCAGGATTTGCTCAATCTCGGGCGTGTGGCGATGCTTGCCCACGCCGTATGCCTCCAAATTCTCGTCGGCGCTGCAAAAATGCGTACGAGCGTTGCAGGACTTGCCGGCACCCGTCACACCGCTGATGGCATCAACGATCACGGGGCCGCTCTGGGCAACCCAGCCAGCGCGCTCGGCGGGCGCGGCGGCAAGGCTCGTTGCGGTGGGATAGCAACCGGCGCAGGCGACCAGCACGGGTTTGCCGTCGGCATGGTCGGATGCGGCGGTCTCCAAGTCCCGGCAGAACAGCTCGGGCAGACCGAAGGCACGTGTCTTGAGCAGCTCGGGGCTCGTATGCTCGGCGGCATACCACGTCTCAAAGACGGACGCGTCGTTCAGGCGGTAGTCGGCCGAAAGATCGAAACAGGAAACGCCCGCGGCAAGCAGCGCGGGCACCTGTGCCATGGCAGCCGTGTGCGGCACGGCCAAGAAGACGGCGTCGCAGTTCTTGAGCTCGGGGGCATCATGCGTCGTAAAGACAAGATCGCTTACGCCGGTGAAGCTCGGGTACACCGCAGACAACGGCTGGCCGGCATCGGCGTTGGACGTAATGGCAGCAAGTTCAAACTCGGGATGACCGAGGACGAGGCGAATGAGCTCGGCTCCGGCATATCCAGCCGCGCCGACGATTCCAACCTTCAAAGACATATCAGACTCCTTGTCTGCGATTTATGCACCGATGCGCATTTCGCAGCGGTCGTTATGAAGTGGGTTGAAACTTTAGCACCAAAAGATGCATGACTACGTAAATGGCTTGCATATTCATGCATTGAAACATTCCCGACACATTCGCTTGAAGGAATTGACAAATGGAGCGGGCCCCGTATTGACCGGCGCTCCTAACGGCGCCGGGCAATACGGGGCCCGCCCATGCGAAAACCAAGTTGTTAGGATGAGCCAGCTGGCTAGAGCTCGACCGGCACCCATTCGTCGTGATTGCAGATAAAAGCCTCGGGATCCTCGACGCTAAAGAAGACGAGCGTGGGGTCGTTAGGCCCCTCATAGTGCTCGCCCAGGTGCTCTAGATGCTTCCACCCGGCTTCGCGCATTTCGCCTAAAGCCCGGTCATCCAAGCCGGCACGCCCGCGCAAGATGAGCCAGCCATGGCCCGGCCACCAACTCGTGGCCTCAAAGCGCTGGTTTTGCAGCAGCTCTTGCCACACATCTTTGGTGCGCGCTGTTACAAACCACAGCTTGCCATCCTGGATCTGAGCAAACGAAAATGGACGTACATGTGGCTGCCCGTCCACGCTCGTCGCCAAGTACCACGCCGGCACCGACGTCAGATACTCCAAAACCGTATTCAATCCGTCCATGCGTCCTCCTGCCACTAGCCAATTTGGAACGGGTAGTTAATTTGAGACGCGCTAGAGCTCCAGATGCTCTTCGCTGCCGTCGATATCGCAGAAGCGGGCGGCAATGTTGCGGACCGAAAAGAAAGCAAGGCGGCCGTCGTTGGCACTCTCGTGTTCCTCGCCGATGCCCACCATGTGCTTAAAACCCGCTTGACGCACCTTGTCGCTCGCAACTGCGTCGTCCTCAAGTGCGGCTTCGCCGGTCAATACGATCCAACATTCCCCCGGCTTCCAGCCCGAGAGCTCAAACTTGGGATTCGCGCTCAACTCCGCCCACACGTCCTTGTCGCGCGACGTGCAAAACCACAGCTTACCGTCATCGACCATGGCAAACGAAAACGGCCTCACGCGGGGCTGATGCCCGTCGCTCGCATCGGTCGTGGCAAGATACCACGCCGGAATGCGCCTGAGATACGAACAGGCGCGCTCGAGCTGAGCCATGCGGTCGTTGTCGGTCATAGGGACCCCTTTCTTGCGCTCGAATCGCGCCTAAACAAGTTGAAGGTTGATGACGATAACACACGCGAGCAGCAGCGCCGTCACCACCGCAGCCAGCGCATCCCCGCGGCGAAATGCAAGCGCATGCAGGCGCGTGCGGCCCTGCTCGCCGTGATAGCAGCGTGTATCCATGGCAGCAGACAGCGTCTCAGCATGGCGGAACACACCCGTGAACAGCGGGATCGCCACACTGCCGAGCATACGCACGCCGCCGAGCGGGCCTCCCGTCACGCGCGCACCGCGGCTCGCCTGCGCATCGGCCGTCTGCTTCATCTCGGTGGCAAACTGCGGCATAAAGCGCAGCGCGATACCCATAATCATGCCGAGCTCGTGTGCAGGAAGTCCCACACGCGCAAACGGTGCGAGCAGACGCTCAAAGCCCACGGTGAGGTCGAGCGTGGGCGTGGTGAGCGTAATGGCGCTCATGCCGGCCATCATCAAGCTCAGGCGGCACGCCATAAAGGCGGCGGAATGCAGCGAGCCCTCGCTTATCTGCAAAAAGCCAAGCTGCCACAGAATGCGCCCGCTCTGGTCGGAAAACAGGTTGAGCACTGCGACCACCACGACAATCGCCAGCAATGGTGCCATCGATGATAGGACCCGGCGCAACGGCACCCGGGACACGGTATAGATCAGGACAACGAAGATTGCGACCGGGGCCAGTCCGCGGAAGCTGCTGACCGTGAGCGTCGTGATCAGAAACACAAAGCCCAAGAGCAACTTAGTTCGCGGGTCCAGGCGGTGGATCGCACTATCGCCGGGATAGTAGCTGCCAAACGAAAACGCCTCCATTAGCAGCCCTCCTCTCGCGCAACCGTCTTGGATTTAGCAATGTCCGCGACGTTAGAAGGACCGCCCGAGCGACCGATTAGCAGGTCCACCAACTCGTCTGCCAGCGACTCAACCGTATAGAGGCCGTCAAAGCGCAGCGGCACGCCCGCTTCCGCGAGCGCCAACGCCATGCGCTGGGCGGCGGGAACGCCCAAGCCGATCGACTTGAGCTCATCCGCATGCGCAAAAACCTGAGCGGGCGTGCCCTCGGCAAACACCGCGCCCTCGTTCATCACGACAATACGGTCGCAGCAATTGGCCAGGTCATCCATACTATGCGAAACCATGACAACGGTCAGGCCATCGCGGTGAAGTCGACCGATAAGCTCAAGGAAATCCCTGCGCGCAGCCGGATCGAGCCCCGCCATGGGTTCATCGAGCACCAGGACCTCGGGCTCCATGGCGAGCACGCCGGCGAATGCCACACGCCGTTGCTGACCGCCCGAAAGCTCAAAGGGACTCTTGTCGCCGACCGTGGAAAGATCGAGGCCCACGCGCGAGAGTGATGACTCGACACGACGGTCGACTTCATCTTGCGGCAAGCCAAGGTTGTGCGGACCAAACGCCACGTCCTGCGCCACGGTTTCGGCAAACAGCTGACGCTCAGGATACTGAAATACCACGCCGACCTTGGCCTTAACCGCAGCGGCGTCTTTCTTGTTTGATAGGTCGAGCCCCAGCGCGCGAACGGATCCCTCCTGGGGGCGAATCAAACCGTTGAGATGCTGGACCAGCGTCGACTTACCCGAACCGGTATGACCTGCCAAGCCCAGGAACTCGCCGCGACGCACCGTCAGCGATACATCGCGCAGCGCCCACGGACTGCTGGGGTCGTTTCCCCAGAGAGCCTGTTTGCTCGATTTGCCCGCAGTGGCCGAGCGCTTGCGCCATCGACGGCGCTCGCGGGCACTCAGCGAGTAACTATGCGAGAGGTGCGAAATCTCGATGACGGGCTCCGACACGGCTGTCCCGTCGGTTGCAGAGGAGACGTTGTCGAGCACACGAGAATCGGATGCAGAAGGCCGCCCTGCGGTGTCTTCCCCACTCCGGTCGGCATATACCTGCGCAATCTCGGCGACCATATCCGCCTCGCGCACCCGCGCATGAACGGGCACGCCCTTCGCACGAAGCGTCCTACCTAAGCAGCACGACGCCGGCATATCCAGGTTGAGCTGCGCAAGTTCGTCCGCTCGCGTCAAGATTTCCTCGGGCGTACCGAGCATGGCAACGCGCCCCGCCCGAAACACCGCGACACGATCGGCCTCGGCGGCCTCTTCCATAAAGTGCGTAATCATCACGATGGTCATGCCGCGATCGTGCAACGCGCGGCAAGCCTTCATGAGGCCCTTGCGCCCACGCGGATCAAGCATCGAGGAAGCCTCATCCAAAATGAGAACGCGCGGCTCCATGGCGAGCACGCCGGCAAGCGCCACGCGCTGCTTTTGGCCACCCGAAAGCGCGTGGGTCTCGTGGCGCTCAAAGCCCACCAGGCCCACACCCTTCAGCGCCTCGCGTACGCGCTGCGCAATTTGCGCCGATGGCACGCCAAGGTTTTCGGGACCGAACGCAACGTCATCTTCGACAAGCGTCGCCACAAGCTGGTCGTCGGGATTCTGGAACACCATGCCAGCAGTCGAGCGGATGTCGTAGACCAGCTCGGGATCGGACGCGTCCATGCCGTTGATGCGTACCGTGCCCGCATCGGGCTGCAACAGTGCATTCAGATGCTTGGCAAACGTCGACTTGCCCGACCCATTGCCACCGAGGATGCAGAAAAACTCGCCGTCCTCGATATTCAGATCGACGCCGTCGAGCGCCGGTGCGGCACCGTCATAACTAAAGGAAACGCCCCGACACTCAATCATGCGCGGCCTTTGACCTGGTCCTTTTTAGGCGTGATGAGGTTGGAGACTGCTTTATACACCGCCAGCGTCAACACCGAGTTAAGCACGGTCTTGATAAGGTTAAACGGCAGTACGGCAGGAATCATGAGCGGGGCGATCACATCGACCGAGCCATACCAGAACCATACGCCAATGGTAAGGTTTGCGACCATAGGCAGCGCTGTAGCGGCAATGACGCCGAGCACCAGGCCAATCACGGCACCCTTATAGGTGTGCATCTTCTGGTAAACGATAGCCGCGGGCAGAATGTAACCCAGCGTGGCAACCAGGTTCATAAGCGCGCCGACCCAGTCACCCGTGGTGAGCGCATGGATAACGATTGCCATAGCGGCAACAGCGGTACCGGCGCCGGGACCATACGCAAACCCGCACACCATCGCCGGCACCAGCGACGGGTCATACGTCAAAAACGGCGCCGAAGGAAGGATGGGCAGCTGCACGTACATAAACAGGGCGCCCAAGGCGCACATCAGCGCCATGGTAACGAGCTGTTTGGTGCTCCACCTATTCGTGTTCTCAAAATGGATATGCTGCGACTGTTCAGACATAAGATCACCTGCCTCTTTCATCCGGACTCTAACCGTTGGTACTGGGGTTTCACCAGTTCAGCCGGCATGCGAACCAACACACGCACGGGTCGCGGACTCATCGGCTCGACGCAGGTCCTCGCCTGCGCCACGGCACCCCTTTGGCACCGCCCAATTTACCGCCAGTGGGGAATTCCACCCCGCCCTGAAACAGCAATTGCAAGTGTAGCACGAGAGGGTATTCGTGCAAGTATGCCAAGGGTAATTTGTGGCGGAGATCAGTTGCAAAAACAACCACGTTCCCCACCCATCCCAAAGTAGCGCGCCTTTCGCGCAAAGCGCGAAACAGCGAAGGGGACACGTATCCCTATCGACCACATCCTTCTCCGCCCGCCGACCTCAAGGCCGTAAACGCAGGGAATCCGGGGGCGTGACGGGGACTTCTCTCCGGAATATTCCGCAGGACGCAAAGAGGCTCCGCAGCGCGAAGCGCGATGCGGAGCCTCTTTGCATGTCCGAGGACGTTCCGGAGAGAAACCCCGTCACGCCCCCGGATTCCCGGTGGGAGTTCTAGACCTTGTCGGCCTTAGTACATACCGCCGCCCTGCTGACCAGCGGTGGCAGCAGCGATAGCGTCCTCAAGCTGAGTGTTCTTGGGCACATCGGAGACGGTAGCCTCGGTGATGAGGATCAGGCTGGCGACAGAAGCAGCGTTCTGCAGGGTGACGCGGCTGACCTTGACGGGGTCGAGGACGCCCATCTCGATCATGTCGCCCCACTCGCCGTTGGCAGAGTTGAGACCCTGGCCGGCGGGCAGCTCGGCAACCTTGTCGACCACGACAGCGCCCTCAAAGCCAGCGTTCTTGGCGATGGTAGCGACCGGAGCGGTCAGAGCCTTCTTGACGATGTCGACGCCGATCTTCTCCTCGGGGTCGTCGATCTCGACAGCGTCGAGCGCAGGAGCAGCGTCCATGAAGGCGACGCCACCGCCGGCGACGATGCCCTCCTCGACAGCAGCGCGGGTAGCCTGCAGGGCATCCTCGACGCGGTGCTTGATCTCCTTGAGCTCGGACTCGGTAGCAGCGCCGACCTTGATGACGGCAACGCCGCCGGAGAGCTTGGCCAGGCGCTCCTGGAGCTTCTCGCGGTCGAAGTCAGAGGTGGTGTTCTCCATCTCGCCCTTGATCTGAGCGATACGAGCGTCGATGGCCTCCTTGGAGCCAGCGCCGCCGACGACGACGGTGTTGTCCTTGGAGATGGTGACGGACTTAGCGGTACCGAGCATATCGGCGGTGATGTCGGCGACCTTCACGCCCAGCTCGTCCAGGGCAGCCTGGCCACCGGTGAGGACGGCGATGTCCTCGAGGATGCGCTTACGGCGATCGCCGTAGCCCGGAGCCTTGACGGCGCAGACGTTGAGAGCGCCACGGATCTTGTTGAGGACCAGGGTAGGCAGAGCCTCGCCGTCGATGTCCTCAGCGATGATGAGCAGGCCGCGGCCAGCGCGCTGGACAGCCTCGAGAACGGGCATGATGTCCTGAACGCTGGAGATCTTCTGGTCGGTGATGAGGATGTACGGATCCTTCATCACGGCCTCCATGCGGTCGTTATCCGTGACGAAGTAAGCGGAGACATAGCCCTTGTCGAACTGCATGCCCTCGACGGTGTCGATGGTGATGTCGAACGTCTGGGAATCCTCGACGGTGATGACGCCGTCCTTGCCCACGACCTCCATGGCCTCGGCGATCTTCTCGCCGACCTCGGGGTCACCGGCGGAGATGGTACCGACGGAAGCGATCTGCTCCTTGGTCTCGACCGGCTTGGCCTGCTTCTTCATCTCGGCGACGGCGGCGTTGACGGCCTTGTCGATGCCGCGACGGATGGCCAGCGGGTTGGCGCCAGCGGCGACGTTGCGCAGACCGTCGTTGACGATGGCCTGAGCGAGCAGGGTTGCGGTGGTGGTGCCGTCACCCACGGTGTCGTTGGTCTTGGTGGCAACCTCCTTCACCAGCTGAGCGCCCATGTTCTCGATGTTGTCCTCGAGCTCGATCTCCTTGGCGACAGAAACGCCGTCGTTGGTGATGGTCGGAGCACCGAACGTGCGCTGCAGCGCAACGTAGCGGCCCTTGGGGCCCATGGTGACGGTAACGGCGTCGGCCAGAGTGTTGACGCCCTTGGCAAGCTTAGCGCGGGCATCGGTGTTGAACGTAATGTTCTTTGCCATGGTAGGTAATCCTCCAAAAGAAATGTGACTCGCGTCGCCGCTTCCGAGTCCTATGCGGCGGGCGCGTTCAAAGACGAATCAGAGATTCTGACGAGACTAGGCCTCGACGACAGCGTAGATGTCGTCGGCGCGCATCAGCAGATACTTCTCGCCGTCGACCTTGACCTCGTTGCCACCGAACTTACCGTAGATGACAACGTCGCCAACCTTGACGTCCATGGGGATGCGCTCACCCTTGTCGTTGACCTTGCCGGCGCCCACGGCAACGATGGTGCCGCGCTGCGGCTTCTCCTGAGCGTTGCTGGCGATATACAGACCAGAAGCGGTCTTCTGCTCGGCCTCGTCGGGCTTGACCAGGACGCGATCTGCAAGCGGCTTCAAAGACGACATGCTTGTTTCCTCCTTTGTGGGCCGCGCGGTCATGCCGCGCGGGTTAACCCTTTTTGTTTGCGTACGCGTTGAATGGTACCCACGAATGGCGGGTTATACAACACGGAGTCAAAAAATCTTATTTTTTGGCACTTAGATTTTCTGAATGCCGGGGGATAACTTATGCTCGGCCCCAAGGCGGACCGGAAAGCATGAAGTTTTAGCGCGGCAACTTTGTGAATCAGCTTCTCAAGACTACAATCCTCCAGATGAAATATGCCCAGATGAGAGGAAGGGAGGGCAGATGACTGATGAACTGAGCACCTCGGCGTGGCGAGATATAGCACCGAATCGCGATGCACACGACTCCATGCCGCCCGTTCGCACTCGCCTGCTCGCCCTGGCTCTCGTCTTCGCCCTTCTCGCGGTAACCATCCTCTCCCCCATCGCAGCCGCCCATGAGTTGCATCATGACTGCACCGGCGCGGGCTGCACCATCTGCGCCGAGCTCGCCGGCAATCTGTCGATCGCCCGTGGCGGTGACACCGTCCCCGTGGGCGCGACATCGTTCATCATCCTCTTGCTGATCTCCGCCCTAGCCGTCATCGGCACCGAGCGATCTTCATATGCCCCGGTCACCCTATTATCCCTCAGGGTCCGTCTGGACGATTAGCGGCTCCCAATTGAATCAAATAGCTACCGCGTGCCACAGCGGCATCGCCTTCGGCCGTCGGCACCCCGACGCAGCCGTTTTCAATTCAGGAGCAATCTATGGACAACCGAATCTACCGTCGCCATCCCAAGCGGCGTCCTATTCGTCACCGTGGCCCCATGGCGGCGGCATATATGCCCCTTTTAAGTGCGGTCTTTGCTCTCGCCGCTTCTGACGACAATGCGTCCAGCTCGACCCCGTCGAGGGGCTCACTGACAAACAGCTTAAAGCCGGCGAGGATTACCCACCCATCATGAACGACAACCTGGAGAAGCTCGTGAAGACGCTGAACTAGGAGTAAGGAACAGAGACGATGAAGATGAGCATGAAGGATCTGAAAAGCTGGATGACCGACCATCCCTACCCCCGTACGCTGGCAACGATCGGCGGCGCATCGATATGCTCGATGCTCGCCCTCGAGCTGCCCTCCAACCATGAACTATGGAAGATGCAGGCCGGACCGGCACTTTTAGAGCTTTTGCTCATCTTCTGCTTCTTGTGCCTGTTGTTCTATCTGCCGCACCGCCGTAAGACCCCCGCAATCGTTGGCATCGTTGCGCTCGCCAGCATCGGTATCGCCGAGTACTTCGTAATCACGTTCAAATCGATGCCCATCCAACCCGGAGACCTGTTCGCCCTCTCGACCGCTGCGACGGTCGCCGGCAGCTACACCTATGAGCTCAGCACTTTCTGCTTCATGGGGCTTGCCGCCGCGGCCTTGGGAATCGCGCTTATCGTCCTCATTCCGCGTGATGCATGTGGGCGACCGCCGCGCCGCGCATCGGAAACGTCCCCCGAGTCCATCGACCATGCGATGTCTGCGTCCTTGAAATCGAAGGACTCAAAGGCGTCTCCGGCAACCGAGGGGACATCGACAGCGCCGAGGGAGCATCCAGTCGCAACCAAATCCAAACTCCCCCTCTCCGTCGACCGTCGTACCGCACTTGTTGCCGGAGCCGCACTGGGGGCGCAGGCCTTCATCAGCTATTACGACACCTTGGGCATCAAGCTTCATACCTGGAAGCCCCTCGAAAGCTATTACAGTCAGGGGTTTCTCCCCACCTTTATTTCGAGCGCGCAAAAAATGGTGCCGCCTAAACCCAAGCACTACAAGAGCGGTGAGGCCTCGGCGATCATCAAGCGCCTTGCCGCGCGCTGGAACGCGGGCACGAACGGCATCGCCGACCCCTCCCGTGCCGCTGCCGTCGAACAGTTTGACCAGCTCAAGCCCTCAGTCATCTGTATCATGAACGAGTCCTTCGCCGACCTTTCAATCTTTAACGAACTGGGCTGTGGCTATAAGGGGCCCGAGCGCTTCAAAGCCATCGATAACGCGCTTCTGCAGGGAGTGAGCTACATGAGCGCCTTCGGTGCCGGCACCTGTAACAGCGAGTTCGAGTTCTTAACCGGACACTCCATGGCATTCCTGGGCGCTGGCGTCTACCCGTTCATGAGCTACAACCTGGCCCCGAGCGAGAACCTCGCCCGTCAGTTCAAGAGACTCGGCTATCGCACCGTGGCCATGCACCCCAACCACGCCACCAACTGGAATCGCGAGAACGTCTTCGCGGACATGGGATTCGACGAGTTCCTCTCGATCGAGGACTTCGCCGGCGCACCCGAGCTCTGCCGCAAGGTCACCGACGCCGCCACCTACGACAAGTGCCTCGAGGTACTAAAGCAGAGCGACCAGCCGATCTTCATCCACGACGTGACGATGCAAAACCACTCCGCCTATGACACGGGCTTGGTGCCCACCGACCAGCAACTGCACCTTGCCGTCGAAGGTGTGTCCGACAAAGTTATCACCTGGACCAATGAATACTGCTCGCTCATGGAAGCGTCCGATGCCGCCTTCGCCGCCTTCCTGGAAAAGCTGCGTGATCTCGACCGCCCCGTCGTCGTGGTGATGTACGGCGACCACCAGCCGTTCTTCACCGACCGCTACAACGACCTCTACTTTACCGATGAGGACGATGCCACCCATACCGAGCGCATCTGGCAGACACGCTATGTGGTCTGGGCGAACTACGATGTCGCCGGCAACGCACAAACGAGTGGGGAACTCAACACAAGCATCAATAACGTCGGTGCACTCGCACTCAATGCCATCGGTGCCCCGCTCACCGCCTACCAACGCGCACGCTTGCAAAACCGAGCGCACATGCCGGCGATAAACGTGGTGGGGGCGCAGGATGCGCACGGCGTTTGGTATACAGCCGAGGCCAAAAACGTTCCCGCCAAGACCGCTAATGCGCGCGATCGCCTGGACCGCATGCAATATCGTAAGCTCTTCGACCACGAAGGCTCGGTCTTTGCCACCCATAAGCAGGCGGCCGCCAACGAAACCGACCCCAACGCAGCTCCGGGAGCCTAGGGTTGACCAATCTCGGGCCCGGTATTCAGAAAAGTCAGTGCAGCAAAATGGCGATGCGGGCAGCGACTTGGGCATGGTTTTCGCCGCTCGCACGGGTCCCCTGGGGAGCAGCGTGCATTTTTGGGAGTTTTCAGCAGGCCAGGACGGCTGCATACGCGCCGGACACACCATATTGGTCCCAAGAACGCCTTTGACCGGCGATTTGGGTCGACGGGCAAATCCCGTCAGGACAAAAAAGCGTGCCTCGCGCCACACCGGACCCCAAAATGACGTCGATCTCCGCAATGCCACCCGACTGCAGCGGCACCGGCAGAGCTCACGGTGCTGAATACTCCATTTTTTGCACGGCCCAGGCGGGGGTACATCAGGACCGGAAAGAACATCTCAACTTTTTTTTGCAATCTGCAACTGGAAGTATGCAAAACGCTAAGAGAAAGCATCGCTGATGTCCCAATTGAGCGCGCGGAGCAGCAGCGCTTCCACCCTGCGCCCAAATCCAGCAGAGAGGGGACGCTCCTAACGAACCCCCATCGGCAAACAAACGCGGCTCGAGCGCCATCCCAAAATAGGCTGCCCGAGCCGCGTTTAACGGTACGGCATGAATATTAGCGCTCGTAGATTAAGTTGCCCGCCAGGTAGGTGGCCTGAACCTTGGTGGCCTGGAGCTCTTGGGGGTCAACGGTGAGCAGGTTTCGGTCCAGGACTACCAGGTCGGCGTATTTGCCGGGTTCCAGGCTGCCGAGGTTTTGCTCGTCGCCCGCTGCGTACGCGCTGCCAAGCGTGTAGCTGCGCAGGGCCGTTGCCGCGTCGATACGCTCGCTCGGCAGCCAGCCGCCCTCGGGCCAGTGGCTGCGGGGATCTTGGCGCGTGATAGCCGTGTAGAGCACGTTCATGCTGGTAACGGCCGTGATGGGGCTGTCGGTACCGAAAGCTTGACGGATACCGCGCTGCTGATAAGTTGCGAACGGCCACATGATGCGGCTGCGTTCCAGGCCCAGGTCGCGCTCCGGGCCACCCGGGTCGAGCGTGATGTGGCAAGGCTGGCTCGAGGCAATGACGTTGAGCTTGCGCAGACGATCGATGTCCTGAGGCAGCAGATTCTCCAGGTGCTCAAGCGTATTGTGGCCGTGCTGGGGCAAGCCGTAGAGCTCTGCCGCCTCCTCAAAGATATCGAGCGCAGCATGGATGGCACCGTCGCCGATAACGTGGATGCGCACGGTATGGTCACGCTCGGCTGCCGCCAAAACCAACTTGCGCATACGCTCGACAGGGACCGTCAGGCGGCCCTGGTCGCCCGGGAAGCGCGGGTTGGTATAGGGCTCAGTGAGGTATGCGGTATGCTCGCTCGACACGCCGTCGAAGAACTGTTTAAAGCCTGGCGCCGAGAGCAGCGCGTTGTTCGCGTAGCGGGTCTGGAGTTCTTCCAAGCGCGACTGGTCATCCAGCAGCGTGGGAAACAGATGGGCGCGGATGCCCAGCTTGCCGGAGGCCTGCAGCTTGTCGTAAACATCGTCGCGAATAAAGTCGCAGCCCGGCATGGGCATGAGCGACATATCGCAGATTGAGGTGATGCCTTGCTCGGCCATACGCTTCATCTGGTCGGCGTAAGCGCTCGCGATGCGGTCCTCGCCCAGCCACTCCAGGCAGCGCGGCAGCAGCTGCATAGCAGCCGCCTCGTGGGCGATACCCGTAAGCTCGCCATTTGCATCTTTGTCGTAACTGCCACCCGCCGGAGGCTCGCTGTCGCGCGTAACGCCGAGCGCCTCGAGTGCGCGGCTGTTAAGCCACAGCGTGTGCCCGTCGCCCGAGTACATAACGCAGGGACGATCGGGAAATGCCGCATCGAGGGAGGCCTTGGTAGGGTGCTCGGGCGGATCCCAGCGGTAATCGCGCCAACCCTGGGTCACGACCCAGGCGTCATCTGGCAAGCCTTGGGAAAACTCGAGCGCATGCTGCACCAATGCTGCCTCGGACGTGCCCATATCCATGAGCATGTACGGCGAGGAGCCAACCGAAGTATGGAAGAAATGCAAGTGCGCATCGTGGAAACCGGGGCAGACAAACTGCTCGCCGTAATCGACCACCGGCGTGGCGGCAGGTGCGGCGTCAATCACGTCATCGGGCGCGCCGACTGCGACGATGCGATCACCCGCGATGGCGATCGCCAGCTCGCGGGCGGTATCGATACCGTCTTGGGCGGTAAAAACGTTCTTGGAGCGGATAATCCGATCGATATGCTGCATGAGCATCCCCATCTCTGGCAGGTAATTCAACATCCCCGAGTGTACTCCCCCGCCCTTGCAACAAAACTCCAAGCGGCAAACGGCAACTTTACCAGCCCTAGCGGCAGGTGGCATACTGGAGAGAGCCTGTACGATTTTGCGATCAACCCAGCAAGGAGCAAATCGACCATGACGAAAACCAAGGCACAGCAGATTATGGCAGCAACCGAGGTTCGCGCGGCAAACGACGTCACCGCGGCCATCCAAGATATCGCCGCCGAGTTTGAGCCCTATATCATCAAGCAGCGCCGGCACTTCCATAAGCACCCGGAGCTGAGCCTTGCCGAGGAGCGCACGACCTCCGACATCGCCAACCAGCTCGACGCCATGAATATCCCCTACGAGCGTCCACTCAAGACGGGCCTGGTGGCGACGCTTCGCGGTACCGCGCCGGACGCCTACCGCGAGGACGGCACGCCGCGCCGCCGCATCCTGCTGCGCGCCGACATCGACGCCCTGCCCGTCACCGAGCAGACCGGCGAGGAGTTCGCCAGCGTCAACGAGGGCTGCATGCATGCCTGCGGCCACGACTGCCATATCGCCATGATGCTCGGCACGTTGCAGATTCTGCGCCACATGACCGATGACATCCACGGCGAGATTCGTATCGTATTCCAGCCCAGCGAGGAAAACGGCCAGGGCGCCAAGCTCATGATCGGCACGGGCGTACTCGATGGCGTCGACGGTGCCTATGCCGCGCACATCTGGAGCGAGGTCGATGCCGGCACCGTGAGCTGCGAACCCGGCCCGCGCATGGCCAATACCGACTGGTTCCGCATCGACGTTCGCGGCACCTCGTGCCATGGCGCCATGCCCCAGCGCGGCCACGACGCCGTTATGGTGGCGGCAGAGATTGTCAACGCCCTGCAGACCATCGTCTCGCGCGAGATTAGCCCCTACGAACCCGCCGTCATCACCGTCGGCGAACTGCACGGCGGCACCGCGCGCAACGTTATCGCCGGCACGGCGTACCTCGCCGGCACGGTGCGCACCTATGGCGACAAGACGCATGAGGAGATGCCCGAGCTTATGCGCCGCATCGTGGAGCACACCGCAGCAGCACTAGGTGCCGAGGCCGAACTCACCGACTACACCATCGCCAACTACAAGGTCGAAAACGATGCCGCCTCGAGCGAGCGCTGCCGCCAAGCTGTGCTCAAGTGCCTGGGCCCCGCAGGCGAGGGCCATTACCGCGGCACGCTTTCGGGCGAGGACTTCTCGGAGTACCTGCGCCGTGTGCCGGGCGTGCTCGCCTTTGTTGGCACGCGCAACCCCCAGATCGGCGCCACCTATGCCCAGCACTCCTGCTTCTACAAGATCGACGAGAGCGTGCTCGCCAAGGGATCCATGGTAGCCGCCCAGTATGCCATCGACTTTTTGGCCGAGCCCACACAAGAAGAGCTCGACGGCCCCACGATCGCCGCGGTTGCCGAGACCAATCCCGACCTGGCCGCCAAGCTGCGCTCTGCCAAGGCAACGGCCGCCGAGGCCCGCGACGCCATGCACGACGCCCGCACCGCCCGCCATGCTGCCATCAAGGGCATCCACGATGCGCGGGCTGCCGCTCGCCACGAGGAGAAGCGCGACGAGTAGCCGTCACGCCCACCCATAACAACCTGGCTAGAGCAAAGCGGGGGCGAACGTTATCTCAACGTTCGCCCCCGCTTATGTGTCGACCGCTTTTCTAGCGCGTCCTCCGTCACGACAGGTAAGAGCGAAGGATGGTGAGCCAGCGTGGGGTTTCGAGGTGGATGATATCGGTGGGAACTCCGGCGGGAGCGTGCCCACCAAAGAGCAGGCCCGCGTCTGCCGGGTTGATAAGACGCACGATCCATACGGCAACGACCAGCACACACAGAACAATAACCGCAATGTCGATGCCACGCTTTAGCTTGCTCGATGCCACCTCCTCGCGCACGAACGCGAGCGCAAACGCAATCGGCACCACCCAAAACAGCGGATGGTAGGCAAAGGCCGCCGAAAAATCGAGGCGCAGCGCCGCCAGCCAGGCCCTCGTCATGCCACATCCCGGACAGGGAATGCCCGTCATCAGGCGAAACACGCAGCCGATATCGAGCAGGTAAAGTGCGAGCCAGGCGACAAAGAGCGCGCCGATGCAAGAAAGGGCGCGGCGAATGAGCTCCGCCGCGCCCTTATGTCCCCGAGAGCTGTTCACGCCGCTCTTGTCGTTAGGCACGAGCGCCAAGACGGGCGTTGTAAGCCGTTGCCATGGCATTGGTGTTCTTGATGATGATGTTCATGGCAAAGATGGGGCCAAGGCCGCACAGCAGCGCGCCGACAATCTGCCACATAAGAACGGTGGTGCCGTTCTCCTGGAACATCAGGCCATAGCGAGGGGCATTAGCCTGCAGGCGGTTACCAATCTTGTAGTACCAGTAGAGTCCGTAGAAGCCGCAGGTCACGAACGACAGCAAGATGAATGCTGCCAGACCCGGCGTGGAATCGCCGTCATCCTGGCACATGACATTGATGTCGCGGGCAAGGCAATAGAGGAAGTAATACGAATAGATGCCGCAGGTCACGATGGAAAGCAGGAGCCAACCGATCACGCCACGGTCGGTCTTAATCGGAGCATAGCCCATCGGGGCAGGCGCAGGCTGCTGAGCATACTGCTGCTGGCCGGCGTACTGCTGCTGCCCGGTGTACTGCTGCTGAGGCTGGGGCTGAACTGCCTGAACCGGAGTGGGCTGAATCTGCGTGGGCTGCGGAGCAGGCTGGGGCTGAGGTGCGGGCTGCGGAGCAGGAGCAGCGGAAGCGGCACCGATGGCAGAACCGCAGACAGGGCAGAATTTGGCATCATCCGAAATGGGAGAACCACAAGTGGGACAGAACATAAGCTTCTCCTTTTCCTAAGGCGTTGCACGCCTTCAAACCTTACACGTCTATGTTCTCAACAATAGCCGCGACGTTGTTGCGCAACATTGACCAATTTCCGAGATTTTTTTCTGCAACCATTTTCCCAGGTATTTTCTTGCTTCCGCGGTAGAAAAAGGCGCCCCGGGCTCAGTTGCCCAGGGCGCCTCGACCGACTATTCGGTTTGATTGTTTTCGGCAGCAGGACTATCGCCCGGCTCATCCGCCGGCGTGGCAACGGCATTCCAATCGGGTTCCGCAGGCGTCGCCTCGGGCGCCGGTGCGGGGGCAGGGACAGGTGCAGGCTCGGGTGCCGGGGCAGGCTCGGGTGCCGGGGCAGGCTCGGGTGCAGGTGCGGGTGCCGGGGCAGGTGCAGCTCCAGTGGCGGCCGTGGGATTGAACCCCGCAGGAGCAGGCTTCTTCTCACCCGGGAGCACAAACGTCAGGACATCGTCAGTATCCTCATCGACCCACTCGCTGGCATGGCGCGCTGCCCAGTAACCAATGGCGCGATACTTGAGCATCGTGCCAAACACATTCAGGAACACGGTAACAAAGGCGACGATCATCAAGAACAGGATGAGCGTAATGCCGCCACCCTCAATGATTGCCTCAAGACCCGTGGGGCGATAGTAATAGCTATACATACCAAACGTAGCAATGGCGCCAAAGATGGCGGTGAAAATCCAGGTGATGATATTGGAAACAATGCCCGTCAAAAACTCGGGGAGAATCGATGCGCAGAACAACTTGCCCAGGTTGGCCTTATAGGACTTCCAAACCTTCTCGAGCGAAAATGCGCTTTCCACGCGGCCGGCGACTGCAAAGTGCATCACAGCGGCATCGCCAAACATCTTAAAGAAGATGCCCAGCACAAACGAGACGAACAGGGCAAAGACAAGCAGTCCCATCGAACCGATGAGGGCACCCTCAAGACCGCTCGAACCATAGAAATAATATGAACCGACAGCACCGATTACGGCGCTCTCAAGCACCGAGAACACCACACCAATCACGGGAATAATGGCCACGAACTCGAGCACGCCTGTAATGACAGACGAGAAAATGCCCAGGCCAAACGAGGTCGAGCGCAGCAGCGGGCGCTCCATACCGTTATCGTCCTTGAGCGACAGGTCGCGGCCCCACTCGATAGCAAAGCCCGCGCCGCACACGCTTGCCACGTAAGCGAGCAAAAAGCCAATGGCCGCCGCGATGCCACCGATAACGGGGATAAACAGCACCAGCACCGACACGACGCAGATCAGCGCCGGCAAAAAGGCAATCTGACATACGCGAACCAGGGCACCGGGAACCTTAATCATGTCGTTGAAGGCCTGCGCCATGCAGCCCTTGGGCACGTTCATAGCCGGCTGGGGCGCAACGAACGGCTGCGGCTGGGGCTGGCCCTGCGGGACAGAACCGGCAGCGACATGGGGGGCCTCGGTATTAGGAGCACCGCACACGCCGCAGAACTTGTCGTTATCGCCCATGGGGGCGCCACACTGCGAACAGAACATCGAAATCATCCCTTCGTATCTAGAGCGAATCACCTGGATCGCAAACGATGTCTTTAGCATCATTATCGCCCAATGTGGGGACAAATACCCCAAGATGGCCGATTTGCAACGTAGGCCTTGATTATCAACTTTATCCGAACACCTCCCACATTCATCCGTACATGTGCGGATAAATGTGGGAACCCGATACCCTGAGGGCCGGATCGGCCGGCCCCGGGAGATCGGAG
>CAJMMD010000019.1 GCA_905214465.1 uncultured bacterium
GTTGGGGCCAGGCCCGATTTTGCCTCTTGACAATGTCCTGCTCATATTAAAAGGAACGTCCCTAACTGCCGCATCCGGAGTAAGACAACGCCGCAGGTAGAGGACGGCCCGCGTAACTAAACCCGCTCCGCGATCTCGTGGATGAGGTAGTCGGTCTTTTCCCAGCCCAGGCACGGGTCGGTGATCGACTTACCAAAGACACCGCCATCGACCGGCTGGTTGCCGTCCTCAAGGTAAGACTCGATCATAAAGCCCTTGACCAGCTTGGAGATGGACTCGTTGCGGCGGCAGCTGTCGAGCACCTCCTTGCAGATGCGGTACTGCTCCAGCGGGCGCTTGCCCGAGTTGTCGTGGTTGCAGTCGATGACCGCCGCCGGGTTGGCGTAGCCGGCATGCTCGGTATAGCGCTCGGCCAGGCGCTCCAGGTGCTCGTAGTGGTAGTTGGGGTAGGTGCGACCGTCGAGACCGATGTAGCCACGCATGACGGCGTGTGCGAGCGGGTTGCCGTCGCACTCAACCTCCCAGTTGCGGAAGATGAAGCTTTGATGTGCCTGGGCGGCGTAGATGGAGTTAAGCATGACGGTGGTGGAACCGGCGGTGGGGTTCTTCATGCCCACGGGCACCGAAATGCCGCTCGACACCAGGCGATGCTCCTGGTTTTCGACCGAGCGCGCGCCCACGGCAACATAGCTCAACAGGTCAACGAGGTACTGGTAGTTGGACGGATAGAGCATCTCGTCGGCGGTGAAGAAGCCCGTTTCCTCAATAACACGCAGATGCATATGGCGGATGGCCTTGACGCCCTCGAGCAGGTCGTCGGGAGCCTCGGGGTTGGGGTTGTGCAGAAGGCCCTTGTAGCCGGTGCCCTTGGTACGCGGCTTATTGGTGTAGACGCGCGGAATGATGATGAGCTTGTCCTTGACCTCCTCGGCGGTCTTGACCAGGCGGTTCATGTACTCAAGCACCGAATCCTCGCGGTCGGCAGAGCACGGGCCGATGATGAGCACCTTACGTGCGTCCTCGCCGGTAAAGACTTTGGCGACCTCGGCGTCAAATGCCTGCTTTTTGGCGGTAAGCTCGGCAGAAAGCGGCATTTCCTCGCGGATCTCCATGGGAATCGGCAGCCTGCGTTTGAATTCCATGGCCATACGGGGCCTCCTTTATCAATTAACAGCAACAATTGGCGAATTCTCGAATGCTCGGCATTATCCGCTGTCGCACGCTAAAGTGCAAGCGAAACCTGCCGAAAAGGGACAGGTTTATTTTGGTCGGTTTTATCTGGGGAAATGTCGGCACTCGCCGGAAGGGGGGACCGGCGTACGACATGCTGGAGCAAGTTGGATCTTCTGCGGCATACCCCGTGGACAAAAAATGGCAAATATGAGTACTGTTGCTAGCTTAGTATCATATCGACCTTATAAGATATTAGACACAACAGTAAATATGTTCATTAACGTTGGCACACAGAAGCATGCTACCGGGCATTTTGATCAATTTGAAGGCATATCTAGGCCGCAATGAGGTCGTTTGGGGCAGTTTTGGCTGTTACTAAAAAGGTGACAGTACTCATATTTGCCATTTTTTGTCCACGGGGCCTTGAGGGAGGGCGTCAATCAGGTCCCAGGGGAGGCGGTTCGAGGGCCGCAGAACAAAAAACGGGGGCGCAGGCTGTCCTGCGCCCCCGTTCTCGGGCGTTATTCGTTCCCTGCGGCAGAATTTACGCCGCTTCGTCGAACTGCGAATTGTACAGGTCGGCGTAGAAGCCGCCTTGGGCGAGCAGCTCGTCGTGCGTGCCCTTCTCGACGATGTCGCCGTCGCGAATCACCAAGATCACGTCGGCGTTGCGGATCGTGGACAGGCGATGCGCGATGACAAAGCTCGTGCGGCCCTGCATCAGCGCATCCATGGCGCGCTGAATAAGCTCCTCGGTACGGGTATCGACGTTGGAAGTCGCCTCGTCCAAAATCAGCGCCGGACGGTCGGCCAAAATGGCGCGGGCGATGGTCACGAGTTGGCGCTGGCCCTGTGAGAGGTTGGTGCCCTCCTCATTGATCATAAAGTCGTAGCCGCCGGCGAGCGTATGGATAAAGTGGTCGCAGCGTGCGGCGCGTGCGGCGGCCTCGACCTCGGCGTCGGTCGCATCGGGGCGTCCGTAGCGGATGTTCTCGCGGATGGTGCCGTTAAACAGCCAGGTGTCCTGCAGCACCATGGCAAACTCGCCGCGCAGCGCCGCGCGGTCCCAGTCGCGCACGTCGACGCCTTCGACGCGCAGCGAACCGCCGTCCACGTCGTAAAAGCGCTGCAGCAGCTTAATGAGCGTGGTCTTGCCGGCGCCGGTGGGGCCGACGATGGCAATGGTTTGGCCGGGCTGCGCCTCGCAGCTAAAGTCGTGGATGATGGTCTTGTCGGGCGTGTAGCCAAACTTGACGTGGTCGAACTCAACGTGGCCGGGGCGCTTCTCGGGAATCTGGGCGTCGGCCTTCTGCTCCTCCTCGGGCGCGGCGAGGAACTCAAAGACGCGCTCGGTGGCAGCGGCCATCGACTGCATCGTGTTGCTCACGTTGCCCAGCTGCTGCACCGGCTGCGTAAAGTTGCGCACGTACTGGATAAAGCTCTGGATGTCGCCGGGCGTGGCGTTGCCGGTCAGCGCGAGCTGCGCACCCACCACGACGACGCCCACGTAGCCCATGTTGCCCACCAGACTCATAAGCGGCATCATCAGGCCCGACAGGAACTGCGAGCGCCAGCCGCTAATAAAGAGGCGGTCGTTTTGACGGTCGAACTCCTCGATTGAGGCCTCGGCGCGGTCGAACACCTGAATGACATTCTGGCCGGCAAAGTCCTCCTCGATAATGCCGTTGACGGCGCCCAGGACTTGCTGTTGCTCGCGGAAGTACGGCTGCGAGAAGTGAATCATCACGGTCAGGATAATCGCGGCTGCCGGCAGCGTGAGCACGGTGACGCCGGTGAGCGGCAGACTGATCGACAGCATCATGACGAGCACGCCGATAATCTGCGTGACAGACGTGATGAGCTGCGTCACGCTCTGGTTGAGCGACTGGCCGAGCGTATCGACGTCGTTGGTGATGCGACTGAGTACGTCGCCCTTGCTGTGGCCGTTGAAGTAACTCATCGGAACGACGGCGATCTTGGCGGCGATCTCCTTGCGCATGCGATAACAAATCTTTTGCGTGACGCCGGTCATGAGCCAGCCTTGGATCAGGCTGCAGGCAGAGCTCGCCAGATACAGACAGAGCAAAAAGCCGAGCGTCTTGGCGATCCAGGCAAAGTCGACATCGCCGGTGCCGTTGACCTTGGCAACCAAGCCCTCGAACAGCTTAGTCGTAACCTGGCCGAGCACCTTGGGCCCCACAACGTTAAAGATGACCGAGCACACGGCAAAGGCGACGGCGGCAAACACGGCAATCTTGTGCTGGCCGATATAGCCGAGCAGCTGCCTCATGGTGCCCTTAAAGTCCTTGGCCTTTTCGCCACGGCGCATGCCACCCATGCGGCCCATGGGACCACGCTGGCGGGTGGGCTTGGGAATCTGAGTCTTGGTCTCGTCTGCCATTAGCGCTCGCCTCCTTCCATGACGGCTGCAATTTCTTCTTGGGTAAGCCCCAGCTCCTCGGCGGAAAGCTGCGACTGTGCAATCTCCAGGTACGCCGGGCAGCCGTGCAGCAGCTCCTCGTGCGTGCCGGTGCCCACTACGTGACCGTCGTCGAGCACGATGATCTGGTCGGCGTGCATGATGGTCGCGATGCGCTGGGCCACGACCACGAGTGCGGCGTCGGTGACGTTTTTGGCCAGCTCCTCGCGCAGGCGCGCGTCGGTCTTGTAGTCGAGGGCGCTAAACGAGTCATCGAACACCACGACCTCGGGCTTTTTGGCCAACGCGCGGGCAATGGCCAGGCGTTGGCGCTGACCACCCGAAATATTGGAGCCGCCCTGGCTGATGGGGGAGTCGTAGCCGCCCTCGCGCTCGGCGATAAAGTCCTCGGCCTGGGCGATGCGTGCCGCCTGGCGCATATCATCATCGCTCACCATGTCGCCGGCAAACTTGAGGTTGCTCTCGACGGTGCCCGAGAACAGGCGACCCTGCTGCGGGATGTAACCAATGCGGCGGCGCAGCTCGGAAAGGGTCATGTCGCGCACGTCGATGCCGTCGAGCGAAATGCTGCCGCCCGTGACGTCGTACAGGCGCGGAATCAGCTGCACGAGCGTGGACTTGCCCGAACCCGTTGAGCCAATGATGCCGAGCATCTGGCCGGCATGTGTGGTGAAGTTCACGCCGCTGATGACATCGGCGCGGGCATCGGGGTACTGGAAGCTCACGTCGCGGAAGGTGAGCTCACCGCGCGGCGCGCTGGCTGCGGGCAGTTTGGGCGAGGCAGGGTCGTTGATGCTCGTGGGGCAGGTGATGACCTCTTCCACGCGCTCTGCTGCGACCTCGGCGCGGGGCAGGATAACCGAAACCATGGTGAGGATCATAAACGCCATGACGATCTGCATGGTGTAGGAGATGAACGCCATCATGTTGCCGACCTGCATCACGCCGTCGGACACGCCCTGCGCGCCAAACCAGACGATAAGCACGGTGATGCAGTTCATGACGAGCATCATGAGCGGCATCATAAAGCTCATGGCGCGGTTGGTGTAGAGCTGCGTGGTCATCAGGTCGAGGGACGCCTGGTCAAAGCGCTCGAGCTCATGCTCCTCGCGGTTAAACGAGCGGATGGGCATAAGGCCGTCGAGCAGCTCGCGGGCGGTAAGGTTCACGCGGTCCACAAAGCTCTGCATCTTTTTGAACTTGGGCATGGTGAGGCCCATAAGCACGCCGACGACGGCCGAGACCGCGATGATGGCCACGGCGATGGTCCACTCCAGGCCGGTGTGGTTGGCCAGGACGCGCATGACGGCGACGATGCCCATGACGGGCGCCATGAGGCACATGCGGATAAACAGGGTTGCGGCCATCTGAATCTGCTGAATGTCGTTGGTGCAGCGAGTGATGAGCGAGGCCTGGCTAAACTTGCCCACCTCGGCCGGCGAGAAGTGCATGACCTTGTTGAAGGTCTCGCGGCGCAGGTCGCGTGCGATGGAACAGGCGGTGCGCGAGGCCACGGCGCCGGTTAGGATGGTGGCGACCAGTGAGATCAGGCACAGACCAAACATCGTGGTCGCCATGCGGCCCAGGTAGGCGTTCTGCACGTCGGCGGGGTCGATACCCTGCGCCTTGTACTCGTCTTGCACATAGCTCACGGCGCGTTGGGTCACGATGGAGCCCGACATGGAGCCCATTTTGTCCGCCATTTCATTGGCGCCCTCGACGAGCTTGCTTTGGTCTACCAGACCGCCCTCGACACCTAGGCGCAGACTCTTCATGGTGATCTTGCCGCCGTCGGCATCAATCTGCTTTTGCATGTTTTGCGCCGCTGTGGCCTTCTGCTGCATCTCGGCGAGCTGCTCGGGCGTCATTGCCGCCATCTGCTCGGGGGTGGGCATGGCCTGGGCGCCGCCGCCATTGCTTGCCTCGGTGGATGCGCCGGTCATGTCGCCCATGGAGCTGGCGTCGATGCCCTGGTTGAGAGAAAGGACGACGGTCTCGGGCAGGCTCATAATGTCGGCAATCTTGCCGCCATCGGCACGCTCTTCCTCGGTGCCCTTGTACGTTCGAATGCCTTTTTTGTCAGCCTTGCTAAACACGGCCTCCACAGCTTTGGCGTCCTTGGTGCTCATAAAGCGCTCAAGGTCATCGAGTGATTCGGCACGAATGGTGTCGGGCACGGGCGAGGCGATGCCGCCTTGCTGTACGCCCACGTCGACGATGTCGCTCATGTAGGTAGGCAGTGCCAGATCGGCGTTGCAGCTGATTACGATAAGTACGATAGCTGTGAACAGTGCCAGGACATGCTTTTTAAAGAGCTTGAGAATCCTCACTCGGCATCTCTCCTTTCTTGATTGCGGTCGATAATTTCGTTGAAACGCCTTAGAAGGCGCACCATCTCTTGGGTATCTGTTTCGCCGAGCTGCTCGAGGAAGGCCGCGGTGCGCTCCTCGAATTCCCGACGTTTGATTTCGAGATTCTGGAATCCCTTATCGGTCATCGTGACGTGTACACGACGACGGTCGGTCTTTGAGTGCTCGCGCTCGACCCAGCCCTTGGCTTCGAGAGTGCGTAAGATATTGGCGATGCGGGCACTCGAGACCCAGGCGCGATTTGCGAGTTCGCTCGGCGTGAGCGAACCGCCAGCGAGCATGAGGGCGCGCATGACAGCCATCTCGCCGCCGAGAGCTTTGTCCGCAGAGCGTGAAATGCGATGATGCATGCTGCCAAACTCAGTTAAGAGCTGACGCCCAAGCTCATGGAAATCGGTATCTTCCACCGAAAACCCCTAACACTAGAAACTATTTTCGGTGAAAGATGATACCCCTGTATGCACACCTTATGCGGTAGATTTTGGGACATGCCTAGAAAACTCTCCGTACACCGTCGGTACCAGCAAAGTTGGGGGCAGATCGTTAGACATGTCCTAAAGCCCACTCAGAGGCACTTTACCCTGCTAAAGCTGGCATAACAGCTAGAGTGAAGGACGTATAAAGGCAAGGGGAAATATCAAATAATTCGGTGGACGGTAGCTGATGGCGGGCGCGTTTCCTGCGGATTTGTTGAAAACGCTCTAATGACACAAAAAAAGAAACATATAACAGCCCTGATGAAGGGGGTGGCTATGTTATCCTTCACTAACGGGTGAAATCTTGGGTTTAGGGTTGCAAGACCAAGGTGAATAAACGTTTTTCCCTGTGCTAATGTGCGGCGGAAAGCGAATGAAGCCGGTCATGCAGGTCTAACATTCAAGAATTCAATAAGCAGCGGTGTGAGAGAGCGCCGCATTACACGTAACTAGGAGCGTGGTTACACAATGCAGGAGGCATGGGAAGGCTTCAAGGAAGGCATCTGGACGGGAGAGGTTGACGTCCGAGACTTCATCCAGAAGAACTACACCCCCTACGAGGGCGACGAGTCGTTCCTCGCCGGCCCGACCGAGCGTACCAAGGAGCTGTGGGGCGAGGTTCTCGACCTGCTGCTCAAGGAGCGCGAGCAGGGCGGCGTCCTCGATATGGACACCAAGACCGTCACGGGTATCGTGAGCCACCCCGCTGGCTACATCGATAACGCCCATCGCGACAAGGAGACCATCGTCGGCCTCCAGACCGACAAGCCGCTCAAGCGCGCGCTGCACGTCAACGGTGGTATCCGCATCGCTTGCCAGGCTGCCAGCCAGCACGGCTACAAGATCGACGAGAACGTTGTCGAGCGCTACACCTTCGAGCGCAAGACCCACAACGCCGGCGTCTTCGATGTCTACACCCCCGAGATGCGCGCCTGCCGTTCGGCCCACATCATCACCGGTCTGCCCGATGGCTATGGCCGCGGCCGCATCATCGGCGACTACCGTCGTGTCGCCCTGTACGGCGTCGACTACCTGATCAAGGACAAGGAGGCCCAGAAGGCTTCCACCCCGACGGTCATGACCGCCGACAACATCCGCGATCGTGAGGAGCTGCAGGAGCAGATCCGCGCCCTCGGCGAGCTCAAGATGATGGCCGAGACCTATGGTTTCGACATTTCCAACCCTGCTACCAACACGCAGGAGGCCATCCAGTGGATGTACTTCGCCTACCTCGCTTCCGTCAAGGAGCAGAACGGCGCCGCTATGTCCATCGGCCGTACCTCTACGTTCATCGACATTTACGCTGAGCGCGACCTTGCCAACGGTACCTTCACCGAGGAGCAGATCCAGGAGTTCGTGGATCACTTCATCATGAAGCTCCGCATGGTCAAGTTTGCCCGTACCCCCGAGTACCAGGCCCTGTTCACCGGCGATCCGCAGTGGGTCACCGAGTCCATCGGCGGCATGGGTGTTGACGGCCGTACGCTCGTTACCAAGATGAGCTACCGCTACCTGCACACGCTCGAGAACATGGGCACCAGCCCCGAGCCCAACATGACCGTTCTGTGGTCGACCCGTCTGCCCGAGAACTTCAAGAAGTTCTGCGCCAAGACTTCTGTCGCCAGCTCCTCGATCCAGTACGAGAACGACGACCTCATGCGCGTTTACCACGGCGACGACTACGGCATCGCCTGCTGCGTGTCCTCCATGCGCATCGGCAAGGAGATGCAGTTCTTCGGCGCTCGCGCCAACCTGGCCAAGTGCCTGCTGTACGCACTCAACGGCGGTGTTGACGAGGTCTCCAAGAAGCAGGTCGGCCCCAAGTACCGCGCCGTCGAGGGCGATACGCTCGATTACGACGACGTTGTGGCAAAGTACAACGACATGATGAAGTGGCTCGCTGGCGTGTACGTCAACTCGCTGAACATCATTCACTACATGCACGACAAGTATTGCTACGAGCGCATCCAGATGGCTCTGCACGACAAGCACGTGCATCGCTGGTTCGCTACGGGCATCGCTGGCCTTTCCGTCGTGGCTGACTCCCTGTCCGCCATCAAGTACGCCAAGGTCCACCCCGTCCGTGACGAGAACGGCATCATCGTCGACTTCGAGACCGAGGGCGAGTTCCCCAAGTACGGTAACGACGACGACCGCGTCGACCAGATCGCTCACGACGTTGTGCACCAGTTCATGGAGTACATCCGCATGAACGACACCTACCGCAACTCCGTGCCCACGACCTCGGTTCTGACCATCACCTCCAACGTCGTGTACGGCAAGAAGACCGGTTCTACGCCTGATGGCCGCAAGGCTGGCCAGCCCTTCGCCCCGGGTGCTAACCCCATGCACAAGCGCGATAGCCACGGCGCCATCGCTTCGCTGTCTTCGGTTTCCAAGCTCCCGTTCCGCGATGCTCAGGACGGCATCTCCAACACCTTCTCCATCATCCCGGGCGCGCTCGGCAAGGAGGACCAGGTGTTCTTTGGCGATATCGATCTTGATCAGCTGGGCGAGTAACTATTGTTAGTGCTATACTAACAATAACGATTACTGATTGGCGCGCCGGTTTCGGCCGGCGCCTATCGATCGAAGGAGACACATTATGAAGGTTTCTGAAGTTTCCGAGACTCAGGCCGATAACCTGGTCCACATGCTCGACGCTTACGCCGAGAAGGGTGGCCACCACCTGAACATCAACGTCTTCAACCGTGAGACGCTGCTCGACGCTCAGGCTCACCCCGAGAAGTACCCGCAGCTGACCATTCGCGTTTCCGGCTACGCCGTGAACTTCCACACGCTCACCAAGGAGCAGCAGGACGAGGTCATTTCGCGTACCTTCCACAACAAGTTCTAAAGGGGTTTAACTCCCGCAGGATCGCCGGGGCTGTTTGGGCTACCTCCCAAAACGTCCTCGGACATGCAAGAAGCCCTCGCTGCGCACTTCGTGCGGCGAGGGCTTCTTGCGTCCTGCGGAATATTTTGGGAGGTAGCCCAAACAGCCCCGGCGGGGTCCTGTGTAGTTACCCTTTAGGCGGAACTCTCCTAATGGGTTGAGCGTTCTGGATTCTTGCTTGCTACCGTTTATCGCGTATAGCTACCGTTTGCGGAATAAGTAACACTCCTTAATAAACCGTGTAGAATCTCAGATAAGCACGGAGTTTTCCAGGGAGACGCTGTCCTTTGTTGTGTGCAAGGGGCGGCGTCTCTTTGGCGCTTGGAGGCCGTTCTGCAGCAGGACGGCGGACGTGCGTCACATATTCAAAAGCCAACGTCGAGATGGGTTGTGATGATAATGGGCAAGTACGTAATCGTGGTTGAGTCTGGTTCGGATGTGACGCCGGAGCTCTGCGAGCGCTATGGCATCGTGCGCGTGCCCATGCATGTCACGATTGGTGACGAGACCGTTGAGGACGGCTCCATCGATCCGCTCGAGATTTACTCGCGCTGCAACGAGTTTGGCGTAATGCCCAAGACCAGTGGCTGTGCGCCGGCAGATTTTGCGCACGTATATGACCGTATCCATGCCGAGCAGCCCGATGCGACCATTCTGCATCTTGCGTATTCCGAGGCCACGACCTGCTCGCATCAGTCCTCGAAGATTGCGGCCCAGGGGCGCGACTACGTGTTCTCCATGGACACGCGCTTTGTCTCGGTGGGCCAGTCACTCGTTGTCGTCGAGACTGCCAAATACATCGAGGCTCATCCCGATGCCACCGTTGACGAAATTTTCGCCTTCACCAATTCGGTGATGGACCGCGTGCTGTTGGGCTTTGTCCCAACCGATCTCGCCTTCCTTAAGGCCGGCGGTCGCTTGTCCAACGTCGCGTTCCTAGGCGCCCATCTGCTCAAGATTAAGCCCTGCATCGAGGTGACGGGTGGCAAATTCGTGGCGACCAAGAAGCTCCGCGGCTCTATGCTCAAATGTGCCCGTGCCTTTATTGACCACATGGTTGCGAAGGGCGATATTGATTACTCGCACATTGGTTTGGCGTATTCAGTGGGCCTTTCCGAGGAGCTGCGCGACGATATGGAAGTCTATGCGCACGACCTGGGCTTTAAGGACGTTACCTGGACTCAGGTCGGCGGCGTCATCTCGAGCCACTGCGGCCCGACCGCCTTTGGCGCGGTGCTTACGCTTAAGGCGTAGGGCCTGGCGTCTATCGATTTCTATTGCTTCGGCGGCGAGCGGGTTGTGACAACCTTCCCGCCGCTTTTGCGTGGAGTCAAATAGGACGATCAAATTGACCGCTAAACCGTTTCGCCATCAGGCGTATGGGCTAGAATGGCTCTGGCATTTTAATTGACAAAAACCAAAGAGAGGCAAGGTTGCGGGAATGGCTGAGATGACGCTTGAGGGTGTGGATGCTCATCCCGAGGACTCTGCGTATGCCCTGGGTCGCGTGCATTCGATCGAGACGATGGGAACGGTCGACGGTCCCGGCATCCGCTTTGTAGTGTTTGTTCAGGGTTGCCCCATGCGTTGTGCGTATTGTCACAATCCCGATACCTGGTCTGTTAACGGCGGCACGATGGTGACCGTCGAGCATCTCATGGACGAGTTCCAGAGCAACCATGAGTTCTACCGTAGCGGCGGCATTACCGTTTCGGGCGGCGAACCGCTCCTGCAGCCCGAGTTTTTGGCCGACCTGTTCCGTGCAATGCACAACAACCCCGATGGCCGCGTACACACCTGCCTAGACAGCTGTGGCTATGCATTTGATCCCAAGCATCCGGAGAAGTTCGATGCTGTTCTCAACGAGACCGATATGGTGCTGCTCGACATCAAGCATGCCGATCCGATTGAGCATAAAAAGCTGACCGGTTGCGATCCTGCGCGCATCCTGGCGTTTGGCGATGAGCTTGCCCGTCGCAAGATTAAGGTTGTTATTCGCCACGTGGTGGTGCCGGGTATCACCGATACGGCGGAGGAATGCGAGAAGCTCGGTCGCCTGATCGCTCCATGGCACAACGTGGTGGGCCTGGAAATGCTGCCGTATCACACGATGGGTGTCGTCAAGTACGAGCAGCTGGGTATTCCCTATAAGCTCGAGGGCGTGCCCCAGATGGATACCGCGCGCATGCCCGAGCTGCGCAACGCCGTCATGGCCGGCATGAAAAAGCGCCGCGCCGAACTCAAAAACGCCATCGACTAGCGAGCCATTTTCGCCCCAAGGGCACTCATTGGGGACAGACTTAAATGAGTGCGCGATGGCATTGCGGGCGAGCATGTTTTGGTGCGCAACAAGGCAGGCTGGATTAGCGAGGATGGTTACTATTCGACATGCGATGCGGGCCTTATCGGCATCGATGGTCGTACCTATGTCATGAGCGTCATGACATCGATGCCGTGGGGCGACCGCTCGAGCGAGGTTACGGCCGTGATTGCAAAGGCTCTGTTTGATATGCGAGCTGCGCTGGCTTAGCGTGTTCGTTTGGCGAGGTCAAACAAAATGCTGGTACCATACCGTGGTTGAGAATTTCGTATAGGTTTGGGGAATGGTATGGCTACCATCGCGATTATCGGTGCGCTCGAAAAAGAGATCATGCAGATTAAGGAAGAGCTGAGCGACGTTTGCGAGGCACGGGAGGCAGGCTTGACCGTTGTGAGCGGCGAGCTCAACGGCCTGACAGTCGTCGCCACAACGGCGGGCATGGGCACGGTGAACGCCGCCGCTGCAACACAGCACCTCATTAGCAAGTATGCTCCGCAGGCTGTTGTGTTTTCGGGCATTGCGGGCGGTTTGAACCCCAAGCTCCATATCGACGACGTGGTCATTGGCAAACGCCTACGCTATCTGGATACCGATACCGCGCTTATCGCCGAGTCCGCACCGGGGCTTGAGGAGTTTGGTTCGACGCCCGCGCTGGTCGATATTGCCGTCGACGTGCTTGCTGAGCGTGGGTTCGTTGACGCTTCGACAAATGCAGTCGCTTCGAACGAGGGCACCAAACAGTTCCTGGTCGGCACGATTGCCACGGGTAACCGCTTTGTGACGGGCGCCGCCATGCGTAACGACGCTATCGAAGCGACGCATGCCGATTGTGTCGGCATGGAGGGCGCGGCGATTGCCCATGTCGCAACCAAAAATGGTGTCGATTGCCTGGTGTTGCGCGCTATCAGCGATAATTGTGACGAGGCGTACGATGCAATTTGCGACCGAGAGTTCGATCTGTTCGAGTACGCGCGTGTCGCAAGTAACATCACGCTCGATATCGTCCGCCGCATTGCCGCTGCGCAATAGCGCGCTCTTTTGTAAGAACCTACGACCAAGGAGTGTCCATGGCCGATTCCATTAACTACCAGCTTGCCAAGTTCGTCGCCAGCTACGGCAAGGTTTCGCTGATTCCCGAGTCCACCTGCCCCGAAGTGAGCTTTGTCGGCCGCTCCAATGTGGGCAAGTCGTCGATTATGAACAAGCTCTTTGGCCGCAAGAACCTGGTCAAGGTTTCGAGCACACCGGGCAAGACAAGCAACATCAATTTCTTCGAGGCCGACGACGTGCACTTCGTCGACCTGCCGGGCTATGGTTTCGCCCGTCGTTCTAAGGCCGAGCGCGACCGCTGGGCCGAGCTTATCGGCGACTTTTTCGACTCCGAGCGCAGCTTTAACTTGGTCGTCTCGCTGGTGGACATTCGTCACGACCCCAGCAAGCTCGATCATGACATGATCGACTACCTGCAGGGCAACGAGTTCAACTTTATCGTCTGCCTCACCAAAGCCGACAAGCTCAGCCGCACCCAGCAGGCCCGCCAGGCGGCAGCCATCAAAAAGCAGCTCAACGTCCCGGCCGAAAACGTAATCATCACAAGCTCCCAGACCGGCACCGGCATCGATGAACTCAAGCGCCGCATCGCCGAGGCCTGCCTCTAATCGGGCTGCAACCCCTCAAAAGCTCTCATCTATATCACCCCAGTGATAGTTATTGGTAAACTATCACTGGGGTGATATTTTTTAGGAGGTCGATATGGAGCTTTGGCACGGGTCGGAGGTTGTTGTCGAGCATCCATCGTTGGATAAATGCAGGCAATTCAATGACTATGGGCGCGGGTTTTATTGCACGCCACATGAGGAAATGGCAATGGAATGGGCATGCCGGACCGAGTCTGATGGCATTGCCAATCGATATGAGCTTGATTTAGATGGCCTTGCGATTTTGGATTTGGAATCAGGTGAGTTCTCGATTCTCAACTGGCTTGCAATTCTGGCGAATAAGAGAGAGTTCAATGTTTCAACGCCAGTAGCACGCGAGGGGCTTCGTTATCTGCTGGATAACTGCCTGATTGATATTTCTCCCTATGACGTTATTCGAGGCTATCGTGCAGACGATTCCTATTTCTCGTTTGCAAGACAGTTTGTCAACGGCATGATCTCGCTCAGGCAATTGCAGCGCATTATGTTTTTGGGGGATTTGGGCATTCAATATGCGCTCATGAGTGAGCGTGCGTTCTCGGCGATTAAGTTCCGCGATTGGAAGCAGGCCTCGGGAGCTGAGTTTTATCCCAAACGATTTGAGCGAGAACAGAACGCTCGACGAAAGTACCTGGATACGGTAAACGGATTTGACTCTGATGGTGTCGACATTAGGGATTTGATGGCAGGGAGGGTTGATTTAAATGATCCAAGAGTTAACGGATCGTGGGCCGAGTAGGACATACCCCGTCTACTACCTTGAGGATGCAATGAACAACCTCGGCGACTGCTTTGACTATGCCGTTAACGATTATGGGGCAGAAGGATCGGAAGTTGCTGAACTCTTTTGCCTGAGCGGCGTAGCCCGCGAGTTCGAACGCGGCAACGCATGGGTCGTATCGGGAAAATCGGGCGTTGAGCTGTTTGCGCTCATTGCCGAAAGGTTCGGCTATCAATCAAGGCCGATGCCAAATCGAACCTACCGATTCGAAAAGACACCGGAATATTGGACAGGCTGGATATTGGCATACCTTCAGTGGCGCCTAGGAGAGTCTTTCGAAGATTTGCTGCATGTCGTTCCATTCGATGTGCTACGCAGTCTGTACTACCCCTGGCACGAAGCCTCAGAGGAACGTGTGGCGCGTCTTATTTGCGATATGGCGAAGAAAACACCTCGTCAAACTAAACTGGCGCAAGCAAGAAAGAGGCTCAAGAAAACCCAACAAGACCTGGCATACGAATCGGGCGTATCACTCCGCTCAATCCAAATGTACGAGCAGCGCCAGAGAAACATCAATGAAGCTTCGGTTACAAGCGTAAGAGCCATAGCAAAAGCCCTCCACTGCAACATCGAAGACCTCCTAGAACCAGTCTTCGAATACAAAGAAACCAGCGCCGCCTAAACCAAGCACACAGCCGATGCCCGCCTCTAGGAAGTGCTCCAGCCTAGCAAGAGCCCCTACCAATAAAAAGCAACTATCAGCCCGGCGACTTTCCAGAGCGTAGGTTCCTGTAGCCGCCGCCAGCGAAGTTAACGTAGGGGAGGCCAGGGGCTTTGCCCCCAAATCTTTCCGCAGGACGGCAGGACCCCCGCCGCACGAAGTGCGCAGCGGGGGTCCTGCCATGTCCGAGGACGATTTGGGGGCAAAGCCCCTGGCCTCCCCGGCGGGTATAAGGTACGGCGACTACAGGTATTCGATCTGGGCGCCTTCCGTGTCGCACGTCAGAATGTGCGTGTCGCATTTGGGGAACTGCTCGCGCAGCTTGACCTGCAGGAACTTGGCTACGATAGTGTCATCGGTTACAGCCATAAGGGTCGAGCCGGAGCCACTGATCCAGATGGTCTTGGCGCCGCCATTAAGGCAGGTGTCGCGCACAGCGTTGTAATCGGGAATCAGGCGGCGGCGATAGGGCTCCTGGATGCGGTCGTCGTTGGCGGCGGCAATCAGGTCAAGGTCGCCGGTCTCCAGGCCGCGCGTCATGCCGGCGATGCGGCCCATTTGCCACACGGCGGTGGAGAGCGGAATCTCCTGCGGCACGACTTTGCGCGCCTCGCTCGTATGTACCTCGTAGGGCGGAATCACGGTAATAAAACGTAAGCGATCGCTCACCTCGTAGCGCAGGCACTGGGGCAGCGAGTCGGTCGGCGTAAAGGAGCAGACGGCGCCGCCCAGGATGGCGGGGGCGACGTTATCGGGATGGCCCTCGACTTCGGTGGCAATGCGAACCAGCTCGGCGCGGTCGACGGTGTGGCCTGTCAGTGCGGCGGCGGCCATAATGCCGGCGACGACGCAGGTGGAGCTGGAGCCCAGGCCGCGGGCGACGGGAACGTCAGTCTGAATGTCGATGGCGACGGGGAAGGTCGGCTCGCCCCATGCGGCCAGTGCATCGACAAAGCTGACGTAAACCAGGTTATTCTCGTTTTGGAACTCTTCGGGGCAGCCCGTGATGGTGAGTTTGTCGGCGCGCTCAAAGGTAAAGTGCGAGTAGAGGCTGACGGCCATGCCGAGGGTATCGTAGCCAATGCCCAAGTTGGCGCTTGTTGCTGGGACGGTGATCTTGATCATGGGAATCTCCTGGGCGGTCTGCCTGTTTAGTTCGCTGCTCGGGCAGTCCTGGCTCGCTCGGAAAGCACATTAAGTGCTTTCCGGCTCGTGCGGAACTCGCGACGAACTAAACAGGCAGACCCGCATGTCAGTTCGTCATCATCCCAAGGGTTATCTGATGAAAGAAGGTGCGCCGGCTTTCGCCGGCGCTTAATAAGGGGTTTAGTTAGTAGCCATCTTTTTTGCTGCAGACTCGACGTAGCTTGCCATCTCATCGACGTCGCAGACGTCTTCGAAGCGGACGGGTTTGGACTCGAGTTCGGCGAGCTGGGTCGGGGCGACCGTGTTGGTGGCCTGCTCGAGCACACGCATAGCCTCAAAATCATCCTCGGGAACGTCGAGGCCCAAGGCGTCGCAGCAGGCTCGCGGGAACTTGTAGGGGCTGGCGGTCGAAAGCAACACGCGGGCCTTGGCGCCCTCGGCGGGAGCGACCTTTTCGAAGACGTGATAGCCGCAAGCGGTGTGCGGGTCGATCACGTAGCCGTTCGCGTCCCAGCAGCTCTTGATGGCAGCGCGGACCTCGTCCTCGCTGGCCCAACCGCAGCCAAAGACGCTCTGAATCTTTGCCAGCAGTTCGGCGGGTACCTCGTAGCGGCCGGTCTGGGCAAGCTGCTCCATAAGGCCGGAAACGAGCTCACAGTCGCCGTCGGACAGGAAGTAGAGCATGCGCTCCAGGTTGGAGCTAATAAGGATGTCCATCGACGGCGAGATGGTCGTGAAGAACGGACGGTTGCGGTCGTAGACGCCGGTGGTCAGGAAGTCAGCCAGAACGTTGTTCTTGTCGCTCGCGACGATGAGCTTGGCGACGGGCAGACCCATGCGCTTGGCATAGTAGCCGGCCAGGATATCGCCAAAGTTGCCGGTCGGCACGCAGAACTCCACGGCATCGCCGGCCTTGATGGCGCCGGCGCGCAGCAGCCGCGCATAGGCGGCAAAGTAGTAGACAACCTGCGGCACCAGGCGGCCGACGTTGATGGAGTTGGCGCTCGAGAGCACCGTGCCGGCGGCCTCCAAGCGCTCGGCAAGTTCCTTATCGGCAAAGATGCGCTTGACGGCACTCTGGGCGTCGTCGAAGTTGCCGCGGATACCGCAGACGGCGACGTTATCGCCCTCCTGAGTGGACATCTGCAGGTTCTGGACGCGGCTGACCTTGCCCTCGGGATAAAAGACAGTGATGCCCGTGCCCGGAGCGTCGGCAAAGCCGGCGAGTGCTGCCTTGCCCGTGTCGCCCGACGTGGCGGTGACGATCATGATGCGCTCGGCGCCGCCGTCCTTGGCGGAGGTGCGGGCCATAAGGCGGGGGAGCATCTGCAGGGCGACGTCCTTGAAGGCGCTCGTGGGGCCGCCAAAGAGTTCCATCACATAGGTCTGAGGGGCGTCAGCGCCCGGCGCAGCGTCGAGTTTGACGAGCGGCGTAACCTCTTCGCTCGCGAACGTGCCGCGGTATGCCTCGTCGACACACGCCGAAATTTCTTCGGCCGTGTAATCATTCAGTAACATTCCCAACACATCTTGAGCGATTTCAAAGTACGATTTATCTGCAAGCGAGCTGATATCGACCTGCTGGGTGCCAAGCTCGTCCGAGACAAACAGACCCCCGTCGGGAGCGATGCCGGTGCGGATTGCCACCTTACTTGAGCACGATAAAGTGCGTCCTCGTGTACTATGATAAGTTCCCATATAACACTGCTCCTCGGATGCCTTGGTCCCAATCGGTGAAACCATGGTATCAGAGCGCGCAAAACAGGTTTGCAGAGGCTTTTAGAAAGGTAACCTCCAGCCCATGATTAAGATTGCCAAGTTTGGCGGCTCGTCTGTCGCCGACGCCGAACACTTTAAGAAGATCAAGGCCATTGTCGATGCCGATCCGGCCCGCCGTTTTGTGGTGGTTTCTGCCTGCGGTCGCCGCTTTAAGGGCGACACCAAGGTGACCGACCTGCTCTACCTGGTTAACGCGCACGTTAAGTACCACGTGTCGTGCGAGGAGCTGCTCGAGGACATTGGGCAGCGCTATTTTGATATCGCTGACGAGCTGGAGCTCACCTATCCCATCCGCGAGGAGTTCGCGGCCTTTGCCGAGCGCGCCCGCTCGGGCGGCTACTCCACCGAGGAGCTCGTGAGTCGTGGCGAGTACTTCACCGCTCGCCTGATGGCCGAGTATCTGGGCCTGCCGTTCCTGGACGCCGCGACGGTCGTGGCGTTCCATCACGACGGTACGCTCAGCATGAACCGCACCTCCGAGCTGGTGCAGGAGTACGGTCAGCAGGGCGGCTTTGTCATGCCCGGTTTCTACGGCGCGACGCGTGAGGGTCAAATCAAGCTGCTCGACCGTGGCGGCGGCGATATCTCGGGCTCGATCCTGGCCAAGTGCCTGGGCGCCGACCTGTACGAGAACTGGACCGACGTTTCGGGCTTCTATTCTGCTGATCCTCGCATTGTGCCCGAGGCTCAGCCCATCGCCCGCGTTACCTACGAGGAGCTGCGCGAGCTTTCGTACATGGGTGCAAGCGTCCTGCACGAGGAGGCCGTGTTCCCTGTGCGCGAGGCAGGCATTCCACTGGTCATCAAGAACACCAACGCGCCGCAGGACCCCGGCACCATCATTAGCGAGACGGCTGACGAGGGTGAGGCAGAGCCCATCATTACCGGCGTGACCGGTAAGCGCGGCTTTGTCGCCATCAACGTTGCCCGCGACCGTACCAAGCCGCGCGTCGGCTTTATGCGCCGTGCGCTTTCGGTCTTCGAACGCTATGACGTTTCCGTCGAGCACATGCCCACCGGTGTCGACCGCTTTGGTGCTGTGGTGCAGGAGCAGGACGTGCGCGATTCGCTGTACTCGCTCGTAGGCGACATTCAGCAGGAGGTCGAGCCGCTCGAGATCGAGGTGGTCGAGGGCTTGGCACTTATCGCGACCGTCGGTCGTAACCTGCGCGGCCGTGCAGGTATCTCGGGCCACCTGTTTGGCATGCTTGGCCAGGCGGGCGTGAGCGTGCGTATGATTTCGCAGAGCTGCGATGAGATCAATATCATTATCGGCGTCGAGGAGAAGGACTTCGACTTGGCGATTCAGACCATTTACCGTGCCTTCTCCGACGAGAACGGCATTGTGAAAGTCGCGGACCTGGAGGCTCCCGCGCCGGTCGAACCCGCCCTGGCCGCCCTCCACAAGTAGCGGCCATTCCGGCAGATTTTGGGACATGCCCCAAAATCTGCCGTGGGGCGTTTCATTTCGGTTTCGTTTCGACGGGGCGGGTTTCATGCCCGTCCCGTTTTTGTATAAACTGGGCAAGAACATTTAGCCTGCTCGGCGTGCGGGCAAAAGCCACAACCTTAAAAGGGGGAAGCATGAAACAGTACACGGTTGCTATTTTGGGCGCGACGGGAGCTGTTGGCACCCAGATGCTCGAGTGTCTCAACGAGCAGGAGTTCCCGGTCGGCAAGCTCAAGCTGCTAGCGAGCGCGCGCTCTGCGGGCAAGACCGTCGAGTTCCGCGGCGAGCAGGTTGTGATCGAGGAAGCTTGCCCCGAGGCCTTTGAGGGCTGCGACATCGTACTCGGCGCTGCCGGCGACGATATCGCGAAGGAGCTGCTGCCCGAGGCCGTCAAGCGTGGCGCCATCGTGGTAGACAACAGCCATGCCTTCCGCATGGATCCCGAGGTGCCGCTGGTCGTGCCCGAGATCAATGCCGACGATATCAAGTGGCATCACGGCCTTATCGCCAATCCCAACTGCGCGACTATCATCGGCCTGGTTCCTACGTGGCCGCTGCATCAGCTCGCCGGCGTGAAGCGCATGATCGTCTCGACGTACCAGGCGGCTTCGGGCGCTGGCGCTCCCGGTATGGCTGAGCTCGAGGCTCAGCTGGCCGCCCTGGGCCGCGGCGAGGAGATTCCCGAGCCGCGCGCCTTTGCCGCCCAGCTCGCGAGCAACCTGATTCCGCAGATTGGCGGTGTCAAGGAGGAGGGCTTTACCTCCGAGGAGATGAAGCTGCAAAACGAGGGCCGCAAGATCATGCATCTGCCCGAGCTGCGCGTGAACTGCACCTGCGTGCGCGTGCCCGTGCTGCGTTCGCACTCCGAGAGCATTACGCTCGAGTTTGAGCGCGACATTACGGTTGAGGAGGCCCGTGCTGCGCTGGCTGCCGCTCCGGGCGTCAAGCTGGTTGACGACATGAGTGCCGAGGATGCGCACGATCGCTTCCCCATGCCGATGGACACCTCCGACCAGGACCTGATTTGGGTCGGTCGCGTACGCCGCGACATCTCGAACCCCGAGGCTGCGCGTGGCATCACCTTCTGGTGCTGCGGCGACCAAATCCGTAAGGGCGCGGCAACCAACGCCGTCCAGATCGCTAAGCTGCTCTGCGAGTAGCGGTGGACCTGTCCGGCGGGGGCCGGGCTTAGTTTTCAGAACGTCCTCGACCATGTGTGGCGCCTTGTCCTGCTCCTTCGGAGCCGCGGACAAGGCGCCACACTGGTCTGCGGAGTGTTCTGAAAACTAAGCCCGGCCCCCGCCTGCGGTGACTCGGCTGCGAGCGGCCTGCGATGGGGCCGTTGCTGGTTGGGGCCGCTGGGCTGATGTGGGGGCACGTGGTTGTTGCGGGCCCTGGTCCCGGCGGCGGCCTCGGCGCTTCGCGCCTGCCGCCTGGGGTGACTTTGGGCTTGGTGCGAATTGAGGTCTAATACTTTTCCCGTGAAGTGAACGACCTTATTTGGACCCCCGAAGCATTGGCATATTTTGACCGCTATTTCCTGCGGTTTTGCAGCGCGAATCCTGCGGTTTTGCGGTCTAAAGGTGTGGATGCTCCGGGACTTCGTTTTTACTCGTTCACTTCTCGGGAAAAGTATTAGAGCTCAGCTGGCGGGGGTACCGCCCTGGCGTCGAAGCCCCGCGTCTTCTTCGCTTGATTGGGAAAAACAGCCTCGCTGAAGTAATTGCGAGCCCGCCCGGACGTATCTGCGGGGGTTGTCTGCACAGTTCGCGGTATTATGTTGCGGAGTTTTGAAAGGAGCCGCTGGTGGTCACGACGACATTTGCCTCGCCTTTGGGCGAAATCTTGCTTGCCGCTGATGGCCGCGGTTTGACGGGGCTTTGGTTTGAGGGGCAGGAGCACTTTGGCTCTACGCTGCTCAAAGAGGATGCGGAGTATGTCGTAGGTACCGATGCGGTTTCTGGTACCGGTGGGATGTCTTCGGTGAGTCCGGCAAATGGTGCGGCTTCTTCGGTGCTTGAGCGTTCTTGGGCTTGGCTGAATGCCTATTTTGCGGGGCAGGAGCCTCGGTTTACGCCGCCGTTGCATTTGATTGGCACGGCGTTTCAGCGTGAGGTTTGGTTTGAGCTGCTTTCAATTCCGCGTGGCGAGGTCGCTACGTATGGCGAGATCGCCCAGCGTGTTGCGGCTCGACATCGTGTGCCGGGAAATGAAGCGCCCGTTGTATCTCCTCGCGCGGTGGGGGCTGCGGTCGCTCGCAACCCTATTTCGATCATCGTGCCGTGCCATCGCGTGGTGGCAGCCGACGGATCGCTCAACGGATATGCCGGCGGCCTTGACCGCAAGGAATGGCTGCTTCGGCTTGAGGGCGCGTACGAGGAATAACGCCAGGACACTTTGCATAGCCAAGACGCCGTGAAAGAACGGGACGCGCTTTTCGAATGGAAGCTCAGGCGGAAACCACGTCCCGGAATTCCGTTTTAACGCGGGATGCGCTTTCCGAATGGCTTCCCAAGTGGAAACCGTGTCCCGGAATACGGCCTCAGAGTGGGACGCCGTTTCCGGTTGAGACCACCTGCTGGGACATCTATCTACGCCCGCTCCTGCAGGGCGTAGATAGACTTGTCCATGTTGAACAGATAAGCCACAACGCAGACGATGAAGAACGCTGGCAGATTACCGAAACCGAAGACCTCGCAGCCAATAAGGATGGGCGCGAGCAGCGTATTGGTGGCACTGCCAAAGACGGCGGCGTATCCCAGCGCGGCGCAGAGCTCGACGGACATGCCGAGAATCCCGGCGAGTACGACACCCAGGCTGGCTCCGATGGAGAACAGCGGCGTGACCTCGCCACCTTGATAACCCGCGGCAAGCGTGGCGATGGTGAGTGTGAATTTGAGCGCCCAGTCCCAAGGCATGATGGCGACCTTGCCGTCACCGTTGAGCGCCGCCGATATTAGGTTGGTGCCAAGGCCGCAGTATCGCCCCTGCCACAGCACGAACAGAATCGCCGACAGCGCAAGGCCCATAACGGCAACGCGTATGTAAGGGTTGGGGAGCAGCCGCGCTGCAAGGGTCTTGGCATGGGCAAGGCACCAGGCAAAAGCTCCACCGACCATGCCGAACGCGATGCCCAGCAGCGCCAGCCGTCCAAGACCGGGGAGGTCGAGCGCATACGAGGCGGTAACGGCGACCTCGAACTTCTCGAGCCCCAGGGCGCCCGAGGTCATGCTTGCGGCAAGTGAAGCCGTAAGCGCGGGAAACAGCGCGCGGTATTCCATGCGTCCGGCGACCAGCACCTCGACAGCAAAGACCGTAGCGGCGAGCGGCGTTCGAAAGAGTCCGGCAAAGCCAGCGGCCATACCAATGAGCAAAAACGTGTTGCCGGGGTCGCGGAAAGGTAGACGTCGGCCGATCCAATGTGAGACGGTGGCGCCGATCTGCACCGCTACGCCCTCGCGTCCCGCACTACCGCCAAAGAGATGCGTCCCCCACGTACTCAGCATAATGAGCGGCACCAAACGCGGGGAGATGGCGTCCTCGCGTCCGTGACCTACGTCGAATACTAAGCTCATGCCCCGATCGGTGCCTTTGCCCCAGGTGCGGTAGGCAAATACGATGGCCAAGCCCATGAGGGCGAGGAAGGGAAGGAGCAGGGTGATGTGCTCGTCGCGGAAGGCGCCGATTGCCAGGAGCACGCGACCAAAGAGGGCACAAATTGCACCGACGATGATGCCAATAGGGATTCCGACGGCACCCATAAGCATGAGGCCGCTATAGGTGTTGAGCAGGCGTTTGATTCTGCTCGATGCACTGTTTTCCGACACTTCTCCTCCAAAACAAAAAAGACTTCTGCTGTTACGTGATGCCCAAAGGACATCACGTAACAGCAGAAGTCATCAGCAACAAGGCGGTTTAGGGCGACGCGATAGTTTGGCTGGCGCGCCCAACGGAGACATTCATTCCGCAGCGGCATCATAGCGGCGGGCGTGGTTTGGGTCAAATGGTTGTGCTGGACGTCCCCAGCGCCCGCCTTCGCTCCCCGTTTCCCCATATAAAACCTGCCAAAATGAACCTGTCCCTTTTTGGTAGGTGGGAAATGGGTAATACTAAAGAGTTATCCGACCAGATGGGAATTAATCGATGGCCTATATCGAATTCAAAGACGTCATCAAGGCGTACGGCGAGGGCGACGCCCGCATTCACGCGCTCGACGGCGCGAGCTTTACGGTCGAGCGCGGCGAGCTCGCCATCATTTTGGGCGCTTCGGGTGCCGGCAAGACCACGGCGCTCAACATTCTGGGCGGCATGGATACGGCGACCTCCGGCACCGTGACGGTGGACGGGCGCGACGTGAGCTCCGCCAACGAGGCGCAGCTCGTGGAATACCGCCGCGCCGACGTCGGCTTTGTCTTCCAGTTCTACAATCTGGTCCCCAACCTGACGGCGCTCGAAAACGTCGAGCTCGCAGCTCAGATCTGCCCCGATTCGCTCGATGCCGAACAGACGCTTCGCCAGGTTGGCCTGGGCGAGCGCCTCGCCAACTTCCCCGCGCAGCTATCGGGCGGCGAGCAGCAGCGCGTGTCCATCGCCCGCGCACTGGCCAAGAACCCCAAGCTGCTTTTGTGCGACGAGCCCACGGGTGCACTCGACTACAAAACCGGCAAGCAGATCTTGCAGTTGCTGCAGGACACCTGTCGCAAGCAGGGCATCACGGTCATTATCATCACCCATAACTCTGCGCTGGCGCCCATGGCCGATTGCCTGATCCGCTTTAAGAGTGGCCGCGTGGAGAGCGAGACGGTCCAGCAAAATCCCGTGCCTATCGAGACGATCGAGTGGTAGCGCCCATGGACCAAGATCGCCAAAACAGACAAAACCACGATGCGGAGCACGCGGGTCGCGACCGGGAGTTCGCGACCTACCGCACCGCTCAAAGCTCAAACGATATGGTGCCGACGGTTTTTCGCCGTGGCATCTACCGCACAATCCGAGGCAGTCTTAAGCGCTTCTTGTCCATCGTGGTCATCACCGCGCTCGGCGTGAGCGTGATGTGCGGCCTTAAGGCGGGCTGCGAGGACCTGTGCGATTCGGTTGACGCCTATTTTGACCAGCAGAATGTCTATGACATTAACGTGCAGTCGACCTATGGCCTTACGCGCGACGATCTCGCGGCTATTCAAGAGGTCGACGGCGTCGAGACGGCCGAGGGCATCTACACCGAGACCGCCTACACCGCCGTGGGCACAACGCACGAGCGCGTGGTCGTGCAAAGTCTCTCCAAGGAGAACATTGATCAGCCCGTGCTCGTGAACGGCGATTTGCCCGAGAGCGCCGATGAGGTCGCGGTGACTTCGAAGTTCCTGAAGGCTTCGGGCAAAAAACTCGGCGATACCGTGAGTTTTGCCGCCAATGACGCGAGCTCGTCCAACCAAAGCGCCAAGGATCAGTTTGCCGCGGGCGATTACACCATTACGGCCGAGGTCCTCGATCCTACCGACGTGAGCTCCGACTCGACAGTCAACGCCTTTCGCGCTGCTTCGGCGGCGGACTATAAGTTCTATGTGAGCGAGGATGCCGCGACATCTTCTTCCTACTCCGCGGTCCACGTGATCGTCGAGGGAGCCAAGAGTCTTAACTCCTATTCGGATGCCTACGCGGCAAAGATCAATGAGGTCAAGGGCAATATCGAGAAGATCCGCGAGGAGCGTGAGAAGGCGCGCGTCCAGGAGTTGACGGTTGACACGCCGACAAGCTTGGATACGGCCGAGCGTCAGGCCGCCATGCTCTTTGGGATCGAGCAGGATAACATCAACCGTATGGCCGAGGGCAGCGAGGAGCGCGTCCAGGCTCAGGCCGAGTTGGACCAGCGCCGCGCCGCCGCCGACCAGCATTTTGCCGATGCCCGCGCCGAGCTTTCCGATCTGGGTGAATGCACCTGGTACATTCAGGACCGCGGTAACATCGCAAGCTACTCGAGCGTCGAGAGCGATAGCTCTTCGATCGAGGCCATCGCCACGGTTTTCCCATTTATCTTCTTTGTCGTCGCCGTGCTCATCAGTCTTACCACCGCCACGCGCATGGTCGAGGAGGAGCGCACGCTCATCGGCTTGTATAAGGCGCTCGGTTATTCGCGCGAACGCATCCTGTCCAAATACGTGGACTACGCGCTGTGGGCGTGTCTGATCGGCGGCGTGCTCGGCAACATCATCGGATTTGTGGGCTTGCCGCTGTTCCTGTTTACGGTGTTCGACGACATGTACTCGCTGCCCCAGATGTTGCTTTCGTACGACATCGTGTCCTCAATCGTCTCGGTGGCGCTGTTTGCCGTGGGCGTGGTGGGCGCTACGATTATCGCCTGCCGCCACGAGATGGCCGAGACCCCAGCCTCGCTCATGCGTCCCAAGGCCCCGCGTGCCGGCTCGCGTATTCTGCTCGAGCGTATCGGATTTATCTGGCGCCGCATGGGCTTCTTAAACAAGGTGGCGGCGCGTAACCTGTTCCGCTACAAAAAGCGCGCCTTTATGACCATCTTCGGTATCGCCGGCTGCACGGCGCTCGTGATCTGCGGTATGGGCATCCGCGATACGTCGGTGGCGCTTTCGCCCAAACAGTACGGGCATATCACGCGCTATGACTTGCTGGCGGTCGCCAATCCCGACGATTTTTCGCAGACGTGCGCGGCATTGGATGAGCGCAGCGCGGCCAATGATTCCAACGTGACCGTGACCTCGACCCTGCCGATTATGACCGACAACGTCACCTTTACGTTTGGCGGTAAGAGCGAGACCGTGCAGCTGATCGTGGTGCCCGATGACCGCACGGGTGACTTGGACGATTACGTGCGCCTGGAGGATGAGTCCAAAGAGCCGCTGTCTTTGCGTGACGGAGACGTGTATCTGAGCAAAAGTTCACAGCTGGTGCTTGGGATTCAGCCGGGCGATACGGCACACGTCCAGGATTCGTCGCTCAATGTTGCCAAGGTCAAAGTCAGCGACATTTCGCTTAACTATCTGGGCAACACGCTTTACATGACGCAGGGCACCTATGAGCAGGCTTTTGGTCGCAGCGCTCGACTCAACGGCATCTTTGCACTGCTTAAGGGCTCGTCGGACGACCAGATTGCGTTTAGCAAGAATCTTAAGAGTGACGGTTGGCTTACGATTTCGAGTACGGCCGAGCATTGGGAAAACTATGAGGCGAACTTTACGATTATCAATTCTGTCGTGGTGCTCGTGACCTTTATGGCGGCGTGCCTATCGTTTGTGGTGGTGTTTACGCTGTCCAACACGAATATCTCCGAGCGCGAACGCGAGCTGGCGACCATCAAGGTGTTGGGCTTTCGTCGCGGTGAGGTGCACCACTACGTCAACAAGGAGACGTTGATTCTTACGGCGATCGGAGCCGCGCTGGGCGTACCGCTGGGCGGCTTGCTGGCCGAGAGTTTTACGTACATTTTGCAGATGCCGTCGCTGTACTTTGATGTTGAGGTCGAGCCGCTAAGCTACGTGCTTGCCGTGGTGCTTTCCTTCGGCTTTACGATCATCGTCAACCTCGCCACCAACCGAACGCTCAATAAGATCGACATGGTCGGCGCTCTCAAGAGCGCCGAGTAACCTGCCAAAAAGGGACAGGTTTATTTTGGCAGGTTTTATCTGGGCAAACGCCGGACAACCATTAGGTGGCCCGGCGTTTGACCCGTTTTGCTGGGGATGTCTGTCGTTCAGTGCTCTTACTGGCCAATCCAGTGTTGCGCATAGCTCTTAATGTCCTCGGTAAAACCGTCAAGGTCGTCAAGGGTGATCACGCTGTCGATAAGCAAATTGGCTATCTCGCGGTGCATTGTGCTGCGGCGAATGTCGTTTGCAATTACGCCTGAGGACAGCTTGTCTCTATTGAGGCGCTCTTCTAGTGCCCAAAATCTACTGGACGCTTCACTGTCGCCGTTCAGTATCTCAACGTACTGGCCGATGAGCTTTTCCATATAACGTTCTTGCCATTGAGGAAGCATTTTCTTAAACAGCTTCCAGTCGCTTTCGGCTACGTCGCGCATATGTCCTCCGCTCGTTAAACGGGCTTTTCCATTTGCCTTTCATTCTATTTGGTTTTCGCTCGCAGGCGTGGATGAGAGACTCTCTTTGGCCTTCGAGATTGGGCTTGTATGGGTCGTATGCCACAAAATGGGCCTATCTACTACGTTTGCTACCACACCCTCGACCGTGACAAAGATTATGAAATTAAAACCGCAGGTAGATGGCTTGCCAGTTTTCGGAAAAGGCGGGTATGGTCGGCCCTCTCGAGTTAAACGTAGTAAATAGGCCCTTTTCTTGGCGCGCGGTCAGCTCAATGCTAATCTCCGTGCCGGAACTGACCCAGTTGTTTGTAAGTTGCGGTGATATACGGACTGTTTGGCGCTTTGGAGCTTCAAAACAGTCCCTATCTCACCGCAACTTAGGAGAAGGGCGGGGGCGGTTGGGTGCTGGTGGGTCGGAGCGTGTTAGGCCTGTTTGCGGTGCTTCCATTGTTTGCGGCACCAGCGCATGAGCGCCTTTATGACGGGAATCGTGATGAGGATGATCCATGCAGGATGGGGCTGTCCCAAACAGAGCCACATGTAGAGGAACCAAGCGATGGCGGCTGCCGGGTAGATGGCCTCGATCAGCTTAGACAGGTGGCGCCGATCGATGAAGTCACCAATTGCGTAGTAGACGGGAACCAGAAAGACGAGGAAAAGCCCCATGCCCCATGTGCCGTAGACAATGCCGAGCACCAGATAGGCGAGAGTGACAAGTGCGGGGAAGGGGAATTTGTTCCATGCACGTCCGACCTTGGTGTGGAAATGCTTGCCATGATGGTCGAGCTTGTCGTATGCTTCCTTCCAGCTGGAAAACGTCTCGCCGTCGATGGTGACGGTGCCGTCGTCATTGGTGCGTACGCTATGTCCATCGTCCTCAAGCGTATCGATATGCACGCCGTCCGGCCCCACATGCACCTCTTCGCCCTTGCGCTCGTTGGTCACATGGATGCCGCTCCAACCAACATGGACTTCCTCGCCTTTATTGGGATCAATGACGTGGATACCGCGCGCGAGGGAAATATCGACAAGTGGCTTATCGCTGCAATCAGCGTGCTCAGTAGAAGCCTCAGCCTCTTCAGCCTTATCTGAAGCTTTGGTGCCGGCGTTGCTGTTCTGCGCCTCATCATCAGCCTGTGAGTCATCAGCGCTAGCCACCGCCTCCCCATACAGCAGCTCATCCAGCGACACGCCATACAGCGCGGCGAGCGCAATAAGGTTATCGGTATCGGGCGAGGATTCGCTGCGCTCCCATTTACTGACAGCCTGACGACTCACACCCAGCTGGGCGGCAAGCGCCTCCTGAGAAAGCCCGGCAGCCTTGCGGCGATCAACGAGCCGCTGCGCCATCGCAAGATCCATGGTGGTTCCTTTCGTTTGATGGTCGAATCGAATGAGCCGAGTATGCCGAGAACAACCGGTAGCGACCACCATTTCTAGTTAGAATCTGCCCCAACCCTACCGCAACTACCGGTAGCAATCCCTAACGACCAGCCATTTCAGGACAAATGTCAGTGCAAGTAGCAGCCAAGAGCCCCCACTCAGTAAGTTGCGGTGGAATAGTTTTTGGATTCAGCCATTTGCGGACTAAGCAGGAACTATTTCACCGCAACTCAATTCCAGCCCAGGCACCCGCAGCAAGAAGACGAATAGCCCCGGCGAGTATGTAAACGCAGGGCCCTCCGACCCCGCCCGACGATTTCGATTGGCGACCTTTGACGGAGTCAAGGGAGGAGCCAAATCGAAATACGTCGGGCGGGGTCGGAGGGCCCGATGGGGTGGATTCCAGCCGAGGCTATTCGTCGCCGAAGCTGATGCCCAACGCCTTGGCCTCGCGTACCAGATCGCTCTGGGGGTCGACAAACTTGAGCTTGCCGGCGACCTCCTCGAGCGGCATGTGGCACATCTTGCCGTCACGCAGGGCAATCATGTAGCCAAACTCGCCGCGTAGGCAGCCAAGCGCTGCCTCGACGCCGCACTGGGTCGCAAAGATGCGGTCCTGGGCGTCGGGCTGGCCGCCGCGCTGCGTGTGACCGGGGATGGCGACGCGGGTCTCGCGACCGGTCTTGGCCTCGATCTCCTTGGCGATGTCGTACACGATTGACGGGCTCGTGCGCTCGGCGAGCTTCTTCTTGTACTCCTTCTTGGACAGTGCCGCGTCCTCCTTGGAGATGGCGCCCTCGGCGACGGCTACGATGGTAAAGCGGCTGCCGGTCTCCATGCGATGCTCGATGGTCTTGATGACGTTATCCATGTCGTAGGGGATCTCGGGAATCAGGATGACGTCCGCGCCGCCCGCGACGCCGGCATACAGCGGAATCCAACCGACCTTGTGGCCCATGATCTCGATGACAAACACGCGGCCGTGACTCGAGGCAGTGGTGTGGATGTCGTCGATGCACTTGGTGGCGACGTCGATGGCGCTCGTAAAGCCAAACGTCAGCTCGGTGCCCCAGGTGTCGTTATCGATGGTCTTGGGCAGGGCGATAACGTTGAGGCCCTCTTCGCGCAGGCGGTTGGCGGTCTTGGTGGAGCCGTTACCGCCCAGCATAAACAGGCAGTCGAGCTGCAGCTTATGATAGGTGTGGACCATTGCGGGCACCTTCTCGACGCCGTCGGCCTCGGGAATGTCCAGGCGCTTGAACGGCGTGCGGCTCGTGCCCAGGATGGTGCCGCCGCGGGTGAGGATGCCGCTAAAATCGGCGGGCGTCATGACGCGGAACCTGCTGTAGATAAGGCCCTGGTAGCCGTCCTCAAAACCATAGATCTCAATAGGCTCTTCGCTATTGGTCATAAGCGTTTTGACAATGCCGCGCATGGTGGCGTTGAGCGCTTGACAGTCGCCGCCACTGGTAAGAAGACCGATCCTAAGCATGATGAATCCTTCCGGGCAAGTTATAACATGCGCATAAGTTTACCCCCGCACACTGTTGATACGGGGGTAAAACGTGTTAGCTCAAGCGTATAGAAATGTAAACAACGCCAGGCGAGCGTAAAGTCGACGGGCCTGGCTCCTTACAGTGCGAATGCGTCGATGTCGCCCCAGTGGCGGCGCAGCGTGATGGCGGCAGCAGGCTCGGTGTTGTCAAAGACGACCGACCACTGCGTGTTGCTGGTGATGTCTTCCGGATTGGGCTCTTGCGCTGCAGCGCGTAGGGCCTTCCAAGCGACTGCCTCGTCTTGGGCGCCGGTATGGGCGTCGAGGACATCGGCGATTGCGGCGGCGCGCTCTTTACCATGGCCTAGCTCGCCATTCTTTTGGTTAGGCAGCACTTCGTCGCCATAGCAGGCGTAGAAGTTCGTAACCTGGGTTACAGGAGTCGCTTTGAAAGCGCGGTCCGGATCGCGCGGATCCCACTCTACTACGCGCGCGTCACCGGCGGCGTCGTTTATAAAGAAGTGGTAATCGCGTCCTGCCATGGCGTGCATGTCGTAGGCGGAAAGCAGGTCGACAGCTTCTTGCGTGGTGGCGGCACGGTCGAGCACCAGACGGATGGCGAGCGAGGTATTGATGACGGGGCGCTGCGTGTCCTGGTCACAGGGTTTGGAATCCAGGGTGAGCACGGCAATGGACACGCCACATTCGTTGACGCCGTCGAGCTGGGCAAACGGGCCCATGAGTGCGGCGGCGCGTCCGGCGACGGAGTCAAGCGGAGTGTTATCGCCCAGGTTGTTAAGGGCGGCAAACCCGATGGAGGCATAGCCGCCGCGTGGGTGATTGCGCACCAGCAGCGCCGAGGTGTCGTCCTTAAAGTCGTAATTGCGACCGGTACGCACGCGGCCTTCGGCATCTACGGCGACAAAAGCGCTGCAGGCAAACTGGGGCGCCTGGACATGTGCCGGCACACCGGGCAGCACCTGCGCCACCACGGCATCGATGTAGGCCTGGTCGTCGCGTACGCCGGCGGCGATGATGCGATCAAGATCGTAGTCGTAGGCGATGTCGATTGCGTACAGGTCATAGCCATCCGCGTAGCCGGTCAAGCGTTTGAGCGACGCGGCGGACTTGATTTGCTTGTGATAAACGATACCGGTGGCAGCGGCAAGGCCGACGGCGACACCCGCGACACCGCAGGCGATGGCAATGTTACGTGGCTTCATGACGGCTCCTCTCGTCCTGTTAGCGCAATTGTCGCAAAAGGAGCGCGGGCATGATGGCTCAACTTGGTGAGCGGCGCGGAATTAAGCACGGAATGAAGAGTGCGGCGCTGGCGTGGCGGGGTATGCTGGAGGGGACCATCAACCCAGCGAAAGGGGAGAGCATGACGGATCAGGAAACGATCGAGCGCGTGCACGTGACGGCCGACGATATCGAGGCCTCCAACGACCTTATCGACTTTATCGAGGCATGCCCCAGCATGTTCCATACGGCAGCGACCATTATGGCCGAACTCGACGAGGCGGGCTTTACCTACCTGCCCGAGAACGCAGCGTGGGACATCGAGCCGGGCGGGCGTTATTACACGCAGCGCAACACCTCGAGCGTCGTTGCCTTTAAGGTGGGCGAAGACCTGGCCGCTACGTGGGGCGAGGACGGCGTTGCCGGCGACTATCATTTTCAACTCACGGCGTCACACAGCGATTCGCCGACGTTTAAGGTTAAGGCCGTGCCCGAGCTCGACGGCGCGGGCGAGACGCTGCGCCTGAACACCGAGGCCTACGGCGGCATGATCGACTACACCTGGTTCGATCGCCCGCTGGCACTTGCGGGCCGCGTGCTGGTGCGCGAGGGCGACCGTATCGAGAGCCGCTTGCTCGCTACCGAGCGCGAAGTTGCCATTATCCCGAGCCTTGCCATCCATATGAATCGTGGCGTTAACGAGGGCTTTGCGCCCAACCGAGCTGTCGACCTGTGCCCGCTCATCAGCGCCGGCGACCTTAAGCAGGGAGATTTTGACGCCCTGATCGCCGACGAACTGGACGTTGAGCCCGAGCAAATTTTGGGTCGCGACCTGTTCCTGGTCAATCGTCAGGATGCACGCATTTGGGGCTGGGCCGACGAGTTTATCTCGACGCCCAAGCTCGACGACCTGGCCTGCGCCTACACCTCGCTGCAGGCATTTTTGGGTGCCGAGAATGCGCACGACGTTTCGGTCTTTTGCTGCTTTGATAACGAGGAGGTTGGCTCCGAGACCAAGCAGGGCGCCATGTCGACGTTCTTGGCCGACGCGCTGCGCCGCATCAACGGGTCGCTGGGCTTCGATGACGAGTCGTACCACCGCGCACTTGCCGCTTCGATGCTCGTGAGCTGCGACAACGCGCATGCCGTGCACCCCAACCACGCCGAGAAGTGCGACGCCCGCAACCAGGTTGTGCTTAACGGCGGCATCGTCATCAAGGAGGCCGCCAACCAGCACTACTGCACCGACGCCTTTAGCCGCGCGGTGTTCCAGGCCATTTGCGATGACGCCGACGTGCCCACGCAGGCCTTTGCCAACAAGAGCGATATGGCCGGCGGTTCTACCCTGGGCAATCTGTCCAATATGCAGGCGAGCATGCATGCCGTGGACGTGGGCCTGCCGCAGCTTGCCATGCACTCGAGCTACGAGACCGGCGGCGTGCGCGACGTAATGTACGCCATCCGCGCCCTCACCGCCTTCTACGAGCGTGACCTGACCATCAACGGCGCCGAAAGCGTGGAACTCTAAAACCTGCCAAAAAGGGACAGGTTTATTTTGGCAGGTTTTATCTGGGCGAATGCAAAGGGTGAAACCGAACTAGATCTGCGATACGTGGCCGCCGAGGTGCAGTGCGCCTCGGCGGCTTTTTGTGTACAGAGTACGGCTAATGCTTATAAATGCTATACATGCTTTACGTATCTACCATAGAGCTTTATGATATTTTGAAGTATTAAGGAGGGGTCATGACCACAACAGCCGCTCAGATCAACGTACGTCTCGATGCCGATCTTAAAAGGAGTGGGGACGCCGCTCTCTCCAAGGCCGGTATGACGCCGAGCCAAGCGGTGCGAGCGCTCTGGCAGCTTGCAGCATCGCTGGCCGATCGCCCCGGTGCGCTCGAGGATATCCTGCTGCCCAGTCGTGCCCGGGCGGAACAGCGCGAGCGCGAAAAGGCCGCCAAACGTAAGCTCGAGCTTATGGATCAGGGGTCGAAGCTGTTCGCTGCCGCTTGCTGTGAGTCGGGAATCGATATGGTCAAGGCTCAGCCATCGGACGACGAAGAGCTCAAACGGAATGCCTATGCGGATCGCTATGGCGAGGAGATGAGCTGGCTCTATGAGTGAGACTCCAAAGCGCATCTTGGTTGACACCAACGTGTGGCTCGATTACTTCATTCCCTCACGACGTGGTCGTTCGGTGGCGATTGAGTTTTTACGCGATGCATGCACGGCGCAGGTTGATTTGCTGTATGCGGCGACATCGTCCAAAGACCTGTTTTATTTGATTTCAAGCGAACATAAGGCATGGTATCGGCGAGAGCACGGTTCGCTTTCCCAGTATGCCGCTACGGTAGCGACTTCGCTTGCATGGGATTGCCTTAGCGTGCTGTCGCAGCTTGCCACGCCAGTGCCCTGTGACCTGAGCGACATCTGGATGGCGAGCAGACAGCGTGAGCTCCATAGCGATTACGAAGACGATTTAATCATTGCGGCAGCGATACGCGCTCAAGCAGATCTACTGGTCACCAACGATGTCAAACTCTGTTCGCATGCGCCCGTCGCAGCAATGAACGTCGAAAACGCAAGAAAGTACTTGGCAACGCTCAAATAGCTCTAGACCTCACTGGCCGAACAAAAGTCAGCGAGGGCCCACAGATAGAGCCAACGCCAGCCAGACCCCGCAGGTTGAACAAAAGTCAGCGAGAGCCCGTCTGGGCGAGCAAGGTGCCTTGAAACAAGGCGGCATTGACCTTCTGGTCATGCCGCCGAAGTTGAAAGGCAGATTGCCGCTCTGGCGGGCTCGCAGCGTCGAGGGGTTCCGGCGTTTGGCAAAACGCCGGAACAATTAGTGCTCGATCCAGCAGCGCAGGGTCTCGCCGGCCTGCAGGTGACGCAGATTCTCCGCGGCGATGTCGACCACGTTGTTGAGCGTGGCTCCCAGGTGGAACCAGCCGGAGACGTGCGGCGTGATGAGCATGTTGGGCGCATCCCACAGGGGGCTTGTCGCAGGCAGGGGCTCGGGGTCGGTGACGTCGACCGCAGCGCCGGCAAGATGTCCCGACTCCAGGGCGGCAACCAAGTCGTCGGCGACCACAAGATCGCCGCGGCCGCCGTTGGCAAAGAAGGTGCCCGGCTTCATCGCGGCGAAGAACTCGGCGTTCGCCAGGCCGCGGGTCTCGGGTGTGCTGGGCATAAAGGATGCGACGACGTCGGCCTCGGCCAGGCGCTCGGGCAGGGCGTCCATGCCGTCCATGTCCTCAAACACAATGGGGTAGACGAGCGGATGGCGCTTGATGCCGCGGACGTGCGCGCCCATGCTGCGGCAGAGCGTGGCAAAGTGGCCGCCAATGTCGCCCGCGCCCAGCACCAGCACGTTGGCGTTTTTGAGCGAGGTGACCGGACCTAAATCCTCCCAGCGATGTTCGCGCTGCAGGTCCTGGTAGCCGGGCAGGTGCTTCATCATCGACAGCACCATGGCAAACATGTGCTCGCTTACGGCCTGACCGTAGGCGCCGATCGAGCAAGACAGCTTGGCGTCGGCCGGCACGGTGCCGGCGGCAAGGTAGTCGTCATAGCCGGCGGTCTGCAATTGCAACAGCTGGAGATGCTCGCATGCCGTGAGCATGTCAGGGTCGATGTTGCCCAGGATCACGTCGGCATCGGCGACCTGCTCGCGCGTGGCGGCGTCGGAGCTCGTGTAGATAAAGTCCTCGCCCGGAGCGCTCGACTCAAGAATTGCGCGATGGCGGTCGTTGACGGGCAGCAAAACCAGGATGTTCACAAGCAGTCCTTTCCGCTCGACCTGCCAAAAAGGGACAGGTTTATTTTGGCAGGTTGTATCAGGCAAAACGTTCAAATAAAACGCCGGGTGCAAGACGAGCGTGCCCGTCAGCATCCGGCGCATCCGCGGCTACCAGCTCAGCAGCTCGTAGCCGTCCTCGGTCACCACGAGCTGTACCTCGCACTGGGCCGAATCGCTGCCGTCCTTGGTGCGCACGCACCAACCGTCGCCCTTGCTAATCTTGATGTCGGGCGCTCCGGCATTGACCATGGGCTCGATGGTAAAGACCATGCCCGGAGCCATGATGGTGTCCACATCGGGTGCCTCGGTGGTAAAGCCCACAAACGGGTCCTCGTGGAACTCCTTACCGATGCCGTGTCCGCCGTACTCGCGTACCACGCTAAAACCGGCGTCCTCGACCGTCTTTTGCACGGCCTCGGCCATCACGGACAGCGGTAGCCACGGCTTGACGGCGGCCAGACCCGCCTCCACGCTGGCGCGAGTGACGTCGACCAGACGCTGGCGCTCGGCCGAGACCTCGCCGATGCAGAACATGCGGCTCGAGTCGCTAAAGTAGCCGTCCAGAATCGTGGAGCAGTCCACGTTGATGATATCGCCCTCGTGCAGCACGTCCGTATCGCAGGGGATGCCGTGACAGACCACGTCGTTGATCGAGGTGCACACGCTCTTGGGATAGCCTTCGTAGTTGAGGTCGGCCGGCGTGCCGCCATGCTCGACGGTGTAGTCGTAGATCATCTGGTCGATCTGGTTGGTGGTCATGCCTGCGGCGATATGCTCGCCCACATAATCGAGCACGCCCACGTTGATGGCGGCCGAGCGCTTAATGCCCTCGATATCGGCGGGCGTCTTGTAGAGTGTGCGGGGCAGAACCTCCCAGCCCTCTTCCCACAGGCGCTCGAGGCGCTCGTCGAAGGCGCTATGGCATTTCTTATATTTTTTGCCGCTGCCGCACCAGCAAGCGTCGTTGCGGCCGGGCACGGGTCCGTTGTCAAACATGGCTAACTTCCTTTCATCCGCAGCTAGTATAGCCCACCCGCATCAACCAAGTACTAGGGCAGTCTTTTGGGACGGGGCATTTTTTGCTGCCCTACCGGAACCTTCGAAGCTTGAGGTCGTATTTGAGATAGGGCAGCTAAAAAAGCCCCGTCCCAAAAAGACTACCCTGGGCGGCCGTGGGTTAGTAGCTCACCTGGCAGGGAATGCCGAGGGCGCGCACGCGCGCGGCAATGGCGTCGAGCACCTCGGGTGCTGCCTTGGCAAGGCCGGCGACCGGTGTCTCGCGCGCTACCGTGTAGATGGTTGCTTCTTGTGGGCGAATGCGCTCAAGCGCCGCGAGCCAGGGGGCAACGTACTCCTCGCCGGTGTTGTCGATGGGCTTGCCCTGATACTCACCGGTCAAAAAGATCGTCTGGATAATAACGTGACCGTCAAAGCTCGCGAACGCTTCGATCTGGTGCTCGACGTCGTAGGGGCCAACGGGCTGGTCGAGCAGCTGGATAAACGCCGGGTCGACGGTATCGAACTTAAGAATGTTGTCGTCGACCATCATGAGCGCGTCGTGCACTTCGGGACGGTCGGCGCGCGTGCCGTTGGAGAGCACGGCGATCTTGGAGTTTGGGGCAAGCTCGTCGCGCAGCGCGACGGCGCCGGCGATGGCCTGCGGAAACTCCGGTGCGGCGGTGGGCTCGCCGTTGCCTGCGAAGGTGATCACATCGGGGAGCTCGCCCTCGGCTGCCATCTCGCGCAGCTTTGCCTCGAGCGCGTCGAGTACCACGGTAGCCGTGTTGTACGGCTCATGGCAGGGGCGTTCGGCGTTGAGGCCGTTTTCGCAGTAAATGCAGTCGAACGTGCAGATTTTGCCGCTGGCCGGCATCATGTTGACGCCGAGCGAGAGACCAAGGCGACGGCTGCGAACGGGCCCAAAGATGGGGCTTGCATTCAAAAACGTAGACATAGGCATATGCTCCTCAAGACAATTGTGCCTAAGCATAGCATCGGCTCCAAAGCAAGGTGCGGGCTCTTGCTTTACAAGTTTCGTTTTTTCACGTCGCTCATTATGCCGTGCCATGAAAAGCCTCGGGTCGGGTAAAGTTAATCTGTTAACAAAGCGTAAGGCAATACGGGTCCATCCAACCGCACTGACGTGCAACCGGATGAGCGTTGATGATGGGGGCACAACATGGATTTTACGGTCGAGAATGCGGGCACCACGATTGCCTGTCGCGAATATGCCGGCCCGGATGTGTCGCCTGATACTCCTGCCTTGGTGTGCGTGCACGGCGCTTGTGTCGACGGCACATTTTTCGACGGTATCGCTTGTGAGCTTAGCCGCAACTACCGCGTAATTGCCTACGACCGCCGCGGCTGCGGTGGCAGCAGCGATGCGGCAGACGGCAGCTATGATCTTGCCGCTCAGGCCGCCGACCTGCAAGCCGTGATCGAACACGTTGGCGCTCCGGCAAATGTGCTTGCGCACAGCGCCGGTACGTTGGTGGCGCTGGGGCTTCTCCGCACCGAACCCCATCTCGTCGCCCGTACGATTCTGCATGAGCCGGCTGTGTCGGCCGAAGGCGTCGGTATGGGCGCAGCTCCGGTTTTGCTCGATATGATTGCGACTGGAAAGGTTTCAAGGGCGCTCCGGCTTTTCTTGGGAGCCTTCGGCGACTTGGACCCCGAGGCTCCTGGGACGACCGAAGCGGAAGTCAAACATGCCCTGCGCAATGGTCGTTGCTTTATGGCGAACGAATACGGGATTACTATGACCTGCGTTCCCGATTGGAATAGCGTTCGCGCGTCAAAAACGGTGGCCGCCGTGCTCCTGGGCGAGCTCTCGATTGGCACGCCCCGCGAGGCTGGTACGCGAGCGGCTGCCGAATATCTCGATTGCCCTCTCGTGACGATCCCGGGCGCGCATAACGGTCTGCGCGATCGCCCGGCAGCGGCTGCCCGGGCTGTCCGTGGCATCCTGGGGCTCTAACACCCGCAATGGCCAAAGCAGGCTTCACCCGAAAACGTTTCGGCCGTGTTAACAAATGTGCTCAAAACCTCACGTCTGCGACTTCAATCGCGCCGCCTGCCAACTCATAAAAATGTAACAGCATTCACGTACTTACCTGCATCGACAAGGTGTTACCCTTGTAGCATTTGGAACCCACCGCTACCATGCGAAACTATCGAAAGGGCCCCATATGCTCAATAATCACGAGGTCAATCTAACCGACGAGGGGGCTACCGCTGAGGTCGCCCGTGTCGCGAAGACCTACCCCGTGGTGCGTTTGCTGTCGGCCGATCAGATTAAGAGGGAGCCTAACTGCTTGCTCGCCGGCGATCGCTGCCCTTGTCTGCGTCAGTCGAGTCTTGAGGCCTTGGCAGACTCCGATGAGGTGTCGGAGCAGCTGCTCAATGATGGTACTGAGTACCGCGCTCGCCTGCGCCCTCTGAAGGTCGAGGGCGAGCCTCATGTCCTGCTGATGGTGCGTCCGATCGATGAGCAAGAGGCCGCAGAAGAGGACCTTGTCTACACCGACGTGCTGACGAGTGTGCGCAATCGCCGATATTACGAGGAAAAGCTCCGAAGCGTCCGCATGAATGCCGGCGTTGCGATGATCGACCTTGATGATTTTAGGGTCTTCAACGATACATGTGGCCGTCATGCCGGCGACCTTGCGCTCGGTGCTGTGGCGACAGCCATGCGCAGCGGAATCCGTTCGACTGACGAGCTTGTGCGCTATGGATGCGACAAGTTTGTGGTTGTCATGCCCAATATTCCCTCCGATGACTTCACCCGTCGCCTGCATCAGGTGTCCGATGCCGTTCGTTCCACGATTATTCCGGGCCATGAGTACGTGAGCTTGACGGCATGTGTTGGTGGTGTTCGCATTCATGGCGAGACGGTCGATGAGGGCGTTGGCCGCGCTGCCCAGTTATTGAGCCGCGCTAAGGCAAAAGCCGGTACGGTCGTGACCGACGCCGATTCCATCGAGGCTTTCCAAAGCGAAAAGCCTTTGGTGCTTATTGTCGATGACTCCGAGATGAACCGAGTCATTCTCAACGAGATGCTCAAGGACGAGTATTGCATCCTCGAGGCCGACAACGGTCGTACGGCACTCGACATGGTCGACCGCTATGGCGATGAGTTGTCGCTCGTGCTGCTGGATATTGTCATGCCGGGCATAAGCGGCTTTGAGGTACTGGCCGATCTGTCGCGCCGATCGGGCATCGACAATCTGCCTGTCATCATGATTTCGAGTGAAGATTCCGATGATATGGTTCTGCGCGCGTACGAGCTGGGCGCCTCAGACTATATCAACCGCCCGTTTGACTCCCGTATAGTGCGCCGCCGCGTAAACAACACCATCCGCCTGTACGCCAAACAGCGCCGCCTGACGAGCCTGCTGTCCCAGCAGTACAACGAGCGCGTCAAGAACAGTCGCATGCTCATCGACATCATGGCTGGCGTCATGGAGCTTCGCAACGGCGAGAGCGGCAGGCACGTTACGAACATCGAAAAGCTGACCGAGCTGCTGCTTGGCTGTCTGGTCCAGCGTAGCGGCACGATCTTCCTCGACAATGAGGAACGCTCCACGATCGCCCTGGCTTCGGCGCTGCACGATATCGGCAAGATGTCGATTGACGATGCGATTCTCAACAAGCCCGGACGCCTTACGCCCGAGGAGTTCGAGATCATGAAGACGCATACCACGATCGGCGCCGATATGCTGCTTGAGCTGGGTAGCCATCACGCCGGCAATGCGCTTATGGAATATGCGTACCAGATTGCGCGTTGGCATCACGAGCGCTGGGACGGCAAGGGTTATCCCGATGGCCTCAAGGGCGACGATATCCCCATCGCCGCGCAGGTAGTTTCGGTGGCCGACGTGTACGATGCACTGACGAGTGTGCGCGTGTACAAGGACGCTATCCCGCACGAGGAGGCAATCCAGATGATCCTGGACGGTAAGTGCGGCACCTTTAACCCGCTGCTGCTCGATTGCCTGCTCGAGGTGCAAGACCAAATTGCCGAGACGTTGGCACGCCCCGCCGACGTCGTCGCGTTTCCCACGATTTAGTTTGACCAAAGGAGTTTTTAATCCATGATTTCCATGCGTGAGGCGTATGAGAAGATCGGCGCTAATTATGACGATGCGTGCGCTCGGCTGATGGGCGAGGAAATGCTTGCCCGCTTTGCCCTCAAGTTTTTGGATGACGAGAGCATGGACAAGCTGGAGGCTGCCATGGCGGCAGGAGACGCCAAGAGTGCGTTTATGGCAGCGCACACGCTCAAGGGCGTGAGCCAGAACCTGGGATTCGATAATCTGTACGAGCCGGCGGCCGTGGTGACCGAAGCGCTGCGCGGCGCCGATGCCGTTGACGGCGCTCGCGAGGGAATGCATGCGCTGCAGCAGCAATATGCGGCAACGATGTCGGCCCTGCGCGAGGCGGCCGAATAAGAGGCTGTGAGCCTTGATGACTATGAGAGTGGATAATCTCCCGTTTTAGGCCCGGTGGCGGCCTCAAAGTGGGAGATTATCCACTCTCGTTCGATACGTGTCCAAAAATCCACTCTCACCCCTTCTGATTAGTGAATTGCCTATGCACACTGTCGGGGCTTTCCGCATGCAATCCATATCGTTGTTCGATAAACTGTTCGAATAACGATAGAGTCGACGAGGGTGAGTGTATGTCTAACAGCGTTCAGCGTATGGCCAAGGCGGGCGAAAATATCAGGAAGCTTGGTTTTTGCATGGCAGCCGTTTTTGCAGGGATGCTCGTTGCTTTTGCCGCGTTGGTTGTTTACGTGATCTGGTATGCGGTTGCAAACGTTGCTTCTGTCGATTCTTTCGGTGTCGTGACGCTTCTCGATGGCGGGTGCATCGTTATCCCAAGCGGACTGTGCCTGGCACTCGTCGTGGGTATTTCGCTTGTCGTTTTGTGCGGGATCAGCCGTAACATCTCGCGAGGCGTCTCGCCCTTTACCAAGACGCATGTGCGGCTTATCCGTGTTCTCGCGCTTGCCTTTGCTGTTAACGCCGCGGTTTCGCTTGTTGGTGCCTATGGATCGGTCAATCTCACCATTGGCGGACTGGAGCTTTACATCGTGCCTCATTCCTTCGTTATTGAGATTTGCCAAGGCGCTACCTTTGATGCGGGGTCGTTTATCGGCGCAGTTGTCTGTCTGTTTATCTCGGCGATCTGGAGTTATGCCTCGCTGCTCCAAGAGCAGTCTGACGAGCTTGTGTAGGAGGAAACACGAGCTATCTCATCATCGAGCTTGAGACGCAGCTGCTTAAGACCGGAAAGACCAGTGCTGATCTGATTCGTGCCACGGGGCATACTCCGGCTAATATTTCAAAGCTAAGAAACGGAAAAATTAAAGCTATTCGCCTTAAGACGCTTCTCGATATCTGCGATGAACTTGATTGTCAACCGGGAGATATTATTCGGCGCGTGAGCGAGAAAGAGCTTGAGGAGCTTATTGTCGAACGCGCAAAAAATGTCGTGAGGCAGATGCGGGATGGCGGAGGCAACGAGGCGTCACTTCCGACATCAGTCTTCGCTGTCGATTTGAGCGACGAGTAGCTTAAGGCAAACAACTAAAACGAAATATCAGCGTGAAGGGACCCGTGTCTAACACGGGTTCTTTCTTTTAGATTATCTTGACAAATATGAGTGGTTGATTTCCGATCTCAGCCGAACACATTGAGCAAATAGGCCATTCCCGCAGTT
>CAJMMD010000020.1 GCA_905214465.1 uncultured bacterium
GCATGGACTCTCCTCTGCCAAAAAGGAAGTTGCGGTGGAATACGGTCTGTTTTGGCCGTTTATGGGCCAGTTTAGTCTGTATTTCACCGCAACTGATGAAGGGTTGGTTACGCGCGCTCGATGAAGGCCTTGTAGCCGCGATAGGCCTCGTAGATATCGGCCTTGTTAGCGACCTCCCACAGGGCGTGCATGGACAGGACGGCAACGCCAGAGTCGATGACGTTCATGCCGTACTTAGCCATGATGTATGCGATGGTGCCGCCGCCGCCCGCGTTGACGCGACCAAGCTCGCAGGTCTGGAAGTCCACGCCGGCCTCGTCCATGATGTCGCGGATGAGGGCCACATACTCGGCGTCGGCGTCGTTAGAGCCGCCCTTGCCGCGGCTGCCCGTGTACTTGTTAAAGCACAGGCCGCGACCCATAAAGGCTGCGTTCTTGGTTTCGAACTTGCCGGCGTAGCCCGGGTCGAAGCCGGCGGACACGTCGGAGGAGAGCATGCGGCTGCGGGCGAGCGCGCGGCGCAGGGCCAGCGGGCTATCCTCGCCGGCGAGCGTCATGATCTCGGCGACGGTGTTCTCGAAGAAGCGGCTCGTCATGCCGGTGGCACCTACGGAACCGATCTCCTCCTTGTCGACGATGAGTGTGATGCTCGTGCGCTCCACGTTGGCGACGTTGATCTGGGCGAGCATGGACGGATAGGCGCAGACACGGTCGTCGTGGCCATAGCCCAGAATCATGGAGCGGTCGAGGCCCATGTCACGGGCGGGGCCGGCGGGCACGACCTCGATCTCGGCGGAGAGGAAGTCCTCCTCCTCGACGTCGTACTGCTCCTTGAGGATATCCAGGAACATCTGCTTGACGGGCTCCTTGGGGGCATCCTTGTCGTCCTCGTCAAACTTGACGGGGCGGCCGCCCACGATCACGTCGAGGATCTCGGCGTCGACGGCGTCCTTGGCGGGCTTGGCCATCTGCTCGCTCGAGAGGTGGATCAGCAGGTCGGAGATGGTAAAGACCGGGTCGTCGGCCTTGTCACCGATGTTGATGTCGACGGTGGTGCCGTCCTTTTTGCAGATGACGCCCACGAGTGCGAGCGGGGAAGCGACCCAGTGGTAGCTCTTGACGCCGCCATAGTAGTGCGTGTCGAGATAAGCCATGTCGCCGGCCTCGAAGGCGGGGTTCTGCTTGAGGTCCAGGCGCGGCGAGTCCACGTGGGCGCCCAGGATGTTAAAGCCCTGCTCGAGCGGGGCGGTGCCCAGGTTGACGAGCATGAGGTCCTTGCCGTGGTTGGCGGCGTACACCTTGTCGCCGGCCTTGAGCGCGCGGCCCTCGGCGATCACGGTCTCCAGATTGACGTAGCCCGCCTCCTCGGCCATCTTGATACCGGCCTTGACGCACAGGCGCTCGGTCTTGTTCTCACTCAAAAACTGCTTATAGCCGCGGCAAAGCTCCTCGAGCTCCTCGATCTGCTGTGGCGTGTACTTTTTCCATGCGCTGGGACGCTCCATGACGCAGGCTCCTTTCGGATCGATCGTGCTGGTTGATGTACCGTGATCCATCGTATCACGCGCGGGCCCGCGGCGGCAGGGAAGCCTGATGTGCGGTGGCCGCGGGGCGGGGAGCGTGTAAACTGGTGTGAGCAAACCGTGCCCAGCCCAAAGCGAGGTATTCAATATGTCTGACAAGCGCCGTACCTTTGCCGTCATCGACGGCAACTCGCTCATGCATCGCGCCTTCCACGCCGTGCCGCCGACCATGAACGCGCCGGACGGTCGCCCCACCAACGCGATCTTTGGTTTTCTGAACATGTTCCTCAAGATGATCGATGCCTTTAATCCCGACGGCGTTGTCGTGGCGTTTGACAAGGGCAAGCCGCGCGTGCGTATGGAGATGCTGCCGCAGTACAAGGCGCAGCGCCCGCCCATGGACCCCGACCTGCACGCGCAGTTCCCCATGATCAAGGAGCTGCTCGCCGCGCTCAACGTGCCCATTTTGCAGTCCGAGGGCTGGGAAGGCGACGATATCCTGGGAACCATGGCGCGCCTGGGCGAGGAGGCCGGCTGCGACATGCTGCTGGTGACCGGCGACCGCGACATGTATCAGCTCGTGACCGAGCACGTCAACGTGGTCTCGACTCGCAAGGGCCTGTCCGACGTGGCGATCATGACGCCCGAGAGCGTGGACGACCTGTATCACGGCATCACGCCGGCGCTCGTGCCCGATTTTTACGGTCTGAAGGGCGATACGTCGGACAACATTCCCGGCGTACCGGGCATCGGCCCCAAAAAGGCGAGTGCGCTCATCGCGCAGTACGGCAGCCTTGACGAGGTCATCGCGCATGCTGACGAGGTCAAGGGCAAGATGGGAGAAAACCTGCGCGCACACATCGACGACGCGCTGCTGAGCCGTAAGGTGGCGACCATCCGCACCGATGCGCCCGTCGAGCTCGACTTTGACGAAACATCCTTCCCAGCGTTTTCTGCCGATGAGGTTTCCGCGGCGCTGGGTACGCTTGGTATCACCGCCATGCAGAACCGTTTCTTGGCGCTGATCGGCGGCGAGGGTGGCGCTGCTGCCAGCACGTTTGAGATTCCCGCCGTTTTGCGCGCAGCCGCCGGCGATGCTGGCGCGCTTGGTGCCGTTGCGGCTGAGGTCTCCCGCGTGATTGATGCCGGCGAGTGGGTCGCCGCCGTGGTGGACGATGACAAGGAAGAGGGCGCGCTCTTTGGGCTGACGCGCACGCTGTGGTTGGCGACGTCCAAGGGCCTGTTTGCGCTCGAGGAGGGCGACAGCGGTGCGGCGGCTGAGGTTGAGGGCTTCAACTTCGCCCACGGCGTGATTGCCGGCGTGCTCGCGCGTCTGTTTATGGAAGGCCGTGTGGCGAGCCCGGATATGAAGGCGCTGCTGCATGAGCTTTCGCCCATTGATTCTTCTGAGCCCGAGCTCATGGATCCGCTTGCCGTCGATTCCACGCGCATCTTCGATACCGTGGTCGCCGCCTACCTGCTGGATTCCGACCGCTCCGAGTTTGATGAGGCGTATCTGGCTGATACCTATCTGCAGATGGCGCTGCCTGCGGCGCGCGGCGCGGAGGGTGCCGGCGAGCACGCTCCTGTTCCCGCTGCCCGCACTGCGGCCCTGACGCTGACGCTCGTGGCGCCGCTGCGCGACCGCATGGCCCGTGAGAACGCTGCCAACGTGTTCGATGGCATCGAGATGCCGCTCGTGCCGGTGCTTGCCAAGATGGAGCGCGCGGGCATGCTCGTGGATCCCGACCGCCTGCGTAATCTGTCCGAGGGCCTGGCGACCCAGATCACCGAGGTCGAGCGCAGCATTCGCGACCTAGCGGGTGACGAGACCTTTAATATTGGCAGTCCCATGCAGCTGTCGCATGTGCTCTTTGATGTGATGGGGCTTCCGACCAAGGGCCTCAAGAAGACTAAGCGCGGCTACTATTCGACCAACGCCAAGGTGTTGAGCGACCTTGCCCGCGACCACGAAATCGTGCGTCTGATCTTGGATTGGCGTGAAAAGTCCAAAATCAAGTCCACCTATCTGGACACGCTGGGCCCGCTGCGCCGTGGTGACGGTCGCGTGCACACCACGTACAACCAGACCATCACGGCAACGGGGCGTCTGTCCTCGAGCGACCCGAACCTGCAGAACATCCCGACGCGCTCGGAGCTGGGTCGTACCGTCAAGACGGCGTTTTCGGCAGGCGAGGGAAGCGTCTTTTTGGCGGTGGACTACTCGCAGATCGAGCTGCGTCTGCTGGCGCATCTCTCAGGTGACGAGCACTTGGTGCGCGCCTTTAGCGAGGGCGAGGACTTCCATGCCGAGACAGCCGCGCGCGTGTTTGGCGTGCCGGTGTCCGAGGTGACGCCCGACTTGCGCAGCCGTGCCAAGGCCGTGAACTTTGGCATTGTGTACGGTCAGCAGGCTTACGGCCTGTCGCAGTCGCTGCATATCTCGATGGCCGAGGCACGCGACATGATCGACCGCTACTACGAGGCATATCCGGGCGTGCGCACGTTCCTCGACAACGTGGTGGCGCACGCCAAGCAGACGGGCTATGCCGAGACCATGTACGGCCGCCGTCGCCATATTCCGGAGCTCAAGGCCAAAAATCCGCAGCTGCGTGGCTTTGGCGAGCGCACGGCCATGAACCACCCTATGCAGGGCACCGCCGCCGACATCATCAAGATCGCGATGGCCCGCGTAAGCCGTCGCCTGGAAGAAGAAGGCTTTGCCGCCCACATGATCCTGCAGGTACACGACGAACTGGACTTTGAGTGCCCAGTCGATGAAGTCGAGCGCCTAACCACCATGGTCCGCGACGTCATGGAGCACGTAGTAGACCTCCGCGTACCGTTGATCGCCGAAGCCAGCACCGGCATAACCTGGGCCGACGCGAAATAGGAAAGCACTCGGTAAGGCAAGCTCGCCCAAGACGCAAGCCCCCACATACTTAAGATTTGGGACAAACACTACTGATTAATTTGTCCCACAGTAACCAAAACAGAGGGGAGCCCCTTCCAACAAGGAGCTCCCCTCTGCTCAAATCATTTCAGCTAAGTATCTAGACACTCAAGACGCCATCCTGGCGGCAAGTAAGTAAACCTAGGGCCTGGCCGGGCGGCACGGGTTAACTTTTCGTAGATTCCGCACGCAAAGAAAGCCACTTAATGTGGCTTTCGTCTTGCGCAGGACCTGACCGAGCGAAAAGTTAACCCGTGCCGCCCGGCCAGGCCCGATGGGACGGCTAACGAGCCGCCAAGATGGCGTCGATGAGCGTCAGTACGCCCCCGTCGTTGTTGCTCGGAATGCGCCACTTGGCGTGCGCATTCATGTGCTCCTCGGCATTGTCCACGATGAAGCTGTGACCGACGCGCTCCAGCATGGGGATGTCGTTGTAGGTGTCGCCCACGGCGGCAGCATCGGCAATATCGATGCCCAGGTGCTCGCACAGGTGCACGACGCCGGCGCCCTTGTCGACGCCCAGGTTCATCAAGTCGATCCACTCGCGCCCGGCGTTGGTGACGTAGAGCTTGTCCGAGAACTCGGGGCTATAGGTCTCGCGGAAAGCGGGCTCGGCGTCGTAGCCGGGGAAGAAGATCGAAATCTTGTTGGACTCGAGATCAATGCCCTCAAAGCTGTCGACGTAGTTGATTGTGTTGTAGTAGACGCTAATCTCGTCGTGGTATTGATGGTCGCGGGCAAGTACGTAGAACTCGTCGAAGCAGCACAGGACGGGGACAGCGCGAGGATCCTCCGAGGCACGGCTCAAGACCTGCTGATACAGCTCCACGTCAATATTGCTCTTATAGATATAGCTACCGCGATAGATCACGCACGCTCCGTTGTCGGGACAAAAAGCGAGGCGGTTCTTAATGCCCTCGAACATTTCCTCGAGCTTGGGGGCGGGACGTCCGCTGGCGGGGCAGAATACGATGCCTGCGTCGGCGAGCTTGTCCAGGCGCTCATCAAGACCCTGGGGCAGCACACGCTCGTCGGTCAGCAGCGTCTTGTCCATATCGACGGCGAGAAGCTTAATGTTGCCGATGTTGGCGTCCGATTCGTAAGTTTGCATAAAAATGCGCCTTTCGTTTCGAGATTGTTTCAGACGTTATAACCATCAACTAGTAGTCGAGCGTATTTTCGCAGGAATGGCGCGTATTTGCACTGCAATTCACAAACTAATGAAAAAACTTTTCAGAAATTTGAATTTGTCGCTTGCGCAGCGTGCACTTTATCGTAATATAGCGACCATCGAAAACGGAGACGGCAAAAGAGCCGTTTACCGAGGAAAAGGTACCGTTTGCGATATTTGAATTGCGCCCGGCGATACGTGAAAGGAGAGGCAGATGCAGTTCGTAAAGATCATCACCACTGCAGACAATGCCATCCGACGCCAGCGCGCAATTTCCCGACGACGATAACAATCGTCTCTGTCCGCATGGGGCGCAATGCCTCAACAGAGTCATTTTGAGGTCGTTGGGTTTAAGCACGACATAGCCGCATGTTTCTAGGGCATGCCTGTGATGCATTCTGCTGAATAACCTGATATTGCACGGTTTTTGACCTCAAGGTGACTTGCAACTGACCGATGTTCTAACTAGCTACCAAGGGCGAAAGGAAACAGCCATGAGCAAGGAAAAAGTCGTTCTCGCATATTCCGGTGGTCTTGATACATCCGTATGTGTCAAGTGGCTCCAGGACGAGAAGAATCTCGATGTCGTTTGTGTCTGCGGCAACGTGGGCCAGGAAGAGACCGGACTGGATGCCAAGAAGCAGAAGGCGCTCGACCTGGGCGTTCTCGATTGCCAGGTGCTCGACCTGCGCGACGAGTTCTCCGATGAGTTCCTGACCAAAGCCATCGCAGCAAACTCCATGTACGAGAACAAGTACCCGCTGCTCTCCGCCCTGTCTCGCCCGCTGCTTGCCAAGAAGCTTGTCGAGGTCGCTCACGAGTTTGGCGCGACCTACGTCGCCCACGGCTGCACCGGCAAGGGTAACGACCAGGTTCGTTTTGAGGCTGCCGTCAAGGCCCTCGACCCCGAGCTTAAGGTTATCGCCCCGGTTCGCGAGTGGGATCTGAAGTGCCGTCCCGATGAGGTTGCCTATGCTCACGCCCACAACGTGCCGGTTCCCGAGGGCGCCAACGACAACCCCTATTCCATCGACGACAACCTGTGGGGTCGCGCCATCGAGTGCGGTCACCTGGAGGATCCCTGGAACGAGCCGCTCGACGACGCCTGGGTTATGACCAAGAACCCCGAGGACACGCCGGACACCCCGACCTACACCGAGATTGAGTTTGAGGCGGGCAAGCCCGTCGCCGTCGATGGCAAGAAGATGAAACTCTCCGAGATCGTCATCGCCCTCAACAAGATCTCTGGTGACAACGGCTTTGGCCGTCTCGACCTGGTCGAGGATCGTCTGGTGGGCCTCAAGAGCCGTGAGTGCTATGAGGTTCCCGGCGCCCTGACGCTCATCACCGCCCACAAGGCACTTGAGGACATTTGCGTCGAGGGCGACCTGCTCAAGACCAAGATCAAGCTCGAGCAGGATTGGGCCACCGCCGTGTACAACGGCCAGTGGTACAGCCCGCTCAAGAACGCGCTCGATGCCTTTATGGCCGATACCCAGAAGTTCGTGACCGGTACCGTCCGTCTGAAGTTCTTTAAGGGCAACTGCCATGTCGTCGGTCGCAAGAGCCCGTTTAGCCTGTATGACTACGGTCTGGCTACCTACGACCGCGACACCACGTTTGACGAGAAGGCCAGCGCCGGCTTTATCGAGATCGATACGCTGTCGCTCAAGACGTGGGCAAAGGTCCAGGGTCCCAGCTCCGCTGCCGCCCAGGCCTAGCGCCTCCTTCCCTTGGTATCCGCGCGGCCCATCCGCGTGATACATAACGGGCGCACGGGGTCCCTACCTTTCGTTATGCTTGCTGACACTTCTTAACATCGGTGGCCCCTACGTTCCGCCCGCATAAATGATGCCGCGTCTACGGCTGAGTCCGAGCCCCGCCGGGGTTGTCCGGCGGGGCTCCTTCTATCAATTTGGCGGCTCTGTGCCTATATATATGAGGAGTATCCATTATGTTCAACGCTATCGCGCATGCCTTACTTGCCCTCGCGCCCGAGTTCGATGCTGCAAAGGTCGAGGACGTTCCTGTGAGCCTGAAGGCCTGGATCGATGGTTCGCAGGGCAACATTCGGAGGGAGACGTTGGGCGCCAAGTGCATGGCGCGTCACTTCTTTGCAAATTAGCTATATGGCCTCGCACATGGTGGGGAATATGCAAAACTAGCGGTTGAGAAATCGCTTTAGCGACAGGGCGCATTGCTTTGGGCGCTTGTTTTGGGATTTGATGAAAGGGGACGGTTCCATGGCTCTTTGGGGCGGTCGTTTTGAGGCAGGCGTGGCCGAGGTCACGCAGGAGTTTGGCGCGTCGCTGCCGGTTGACAAACATCTCTATAAGCAGGATATCGCCGGATCTAAGGCACATGCCAAGATGCTGGCGGCCCAGGGCATTATCAGCGCCGAGGACGAGCAGGCGATTGCCGAGGGCCTGACCGGAATCGAACAGGATATCGATGCCGGCAACTTCACCTTTGATATCAACGACGAGGACATTCATATGTCCATCGAAAGCGAGCTGACGCGTCGTATCGGCGAGGCTGGCAAGCGCTTGCATACTGGGCGTTCGCGCAACGACCAGGTGGCGACCGATACGCGCCTGGGCGTCAAGGCGCTGGCCAAGGAGCTCATGGAGGCCAATCTTGAGCTGCGCCATGTGCTGGTGGATGCGGCCAAGAAGTACGACAAGGTGATTCTTCCGGGCTACACGCATATGCAGCACGCTCAGCCCGTGCTGCTGTCACATCATCTGCTGGCGTATTCCTGGATGTTCGCGCGCGACTTTACGCGCCTGAAGGCCGCCTTTGATGCCGCCGACAACTGCCCGCTGGGTGCTGCCGCGCTTGCCGGTACGAGCTATCCGCTCGATCGCCAGATGACGGCTGCCGAGCTTGGCTTTGCGGGTGTGATTCCCAACTCGCTCGATGCGGTTTCCGACCGTGATTTCCTGCTCGATCTGCATTACGCCGGCTCCGTCATGGCCATGCACCTGTCGCGTCTTTCCGAGGAGATCGTGTTGTGGTCGAGCTCCGAGTTTGGCTTTATTACGCTTTCTGACTCGTACTCCACCGGCTCGTCCATCATGCCGCAGAAGAAGAACCCCGACTTTGCCGAGCTTATCCGCGGCAAGAGCGGCCGTGTGTATGGCAACCTGGTGCAGCTGCTTGTGACCATGAAGGGCCTGCCGCTGGCCTATAACAAGGACTTGCAGGAGGACAAGGAGGGCGCGCTCGATACCGCCCACACGCTCATGCAGTGCCTGTCGGTTATGGCCGGTATGATTTCGACTTGGACCGTCAACGAGGATGCCATGGCGCGCGAGTGCGGTGTGGGTCATCTTGCCGCCACCGATGTTGCCGATTACCTGGCCAAGCGTGGCCTGCCGTTCCGTGAGGCGCATGCCGTGGTGGGCCATCTGGTCCTGATGTGTGAGAAGCGCGGCTGCAATCTTGAGGACCTGCCGTTTGAGGTGTTCCAGGAGGCAAGCCCGCTCTTTGAGCGCGATATTACCGAGGCACTCGACATCCCGTCGATCGTTGCCGCGCGCACGACCGAGGGCGGCACCGCTCCTGCCGCCGTTGCCGTGCAGCTGCTGCGTGCCGAGGCGCAGCTCGTGGCCGACGAGGGCGTGTTTGGATCGCTGACCAAGGTTGTCGAGATGGGTCACGGGGCAAAGTAGAGGTTTGGCTGAAGACGTATTGTCCATTTATTGATAAATCGTTTTTGCTTTACGGGCGTCTGCTGATGCGGGCGCCCCTATTTTGCTGCTATGGGGGAGGGGCTTGTCGAGAACTTCTGTAGGACCTTTGGGCAGGTTGTGAAGGGGGTACGTTCGCGGGTGGCAACCGACCGCCCGCTCTGTTCGATGTGGTTGATGAGCGGTCGGATGGTACTCTAATCGGGCTTCGAAACAGAAGTGACACATATGGAGCGCTTTAATAAATTGCAGCGTTTCAATAAACAGCTTTTTGTTTAACTGCAGCTAAAACTCTGTTACGATGCAGTCCAGGCGGGTGCCGGAATGGGACTTGGGCACGCGCGAACCTACTTGAAAGGCTACCTTATGGCTATCGAGAAGACCTTCATCATGATTAAGCCCGACGCGGTGCGCGATCGCAAGATCGGCGAGATCGTTGCTCGTATTGAGCGTAGCGGCCTTGTCATCGAGCGCATGGAGATGACCACGCTCGAGCGCGCTACCGTCGAAGAGCACTACGCCCATCTGGCCGACAAGTCCTTCTTTGGCGGTCTCTGCGACTTTATGACGAGCGGTCCGGTCGTCAAGATGGTCGTTTCCGGTCTCTCCGCTGTTTCCAAGATGCGCACCCTTATGGGCGCTACCAACCCGCTTGATGCTGCGCCCGGCACCATCCGCGGCGACTTCGCCGTCGATGTCAACGCCAACGTGATTCACGGCTCCGACTGCCTGGAGAACGCCGAGATCGAGATCAAGCGCTTCTTTGGCTAAACCAGCTTTGACTCCTTAAAGCTGTTAGCGTGTGGCTTGGGCGCCGCGGAACTCCATCCGCGGCGCCCTTTTATATTCCAGTAGATTTTTGAGACATGCCTAGAAATCTACTAAAGAGCCCCCGCCTGGAATGTGCGTGCATTCCAGGCGGGGGCTGTCGCTAGCGTATGGCGTTGTAAGTCTTTAGGCCTCGTCGACGACCTTGAGACCGCGGGTCTGGTCGATCTCGTTGAGGAGGTTGACGCGACGCTCGTGGCGGCCGCCCTCAAACTCGGCGTCGAGCCACTCGTCGACGATCATCTTAGCGAGCTCGGAGCCAACGACGCGGGCGCCAAAGGCGAGCACGTTGGTGTTGTTGTGCATGCGGGAGAGCTTGGCGCTGAAGGGCTCGGAGCACACGACGGCGCGTACGCCCTCGACCTTATTGGCGGCCAGGCTGATACCGACGCCGGTACCGCAGATCAGGATACCCAGGTCGACGTCACCGTTGGCCACGGCCTTGCCCACCTTGTAACCGGCGATGGGGTAGTCGAAGCTCTCGGAGGTGTCGGTGCCATAGTTCACGACCTCGCAGCCGCGCTCCTTCAGGTGCTCGGAAATGATGTTCTTGAGCTCGACGGCGGCGTGGTCGTTACCGATACCGATCTTCATGAGTGGTTCCTCTCTGGTCCGTGCGGCGGAATTGCTAAAGGTTTTACCGCGTTCGACTGCATGATAACGCGACTTTTGTGTAAACGCTCGGGCGTTTTTTGGTCAAACGCTTTAGCATGCAACAAGACTAGCTTTTCATGAATGAATGCCGCCAGTTTGTGCTTGAGCGCCGTCCGCCGGAACCATGGTTGCGGTTTTTGATGCATTGTTATCAAATAAAGGAGCCAACTTTTTTGAGAGTCCAGCCCGTTATGCAAGCAGGAGATACCTATGCCTACCGATTCCATCCGTGATGCCGCGTTTTGCGATGTTTTGAACCGCGAGCTTGTCTGTGCGCTCGGCTGCACCGAGCCTATTGCCGTTGCCTATGCAGCGGCGTTGGCGAGCCAGACGCTCGGTTGCGAACCCGATCATATGGACGTTGCCTGCTCGGGCAACATCATTAAGAACGTTAAGAGCGTGACCGTGCCCAACTCGGGCGGTATGCACGGTATCGAGGCTGCGGCCGTGCTGGGTGCCGTGGGCGGTGACGCCAAGAGCGCGCTCGAGGTGCTCGAGAGTGTTGACGATGCAGACCGCGCTCGCGTGACCGAGCTGCTCGCCGACGCTGACTACTGCGACGTGTCGCTTGTCGAGGGTGTGCCTAACCTCTATATCAAGGTAACTGCCACTGCCGGGGGCCATACCGCGGTCGTCGAGATCACCGACCACCACACCAATGTTACGTGCCATACGCTCGACGGTATTCCGGTGTGTGGCAAGTCGGCGGGGGAGTGTGCCGCCTGCGCCGAGCGCGTCGTGGCCGAGCGTGCCGCCGATAAGGCCGACACGCCCATGTCGATCGAATCCATCATCGACTTTATCGAGGACGGCGACATCGAGGGTGCTCGCGCCGCCGTTGAACGTCAGATTGAGCTGAACGGCGCAATAAGCGCCGAGGGCCTGGCGCACGCTTGGGGCGCCGAGGTAGGCCGTACGCTGCTGGGCGCTCGTGCCGACGACGTCGCCTGCCGTGCCCGTGCCCGTGCGGCCGCCGGGTCCGATGCCCGTATGAACGGCTGTGCGCTGCCGGTCGCCATTGTGTGCGGCTCGGGCAACCAGGGCATCACCTGTGCGCTGCCCGTTATGGAGTATGCCGACTACCTGCGTTGCGACAACGAGCGCCTGGTGCGCGCCGTGATGCTGTCCGACCTTATCGCCGTGCATATCAAGAGCTATATTGGTGCGCTCTCGGCGTTTTGCGGCGCTATTTGCGCCGCGTGCGGTGCCGGTGCCGCGATTACCTGGCTGTGTGGCGGCACGCGCGAACAGATTGGTGCGACGGTCTCGAACACGCTCGGCAACGTGGGCGGTATCGTGTGCGACGGCGCCAAGGCGAGCTGTGCCGCCAAGATTTCCGCTGCCGTCGATGCGGCGATTCTGGGCCACGATATGGCCATGCAGGGCCGCGGCTTCCGCGCCGGCGAGGGTCTGATCCAGGATACCGTCGAGGAGACGATCGCGAGCATGGGCTATGTGGGCCGTGTGGGCATGAAGGATACCGATGTCGAGATCCTCAACATCATGATCGGCAAGACCATCGTCGACTGCTAGGGGCTCTGGGGCACTGCATCTTGTTGTTGAAACTATCGCGCTTGTGGCTGTAAAGCACCTGTCTGCATTGCGGACAGCGAGGATCTCGCGGTATGTCACCAGGTCGTTCTCGCGCTTGATGCGCTCGAGGACGGTTGCGACAACAAGCGCCGCTATCGCCGGCAGGAACGCCGCAGCCGCGGCGACGCCGGCGCCCCAGGTGCCCTCCATCCAGTTAAACGCCGGCGACAGTATCAGCGCGAACGCCACCGCCAGCAACGCGAGCATCAGCACGGCCAGCCATAGCATCCGCGTTCCCATGCGCTTGCGATCTCTTTCGACTGCCTCTTCCATAACGGTCACGTCTCCCTTCACGAGCGTGTCTATGGAGGTGTCGAATAGGATGCTCAGCATGAGCAGACTCTGGACGTCCGGATACGTCTTGTCCCGCTCCCAGTTCGAGATCGTCTGACGCGACACGTAGAGTTTCTCGGCGAGCTGTTCTTGGGAGAGCCCCATCGCCTCGCGCCTCGTCTTGATCTGGTTGCTGATGTCCATCGTCACCTCCCGGTCGTGAAGGAGCGTCCCGCGAACACGCCGGGTGCGCTATCGAATCTGTTGTACATCATATGCGGCAAGGACCGCCGGCCTCTGCAAAATCTGTTGTACATGCTTGTGAGCTGGGAGATTCATGAATCGTGGTGCGATTGGAGTGATGTGCGCCCTATATGCGGGCCTCTTTGATTGGCTCGATACGCACCGAGCTCTTTGAAACGTTGGGCGCCCAATGCGCATCTCATTTCATCTTCGGAGCACTTTGAAAACTTCGGTGCACCTGAGCACGATAAACCGAATGGAAAATGGTTCACAGGTGCACCGAAAATCTGGTAGGCGCACCGAAGATCAGATAGACGCACCGAAAGCGACGGACCTGTACGGCCCTTTATGGGCATCTGGTTCAACGTGGTGGGCAACACCGCTTGGCCGTGCTGGCACGCAGGGCCATGGCGGCGTAGCCGATTGCAGCGTAGGCGATGCCGTGGTACGCGATATCCTGGCTGCCCTCGACCGCGAGGGGAAACAGGAGGGCGAAGGCGGCCCCGAGCGCCGCGGGCAACCAGAAGAGCGTTCGCGCGGAGCCCGCGGCGAGCATGCCGAGGGCGACCGCGGTGATCGGGAGAAGGGCGTAGAGGAGCGCCATCATGGCGAACATCCCCGCATCGGGCGGGACGGCGCCGACCAGGAAGGCGGGGACCGCCCAACATGCGGCGGCGATGGCGGCTGCGGCGATGAGCAATGTGCGCGCGGTTGCGTTCATGGGGCCTCCTCAACGAGAATCGCTCCCATTCTGCCACGAGGGGCGGGAATGGGGGCGATCGTGCCGGCGAAAGGCCATCCGGTCTGCAGATCTACCTAGCTCAACATCTTGGCGAGCATGCCGATGCCGACGCCCACCAGTCCGCCGGCGATGGCGCCGATGATGATCTGCACCGCGTTGCGCGTGCCCTTGACCCAAAGGTTCATCTCGCGCTCACGGCGCCCCTCGAGCGTGTCGCGATCGACCTGCTCGCCGCGGCTAAACGCCAACACCTCGCGGTACGTGACGAGGTCGTGCTGCTTCTTCATGCGTTCCATATACACGAACGCCACGAGCATCACGACGAGCGCCACGGCGGCAAACGCCGCGGTGGGCGCGATGTGCATGCCCCAGCCCCATTCGAACTGGAACGCCGCCCACGCGCTCAGCACCAAAAACACGACCGCGCTCACGACCGTGATTGTGGAGAGGGCGTTGTACTTCTTGACCGCTTCGTTCATTACCTGTGCCATGGTTTCCACATCTCCTTTGATGAGGGAGTCCACGGTCACCCCGAACACGTTGGAAAGCAGCAGCAGGCTCTGGACATCCGGATACGTACGGCCGCACTCCCAGTTGCTGATGGTCTGGCGCGACACGTAGATGCGCTCCGCCAGATCGTCTTGGGACAGTCCGAGCTCCGTGCGATGCTCCTTGATGTGCGAGCCCAGCTCCATGCGTTTGCTCCCTAGAGGGTCGGGGTGACCCCTGTCGAGAGCCACCATGTCATTGACGCGAGTATCGTACCATCAAAGGTCTTTATATATGACCCCCACGGGGCAAAATCGAGCTGTCAAAAGGCTTTATATACGACATCTAGCTGGGAAAAGAACGGTCCCCAAAGGCGGATGCCTCCGGGGACCGGTTGGTGCGTATAGAGGGGGCGAGCTTGCTTTGGGTTGGTGTTGGCCCCGCCGCTCGGCTCGACTTTGGAGCGGCGGGGCTCAGCTCTGCCTCGACCGCGGCGCGGGGCGCGGCTTTGTCCCGACGTCGGCAGCGGCCGAGCCCTGTCTTCCCAGCTTAGCCCTCCTCGCCTTTGGGTGCGTCCTTGGACGAGGGCTCTTTCTTCGGCAGCCTTCCCGCGCGTTTGAGGGCGTCTCGCAAGATCCATTCCACCTGACCGTTGGCGCTGCGCATCTCATCGTCCGCCCAGCGTTGGACGGCCTCCCCGATAGCGGGGTCTATACGGAGTGGATACTGCTTGCGTGCCATGACGTGCCTTCTTGTCGAATGTGCAATTCTGCACCCGTCCCAAATTACTCATTGGTGTTGGGGTTAGTACAGCGAGCCTGCGTTGAGCACCGGGTGCGCCTCGGATTCACCGCAGAGCACCACCATGAGGTTGCTGGCCATCTGCGCCTTGCGCTCGTCGTCCAGCTCGATGGTGCCGCCGGCGGCCATCTCCTTCACGGCCATGTCGACCATGGAAACCGCGCCCTCGACGATCTTCTTGCGCGCGGCGATGACGGCCTCGGCCTGCTGGCGGCGCAGCATCGCCTGGGCGATCTCGGGGGAGTAGGCAAGATGGGTGAGGCGGGCGTCGTCGACCTCCACGCCGGCGGGTGCCAGGCGCATCGCGAGCTCGCGGCGCAGGGCTTCGGAGACCTCTTCCACATTGGCGCGCAGCGTGATGGCGCCGGCGGCATCGGACTCGTCCTCAAGATGGTCGTAGGCGTACACGCTCGCCACGTGGCGCAGCGCCGTCTCGGCCTGCATGGCGACATAGCTCTGGTAGTCGTCGACGTCGAAGAGCGCCTTGGCGGTATCGGCGACGTGCCACACCACGACGGTTGCGATCTCGATGGGGTTGCCCATTTTGTCGTTGACCTTCAGGCGCTCGCCATTCAGGGTGCGCACGCGGGTGGAGATAGTGGTGGGGTTGCCCTTGGCGGCCTTCTGCGCCGCGGCCTTGGCGGCTTTGGAATCGCTCATCTCGAGCTCGATCATCTCGCCGATCCCGGCCGATCCGCCCATGCTCTTGCTAAAGAACGGGTTGGCCCAGAAGAAGCCCTCGTCGCGGACGGTGCCCACGTACTTGCCGAACAGGATGCACACGCGCGCCTGGCCGGGCTGCAGCGAGAAGAATCCGTTCAGCAGCAGGAACCAAAAACAAAAGGATACGATGCTGAGCCCTAGGCCCCAGCCGTAGGCGGCCGGCGCGTCGACGCCGTCCGGCGTTCCGGCGAGGCCGGTGACGCTCCAGATGAAGAGGCCGACGATGGCGAGCAGCGCCGCGATGACGGCGGCGAGCATACCATAGCCCGACGTGGCCTTGAGTTGCTTTTCCACGCTCATTGTGAGTTCCTTTCACGACCGCGCCGGCGTTTGCGTGACGTCCCCGGCGCCGCGCTCCAGATTGCGATGGGGAGGAGGCGAGTCCCCGAGCAGTCCGTGCGGCTGCTGATTGCATTGTGATAATCACATTGAGACCAAGTCAAGGAGAATCGGATGCCGTCTCTCATGGCATAAGTGGTTCGGGGCGCCCGGCATCTACGCTCCGTAGAGGTCTTCCTGTTGCATCTTGGCTCGCAAGTCCCTATAATAGCCCCACTCACGGCTGAAGGTTTACCTCGAGATTTGGAAAGGGGAGCTGCACCATGCTTGCTTCCATGAGGATTTGGCTCTAGCCACGGTCGCGTGAGCGACCGGTACTTCGCTGCATACCACCGATCGCATCAAAGGATTATTCCATGACACAACCGAATCCCTGCGCTTCTTGGAAGCGCTCGCTCGCCATCGTCTGGATCGGCGAGTTCTTCTCCGTGCTCACGAGCTCCATTCTGCAGATGGGTCTCATCTGGCACGTCACCCTCACCACCGGCTCCGCGAGCGCCCTGTCGTTCGTGAGCCTGGCGGCCTTCTTGCCCATGGCGCTCCTCGGCGCCTTCGCGGGCACCATCGTGGACCGCACGTCCATCAAGCGTCTCATGATCGGCGCCGATCTCTTCATCGCGGCCGTGAGCCTCACGCTTGTCTTCGGCTCGCTTCGGGGCGACCTCTCTGTCGCCGTTGTGGCGGCGGTGCTGTTCGTCCGTGCGCTGGGCAGCACGCTCCATACGCCCGCCTTCAACGCGCTCACACCGCTCATCGCCCCGCCCGAGGTGCTCGGCAAGCTGGCGGGCATGCTGCAGTTCATGCAGTCGGGTAGCTATATTATCGGCAACGCCATCGCCGCGGTGGTCTACCCGGCGTTTGGTCTGACCTTCATGATCGCGCTCGATGTCGCCGGCGCGGTGCTCGCGAGCATCGCGGTGGCGACCTCCGGCATCAAGACGCCGGCGCCCGAGCGCCATACGCCCGAGGAGAACGCCGAGGCGTCGCACCACGCGGTGCGGGCCTTCCTATTGGAGACGGCCAACGGGTACCGCGAGCTCAAACGCCATCACGGTCTGTTCGCCATGCTCTGGATCGGCTTCGCCTTCTCGGTCCTGTTCTCGCCCATATCCGCGCTGTTCCCGCTCATGGTGTTCGACCATTTTGGGGGTACCACTACGCAGTCGGCTATCGCGGAGATCGCGTTCTCGGTCGGCATGATCGCGGCGAGCGGCTGGATCGGGGCGACGGGTGGCCTTAAGAACCGCGCGCTTTCGTGCACGCTGGCCATCGGCCTCTTCGGAGCGGGCACGCTCGCGGGCGGCCTCGTGCCCCCTTCCGCGCTCGTTGTGTTTCTGGGGCTTACGTTCGCGATGGGGGTCTCGAGTCCGCTGTACAGCGCGCCGCAGATGGCGCTCATGCAGGAGCGCGTCGATCCCGAGTGCATGGGCCGCGTCTTCGGCCTGTACGGAGCGGTCTGCAGCTGGGCCATGCCCGTGGGGCTCGTCGCATCGACCTTGTTCGCGGACGCCATCGGCGTAAGCGCGTGTTTCGTGCTCATCGGTGCTGCAATGGTGATCCTAGCAGGCATCACCTGGGCGATCCCGAGCATCCGCAAGATTGGGTAGCGCTCTGGCGGAGTGCGTTTCGTTTCGGACGGCTCGTAGGGTCGCTGCGACGTGAAGGGTGGTCGACGGTGCGCCTGCGAGGGCGCCGTCGACCACCCTTTTGTTTAATTCGTCTGGCCCGGCGCCGATCATCATCTGTTCGCCGGGCGATTGCGATGCCGCCGCTTGCCGATACGCGGCTCCTTACGTTGTGCGCATCCCATCGTTCTGGCAGCGTTTCCTGCAGTTAATCTCCAGAGCCCGAGGCGGTGGCCCCTATGAGTAATCTGCTCGAATCCATTCTGCACGTCGGTATGACCGTGTTCATCGTCGGCCCGCTCACTGCATGGGTCGCCCGCCGCGGCGCGCGCGAGCGCAGCGAGGCAACGGACAGCCTCGATTGCTTCACGGTGCGCATGCCCGCAGCCATCCGCACGATCATCGCCTGCTGCGCCGTCGCGTTCGAACTGCTCATGCTGGGTGTCTACGTCTGGCAGGGCGTCTCGCTGGGCGAGTGGGACCACGAACTTGTGTGGTTCGGTCATGCCATGGCGCTCGCGGGTATGGCTATCTGGGCCTTGCTGAGCATCCCGCGTATCGACGTGGACGGTGGGCGCATTCTCTCGCGTAACGCCTTCGGCATCCGCAAGGAGACGACGTTTGGCAACATCACCCGTGCAACGCTTCACGCGCAGATGATGAGGATCGACCTGTTCGAGGGCGACCGGAAGTTCTGCTCGATAAGCCTCGAGGGGGTGTGCTCGCTCAACCTCCTCGCCCGTCTGGAGGAAGAGGGCATCGAAGTCTCGGACGCCATCGACGGCCCGATGACCAAGGCGGGCCTGTGTTGGTCTGCCATCAAGCCGTTGACGATTGTTTTCAACGGCATGGCCCTCGTCTTCTCGCTCGTCCTCGCCTTCATGGCGGTCTTCACCGACGAGGGTGCGCGCCTGCTCGTGCTCATCCCGTTCCTGTTCCTACTCATCGGCGTCGCGCTTCCCCTGGTCATGCTCAGCATGCCGGCCCGCGGCATCCTCGAGATCGGCAGGCAGGAGCGCGCGCTCGGTTTCTCCTTCTCCGAGGAGATGGCAAGCCGAGGTGCCACGGGTACTTCGCTTGTCGATGACGATTGGTTCATCGAGATCAGCAACGCCCGCGTCGTGGCGTTTCGCCGCGATTGCCTCAAGAAGATCACGGCGCACGAGAACAGCGAGAGCGGCGACCGCTGCACGGTGACCACGAGGGGTGGTCGCAAAATCAAGGTGTATGCAGCGGGCAGCACGCTCGAGGACCTGCGCACGTGGTTCAAACAGGGTGCCAAGGTCAGAAGCACACTCGACCGCGCGGGGGACGCACTCGAGGCGACCGTTTGATTGGGTTGCCTGCCAAGGATCCAAAACGGGAAGGGGCGCTGTCGGCGCCCCTTGTCATACCAGGCCCGCTGGCCAGCGAGAGGCCTGCAGGTCGACATGTCCGTTGGCGAGGAAGGCAACGCCTTCGTCCTCGAGCAGTGTGCGCTGCGCCTCGGGCCCACCGAAGGCGAACCCCTCCGCGAGGCGTCCGTCGGCGAATACGATGCGATGACAGGGGATGGTGCCGGGTTCCGGATTGACGTGCAGGGCGTATCCCACGTATCGGGCTCGACGGGGCTCACCAACGAGCTTGGCGATCTGACCATATGTGGCAACCATGCCGCAGGGCACCTGGCGTACCATGTCGTATACGCGGTTGAAGAATCCGTCGGTGTCCCGGTCTGCCATGCCGCCCTCACTTTCAATCGATATCGCCATTGTAGTCAAGAAAGGCGCCCCACATGTGCGGGGCGCCTTTCCAAAGAGGTGTTGCGCGAGGGGTGGGAAGGCGCAACGTTCGTGTCGAAGGTCTTTAATTCGCCTGTGCCTTCATTAAGTTAACTATAGCTAATTCTCTGAGACCCAAGTCGTAGACCGACGAGCACACAGCCTCTCCATAAGTTAATCAAGGGTTACAAATAGAAAGACACAGTGACATGTGGTCGTTAGGGTTCAAGGAATCGCTCGATGAGTTCGGAGAACGCACCCTCAGTCCCGGTCGTTTCAAGGACGACATCGCAATACGGCCGCACGTCGTCGGTGACATTCGCCACGCCGACGCCCAGTCCCGCCGCCTTGATCATGGAGAGGTCGTTTGCGGAATCACCAACGGCGATGACCTCGGACATCGGAATTCCCAGCATATCGGCAAGGCGCGTGAGCCCCGTCCCTTTGTCAACGCCTGCGGGCATGAGTTCGAGGTAGCGCTTGGAGGAGAAGGTGATGTCAACGCCGAGTCGCTCGGCCATCGGCGCGAGCTTGCGGCCCAATTCCTGCAGCGCATCGAAGTCCCAGTCGACGTACAGGATCTTCACGATGCCACGGCCTTCAAGGAATGAGAGGTCGAGATGGTCAGATCCGCGAAAATGAGTGACCCCGGTGATCGATTCCAGATAGTCGCGCTCCCGTGTGGGTGCGTCATTCACGAACACGTGGCCGTCGGCGACGTTGACGTGCATGCAGAGTCCGAGTTCGAGCCCCTTTGCATAGATCGCGTTCGCGCATTCGTTGGAAAGGCCGCAGGTGGTGAGCGGGGTGGGGTCTCCCACGCGGTTGATGAAGCCGCCGTTATAGGAGAGCACATAGCCGTCTTCGATCAGCTCGCGGGCCTCCCCCGAGAAGTTGTCCATGATAGAGGAATACCATCGCCCGCTCGAAGGGACGAACAGCACACCGAGCTCCCTCATGCGTTTGAGTGCTCGGAGATTGGACGCCGGGATGGCGTGGTCGGCATCGAGAAACGTCTCATCCATATCGCTGGCAACAAGTCGGTACATGCAATCCCCCATACAACGTAAAAAACGAGGCGGGCTTATTATCGCCCACCTCGTAAGACCTTGACTATGTCGAAGGCGTGGACACGTGAAGATGGCCCATTCGCGTGTCGCGGCGCGTTTCCGCGAGCCGGATGGCTTAGTACACCATTCCCATGGCTTCGCGTACCTCGGCGAGCGTGGCCTCGGCGACCTCGTTGGCGCGGCGGTTGCCCTCGCGCAGGACGTCCTTGACGTAGTCCATATCCTGCACGAGCTCCTCGCGGCGCGCGCGGATGGGGGCGAAGTACTCGTTCACGCTCTCGGTGACGTACTTCTTGAGCGCGCCTGCGCCGCCCATGCCGATCTCCTCGGCGATCTCGACCTCGGAGCGACCGGTGCAGATGGCGGCGGTGGAGAGCAGGCCGGACACGCCGGGACGGGCTTCGGGGTCGAACGTGATCATGCGCTCGCCGTCGGTCTGGCTCTTCTTGATGCGCTTGGCCGTCTCCTCAGCGGTCATGGAGATGTTGATGGCGTTGCCGTAGGACTTGCTCATCTTGCGCCCATCAAGGCCGGGCAGCAGCGGCGTGTCGGACAGCAGCGCGTCGACCTCGGGGAACACCTTGCCGTAGCGGTTGTTGAACTTGCGTGCGATGGTGCGGGTGAGCTCGATGTGCGGCAGCTGGTCGCGCCCGACCGGCACCACGTTGCCCTTGCAGAACAAGATGTCGCACGCCTGGTGCACGGGGTAGGTGAGCAAAAGGCCGGTGAGCTCATGACCGCTGGCCTCCATCTCGGCCTTGACGGTGGGGTTGCGCTGCAGCAGGGCCTCGGAGACGAGCGACAAGAACGGCAGCATGAGCTGGTTTGCCGCGGGCACGGCGGAGTGCGTGTAGATCATCGTCTTGTCGGGGTCCAGGCCGCAGGCCAGGTAGTCGATGACCATGTTGTAGACGTTGTCCTGGATGTTATCGGTGCTGTCGCGGTCGGTGATGACCTGGTAGTCGGCGATGAGCACGTTGGTGTGCACGCCCATGTTCTGCAGCTCGACACGGCTCTTGAGCGTGCCGAAGTAGTGGCCGAGGTGCAGGCGGCCGGTGGGGCGGTCGCCGGTGAGCATGGTGTACTTCTCGGGGTGCTGCGGCAGGTCGGCGCGGATCTGGTTGCTGCGCTCGAGGCTGACCTCATAGCTGAGCTCGTTGGGCATGCTGTCTCCTTTTGGGTTAAGTGCCTGGCCGGCATTGTCGGCCTGGGTTGAAGATGAAGGTACCAGAGAAACGGCGTCTCTTGCCGGAATCAACGATGGTTTTCGCCTTGTCGTCCCGCAGGGTCGTTTCCCTTCTTGGGAAGGAGCCCCTCGATATGCTCGAGCCGCTCCTCATGGGCCACGTGCGCCGCGCGCTCCTCGGCGGCGAAAGCGTGGTCTTCGGGCGTGACGGTCTCATCTCGCTGAGTCTTGGGATTGTAGTGGTGACGCAGTACTGGCTCAAACAGGTGCAGGCGCGCGGCGAATAGCGCCGAGCACGCGAACAGCAAGAGGAAGATCACCACGCGGGCTCCCACGGGGACCTGGTTGATCACCATGGCGCCGAGGGAGAGCAGTAGACACCATGCGTAGATGAGCAGGACCGCCTGGCGCTGGTCGTAGCCCTCCTGGATCAGGCGATGGTGGATGTGGCCCTTGTCGGCCTCACCCATGTGGACCTTAATTACCCTGAGCACGTGGTGGGCATCCCCGCCGAGGAGATGAAGGCCAAGCTCGACGCACACGACCTTAAGCTCAACGGCACGGCTCTTCGCTTTCGCAGCGATTTTATCAATGGGGACCTGGGCAACCAGGATCCCGCGCTCGCTGGAGAGGCGCTTAAGCTCTGCTATGAGGCCTGCGATTACTGTCGCACCTGCGGCGGCGATACCGTGACGATCTGGCTCGGCCACGATGGCTTCGACTACAGCTTCCAGATCGACTACACCCACGTGTTTGACAACCTCGTTAAGGCGTTCCAGGCGGTCTGCGACTATGCGCCCGACCTGCATATCTTCATCGAGTACAAGCCCTATGAGGAGCGCAGCTACGCCTATATCGATACGATGGGCCTCACCGGCATGATCCTCAACGCGGCGGACCGCGAGAATCTGGGTGTCACGCTCGATTACTGTCCCATGCTCATGAAGCACGAGAACCCCGCGATGGCTACCGATATCTTCGGCCGTGCCGGCAAGCTCTACGGCATTCACCTCAACGATGGTTACGGCGTGATGGACGACGGACTCATGATTGGCATGGCTACGCCTGTCAAGATGCTCGAAATGCTCTTCTATCTCAAGAAGTACGCCTTTGACCGCGCCGTCTACTTCGATACGTTCCCGATTATCGAGGATGCGGAAGGGGAGTGCGCTCATAACCTCGTTATGATGAAGCTTATGAATGACGCCCTGGAAAGCGTGGGCCAGGAAAAGATTCAGTCCGTGATCGATGCAAACGATGCGCTTGCAGCGGCCGCGCTCGTGCGCGAGCTCTTCTGCACGATGGGGGGTAATCATTATATGAAACGCGATTGGGAAGCTACTGCCAAGGGCATTCTTGCCGCCGTGGGCGGCCCCGAGAACATCTCGGGCATGACGCACTGCGCCACTCGTCTTCGCCTGAACCTACGCGACGATTCCAAGTGTGACGACGCGGCCGTCAAGGAGGTCGACGGCGTGGTCAACACCGTCAACTCGGCCGGCCAGTATCAAGTGCTGATCGGCACCGAGGTGCCCAAGCTCTATGAGAAGTTCGAGCCGCTCGTCAAGGGCTCGGGCGCCGAGGTCTCCACGAGCACCTCCTCCGATGAGGGTATCGTCTCCAGGATCTTCTCTGCTATCTCGGGCGTCTTTGCTCCGCTGCTGCCCGCCATGGCCGGCTCCGGTATCCTCCGTGGCCTGCTAATCCTTGCGGTTCAGCTTGGCCTTATCACCGAGGGCACGGGTACCTACACCATCCTCTACACCCTCTCGATGAGCGTGTTCTACTTCCTGCCGGTGCTTCTAGGCTTCTCCTCGGGCAAACGCTTCGGTGCGAGCCCGTACCTGTCGGCTCTGATCTGCGCCTGTTTGCTCTATCCCGATTTTATCGGCTTGATGGGCGATGCGGGCAACGGCGCCATGAGCGAGTTCTTCGGCATCCCCGTGGTGCTCATGAGCTACAACTCCACCGTTATCCCGGCCATCATCGCCATCTGGGTTTACTCGTTCCTCTATAAGTTCCTGGATGAGCATGTGCCCGAGACTCTCAGGCTCGTCGTGCTCCCCGCGGTCTCGCTGATCATCATGGTTCCCGCCACTATGCTCGTGATTGGTCCCTTGGGCGTCTATGCCGGCGAGGGCATTGCCTTCGTGGTCAACTGGCTCATCGCCCGCTCCAACGTACTTGCTGGCATCCTGGTGGGCGGCGGCTGGTCCGTGCTCGTCTCGATGGGTATTCACTGGGCCGTCAACCCTATCATGATCAACAACATCGCTTCCAACGGCTTCGACTACATTTGCCCGGCCACCTTTGCCTGCAACTTTGCCGTTATCGGCTGCGCCCTCGGCGTCTTCCTCAAGGCCCGCGACCAGAAGCTCAAGAGCTTTGCTATGACCGGCGCCGTGACCATCTGCCTCTCTGCCATCATCGAGCCCACGCTCTTTGGCATGCTCCTCAAGAATAAGAAGCTCTTCCTGGCTCAGATCATCGGCGGTGCCTGCGGTGGCGCGTTCCTCGGCGTTTTCAAGGTTGTCACCACTGCCTTTGTCTTTGGCTCCGTCACCACGTTCCCGGCCTTCGTCCCCTCCGATCCGATGAACTTCGCCTTCGCCATGATCGGTATGGTTATCTCGGCTGTTGTCGTCGGCGTGCTCGGCTACATCTTCACCGGTAAGGACGATCAGCTCGCCTAGTCTTGCTTTGAGGCCCCACACCATGTGTCCAAGGTTAAGACCGACTTCCATCTAATAAAGGGTCGCTGTTTATATCGCAGCGGCCCTTTTTTGCTTTTGATTGACATGATTGGAGTAAACTTTGAAAACAGATGAAAAGGAAGGAACGCCGAAGATTCCGTATGAGCGCCATGAACTGATTCTCAATAAGCTTAAGGAGGTCGATCTGCTGAAGATCGACGAGCTCGCGGCCTTTATGCCCGATGTGTCGATGTCTACGCTTCGCCGTGATCTCAAAGAACTTGAGAAGCGGGGGAGCATCGAGTATCTGACCGGCGGCGCGGTTAAGTTGCATTCCGCGGCTCACGAGGCGAGCGTTTTTGAGAAGGGTGCGCAGCGGAGCAGCGAGAAGGACCTGATCGCGCGTTGTGCGGCGGCGGAGGTCGAGGACGGTGAGACGGTCTATGTCGACTCCGGTACCACCGCGACGGCGCTCCTGAGCCTGCTCGTCGACAAGCCGGTGACTATCTACACCACCAACGGCTATGCATGTCGGTTTACGGGCGAGCTTGCTGCTAAGGTGGTGGTAATTGGCAGCGACTTCAACCCCGTTACCTGCTCGCTCGCCGGTCCTATGGTTGAGAGCGCGCTGCGCGAGCTGTACTTTGACCGGGCGTTTATAGGTGTCAACGCGGTGGACGAGGACCGCGGCATCATGACGCCAGGTTATCCCGAGGCTATCAAAAAACGTATCGTGATGCAGAATTCCCAGGCGAGTTACGTACTCGCCGATAGCTCCAAGTTCCACGTGTTTTCAAATGTAAAGGTGTGCGACCTGGAGGGCTTTACTGTTATTTCCGACAAGCGCGACGCCAAAATCGGCGAACGCGTCAAAATGATCACGGCCTAGGACACTGGGGCATCGCATCTTGCCCTCAAGCCGTTGCCCATGTAACGAAGCGTGGGGCAAACGTGCGCCCCATTCCTGATTTGGGGACTAGCTTAGTTCATCGGCTATTTGGTGCTCGTAGAAGGCTTCTACTACGGCGTTAAAGTCGCGGGCGAAGTCTTCCATGGTTCCACGCCAGGTGGCTCGGCCGGGCTTTCCTTGGCCCACATAGGCGGTTTGAATGCCGCAGTCGGGGCTGGGGAAATCGCGCTTGGGGTCGTTGCCCACCATGAGGACCTCATGTGGCTCGAGCCCCATGACCTGCAGCTGCTCAAGATAATATGTGGCATCGGGCTTGCAGCGCGTAGCGTTGCCCATGTGCGTTACGAGCTCGAAGGGCGCGTCTGTCAGCTCGCCCCAGCCCATGCGGCACTCGATGGCGCCTTGAGGAAAGCTGGGGTTGGTGAAGAGCGCGCAGCGCAGCCCTGCGTCCTGTACGGCTTGAAGCGCGGCGTGCGCACCCGGCATGGCTTTTGCGTTGATCATGTCATCGTTCTTGTACGGCAGAACTTCGTGATCGTAGTAGGTAAACGCCTCGTAGATAAGTGGGTCCGAGAGGCAAATGCCGCACCGGCGCTCGACCTCGGTCTGGTAAAACTCAAGATTGGTGCGATTGTCCGTGCTGCTGCGGCGATTGGCGTTGAGGTCGACCAGGATGGTGCCGAGGCGCGCCATCGTGCCCCCGCGGCTGCGACGTCCGATATCCGCGAGCATCGACGAGACATCCTTAAAATAGCGAAGGATGAACGCGTTGAGGTTGATGCTAAGAAGCGTCTCGTCCATATCGAAAACGACTGCTTTGAGCACGCGGGCACCTTTCTCGAAAAATCGTTCCAGAATCGTATGTCTGGGATACTTTACCCCAAAGCAGTGTGCCTAGCTGCTCATCGTCAACTTGTGGAGACAGTCGTTCACAAGATTGCGAAAAAGTCTCCATACGAGTAAAAAATCGCAGTTCACGCTTGAAATCGAAGCGATTTCCCCGTAATCTATACGGACGTGATTGCATAAGCGTCACATCAGTATCTGTCGGCTCCCGAGTGTTCCTAAACGTTGTGTGCTTGTCGCACCCATCTGTAGGTCCTAGCAATCGGGGCCCCGTAGTTCGAAAGGGGTCCACCTTTGAGTGAGATTCAGAACTCGTCCATTTTCTCTCTTGACGATGTCAACGAGGAGGAGATGAACAACCTCATCGACGGTACGATTACCGACTTTGATGAGGGCGATCTCGTTAACGGCACTGTCGTTAAGATCGAGCATGACGAGGTGCTCGTTGACATCGGATTCAAGTCCGAGGGCGTTATCCCGGTCCGCGAGCTGTCCATCCGCAAGGACGCTAACCCTGCAGACATCGTTGCACTCGGTGATCCCATCGAGGCCCTGGTTCTCCAGAAGGAGGACAAGGACGGTCGTCTGGTCCTGTCCAAGAAGCGTGCCGAGTACGAGCGTGCTTGGAACCGCATCGAGGAGAAGTTCAACTCCGGCGAGAACGTCGAGGGCGAGGTTATCGAGGTTGTCAAGGGCGGCCTGATCCTCGACATCGGCCTGCGCGGCTTCCTGCCCGCTTCCCTCGTCGACCTCCGTCGCGTCAAGGACCTCACCTCCTACATGGGCACCCGCATCGAGGCCCGCGTCATCGAGATGGACCGCAACCGCAACAACGTCGTCCTCTCCCGTCGCGTCGTGCTCGAGGAGTCCCGTAAGGCCGAGCGCTCCGAGATCCTGTCCAAGCTCAAGTCTGGCATGCGTCTCCAGGGCACCGTTTCCTCCATCGTCGACTTCGGCGCCTTCGTCGACCTCGGCGGTATCGACGGCCTCATCCACATCTCCGAGCTCTCCTGGAACCACGTCAACCATCCTTCCGAGGTTGTCAAGGTCGGCCAGGAGGTCGAGGTCGAGGTTCTCGACGTCGACCTCAACCGCGAGCGCATCTCCCTGGGTCTCAAGCAGACCACCGAGGATCCGTGGCGCGCACTGGTCAAGAAGTACCCCGTCGGCGCTATCGTCGAGGGCACGGTGACCAAGCTTGTCCCGTTTGGCGCTTTCGTCGACCTGGGCGAGGGCATCGAGGGCCTTGTGCACATCTCCGAGATGGCCAACAAGCACGTCGATCAGCCTTCTCAGGTCACCCACGTGGGCGACAAGGTTCAGGTCAAGGTCATGGAGATCGACCTCGACCGTCGTCGTATCTCCCTGTCCATGAAGTCCGCTGCTGAGACTCTGGGCGTCGAGATCGAGGTTACCCCGCTGCCTTCCGAGAAGAAGGACGAGGAGACCGACGCCGAGTAAATCGGTTTGACGATCACTTGTTTTAAGGGATCCGTCCGTAATGGAGGGGTCCCTTTTTGCATTTACTGCCGAGATGTTCGGTAGTGCCTGCGCGTAACGCTGCTTGGGCTATTCGCTTGCTATTGAGTTGTCGGTGCATGAAAAAACGCCGACATCCCGCCTCGGGGAGGAGGCGGGAACGCACCGAGTAGACGGAGGGGTGCGGAGCGCGGTCGCGTCTCGACTAACAACGTTGCCCATCGGCGTTCCTATTGTACTGCATGACATGGTTCTTGGTTTATCGTGTCGAGCGCTTGTGTTGTGCCGCTGCCTATGCTGACGGTGTGCTACACTCTTGCACTGCTGAGTGGGCCAGACGGTCGCGCGATGTGCTGCTTGCAGCACGCGTGAGGAAAGTCCGGGCTCCAGAGGGCGGGATGCCGGCTAACGGCCGGGCGGAGTGATCCGACGGAAAGCGCCGCAGAAAAGAAGACTCCCACCTGCGCCGCAAGGCGTAAAGGGAAAAGCTGAAACGGTGGTGTAAGAGACCACCAGCGTCGTGGCAACACGGCGGCTTGGCAAGCCCCATCCGGAGCAAGCGCGAATAGGAACGCTATGGGCCGGCCCGGTCCGCGTTCGGGTAGCGTGCGTGGAGCTGCACGGTAACGTGCAGACAAGATAAATGACCGTTCACGACAGAACCCGGCTTACAAGCCCACTCAGCACTTTGTTGACGCTGCGACGTCGTCAGCTGGCCGATTTGGCGCTCATTCGTCGGTCGCCGCCATAAGGCGTGCTCCCTCCTCTTTCGGGCCAAATCGACTCAGCTGACGCCGTCTCGCTGTTTTTGTCTGATCATCGGCGGTTCCGTTCTTAGCGTCTCGCTGTAATTGCCTGGTCATCGGCGATTCCATTCTTTTTACTGGGGTTTTCGGTACGGGCTTTGCCGTATTATTGAGGCTGTTTGTTGCTTTGCTTGTGTTTGAGGGGCTTTGTTGGACAGCTATTTTACTCTGCAATCGAATATTGAGGCTACGGGTGAGTTCGTCGATCGCAAGAGCCGGTTTATTGCCCAGCTGGTCCATATTGAGTCCGAGGACGAGGCAAACACCTTTATCGAGATGGTTCGCAAGCGTCATTACGACGCCCGGCACAATGTTCCCGCGTGGATTTTGGTCGATGGACGCGAGCGCCAGAGCGACGATGGTGAGCCGAGCCGCACGAGCGGTATGCCGACGCTCGAGGTGTTGCGCGGTGCGGAGCTCAAAAATGTTTGCTGCGTAGTGACGCGCTATTTTGGCGGCACGCTGTTGGGGCCGGGCGGCCTGGTTCGCGCCTATACTGCGGCGACGCAAGCGGCGGTGGCCGCGGCTCAGGAGGCCGGGCAGATCGTCGAGATGACGAGTGTCGTGCCTGTTGACGTGCATGTGGCCTATCCGCAGTATGAGCAGGTGCTTCGCTTGGCCCAGGATTCCGGTGCCAAGGTTTCGGATACCGAGTACGCGGATGCCGTGACACTTCATTTGGTGTTTAAGGCGGGGGAGCAGGAGTCGTTTTGCGCTAAGATGCGCGAGCTTATGGCGGGGCGCGAGGAGATTGAGGTCAGCACTCCCGAATTTGCCGAGTTCTAACGGCGACGGCCGGCGTGCTTTTGGACGGATCCCAAGCACACCGACCGTCGTTTTATGTCGCTGCCGTTTACTCGGCGAGCTGCTTTAGTACATCACAGGCGATTTCGACGGCATCGTCGATGCAACCGGGACAGCTGCGGAGCGGACCCTTGTCCGATCCGATGCCCTTGAGCGTGCCGCAGACGGTCGTCGTGTTCTTCTCGCCAAAGCGCTTGGCAATCTCGCGCGACAGTTTGTAGGTCTGGCCCTTGGTCTTGGGGTTTTCCATGCCATCGCTCATTACAAAGCCCATGATGGCCACGGCGCCCGAGATGGCACCGCAAGTTTCGGTCATGCCGCCCATGCCGGCGCCAAAGCCCTCGGTGAGGGTAAAGGCGACCTGGGGGTCGAGCCCGACGGCGGGCGCGAGCGTGCAGGCGACGGCCTGCGCGCAGTTAAAGCCGCGGGCGTGGTATTCGGCAGCCTGAGCCTGGCAGGTGGCAGTGTTGAGCTGAGTGGTATCAATCTGCTTCATCGGTGTCTCCTTGATTGCGGTGTACCCGCCTATGGTACCCTTGCTGGCGCATTCGCTTATCGAGACCGCAGTGCATATCTCATTGTTTTTCGCCATCGAACACTTTCTTAAGATTTGGGACAAATAAACCTGATTAATTTGTCCCATAACCTATCGGCGGGATGGGTTGAGAGGGGTGCGGGGTAGCGGTATCGTAAACCGAATAAAAACAAAACCCAAGTAAGGGAGTTGGATATGAGCGAGCAGACCATCGGAACTACATGTGTTCAGGGCGGCTATCATCCGGGCGATGCGGAGCCGCGCCAGGTGCCCATCTACCAGTCCACCACGTGGAAGTACGACACGTCCGAGCACATGGGCAAGCTGTTTGACCTGGAGGAGTCGGGCTACTTCTACAGCCGCCTGCAGAACCCCACGTGCGATCTGGTCGCTGCCAAGATCTGCGAGATGGAGGGTGGTACCGCGGCGATGCTCACGAGCTCGGGCATGGCTGCGAACTTCCTCGCGATCTTTAACGTTGCCGGTGCCGGCGATCACGTGGTCGCAAGCTCTGCCATCTACGGCGGTACCTACAACCTGCTCGCCCACACCATGGGTCGTATGGGCGTCACCTGCACCTTTGTTGCCCCCGACTGCACCGATGAGGAGCTCGAGGCCGCCTTTAAGCCCAATACCAAGCTCGTCTTTGGCGAGACGATTGCCAACCCCGCCCTTGCCGTGCTCGATATTGAGCGCTTTGCCAAGGCCGCGCATGACCACGGCGTGCCGCTGATGGTCGACAACACCTTCCCGACGCCCGTGATGTGCCGTCCCTTTGAGTGGGGCGCCGACATCGTCACGCACTCTACCACCAAGTACATGGATGGGCATGCGGCCTACCTGGGTGGCGTGATCGTCGACCACGGCCAGTTTGACTGGATGGCCCATGCAGACAAGTTCCCGGGTCTCACCACGCCCGACGAGAGCTATCACGGCGTGACCTATGCCGAGAAGTTCGGTCGCGAGGGTGCCTTCATTACCAAGGCAACCGCTCAGCTCATGCGCGACCTCGGCCCCATGCAGAACCCGCAGGCGGCCTTCTTCCTGAACAGCTCGCTCGAGAGCCTGCATGTACGCATGCCGCGTCATTGTGAGAACGGCCTGGCCGTTGCCAAGTTCCTGCAGAGTCATCCCAAGGTGCGCTTTGTGAGCTATCCGGGCCTGGAGGGCGATAAGTACTATGACCTGGCTCAGAAGTACATGCCCAACGGTACCTGCGGCGTCGTGAGCTTTGGCTTTAACGGTGGTCGCGCGGCGGCCGAGACCTTTATGAAGAGCCTTAAGCTCGCCCAGATCGCCACGCATGTGGCAGACGCCCGCACCTGCTGCCTGCATCCCGCTAACGCCACGCATCGCCAAATGAACGATGAGGAGCTCATCGCCTGCGGCATCTCCGCCGACATGGTGCGCCTGTCGTGCGGCCTCGAGGACACGGCCGATCTGATTGCCGACCTTGAGCAGGCGCTCGAGCAGTGCTAGGCTAGCGTTCGCACAAGTCGCCGATGCTGGCAGAAAGCTTCGGCGACCTTTAGTTCCGATTCCGTAGGCGGGACCCCAATCGCGACTGTTCGCAGGCGATTGGGGCCCCGTTTTTGCGTTGCACCACTCGAAAGGATGGATATGGAGAAAACTGCAGAGCAGCTGCGCCGCGAGCACATTGCCCTTGAGGGCGACACCCATGGCAAGAACAAGTGGGCGATTCTGTTTACCGTGCTCATCATGACGTTTATGGTGTGTCTGGATTCGACCGTCGTGACCGTGGCGCTGCCCGTGATACAAAAGGAGCTGGGTGTGGGCCTCGATCGCATTCAGCTGGTAAGCTCGGTGTATCTGCTTGCGACATGCGTGGCTATGCTGCCGTTTGGCCGCTTGGGCGACGTGCGCGGCAAGGTGGGCGTATTCCAGCTGGGCGTAATCGTTTTTACGGCCGGCTCGCTGCTTTGCGGCCTTTCGAGTTCGCTCGAAGTTCTTATTCTGGCACGCATTGTGCAGGGCGTCGGCTGCGCGGCGGCCATGGCTAACAACATGGGTATCATCACCGAGTCGTTTCCGGCGCGCGAGCGCGGTCGTGCCATGGGTATTCTCGCGACCTTCGTGGCCCTCGGCATGATGTGTGGCCCCGTGCTGGGCGGCATGCTGGTGGCAAGCTTTCCCTGGGAGAGCATCTTCCTCATCAACCTGCCCATTGGCGTCATCTCGTTTATCGTGGGGCTCTATACGCTGCCGCATGTTAAGCCGGAGGCTGGCGAGCGCCCCATGTCCCTGATCGAGGCTGCTCGTCGCTGCTTTGCAAATTCGGCCTTCACCATCAACCTCGCCTGCATGCTCATCGTGTTCGTTGGTATTGGCGCATCCGAGTTTATCCTGCCGTTCTATTTTCAGGACGCCCACGGCTTTGGTTCCGACATCTCTGGACTACTCTTTTTGGCGTTGCCGATGGTGAATGCCTTTATCGGCCCGCTTTCGGGTACGGTTTCGGACCGTGTTGGCTGCGAGGGCCCCACGGCGGTCGGCCTGGGTGTGTACGTGTGCGGTCTCTTTGCGGTGAGCACGCTCAACGAGCATTCCTCCATCCTTGTGATCGTGTGCTGCGTCGCATTTATGTCGCTCGGTACGTCGATTTTCCAAAGCCCTAACAACTCCCTGTATATGGGTTCGGCCCCGCGCGAGGCGCTCGGTTTTGCGGGCAGCTTGGGCAGTTTGGCGCGCTACGCTGGCATGGCATTCGGCATTACGGTGGCGTCGCATATCCTGTATGGGCAGATGAGCGTGGCGATGGGCGAGGCCGTAACCAGTTTCGTTGCAGGCCGTCCGGATGTATTCCTATTCGGTTTTCGCTCGGTGTTCTACGTGCTTATGGCTGTGGCCGCTGTGGGTTTTGCGCTCGCCATGGTGCGTTTGGTGAGGATGCGCGCCCGCCATTAGCGTGTTGGGAGGCTGCCTGCCACGTATTCGCGCCGTCCCAAAAAGACTGGTTTGTGGTGCGATGCGGCTTGTGTGACAGGCGGGGGTCGGTCCGTGGTAGACTATCGAACAACGTTTATTAATCGCGCGGTATCGTTGCCGCGAGAAGGGGTTGCGCCATGCAGGAGCTTGAGGATCGTATTCGCCATGACGGCATCGTAAAGGCCGGTAACGTCCTTAAGGTTGATGCCTTCCTCAACCACCAGTGCGACGTTGAGCTGTTCGACCACATGGGCGCCGAGTGGGCCCGTCTGTTCAAGAATGTTGAGATCAACAAGATCCTGACGATTGAGGCTTCGGGCATTGGTATGGCTTGCATTGCAGCCCAGCACTTTGGCGGCGTGCCGGTGGTCTTTGCCAAGAAGGCCCAGTCCATTAACCTCGACGGCGAGCAGTATGCCACGACCATCTACTCCTTTACCAAGCAGAAGGAGTACCCGGTCATCGTTGGCAAGCGTTTCTTGTCCGAGGGCGACAAGGTCCTGATCATCGACGACTTCTTGGCCAACGGCTGCGCGCTCGAGGGTCTTATCAAGATCTGCGAGGCTGCGGGTGCCGAGGTGTCCGGTATTGGCATTGCGGTGGAGAAGGGCTTCCAGGGCGGTGGCGATAAGCTCCGCGAGCGCGGCTTCCGCGTTGAAAGCCTAGCCCGTATCGCCGATATGGACTGCGATACCGGCGAGATCACCTTCGCCTAAGCGCGCAACACAAGCGATTGGTATGCGATGTGACAAAGGGACTTTCCCTTTGTCACATTTTTTATGAGGGGAGGTGTTGATATGGATGAGAACAAGATGGGATGGCGTGAGTATGCGCGCTATGCCGCGATGGCGGCCGAAGAGTTGGCGCGCGATTGCGAGGTTCAGGTGTTTCGCGCGACGGGTCCGGGCGGACAAGGCGTGAACACGACGGACTCGGCGGTGCGCATGAAGCACGTGCCCACAGGGATTACCGTGACGGCGCGCGAGAGCCGCAGCCAGTTCCAAAATCGCGCGAGCTGCCTGCGCAAGCTGCGCGCCGAGCTCGAGCGTCGCGGGCGTCCACCGCGCCGACGCGTAAAGACCAAGGTGCCCCAGCGCTCTCGCCAGCGCAGGCTCAATGACAAGCACTTCAACGCCATTAAAAAGGCCAACCGTCGCAAGCCGGGCAGCGACGAGTAGTCGTTTGTTCCACTGGCCTTGCTAGCGGGTAGGGTGCCAAACTTGGAGAGCGCTGCCGAGGACGTCGACCTCGATGCGCGAGGCGACAACGGGCTCGCCGTCGGCCTGGATGGGGTAGTCGGGCCCCTCAAAGGTGAGCTCGGCATGGCGGCAGCGGCGCATGCGTACCGGCGGAAGCTTGGTGTGGTGGCCGTCTTTGGCCGAAAGGAACATAGGCAGGGCAACCGCGCGAGGGACGGGGCCACAGGCGTAGCAGACGTCGAGTATGCCATCGCAGGGATCGGCATCGGGGCAGATGCGATAACCCGAGCCATACGTGGGGCCCAGCTGAATCGCCATGATGATCGCCCTCACGCGCTCGGCGGGCGCGCCGTCAAAGCTGACCGTCATGGGGTAGTTGCGATAGCGCAGGCCAAACTGCTCAAGTCCCGAGAGGGTGTAGAGCGGAGCGCCCGTCAGGCCGGTCTTTTTGCGCAACTCGGTGGTGCCCAGGCCGATGGCGGCATCGATGCCGACCGAAAGCGTCTGGTCGTAGTACTCAACGGTAGCCTCGCCGCTGCCGCTCGCAGGGCTCCACGAGCGAATGCGCCCGATGTCCTGACGCTGCAGCTCGCAGGTGAGCAGCGCGCCATAATCCTTGCCGGAGAAATCGTCGATGCCGAGCGTCTGGGCAAAATCGTTGCCGGAGCCCACGGGCAGGACGGCAAGAGCGGGGCGGGCGTCCTCCTTTTGCGTCATAAGCCCGTTGACGACCTCGTGAATCACGCCGTCGCCGCCGAGTGCGATAACGGTGCGATAGCCCTGAGCCTGTGCGGCCAGCTCCTTGGCGTGTCCCATACGCTCGGTCAACACCAGGTCAAACTGGGATGCGCGTGCAGTCATGTCCAAAAAGCGTTGCAGGCGCTCGGCAACTTCGCGTGCCGCACCCGACTGGGCGGCTGGGTTGGCGATGATGAGCGTGCGACCAAAATCAGTTGCGTGCATGGGGCGACTCCCGGCGTATAACGTGACGGTGCGGTCGCGCTCGGGTCGAATTGCCCCCGATTGTGGCTGCACGGCGAATACTAACGTCTACTCTATCAGGTCGTTGTGGCGCTCGATAGCCTCTGCCACCGTGCCGCCCTCGTCCACGATAAGCGAGCGTCGCTTAGGGGACACAATACGCTGTGCGGGATACACGCCACGGTGGCCGCCGGCAAGGTAGCTAATAAACGAAACGATGACAAAGAACCCGGCGGCCGTGCCGTGGAACAGGTCGATGGCCATCATGCAGGTGGTGATGGGCACGTTGAGGCCGGCGCAGAACACGCCGAGCATGCCGAGAGCCGCCAGAAAACTGGGGTCAAGCCCGGTAAGGTAACCGATCCAGCCACCGAGTGCCGCACCGATGCCAAACAGGGGCGTGACCTCGCCGCCTTGGAAGCCCGCGCCCAGGGTAAGCGCTGTGACGACCAACTTGATGGCTGCGTCCGCCAGGGTGGTGTTGCCTGCAAATCCGGCGCCGGAAAGCCACGTGGAAAGGCCGGCGTAGTCCCAGGCGTCGAGGAGGGCATAGGCGGCCAAAACCACGAGTGCGCCTATGAGTGCGCGGACGAGGTAATTGGTGATAAAGCGACCGTACAGGCTTTTGACGGTTCGAACCGACCAGGCAAAGAGGCGTGCCGTCAGGCCGAAGATAATTGCGCTGATAACAACGATGACAACCGTCCGTGGTGTCATGTTGGGAACGCTGGCGATGACATTCGCCTCGTACTCGGTTCCCAAGGCAAGCGACGTAAAGTAGCCGGTAAACGAGGCGACCAGGCAGTAGATGCCCGCGGTGTAGTCGATCTTTCCGATAAAGCACATCTCCATGCCAAAGAAAGCTCCGGCAAGGGGCGAACCGAATACGGCGCCAAAGGCCGACGAGATGCCGGCGAGCATGAGGTCGTGGTGGTCATGCTTTTTGAGGTGGGCGAGGCTCGAGATGTTGCTGGCGATGGTGCCGCCAATCTGCACCGCGGCTCCCTCGCGACCGGCCGATCCGCCCGTTAGGTGCGTGAGCGTAGAGTAGACGAAGGTGAGGACGGCCATGCGCATATGGATGAGGCGTGTGCCCAGAGCGGAGTCGATGACCAGGTTGTTGCCTCGTTTGGCAGCAAGGCCGTGGTTTTTGTAGACCCACGCGGTGGCAATGCCCACAACGGGAAGCAATGCGTAGACCCACGCGTGGTGCTCGCGATAGTCGGTCGCGATATTCAGCGAGGCCAAAAACGCCCAAGCGGCAACGCCCATGGCGAGCGAGACGATGACGACGAGCACGAGCAACTTGGCGCTCGCGAGTAGGTTGCGGGCGTTGCGGCGCGTGTCGGCAGCCAAGAGATGCTCGGAGCGGGTGAGCTGTTGCCTGCCTGCCATGATGACGTCGTTAAGGGAGAAAAGGCCGCCGTCGTCGAGCGGCTGGGAATGATCCTGCGCCTCGTTTGCGCTTTCGGGTTTGTCGGTAAAAGTCATACGTTCCTCTTTTGGGTTGCAACACGAGCATTATAAAACGCGGTAAACGCGACGAGCCGGTGGGTTGGTTTTGGTTTTGTTTCGCGGCTTGCGGCCGACAGATGTATTCGCGGCCGCGGGCCAGGTCTTGAGCAGGCGGCGAGGGATTATACTGAGATAAACATAAAGAATCGGCGCTTTTGTTGCGCGCCGCAGCATGCTAGAGGTGCATATGGCTGAGAAACTCATTCCGTTGGAGGACGCACAGGCGATCGTCTTGTCGCACGTGAATCGCACCGAAGTTGTCGAGATTCCCGTGTGGCAGGCCGCCGGTCTTCCCTTGGCAGAGGACGCGGTGGCCGATATCGACATTTCGCCGTTTGCCAACAGCGCTATGGACGGATATGCCGTGCGCTCGGCGGACTTGGCGCAGGCATCTGGCGAGGCGCCGGTGACGCTCGACGTTGTCGGACACGAGGCCGCGGGCCATGTCTTTGAGGGCGTGGTCGGCGTGGGCGAGACGGTCCGCATCATGACGGGCGCGCCGGTACCCGAAGGTGCCGATGCCGTGGTGAAATACGAGATCGTCGACGTGCTCGATGGCGACGACAACGAGGGCTCGCGTGTGAGGTTCTCGGCGCCCGCCAAGGTAGGGGAGAACGTTCGCTCTGCCGCCGAGGAGGCCCATGCCGGCGATGTCGTGATGCACGCCGGCGAGGTCGTGGCCCCGGCCGGCGCCGGCCTGTTGGCGAGTGCCGGTTACGCAAGCGTGAAGGTGCACGCCGCCCCGCGTGTGGGCATTATCTCGTTGGGCACGGAGCTGGTCGCGCCGAGTGAACTGCCGGCACGCGGACAGATTCGCGACTCCAACTCGTCGGCGTTGATGGCCGAAGCGCTCGATGCAGGAGCCGAGCCCGTGTTCTACGGCATTGCGCCCGATGATGAGCAGGCGATTGCCGAGCTGGTGCATCGCGCCGTGCTGGAGTGCGATTTCGTCATTACGAGCGGTGGCGCCTCGGCAGGCGACTACGACTACGTGACGGCGCTCGTTCGGCGCGAGGGCGATGTGCTGTTTGACCGCATCTCGATGCGTCCGGGCAAGGCCATCACGTTTGGCTTGCTTGGGGGTAAGCCCTACCTGGGACTTTCAGGCAATCCGGCCGCGGCGTATGTAGGCTTTGAGATGCTTGCGCGTCCGGCGATCCGCAAGATGCGCGGCTTTGCCGAGGGTACGCGTCCCGTGCAGCAGGCGACGCTCACGCACGGCGTGAAAAAGCGACAGCATCGCCGCTTCTTCGATCGCGCCACGGTTTTGCGCGACCCCGAGACCGGTGAGCTGTTGGTGACCGAGGCCAAGACGCAGAATTCGGCGCTGCTCGGCACGATGCAGCGGGCTAACTGCCTGTTGCGTGTTGACGAAGGACCGTGCGACCTCAAGGTGGGCGATGTCGTGGACGTTGTTCGCGTCGACCTGCCCGAGGGCGCCGTGTTGTAGGAGGAATGCTATGGAGCTGAAGATATCGATCGTGACGTGCTCGGATACGCGCGATCTTGCCCAGGACGAGGCTGGAGCCGCACTCGAGGAACTTATCGAGGCGCAGGGCTGGACGGTCGCCTCGCATGTGGTCGTGCGCGACGACGTCAGCGAGATCGGTGATGCCATTGTGGAAGCCGCCGATGAGTGCCACGCCAATGTCGTGCTCACCTGCGGCGGCACGGGGCTTTCGATGCGCGATGTGACGCCCGAGGCGACGCGTGCCGTCTGCGAGCGCGATGTGCCGGGTATTGCAGAGGCAATCCGTGCGTACTCCATGACCAAGACGCGCCGCGCTATGCTCTCGCGCGCTATTTGCATGCAACGAGGTCATACACTTGTCGTAAACTTTCCCGGTTCTACGAAGGCCGCCCGCGAAAGCTGGGAGGCCATAGCGGACCAGCTGGAGCATGCGGCTCAGATGACAGCGGGCGGCGGACATACCAACTAAGCGGTTTACCTGCGGCGGAGCGATCTGAACGGCTGCTCCGCCTTTTATTTGCGCCCAAGGGGACGGCATTCTGTAGGCATGCTTGAAACTATATTCTCAGACGAGAATAATTTCTCATAATCATTATTCGCATCGAAGTATAATCAAATTACAGAATAAAGCCCGCGGTGGGGTACCCGGGCACAAGGTACGAAAGGGTTGAACATGTTCGATATGGTTTCTCGCCGCGGATTCGTCTCACTCTCCGCTGTCGCCGCTGCCGGCCTTGGGCTTGCCGGCTGCTCCGGCAACAAGGAGCCTGAGGCGACCGGCTCCGATGCCGGCTCCGCCAAGGCCTCTTCCAAGAAGGAAACCGTCGAGCTGCAGGTCTTTGCCGCCAACTCGCTCGAGAAGGCTTTGCCCGAGGTTCAGAAGCTCTACACCGAGCAGACCGGTACCACCTTTGCCGACACGCAGTTTAAGGCGTCCGGCGACCTCGTTGAGCAGATGCGTGCCGGTGCCACGGTCGACGTGCTCATCACCGCTTCCAAGGGCACCATGGATGACTCTGAGACCGTCGAGCTCGTCGATGCCGACACCCGTGAGGATATGTTCGTCAACGATCTTGTGATCATTCGCGCCGAGGGCTCCGACACCAAGGTCGAGGCCATCGCCGACGTCGCGAATCTGGGCGGCAAGATCGCCATTGGCGACGCCAAGACCGTTCCCGCCGGCAAGTACGCCAACCAGGCGCTGGCTTCTGTGGGCCTCTATACCGGCACCGAGGGCGACGACGGCGAGTATGCGCCCGAGATCGCCGACAAGGTCGCGCTGGCAGACAAAGTTGGTACCGCCGCCGCCTATGTGTCCACAGGCGACTGCGTGGCCGGTTTTGTCTACAGCTCCGATATCTTCCGCTACGACGGCATCGAGGAGGCGCTCGTGTGTCCCGAGGACTCGCACAAGCCCATCGTGTATCCGGGCGCCGTTGCCAAGAGCTCCGAACATGCCGACGAGGCTAAGGCGTTCATCGACTTTTGCCTGTCCAACAAGAAGGCTCAGAAGATTTGGGCTAAGTACGGCTTTGAGCTTTCCGCGTAGTGCGGCTTGGCGCGATAATTCCATCGTTTTGTGTCTCACTCCGTCCTTGTGTTCGCTTGGAGCTTTTCGTGCTTAATAGATTCCGCATGCTTGTCGTCTGTGCTTTGACCCTCGCGCTTTGCTGGGTGCCGGGACTTGCGTTTGCTGGGGACGCTGAGGACGGGGCCCAGGTTGCTGCGACCGCTCATGGGCTTTCCTATGGGATCGAGGGTTTTGAGCGGTTGGCCAAGGGGACTGCTCGTGCCATGGAGGGCCAGCCTGAGGGCTATCGGTTTCCCGTTGACGAGGACGTGGACCTTGTAGTGGCGCCCGCTGCCGATCGCGTTGTGGTGTGGATATCGCCCAAGGCAGTCGAGAAGTATGGTTTGGATCCGCAGGACAACGAGTGCGTATCGGGTCTCAAGGCTCTCGTCTGTGAGCTCGACAGCGCAAACCGCATGGGAGGTGCGCAGCTAGGGGACGTGGATCTTCCTTGGTATGTTACGGCGGAAACAACGTTTGATGCCGGCGGGTATACCTATGGCTTTGATGTGCGTGGTGCGGATGGGGACCGCTATGTGGTGATTGCATCGGCCTCGGGTGATGCCAAGGGCGGCGCGCGTTGGCTTGATAGCGCTCAAATGGTAGAAGCATCGTCTGTCGTGTTGCGGGATGAGC
>CAJMMD010000021.1 GCA_905214465.1 uncultured bacterium
AAAGGGCGGAGGCGGGGCATGCCCCGCCTCTTACACCACATCTCTGTGCGCTACCGATTTAATACCATTAGGCGTCTCTTTTATTGAACATATGGGGAGAAATAACGCCGTCTGTGGGCGCTTGGGGCGTTGAATGATCCCTGAAATGATTAAAATTGCTGTTACTAAACAAGTAGCAGTACTCATATTTGCCATTTTTTGAACACGGCCCTCTAAGGAGCCCTTTCCAGAGACGTCAGATGGCCCCAAACAGCCATAATCCAAAGGCTGTCTCAAACAACTAGTCATTTAAGAACGTCCCCAACGACTACCTGTGCCGGGGCCATGCAAAAAGCTGTACACCAGCATCCAAAGATGTCGAAAAACGTCGACTTTGGATGCTGGTGTACATGTTTGGGTCGTATGGGCTTGGACGTCGGGGCGAGCCGACTGCAATTGCGTACTAGAGCAGGTTCTTCTGTATCCACGCGATGATGTCGCTCGATTCGTAGAGTGGTTTGCCGTCGATGAACAGGCAGGGAACCTGGCGTTTTCCGCCGATGGCGATGAGTGCCTGCTCGGCTTCGGTATCGGTCGAGATGTTGCGCTCGGGGATGGTCACGCCGTTATCGGCCAGGAAACGCTTGACCTTTATGCAATACGGGCAGCCGGTCATAACGTAGAGCGCGAGCTCGTGATCAGTAGCCATAGGTCTCCAATCGGTTGAGGTTTCGATTGAAATACCCAAAGCCGCCGCGGTCTATGCACGCGTCAACGACGACTCGATTGCCTGTACCAGAAACGCTGTGGCTCCGGTGCCGCAGGGGTTGTCGTAGTAGTCAACAAAGCGCTGGTCGGCAAGATAACCATTGGCGAGGCCCAGGTATGCTTCGTCCTGGGGCTCGTGTCCCCAGTTAAGGCCAATCCATCGGCGGTGCATTGCGACAAGCTTGCGGGCTTCGTTACTCTTTGGATCGCCGTCGCCCATGGCAATCGAGAGCTGGCCCAGAATAGCGCGTTCAAGTTCCTTCATGTCGTTCCATGTCTCGGGATCCATATCCAGCAGTGCTTCGTTTGCGGCGTCGATCGCCTCGTCGCCATAGCGCGCTCGCGCCTCGGCACCGTAGCGCTCCTCGTTTTCGTGCACGGAGCGCCAGCGCTCCAGTTGCGGCAGCACGGCGCCCATGAGCGAGACGGCTTCATCGAGCGACATGCCGGTGTTTTGTGCCAGACGCGGGGCACAATCCTCAATCATCGCCTCCATGGTGGTGTCATAGGTGTACTTGCCGTGGTCGTAGCACCACTTGCAGTAATGATCGGTCGTGGCGCCCGTGGCGTCGGTGCCGTAGTCGTCGGGCGTGAGTATCATGCCGCAGCTCTGGCAATAGTGCTCGGGCATTTCGAGCAGGTGGGGCAGCGGCTCTCCGGTTACGGCGGCAATGAGCTTCATCATGTCAATGCCCGGGGTGACTTCGCCACGCTCCCAACGGCTGACGGCTTGGCGTGTGACGAAGAGCTTGGCGGCGAGCTGCTCTTGGGTAAGGTTGTTGTCGCGGCGGATGGCGATGAGCTTTTCTGCAAAGGCCATAATGGCTCCTTTCTGCTGCTTGTTGGCTTAAGCATACGCGGCAGCCGATGTCCTTCCAAGCAACCGTTGGTTGCATGCAGATGACGATGAGAGAGAATCGCAGCCTGCGCCCCGCGCGCCTGTGCCGTACAATGACCGGCATGGAACCTATTGCACACATACATACCGACCTGCCGCAGAAGTTCGGCATCCCGCGCAACAGCTTTTTGGCGCCCCATCTTGAGGGGCGCATTGTCTTTGAGCCGGAATATGCTTCCAACGCGGCGGTTGAGGGCTTGGACTCCTTCTCGCACCTGTGGCTGCTCTGGCGCTTTGAAAACGGAACGCCCGGCGGCACGGCGGAAGACATCGCCGCCGATGCCAAGACGCAGGACAGGTCTGGCACCAACGCCAAGTGGTCGAAGACCGTGCGACCGCCGCGCTTGGGTGGAGCCGAGCGCGTGGGCGTATTTGCCACACGCAGCCCGTTTCGCCCCAATCCCATCGGTCTTACCTGCGTCAAGCTCGACCGCGTGGAGCTTAACGACGACGCCCCCATCATCCATGTGCTAGGGGCCGATCTGCGCGACGGCACGCCCATCTACGACATTAAGCCCTACATTCCGTTTGCGGACTGTCACCCGGATGCGACAGGCGGCTGGATTGAGGATGCGCCGTGGCAAGATCTCGATGTTGAGTTTCCGCATGCGCTGCAGGATATGGTCCCGCCCGCAAAGCTCTCCGGCTTGATAGAGGTCCTTCGCCAAGATCCGCGCCGCGCGGGCAGCAAGCACGAGCCAAACCGCGTGTACCACTTGGCTTACGCCGGGCTCGACATATCGTTTACGGTTGATGGAACCAGCTTGACGGTAACCGCCGTCAACGACGCACGGGACTAGCTGGCCATTCGACGGCGCTCGCCAAATTCAACGCCAAACCCCGTGCCAAAATCGCCCACGCTGGTGGACAATAACGCCTATCAAAACAATCCGCTTTGCACGGGAGCTCAGCATGAAATACGACTTTACTTCGCTTATCGACCGCCACGGCATGGACGCCATCGCCGTTGACTCCTGGGGCGAGATCCCTGGCATGGCTCCGAACGCGCCCGACGAGGGCTTCGACCGCATCCCCATGTGGGTGGCGGACATGAACTTTGCCACGGTGCCCACGGTCCAGGAGCACATCATTCAGCGCGCCCAGCATCCCATGTTTGGCTATTTCGATCCGCGCGACGAGTACTTCGACCGCATCATCGAATGGCAGAGCCGACGTAATGGCGTCGAGGGTCTGCTCCCGGAGCATATCGGCTACGAAAACGGCGTGCTGGGCGGTGTCGTGTCGACCCTGCGGGCGTATGTCCAGCCGGGCGATGCGGTGCTGGTCCACAGCCCTACCTACATCGGCTTTACCAAGTCCATCGAAGCCGCGGGCTATCGCATTGTCCACAGCCCGCTTAAGCTCGACGACCAGGGCGTGTGGCGCATGGACTTTGAGGACATGGAGCACAAGCTCGTCCAAAACCACATCCACGCCGCGGTGTTCTGCTCGCCGCACAATCCCTGCGGCCGCGTATGGGAGCGCGACGAGATCGAACGTGCCATGGACATCTATCGCCAGCACGATTGCGTGGTGATCTCGGATGAGATTTGGTCCGATATCATCCTGCCGGGTCACAGACATATCCCGACGCAGTCGGTGAGCGAGGATGCCCGCATGCGCACGGTTGCCCTCTACGCGCCCAGCAAGACGTTCAACCTGGCGGGCCTGGTCGGCAGCTACCACATCATCTATAACGAGACGCTGCGCGACCGCGTGTGCGCCGTGTCCAACAAGACTCACTACAACGAGATGAACGTCCTTTCGATGCACGCGCTTATCGGCGCCTACCAGCCGCAGGGCTACGAGTGGGTCGATGAGCTCAATCAGGTCATCCAGGGCAACATTGACTACTTCTGCGATTACGTGGACGAGCATTTTGAGGGCGTGGGCTATTCGCGTCCGCAGGGCACGTACATGGTGTTTCTGGACTGCACCGAGTGGTGCCTCGAGCATGGCCGCGATATTCAGTGGCTGCTCGACGAGGGGGCGCGCGTGGGCGTGGGGTATCAGGACGGCCGCCCGTTCCACGGGCCCTGTCACATCCGCGTGAATCTGGCACTGCCGCTTTCGCGGGTAAAGGAGGCGTGTGAGCGCCTGGACCGCTACGTTTTTGGGGTATAGGGGGCGCTCGATTCGAGTGCTGCCCCATGTGCCCACGCCGTCAAAATGCGTGGGCACATGGGGTGCAGAGGGTAGCGAGCGCGTTTTCCGCATTCGCTACTTTTCATGAATCTGCTTGCCGCAAAGATGTTCAATCGAAATCTCGTAGAGTTGGACGCCCTTTATGTCTTTGGCGATCTCCTCCTCGACTTCTTCGGCAGAAGGGTAGTACTTAAGCGCGAGCTGACGGACTTTGTCCTCGATAAACGCGGGCGCTTCATCTACCAGGCGACAACGACCAAAGACAACGGTACTCATAACGTAGGGAGCCCAGTCGCCGTCCTTGTACCACTCGTTGCCGTAAACGGTAAAGCAGACTTTATCATCATGCTTGAGTGAATCGACCTTGTGGCCAGCCTTGGCGCCATGGAAATAAATCTTGTCGTGCTCGGCGTCAAAGAAGTAGTTGACGGGAATGGCATAGGGGTAGCCATCATCGCCGTTGACGGCAAAGACGCCGCGCTTGCAGGTAGCGAGCAGTTCGCGCGCTTTCTCGTCGGTGATGGCGCGTTTCTTTCGACGTAAGGGCCTAAACATCGTTGGCTTCCTTTCTACTGCGCATGGTGGTTGAGCACAAACTATAGCGAAACAGCCCCATTTTTCTTGATACAGGCGAGTATGTTTTTGAGCTTGCTAAAGTCGAGCGGTTTGGGCAGATGGGCGTTCATGCCGGCGTCGTGTGCCGCCTTGGCGTCTTCGGCAAAGGCGTTGGCGGTGAGCGCGATGATGGGGATGTCGGCCGCATCGGCCTTTTCGCTCAGGCGGATCGCCCGGGTTGCCTCGTAGCCGTCCATGCCCGGCATCATGATGTCCATCAGGATTGCATCGAAGCTGCCGGTGGGACGACCAACATATAGATCGACCGTTTCGTTGCCGTCGGCGGCGCGAGTCACGACGATGCCTTCGCTTTCGAGCAGAGCTTGGGCAATCTCGGCATTGAGTTCGTTATCTTCTGCCAAAAGGACGTTCATGCCGGCGAGTGAGCAGCTGCTTACCTGCGTGTCTGCACATTCTTTTATCTGAGGGTTCTTGTCGATATCGAGCGGAATCCGGACGTCAAACGTACTCCCCACGCCAACCTCACTCGAAATCTCAATCGTGCCGCCCATCATATCGATGAGCGATTTGACGATAGACATGCCAATGCCGGTTCCTTGGAACTTGCTGCGCGCATCGTCGCCTTCCTGGGCAAACGGCTCGTAAATGTGTGCCAAAAACTCGGATGTCATACCAATGCCGGTATCCGAGACGCTAAAGCAAAACACGGCGTGCTCGTCGTCGACCGGTTTGATGGTCGATGAGAACGTGACGGTGCCTCCGTGCTTGTTGTACTTGATGCTGTTGTCGAGCAGGTTGACAAGGATCTGCCGAATATGGGTGGGGCTGCCGATCATATATTGGTCGACAGCGTAGGGCTCGCTGGTGTCGAGCATGGTTATGCCGCGGTCCGATGCGCGGAGCTTGCACAGTACGAGCGCATTGTCGCACAGCTCTTTAAGGTTGAATGATTCGTGCTCGAGCGTCACTTTGCGCTCCTCGATCCTGCCCATCTCGAGGATGTCGTTAATCAGTGACAGCAGGTGATTGGCGGCAACGCGCGCCTTGGCGCGGCTTTCGCGGGCGACCTGCATGTCGCCTTCTCTCAATTCCTCAATTTCGATAAGGCCCAGGATGCCGTTGAGCGGCGTGCGGATGTCGTGGCTCATGCGCGTGAGGAAAGCGGTTTTGGCGGCGTTGGCGGCATCGGCTTTCTGCCGTTCCTCCTGTGCGCGGTAAAGCGACCAGACAAGGATGACGATGCCGGTGAGCAAAATGCAAATGACGACTGCCGCAATGACGATGCGGTTGCGGTAGAGAAGTCGGAACGCATCCGATTCTTGCGCCGAGTACGATGTGGGGAAATAGCTGTTTGCAGAGAGCGATTCACCTGCATTGACGATGCCCTTATTGATGATTCCCAGCAGCTCGGGCTTGCCGCGCGAAATTAAACACGATAGTTGTGCCGTGTTGGTGAGTTCCTGTGTTTCGAAATCCTCGATGTCGTAGATGTCGCGGAGAGTTTCCAGGCGCGTGCTGGGGACAATGATGCAACGTGCCTTCCCCTCATCGAGGGCTTTGAGCACCTCGCCGTCATTCGAATACTCGGTTACCGTTGCGTTCGGAAAGAGACTTTCGAGCTCAAAACGGTTAACGATTGTGCTCTTTGTACAAGCGATGTTCTTAAGGTCGCTGTTCAGGTTTTTGCCACTGTGAATGGCGGTCAGCGAAACCGTTCCCATCGAGTTTGACTGGATGACCCCTGTCTGTTCGGCGAGCCAGTAGTCGCGAAACAACGGCAGGGCGACATCGATGGTCCCGTTGGAAAGGGCTTTGATCATTTGCTTGTTGTTCGAGAGTGCGATTGTTTTGACCGTAATGTCAAACTTGTCGTGCAACGTCGTTGCAAGCGAGGCGAGCGACCCTTCCATCTCGCCGTCGTCATTTTGCGTACAGTAGGGAAGTTGGTTTTTAAGATAGCCGAGCGTGATGGTATTGCCGTTTTCTTTGAGCCAGGTGGTCTCGGTGCCGGTGAGCGATGACGAGCCACTGTTTTGGGTCGAGTAACTCGTTTTGACTTCCTCGTTATAGCGCGGGTTATCGCGGGCGATGGTCGTCATGGCGGCGTTGATGTCGTTCATCAGGTCAGGGCGGCTTTTGGGAACGGCAAAATAGTAGTCGCTCGAGCCTACGTAGAACATGGGTGACGCATCGGGCGACGAAATGGTGTCGTTCATGATGACGGCGTCGACCTCGCCGTCTGCAAGCGCCTCAAAGAGGGCGCTGCCGGTGTCGATTTCTTTATAGGTGCAGGTAACGTCTTCGTTGGCGAGCCACTGCTGGCCGACGATAGTTTGCATAACGCCAGAGTTGCAGCCGATGGTGAGGCCTTGGAGCGCCTGAGGGTCACCCTTGGCTAGATCGTCGCGGTCGGGCCTGGCGTAGATATAGTAGCGCTCGGTGCCCTCGGGATTTGAGGAAAAGAGCAGCTTCTGCTCGCGTTCTGCCGAATACGAGATGTTGGGCATGAGGTCGATTTCGCCTGCCTCGAGCATGTCCATAAGCTCGGAGAAGGTGCCGCTAACGTATTCGTATTGCCAGCCCTTTGTGTAATACGAGAGGGTCTGGAGGTACTCGTAGCCCCATCCCGAGAGGCGCTCGCCCGGCGTGCCTTCCTGGAAGCCTTTGTTGTTGACGAGCCAGCCAACGCGGACCGTCTTGACCTGGTGGTCGGAGTCGGCGGCAAAGGCGGGGGCAGGCATGACGGCGCTCAGTACGGTGAGTACGGCAACCGCGACGGCTAGGGTGCGATATAGAGCCAAACGAAGGATGGCGGAAGGTTTCACATGTAATCCTATCGAGTCGAGACAGTATCACATAAGGATACCAGCTCAACCTGCCCACTCAGCCACCGCACCGCTAAACGGTCAGGTAGTCATTGGGGACGTTCTTGTTTGACTAGTCATTTAAGAACGTCCCCAATGACTAGTTCCGTTTGCGGGGGAGGCGTGGGACAATACCGAGCGAATGTGATTGGGCGTCTGGGAAAAGAGGTCGCGATGAACAAGTTGAGGACGCTTGCTGACGTGTTGCGCCAGGCTGGCTTTGCGCGCATCACGGGCCTGTTTCTCGTCTTCTATCTGCTGTGCTCGACGGCCGTCTGGCTGTCCGAGCCCACGACCCTCACGTTTGGCGACGGCCTCTGGTTTAGCTTTGAGACCGTATCGACGATCGGCTTCGGTGATATCCCGGCCGAGACGCCGGTTGCCCGCGCTATCACCGTCGTTTTGAGCGTCATCAGCATCTTCTACATCGCCATGCTCACGGGCGTGGCGGTGAACTACTGCAACACGCTCATCAAGATGCGTCAAAAGGACACCATGGCGCGCTTTATGGACGATCTCGAGCATTTGGAAGAGCTCGATCGTGACGAGCTCGCCGACCTGTCGCGCCGTGTGCGCGAATATCGCCGACGCCAACGCTAGAACGGGCGACGCGCGTCACGACGAGGGGGACTGAATATGAATATCACGGTATACCTGGGCGCGAGCGTCGGCAACGACCCGGCGTTTCTGCCTGCAGTGCGAGAGCTCGGCACGTGGATTGGCTCCAACGGCCACGCGCTGGTATACGGCGGCTCCAAGTCGGGCCTGATGGGCGCGCTTGCCGATAGCGTGCTCAATGCTGGCGGGCATGTGACGGGCGTTGAGCCGAGCTTTTTTATCGAGGCAGAGTTTCAACACGACGGTATTGACGATCTCATCGTGACGAGTGACATGGCCGAGCGTAAGGCCAAGATGATCGAGCTCGGCGACGCGTTCATCGCCTTCCCGGGCGGTACGGGCACGCTCGAGGAGATTGCCGAGGTCATGTCCGCCGTGTCGTTGGGGCATCTCGATGCGCCGTGCATCCTGTACAACCTCGGGGGCTACTACAACGATCTTAAGTCGCTGCTCGGGCGCATGATCGACAAGGGCCTATCGAGCCCGCAGCGCCAGACCGGCATCTACTTTGCCGACGACCTGCGTCAAATCGCATCGATTATCGGCGCCTAAGCCTTAGGCTCATCGCTCGTGCGGCACCCAACGGCACCGTTCGCGGCGTAGATGGTTAGCCCGCCCGAGGCCTGCTCGTCCTACAATAAAACGTATCTTTGTCGATTTGACCACGGGAGGTCCCGATGGATACCCTTGCAAAACCCAAAAACCGTGCGCTGTTCTTAGTGAGCGTGGCTGCGACCGGTGCGTTTGCGGGCACCGCGGTCTGGCTGTTCTTCTTTGCGATGGAGCGCGGTATCGACTATCTATGGACCGAGATCCCGCATATGCTGGGCGTCGCTTCACCCGAGCTCGCGAGCGGCCCGTTCGGGTTTTTGCCGTATCCGTTTTTCGTCTGCCTGCTGGGCGGCCTGCTGATCGGCCTGTACGAAAAGATGACGGGCACCAAGACCGATGACCTCAACCAGGTAATGGCCAAGGTTAAGCAAGACGGTCGCTATCCGTACGACAACCTGGGCAAGCTTTCGCTCGCGGCGTTGCTGCCGCTGCTGTTTGGCGGAAGCATTGGACCGGAGGCCGGCCTGACCGGCGTTATCGCGGGTCTGTGCAGCTGGGTCGGCGACCGCATGCGTCGCTTTGGAGCTGAGTTTAGGGAGCTCACGCTGCTGGGCACCCAGGCTGCTCTGACGGCACTCTTTACCGCGCCCGTGTTTGGCTTTGTGGCGCCGCTCGCCGGAAGTGCTGACGGTCAGGGTGCCAACGAAGACGAGGATTCCGCCTCCGACGAGATCACCATCAAGCTGCCCAAGGCGCAAAAGACCGTGGTCTACGGCATCGCGATTGCCGGCGGTCTGGGTACCTACCTGCTGCTCGGCCAGCTTATGGGCGGCGGCATGGGCATGACCAGGTTCGAGTCCGCTCAGGTGGGCAACCTGGAACTTGTCTGGCTCATTCCGCTGGCGTTGGTCGGCACCGTATGCGGCTGGCTGTACTTTGTCTCTGAGCACGCGAGCGAAACGTTTGCCCGGGCCATAGGAGAGCGTCCTGTCGTTAAGGCAATGCTGGCCGGTCTGGTACTTGCCGCCTGCGGTACGGCTCTGCCCTACACCATGTTTGCCGGCGAGACCCAAGCCGACGTGCTCATGGAGACCTATCTGACCATTCCCGCCGGCGTGCTTATCGCGACCGGTCTTGTTAAGGCCATGCTGACGCCCGCCCTCATCAACCTTGGTTGGCGTGGCGGCCACTTCTTCCCGGTTATCTTCTCGGGTGTGAGCCTGGGCTATGGTCTTGCCATCCTCACCGGCGCCGATCCGGTCTTTTGCGTCGCCGTCTGCACCGCCTCGACGATGGGCGTCGTTATGCGTCAGCCGGTCATGGTTGTGGGCCTGCTGCTCATGTGCTTCCCGCTCAAGGGTATCGTCTGCATGATCATCGCCGCCGTCATCGCGGCGGGCATTCCGCTGCCCAAGCCGCTGCGCAAGTAGCACGGTAGCGCGCGGGCAATACAAACATCTCAAGCCCGGTGTGGGCGCTGTGTCACGGATTTGCGGGTGGACTGAATCTCGCCTGACACCGACGCTACTTCCAAATCGCGAGCGCGGCGGTGCCCAGCACGATGAGGAAAAGGCCGATGGCGCTTCGATGCGACAGCTTTTCGTTGAAGGCCAGTCGTGCGAACAGCACCGATACGACAATCGATAGTTTGTCGATTTGCACGACGACGCTCACCTGGCCTGCAGCGATGGCGTAGTAGTACAGCAGCCACGACGCGCCGGTCGCAATGCCCGATGCCGCAAGAAATGCGAGTTCGCGCGGGTCAATGCGCGCGACCTGCTCCAGCTTTCCCTTGGCAGCCACGATTGCCCATGCCATAACAAGTACCACACAGGTGCGGATTGCCGTGGCCAGGTTTGACTCGACACCTTCGATGCCGATCTTGGCGAGGACGGAGGTGAGTGCCGCGAACACGGCGGCGCCGAGGGCGTAAGCGAGCCAGGCTCGGTCTTGCTTTTGCTCTGCGCCGACGGACTGCTTTTTCTCGATCATCAAAAACGTGCCGAGCGTGATAACTGCGGTTCCCACGAGCTTGACCGCCAGGTTGCCTGTCTCACCAAAAAGCACTATGGCGATCAGCACGGCGAGCACGGTGCTCATCTTGTCGACGGGTACAACCTTGTTGACGTCTCCGATGCTGAGCGCCTTAAAGTAACAGATCCACGAGGCGCCGGTGGCGAGTCCCGAGAGGGTGAGGAATAGCCAGGCTTTGGCGGGAATGGCGCCGATTGCTCCGATGGATCCAGAAATGCCCGCCATTGCCCAGGCAAATACGAGCACCACGCAAGTACGGATGGCGGTTGCAACGTCGGAGTCGGTGTGCCTGATGCCGCATTTGGCCAAAATGGATGTGATGCCGGCAAAGAAAGCTGATGCAAATGCTGCTGTAACCCACGACACGGGTTGAGCGCCTCCTCATAAAAGACCGCGCCAGATCTGCGGCGCATGCCCGATGATACCGCGCTTGCCTACAGGTCGCGTGCTCGATAGACCTTGGTACTGATGGCGCAACTCAGTGCAAAGAGCACGAGGGCCAGTACGGCAATTCCTGCGCACAGGCAGCCGAGGACGGCGGGATCGGGATTCGCCCCAGCAATCGACATGAGCCAGTTGCTGATGGGGTTGGAGGAGCTCAGTGTGGCCATGGCAAGGCATCCGAGCAGGGCAAACAGGCCGACGGAAAGGCGCAGCGCCTCCATGTGTCCAAATCGAAAGAACAGCGGCTGTGCCAGAAACACCATCATGAGGGAGATGAGCATCGATGCGGCGGAGGCTATCGTGGTCTCAAAGACGATCTGTCCCGTCGAGGGCATGCCCATGTGATCGAAGAACGGAAAGGTGATGATGCTCAAAAGCGCGGCGGCGCAGGTCATAACGGCCGAGAAGGCAATGATGCTCAGGTAGCGTGCACAGATGATGTCTTTGCGCGAGATGGGCAGCGTCGCCCGATAACGCTCCCATCCGTTTTGATTGTCGAAGCCGGCCAGCGAACTCATGACCATGATGGGCGACATGGCACTGACCGCGCAGGCGCCGGCGCTCATACCGGAATCGCCATCCGATGCGTTGGCGAGGGCCAGTACGACGAAGATGAACAGGCCGACGCCCGCGATGCTCGGGGCGAGCGTGCGAACGATGGCGAGCTCGGACATAAAGGCGCGTTTCATTTCGAAGCCCCTTTCAGCATGAGGCGAAGATAGTCATCAATGGTTGCCCGATCGCAGGGAATCTCTGGAAAGGCCTCGAGCGTTTCGCGACGGTCGGGCACAAGCACGTCCACGCTGTAGGCGTGGTGGGCGGCGCGGGCGTCTTCGACGCAAGCCATAAGCTCGGCGGCCTGTGCCTGAGTGCAGTGAGCGATGCCAGCACGGTCAGTAATGTCCTCGCGCGGCAGGTCAAACACAATCGAGCCGTTATCGATGCAGATGACGCGGTCGGCGGTGTGATCGAGGTCGGACGTAATGTGGCTCGAGAGCAGCACGCTGCGCTGGCCGTCGGCGACAAAGGCAAGCAGCTCGTCGAGCAGTTCCTCGCGCGCCATGGGATCAAGGCCTGCGGTGGCTTCGTCCAAAACGAGCAGCTTGGCATTGTGACTGAGTGCGCAGGCAAGCTGCAACTTCATGCCCATGCCGCGGGAGAGGTCCTTGACCTTCGTCTTGGGATCGAGGCCAAATCGGTCGATGAATCCGGCGAACGTTTCGCAGCTCCACGTGGGGTACGCCGGGCCTACGAGCCTCTCGACCTGGCCCACCTTGAGCGTGGAGGGGAAGGGGCATGTGTCCAGGACAAGGCCGACGCGGGAGCGCAGGTGGCGCTGTGCCTCGTCGGGCGCGTTGGCGTCGCAGCGCTGTCCAAGCAGATGCGCCTCGCCGGCATCGAGCTTTATAAGCCCGAGCGCGGCGCGAATGGTCGTCGTCTTGCCGGCGCCATTTGCGCCCACAAAGCCAACGATCTGGCCGGGCTCCACGGCAAGTGTGACGTCTCGCAGTGAAAAACGGTCGCTCACACGGCGTGAGATGCCTTTGAGTTCTAGAAGGTTTTGCATGGTATAGCCTTTCTTGCAGATGGCTACTGCATGGTTTCGGGGGCTATCAGGTCGAGCATCTCGTGCAGCTTGTCGCGCGTAACGCCCAGGGCTTCGGCTTGGCTCGCCGCTTTCGCAAGCAGTTCTTCGATATGGCAGAGCTGGTTTTCGCGCAAGAGCTCCTGGTTGCCCTCGGCGACAAAACAGCCCTTGCCCTGCACGGTGCAGATAAACCCGAGCTGCTCCAGGTCGGCGTAGGCGCGCTTGGTGGTGATGACGCTCACGCCAAGATCGCTCGCGAGCGCGCGGATGCTGGGGAGTTTGGCTCCCGCAGTGAGTGTGCCCGAAAGGATCTGAGCTTTGACCTGTGAGGATATCTGTTCGTAGATAGGCTTATCGTTCGAATCGGATAGGATGATGTCCACAGCGGCTCCTTAGCTGTTGGGTTACACGTGTATATAACCGGTAAGCACAGTATATATACACTATGCACAGTTATGCAAGAGCTAAATGTGGAATAGCCCATCGGCGCCGCGCTTGCTCCAAAACAATCTCAATCTGTAACACCTGGGTCCGTTTTGGGTCGCCTGCTGTTACAGATCGAGATCTTATTTGCCCGCTTGCCTATTTGTCTCAGTCTGTAACAGTAAGAGTCGATTTGCGCGGCTAGATGTTACAGATTGAGACATTGGCTCCCTGCCTTCCTGTTTATCTCGATTTGTAACAGCTAGACCCAATTTGGGCGGTCAGATGTTACAAATCGAGATTGTGCCGGCGGGCCTGCCGGTTTGTCTTGATCTGTAACAGGTAGAGGCTCAAAACCCGTCTTACTGTTACAGATCGAGACAGTCCTTGAGGCGACTGCCAGGTGCACAGCGAGCTTGGCTAATGAATTTGTCCTGATAGGTGCCCTATGGCGGGATTTCGCGGCTACAATGGTGCGGTTACAACGACGTAATGCACTCAATGCAAGAAAGGATCCGCATGGCAAGCCTGTCGGATGAAATCTCGTCGCGCCGCACGTTCGCGATTATCAGCCACCCGGACGCCGGTAAGACCACGCTTACCGAGAAGCTGCTGCTCTATACCGGCAGCATCCAGACTGCCGGCTCGGTCAAGGGCAAGAGCTCGGCCAAGCATGCCGTCTCGGACTGGATGGACATCGAGAAGGAGCGCGGTATTTCCGTTACCTCCTCGGTGCTGCAGTTCACCTACAACGGCGCCTGCGTCAACATCCTCGATACCCCCGGCCACCAGGACTTCTCGGAGGATACCTACCGTACCCTTATGGCCGCCGACGCCGCAGTCATGGTCATCGACGGCGCTAAGGGCGTCGAGGCCCAGACCAAAAAGCTCTTTAAGGTCTGTACGCTGCGCCATATTCCCATCTTTACCTTTGTGAACAAGCTCGACCACGAGGCTCGCGATCCGTTTGAGCTCATGGAAGAGATCGGGAACGTCCTGGGTATCAATACGTATCCCATGAACTGGCCGATCGGCAGCGGGCGCAACTTCCGCGGCGTGTTCGATCGTCAGGCCCGTCGCGTCATTGCCTTTGAGGGCGACGGCCACGCCAACGCCACCAAGAAGGTCGCCGAGGTCGAGGCCGAGCTGGGCGATCCGGCCATGGACGAGCTTATTGGCGAGGAGAACCACAAGAACCTGATGGACGACATCGAGCTGCTCGATGGCGCCGGTGACGAGCTCGACCTGGATGCCGTGGCCTGCGGCAAGCTGAGCCCGGCGTTCTTTGGCTCGGCACTCACCAACTTTGGTGTGGAGCCCTTCCTTAAAGAGTTCCTGCGTCTGGCCCCGACGCCGCGCGCCTATACCGATACACTCACCAGCGAGCCGGTCGCGCCCGCCGAGAACGACTTTAGCGGCTTCGTGTTTAAGATCCAGGCCAACATGGACAAGAACCATCGCGATCGCATTGCCTTTGTGCGCATTTGCTCGGGCAAGTTCGAGCGCGGCATGGATGCCTTCCATGTGCAGGGCAACCGCAAGCTCAAGCTGGCTACGGGCACCTCGATGATGGCCGACGATCGCGCCATCGTGGACGAGGCGTACGCCGGCGACATCGTGGGCCTGTTCGATCCCGGTATCTTTAGCATCGGCGACACCGTGTGCTCCGGCAAGCGCCACGTGCAGTATCCGCAGATCCCGACGTTTGCCCCCGAGATGTTTGCCCGCATTACGCAGGTCGACACGCTCAAGCGCAAGCAGTTTGTGAAGGGCATGGAGGAGCTTGCCCAGGAGGGCGCCATCCAGATCTTCCGCGAGCTGGGTGCCGGCATGGAGAGCGTCATCGTGGGCGTGGTCGGCGTGCTGCAGTTTGAGGTACTCGAGCGCCGCCTCAAGGCTGAGTACCGTGTCGAGGTTCGTCGCCAGCCGCTGCCCTATACGGACATTCGCTGGATCCAAAACGACTCCGACACCATCGATATCCCGGGTCTTTCGCTCACGCGCGACACGCTGCGTGTCGAGGACATGCGCGGCGGCAAGCTGCTGCTGTTCACGAGTCCGTGGAATGTTGACTGGGCGACCGACCACAACCCCGACCTTGTCCTGTCGGAGTTTGGCAACGTAACGTTTTAGTGCACCGGCGCGGTGGCCCTGCGGGGCTGCCGCACCGTTTGCTTGCCTGCCGCCGCGTGAGCGGCTATCATACCCACCGTCGCCTCAAGACCGTGGCGGCCGAGCAGTTCGGGTCCGATATCCTGCTCGTTAAACCTAAAACCAAAGGAGTACATAATGATCAAGAAGGTCATGGAGGACTACAAGGTCCTGTTGCGGAGCATTCCCGCGGCAACGGTTTCGCTGTTTTTCGTGAGTGTCATCATGATGAACCTGCTGGCCAACAAAGAGCTCATCAGCCTGCCGTATCTGGCACTCGATTGCGGCTTTGTGGTGAGCTGGGTTTCGTTTTTGTGCCAGGACATGATCTGCAAGCGCTTTGGCGCCAAGGCATCCATCAAAATCTCTATCCTCGCGCTGCTGGTCAATCTGGCCGTGAGTCTGTGCTTTTGGGCATGCTCGCTCACGCCCGGCATGTGGGGCGCCTACTACGACACGGGTATGATCGAGGTCAACACCGCCCTTAACGCCACCATCGGCGGCACCTGGTACGTGGTGCTGGGCTCTTCGCTGGCAATGCTCGTCTCTGCCGTGGTTAACTCCACACTCAACCAGTCGCTCGGCCGTATGCTCAAAAAGAATAACTTTGCGAGCTTCGCCTTCCGCTCCTATGTGTCCACGGGTGTTGGCCAGTTTATCGACAACTTGGTCTTTGCCATTGTGGTGAGCCACACGTTCTTTGGTTGGACCTGGGTGCAGGTCCTTATGTGCTCGCTGACCGGCGCTGTTGCCGAGCTGCTGTGCGAGGTCTTCCTGAGCCCCGTGGGCTACAAGGTCGTGCGTGGCTGGGAGCGTGAGAATGTGGGCGCCGAGTACCTCGAGCGCCACGCAACCGCCTAAGGAGCAAGTATGCGGGTTTTGATCACGGGCGCTTCGGGCGGTATCGGAGCCGCGTGCGTGCAGCGCTTTTTGGACGAGGGCCACGAGGTCGTGGGCTTTGACCTGCTGCCGACGGCGGTCGAGCACGAGCGCTACCGCCATCTGATCGTCGATGTCCGCGAGCCGGACTCGTTTCCAGGCGAGCTTGAACCCCAGGTGATCGTGAATGTTGCTGGTACGCAGGACTCGGCCGACGATATTGCCGCCAACCTGTGCGGCACCATCAACGTGACCGAGCGCTACGCCTTTGTGGGGGAGGGGCTTGCCGCCAAGCCGGCGCCGGCTATTACATCCGTGGTCAATGTGGGGTCGGCGAGCGGGCATACGGGATCGGAGTTTCCCGCCTATGCTGCCAGCAAGGGCGGCGTTATCGCCTACACCAAGAACCTTGCAAACCGCCTAGCACCGCAGGCCATCGCCAACAGTGTGGACCCGGGCGGCGTTATCACGCCGCTCAACCGTTGCGTGATGGAAGACGAGCACCTGTGGAACCAGATTATGGAGCTCACGCCGCTTAAACGCTGGGCCACCGCCCAAGAGATCGCCGAGTGGATCTACTTTGTGGGCGTGACCAACCGGTTTATGACCGGGCAGAGCCTGCTGATCGATGGCGGCGAGGCCGGCCGCACCCAGTTTATCTGGCCCGAGTAGAAAACGCGCCCGATGGAAATCCGTCGGGCGCGTTTTTGATGTATTGATTTTTAGCCGAGGCAAGTCCAGTTGACGGGGGTCGAGCCGTGCTGTTCGAGTAGCCGATTGGCTGCCGAGAAGGGGCGCGACCCTATAAAGGCGGGGAGTTCTGCCGTGGCGCGGTTGGCCGAAAGCGGCGAGGGGTGCGTAGAAGCTAGGCAGAACTTGCCGGTTGCCTTGCCCGCGCCGATCGCGTCGAGCTTGCCCTCAACCATTTGCTGGGCAAAGCGGCCCCATGCCAAAAAGACTACCGGCTGGGGCAGCTGACAGCAGCGTTCGATAACGTAGTCGGTGAGCGCGCTCCAGCCCAGCTTGGCGTGCGAGTTCGCGGCATGCTCGCGCACGGTGAGCGTAGTGTTGAGGAGCAATACGCCCTGCTGTGCCCATGGCGTTAGATCTCCCGTGGCGGGAACGGGGCAGCCCAGGTCGGCATTGAGCTCCTTATAGATGTTGCGCAGGCTCGGCGGCAGCTTGGTTTGCGTCGCGGGGACCGAGAACGAAAGCCCCATGGCCTGGTTGGGTCCGTGATAGGGGTCTTGACCCAAGATGACAACTTTGGCTTGGTCTGCCGGCGTGTAGACGAGGGCATTGAGGATGTCGTCTTGTGCCGGGTAGATGGTTTGCTCGGCACGCAAAAGGGCGATGCGCTCGAGCAGCTGGTTCGTAGTGTCACGTACCGGCTGCGGCGCATCGCCCAACCAAGTTGCTATGTTGCGGTTGCGGGTCGCGGTGTCCATGGGGCTCCTTTATGGCAGATGCTCTGTTGGCATCTATTGTAAAGGCACACCGGAAACCTTTATGCCGCGGCTGCATAAGGAGTGGGGACTACGAGACGCGCTCGGGCGCTCCTGCCATACGGGCCTGTCCATGTTCACGGAGGCGCGGAAGCTCGACGGTTGCCACCATGACGCCGGTGAGGATGAGGGCGGCGCCAAAGAAGGCGATGGGGCTCAGGACCTCGCCGACCAGGAAGAACGAGAAGACGGCAGAGCAGACCGGTTCGAGTGAGAAAGCGAAGCCGGTGGTCTCGGCGGGCACGTGGGGCTGCACGAGCGTCTGGGTGATAAAGCCATAGGCAGAGCAGATGAGTGCGAGGGCAACGACGACTACGACCTCGCCCGGCGTGCCGGGAAGCGTGAAACCGCCAAAGACGAATGCGGCGATGCCCGAGAACAGGCCGCCAAAGCCCAGCTGCCAAACGCCCAGAGCCAGCGGGTCGACATCTTCGACAAAGCGCTTCGCCACAATGATGTGGCCGGCATAGACAAAGGCCGAGAGCAACATGATGAGCGCGCCCGGGTTCAGGCTGGTGAAGTCGGCGCCCGAGAGCAGCAGCATGCCACAGGTGACGATGGCGGTGCCGACGAGAACTTTGCGCTCGGGGGCGCGGCGCAGCAGGGCGGCGTTGGCAAACGGCACGATTACGACCGTCAGGCTCTGCAAAAAGCCGGCGGTTGAGGCGGAGGTGAGGCTGGAACCCAGGCACATACAGGTGAGCTCGGTTGCCATGATGGCGCCGATGATGGCGGAGCGAACCATCACGTCACGGTTGATACGCAGCGCGTGCTTGTGGAAGAGCAGCAGACAGGCCACAAAGGCGATGATGCAGCGCAGCGCAACGATGCTCGTGGCGTTCATGCTATCCATGCCGATCTTCATGAGGGGGTACGAAAAGCCCCATGCGACGGGAACGGAAAATGAGAGCGCGATTGCTTTTTTGCGATCCATGGGACTCCTTTTGTTACAGAACGGTTTCGCAAAAAGGATTCTGCTCCCAGATGTGGATGTAGTAAAGCGAATGTATCTTCAGTATGATTAAGAAATACTAATGTTGCTAGAAAAAGCGCTGGCAAAACGTTTTACGGCTGCATTGATGTGGAGGCACGATGGCATCGCGGTATCAGATTGTTTGTATGGTGGTCGATCGCGGCAGTCTTAAGGGTGCAGCCGATGAGCTGGGCTATACACAAAGCGCGGTGAGCCAGGCCGTCAAGGCGCTCGAGCGCGAGCTGGGCACCACGATTATCGAGCGCGGTAAGCAGGGCGTATCGCTTACGCGCGACGGCAAACAGTATCTGCCGTATCTGCGCCAGATTGTAACTGCCGAGGCCGAGCTTGAGGGCAAGCGTCAGGAGTTGCTGGGGCTTTCGTCGACTGACATTCGCATTGCGACGTTTACCAACGTGAGTCGTACCGTGCTGCCGCGCGTGATCCGCGACTTTGGGGCCCTGCACCCGGGCGTTCACTTTACGCTCAAGCAGGGCGATTACACGCGCAACGCCCAGTGGGTGCACGATGGCGTGGTTGACTTTTGCTTTACGGCACGCGGATTTACCGCGGGGCTCGAGAAGCGCGTGGTCTATCATGACGAGTTGGTAGCATTGTTGCCGGCCGCGCATCCGCTGGCGGCAAAGGAAAAGGTGACACTCGCCGACCTAGCGTCCGAGCCGTTTGTGCTGCTGGATGAGGGCGAACAGAGCCTGGTGCTCGATGCATTTGCGGCGCATGGGCTGTCACCGCACGTGACGAGCGAGGTGACCGACGACTACACCATCATGGCGATGGTGGAGGAGGGCCTAGGCGTGAGTATGCTGTATCGCCGTACCGTCGAGGGCATGCGGGCCGATATTCGCGTACGACCCATCGTGCATGCTCCTTCGCGTGACGTGGTTGCAGCCTGGCGCAGCTGGGACACCATGCCTGTCGCCACGAGGCACTTTATCGACTATATGAGCTCGCATATTGTCAATTAATGACTGGCGTGGCGTTGAGTGTGGTGATTAGCGGGCTGTCGCTTTGGCTTGCGTCAGACGGTAGGTGTGTGCCGGATGGCAGAGCAATACCGCCACGACCATAAAGAACGCCGTGGTGCCCAGGCTGATGGGGTAGACCATCATGATGTTCGCAAAGGTGCGGAAGTGCGGGAACACGCAGAATACCCAGTAGAAGCGGATGCCGCAGACACAGATCATGGTGATGAGGGCGGGCATGAGCGAGATGCCAAAGCCGCGCAGGTAGCCGGACATATTCTCGTAGAACATGCTAAAGGCGTATGCCGGGAAGATCGAGCACACACGGATATAGCCGATCGAGACGATGTTGGGGTCGCTGTTGAACAGCGCCAGGATCTCGCGCCCCAGACCGACGATGATGACGATGGTGGTGAGTGCGACGATACCGCCTTCGACCAGGCAGACCTTGAGCGTCTTGGTGCAGCGGTCGATCTGGCGAGCGCCGTGGTTTTGCCCCACAAAGGTGGTGCAGGCCTGGCTAAAGCTGTTGAGCAGGTTGTAGCACACGTACTCCAGGCTCATGGCAGCGCTGGATGCCGCCATGACCTCGGTGCCCAGGCTGTTGATGGCGGACTGGATGATGATGTTGGCGACGGCAAAGACGGCGCTTTGGATGCCGGCGGGCAGGCCGATCTTGACGATGCGCTTGAGGGCGACGGGGTCGATAGCCAGATCGCGCAGGGTGACGCGGACGACGGAATCGGTCTTGAGCAGACGGATAAAGAGCGTGACTGCGCTGACGGTATAGGCGATGGCGGTGGCGATAGCGACACCCGCGACGCCCCAGTGGAGCACGGGGACAAAGATGAGGTCCAGGCCAATGTTGAGGACGGTGGACACGGCAAGCGCCTGCAGCGGCATGCGGGTGATGCCGACGGAGCGGAAGATTGCGGCCTCAAAGTTGTAGAGCAAGATCGAGGGCATGCTGAGCAAAAAGACGCGTAGGTAGAGTGAGGCGAGTGGCATGGTCTCGGCGGGAACGTTGAGCGCGGCGAGCATGGGCTCGGCAAAGATCTCGCCCAGGGCGATGACGACAAAGCCCACGAGCGCCATTAAAATCGAGGTATGGACGGCGCGTTTGACCATGTTCTGATCGTTGCGGCCGATAGCGTTGGCAATGACCACGTTGGAGCCAAGCGACATGCCGATAAACAGGTTGAGCATAAGACTGGTAAGCGGAACATTGGAGCCGACCGCCGCCATGGCGAGGGTTCCCTGGTCGCCTGAGAAGTTACCGATGATGACCGTGGCGATGAGGTTCGATAGCTGCTCCAAGATGCTCGTGGCGGCCACGGGGAAGGCGAACAGGGGAATATTGCGCCACAGTGAGCCGGTGGTCATGTCAATGTGCTTGGACGCGGTATCAGCCATACGCTCTCAATCTCTAATATGCTCTTTCGTGCTTATTTGCGCAGATGATGATACTCCTAATCGACTAGTCATTGGGGACGTTCTTGAATGACTAGTCGTTTAAGAACGTCCCCAATGACTAGGTGGGGAAGGCGTGCGACAATGGTGGGCGTTGTGTAGTCCGCGCTAAGGAGTTGCCATGTTGTTGTGTCCCGTTTGCCATGAACCGTTGGTGGACGATGAGCGCGGTGCTGCATGCGCGGGCGGGCACCGGTTTGACCGTGCGCGCGAGGGCTATCTATATCTGCTGCGCTCGTCCAAGAGCGGTGACTCCATGGGTGATCCCAAGTCGCAGGCGCGCAGCCGTCGTGACTTTCTGAACCGTGGATACTATGCGCCGTTGCGCGATGCGATGGTCGAGCTGGTGCGCGAGCGGGTGTTCGGGCGCGCTGCGTCTGCGAACGGCCCCATGACCTTGCTCGATATTTGCTGCGGCGAGGGCTACTACACCAGCGCCATGGGTGCGGTGCCGGGCGTGGATGCTTATGGCTTTGACCTGGGTAAAGAGATGGTGCGCCTGGCCGCCAAGCGCGGCGATGCGACCTACTTCGTGGCCAACATGAAGGATATCCCTGTGGCCGATGGCGCCTTCGATATGGTGACCGAGCTCTTTGCCCCCTTTAACGAGCGCGAGTTTGCCCGCGTGCTGGCACCCGAGGGCTCGCTCTACACCGTGGTGCCGGGTGCCCGTCATCTGTTTGGGCTCAAGGAGGTGCTCTACGACACGCCATATCTCAATGACGAGAAGCTGCCGCAGACGACCGAGCTCGAGTTGGTCGGAACGCAGCGGGTGTCTGCGAACATTACGCTCCAGACCCAGGCTGACATCGAGGCGGTGTTCCAGATGACGCCCTACTACTACCGCACGCGCCCTGCCGACAAAGAGCGCCTGGCAAACCTGGACACCCTTCAAACCGACATCGACTTCATCATCGCCGAGTACCGCCACAGCTAACAACCTGCCAAAAAGGGACAGGTTTATTTTGGCAGGGTTTATCTGGGCAAACGTAAAGGGCCGACCGCGTTGCTGCGCGATCGGTCCTTGTTGGTTGCTTGGATGTAGGGGGCAGTGGAAGGAGGGAGTCTACAGGCGGTCCTTGTTCTCGGCCTTAATGTCGTGTGCCTGCTGAATAAAGAACAGGTCGTACACCACGATGACAAAGGCGCCAAAGTTGATGGCGTCGCCGCCAAACGCGGGAAGCGTGAGCACGGCCTGCGCAATCGTGGCGATTGCGGCGACGATGCCGAGCTTAAACGCACCATCCACCTGCGAAGGCTTGTTGGCGCCCTTGATGCCCGCAACACCTGCGGCAAGATCGACAAGACCCTTGATGACAAGTACGGCCGCGGCGAGCATGGCATTCGATCCGTAGGTGGACTCGAGCTTGCCGGTCGCGATGCCGGCGATTCCAATGATGAGACTGGCGATGCCCAGCACAAAATAAATCAGGGCAAGGATTTTGAGTGTCTTGCGAGCGGCGCTCATAGCTGGTCCTTTCGATGCGGGCGCGGAGAATCTGTCGCACCCAGGTTGCGGCACATATCGTGAAGCACATTGTAGTTCAACGGGGCGATGCATGCGTTTGAAAGCGTTTCTTACCTGCACGGTCCAACCTTTCAAAAAGGAAAGCCGGACGTAAGCCAAATCGATGGCAGTTCAAGTGCGGCGCTGCGATGATGAGGCCATAGCAAGGAGTTGGTCTAAGGAGGAGCCATGATGTACGGAACAGGGCAGGCGCGCGAGCCGCGGTCGTTGGGAAGGCGCATGAGCGATTCCGTGATCGCTGCCGTGTGCACGGGATTGATGGCGGTGCTTTGCATTGGGATGTTGTGGGCCATGTCGCATGTGGGACAATAGCGGACGATTGGGTGCCGACACATGCGGCGCTCACGTATCCGCTTTGCTTGCTAAGGAGTGCCCATGGGCGTCGTCGATCCCTTTTCTGTTGCTCGGGCCGCGGGGCTTGAGCTGATCGGGAAGCCCGAGGGCCTCACGCTCACCGACGGTGCGATGGAGCTGCGCGCCGATTTTGTCCGCATGCTTCCACGGCTCAGGCAGGGCCGCCTGCAGCAAGAGCTGCTGGTTAAGGCTGCGCGCACAAAAGGCATCGAGCAGCCATGGGCGATTGACGCCACGGCAGGCTTTGGCGAGGATTCGCTGCTGCTGGCGGCAGCGGGCTTTACCGTCGATCTGTATGAACAGGACTGCGTGATCGCGGCGCTCCTCAAGGATGCCTTGGACCGCGCGGCGGATGATCCGGCGCTTGCGACTGCCGTGGCGCGTATGCGTTTGCATGCGGGCGAGGACAGCATTGCCGGCCTTCGCCATACGGCTGAGCTGGTCGAGCGCGGTGAGCTCGCGGCTCCCGACGTGGTGTATCTGGACCCCATGTTTCCCGAGCGCACCAAGAGCGCGGCGGTTAAAAAGAAGTTCCAGCTCTTGCACCATTTGGAGCAGCCGTGCGCCGATGAGGAGACGCTGGTCGAAGCTGCGCTTGCACCGCACCCGCGCAAGGTCGTTATCAAGCGGCCGGTGAAGGGGCCGCTGCTTGCCGGCGTTAAGCCGAGCTATCAGCTTGCGGGCAAGGCCGTCCGCTACGATGTTTTGGTGCCGCCGCGCCCGTAGTTTGCGTGCGATGGCCGGCGATGTGTCGGTGCCGCGCCGCTGCGTGAGTGTCGCGCCGATGCGGCGCCTATTTCCAAGGGTGCGACGTCAGGTGCCACCCGCCGCAGTATTCACATTTGTAGCAGGCCAAGCCACGTCGTCCACGGTTTTCGCAGTCGGCCATAACGGCCTCGGCCTCGGCGCGTGTGTCGTAGCGGTTTTTGCGCTCGCACGACTTGTAGCGCCAAGCCTCATCGCGCTCGGCGTCCAGGGCATCGCGGCGCTCGTCCTCGCGCGCAAACAGGTCGCTCATATCGCCGCCGGTGGCAGCGCCCAAAAACTCGCTTTTGGCCTTTGACCAGGCGGCTCGCTTTTTGCTTCCCATCCGCTCCTTGCCCTTTCCAAACGTTGGTATCATTGCTCAATCAAAGTGATACCAATAAACGTGAGGTCGCCGCGTGATGATCAGAAAAACCCTCGATACCGACATTCCCGCCGTCATGGCTATCTATGACGCGGCCCGCGCCTTTATGCGCGCGCATGGCAACGCCACGCAGTGGCCCGAGGGCACGCCTTCGGCCGAGCAGCTGGCTGCCGATATTGCCGCTGGTGGCAGTTACGTGTGCGAAGTCGACGGCCGCGTGGTGGCGACGTTTGCCTTTTTACCGGGTCCGGACGAGTGCTATGACGTGATTGAGGACGGTCAATGGCGCAGCGACACTCCGTATGCCGTGCTGCATCGCGTGGCATCCGACGGCACCGTGCACGGTATCGCGGCGGCGATGTTTGCCTTTGCCAAGGAATGCGCCGACCATCTGCGTATTGACACGCACGAGGACAACTTGCCCATGCAGGGCGCCATCGCCAAGGCGGGGTTCGAGCGTGTCGGTATCGTCTATGTGTCCGACGGCACGGCGCGTGTCGCGTTTGATTGGCTGCGCGAGGCGTAGGAGCCAAGGCACGTATCATCACCCAGCTCAAATAAAAAATGGCCCCGAGTGGGGCCATTTTTGGTAAAACGCGTCGTTGTGGGACTCGCATTGTTACCGCCCCAGATGAACCCGGGCAGACAAAAAGGGGAGGTGCCGGCTTTCGCAAGGCGCGAACCTACGAAAATCGCCGCGCGGCAACGCGGGGCGATGAGCTCGGTCGGGGGATAGGGCCCGCTTCGCCCACCGGCCCGTAAATTGTATCATCCAGTGTGGAGCGTGAACGCCCGTTGCCGCGTGCGATGGGCTTGCAATAAGAGGAGAGCCATGTCGAAGCAAGCGGTCGTTGGAATCTTGGCGCATGTCGATGCCGGCAAGACCACGTTGGCCGAGGCCATGCTGTTCAACGCGGGCCGCATTCGCAAGCGTGGCCGCGTGGACGATGGCGATTCGCATCTGGACACTAACACGATCGAGCGCGAGCGCGGTATCACGATTTTCTCGTCGCAGGCCGTGCTCGACCACGGCGATACCCACGTCATGCTCGTGGATGCTCCCGGCCATGTCGATTTTTCTGCCGAGGCGGAGCGCACACTGCGTGCCCTGGACTACGCGATTCTGGTGGTGGGCGCCAACGATGGCGTGCAGGGGCACACCGAAACCCTGTGGCGCCTGCTTGCACGCTATGACATCCCGACGTTCATCTTCATCAACAAGATCGATTTGGAGAATCCCAGCCGCGATGTTTTGCTGGCACAACTCGGGCAGCGTCTTTCCGAGGGCTGCCTGGATGCCAACGAGCTGCTGGCGGGCGCCGCCGTTCAGGAGGACGCTGCTGCGTTGGACGAAGCGGCGCTCGAGGAGTTTCTTGAAGCGGGTGAGCTTTCTGTCGCAACGCTGTCGCGCATGGTTGCCGAGCGCAAGCTCTTTCCCTGCTTTGCCGGCTCGGCGCTCAAGGACCAAGGCGTTGACGAGCTACTGGATGGTATATGCGCGCTGATGCGTGAGCAGGCGTGGCTCCCGGAGTTTGCCGCGCGCGTCTATCGTGTCAGCCGCGGGGATCGTGGCGAGCGCTTGGCTTGGGTTAAAGTGACCGGCGGCACGCTGCGCGCAAAACAGATGATCAGCGGGCGTTCCAGTGCCGAGGCGTGGGAACAGAAGGTCGATCAGGTACGCATCTATAACGGCGAGAAGTATGAGCTTGCCCAAGAAGTTGCTGCTGGCGGTATTTGCGCCGTGACGGGTCTTGCGCACGTTCGCCCAGGGGACGCCCTGGGCGCGGAGCCCGCGGGCGATGCGCCCGTCATCGCTCCGGTCCTCACCTATACGGTGCTGCCGGGCGAACACGACGTTCATGCGGTGTTTAAAGCGCTGAGTGAGTTGGCGGACGAAGATCCCATGCTCGGCGTAAGCTGGAATACGCATCTTGAGCAGATCCATTTGCAGTTGATGGGCGCCGTGCAACTCGAGGTCGTGCAGCGGGTGTTGGCCGATCGCTTTGGCCTTTCGGTTGCGTTTGAGCCCGGCGGCATTCTCTATAAGGAGACTATTTCGCGGCCGGTCGAGGGCGTGGGCCACTTTGAGCCGCTGCGCCACTATGCCGAGGTGCATCTGCGCCTGGAGCCGTTGCCGGCGGGTTCGGGTGTGCAGTTTGGCACCGTGACCTCGACCGACGAGCTCGATCTTAACTGGCAGCGTTTGGCACTCACCAACGCTATGGAGCGCGACCACCTGGGCGTGCTGACGGGCTCGCCCATCACCGATGTGCGCATTACGCTCACGGGCGGCCGCGCGCATGCCAAACACACCGAGGGCGGCGATTTTCGCCAGGCCACGTATCGCGCGATTCGCCAGGGTTTGATGCAGGCGCGCGAGGTCGGCGCAGACGTGTTGCTGGAGCCGTGGTACCACTTTGAGCTCGAGGTGCCGGGGGAGTGCGTGGGCCGGGCGTTGTCAGATGCCACACGCATGGGTGCCGAGTACGAGCCGCCGACGATGGCGGGAGACCGAGCGAAGCTTGTGGGTCGCGTGCCGGCATCCGAGGTGCAGGATTACGCGCTGGAGGTGGCTGCCTACACGAGCGGGCGCGGTCATCTGTACCTGGAGTTCGCCGGTTATGCGGCTTGCCATGATGCCGGGCGCGTAATCGAGACGGCGGCCTATGAACCCGAGGCCGATCTGCCCAACACGCCCGACTCGGTCTTTTGCTCTCACGGCGCCGGCTACACGGTCAAATGGTACGACGTGCCCGCCGCGGCGCACGTAAAGGTCGATCCCGCCACCTTCCGCCCCTGGCGAGCAGCAGACGCCGAGTTTTTCGGCCACTGGTGATAGAAGGGCGGCCTCTTTGTCACCTGCTGTTGGTATAACTCGGTATAAGTTGGTATAACTATAGGCAGCGTTTGCCAATCCGAGGAGGCCGATATGAATCCAAATCCCTTTAAGCCCACAGCTGGTAAGCGGCCTCCGATACTCATCGGTCGCGAGTCGGTCATCGAAGATTTTGAGGAAGGGCTCGACAACGGCGCCGGAGCGCCGGGCAGGCTCATGCTCATTACGGGAAACCGCGGCTGTGGCAAAACGGTTCTCCTGCGGGAGCTGCAACGTCTAGCCAGCGAGCGCGGATGGGCGGTTGTCTCCGATTCCGCTTCGCTTGGTTTGTGCGACCGCTTGGCCGACGCGCTTCGCTCGAATAAACCCGTTGTGACATCAATGGAGTTTGGTCCGTCGTTTGGCCGGATGTCGGTCGAGGCGGCGCGGGCAAAGGGCGAAACGTTGCGAGGGCTGGTCAACGAGCGCTTCAAGAAACTCGGCCCAAGCAAGGGTATTCTGTTTGCGATTGACGAGGCTCAATCTGCGTCTATCGAGGAACTGGCGGCTCTCGCCGTTCTCTATCAGCAGGTGCTCGGAGATCAGGATGCCACGGGCTTGCCCGATAGCGACCAGCGAGGTCTTGCGTTGGTCTTTGCCGGCTTGCCCAGCATGGTTGACGATCTGCTCGAAGAGCCGAGCGTGACGTTTTTGCGGCGCGCCCAGCAGCGTACGTTGGGGGCGATTTCTTTGCCCCAGGTGCGCGATTCATATATCCAGACGGTCGAATGTGCTGGTCTTTGCATTGATGCGGGGACGGCGGATCTTGCGGCGCACAAGAGCATGGGACATCCCTATATGGTTCAGCTGGTGGGATATTACATGTGGCGGTCTGCTGTCCGGCGTGGCTCGCAGGTCATTGAAGGGTGCGATGTCGAGGTTGGTCATGCGGATGCCGTCTCTGAGTTCTACGAAGCGGTTGACGCGCCTCTGTATTACGGGCTGCGCACCCCACAGCGCCTCTTTATCGAGGCTATGGCGGTTGACGAGGGCAAGCTGACGCGCATGGCGGATATCATTGAGCGCTGCGATCGCACCCAGAGCTGGGCGAGTAAATATCGCGCAAGCTTAATTCGCGAGCGCGTCATCGAGGCCGCCGGATACGGTCTCGTCCGGTTTAGCGTGCCTATGCTGGGCAAGTATATCCGCGACCGCGTTTTATGGCATGAGTAGGGTGATAAAGGTGACGGAACAGAAGATGAGCCCACAGGCTATCGAGGTGCGCGGTGCACGTGTCCACAATCTCAAGGACATCGATATCGATATTCCGCTGGGGAGGCTCGTGGGCATTGCCGGCGTATCGGGTTCGGGCAAGAGCTCGCTGGCGCTGGGAGTTCTTTATGCCGAGGGCTCGCGCCGTTACCTGGAGGCGCTCAGCACCTATACCCGCCGTCGTCTGACGCAGGCCGAGCACGCCCAGGTGGACGAGGTGCTGCACGTACCGGCGGCGCTCGCATTGCATCAGCGCCCTAGCGTGCCGGGCGTGCGTTCCACCTTTGGTACCATGACCGAGCTCAACAATAGTCTGCGCCTGCTCTTTAGCCGTTGCGCCCATCACGTGTGCCCGCATTGCGGGGCGCGCGTGGAGCCGAGCCTTAACGTGGCTGCGGGCCTGTCGCTCACGTGCCCCGCATGCGGCCGCGAGTTCTACGCGCCGAGTGCCGAGGATTTGGCTTTCAATAGCGGCGGTGCGTGCCCTACCTGCGGCGGCACCGGTGTCATGCGCGAGGTGGACGAGGCGAGCCTGGTGCCCGACGAGTCAAAGACTATCAATGAAGGCGCAGTGCTTCCCTGGGGCACGCTCATGTGGGACCTGATGAAGCAGGTGGCCGGCGAGATGGGCGTGCGCACCGACGTGCCGTTTAACCAGCTCACGCCTCAAGAGCGCGACATCGTGTTCCATGGTCCGGCGGTTAAAAAGCACATTCTCTACGTTCCCAAAAACGGCGAGGGCGCCACGCCGCTCGACTTCACCTATTACAACGCCGTCTATACGGTCGAGAACGCGCTCGCCAAGGTTAAGGACGATAAGGGCCTCAAACGCGTGGCACGCTTTTTGCGCGAGGGCCCGTGCCGTGATTGCGGCGGCACGCGCCTCTCCGAGGCTGCGCGCCAGCCCCAGGTGCGCGGTATCAATCTGGCGCAGGCGGCGGCCATGACGCTGGGCGAGGCGATTGAGTGGGTGCGCGGGGTGCCCGCATCCTTGCCGGTCGAGATGCAGCCCATGGCGACGGATATCTGCGATTCGTTTTTGGGAGCGGCCCGTCGTCTGGTCGACCTGGGTCTCGATTACCTTTCACTCGATCGCGCAGGTGCCACGCTCTCCACGGGTGAGCGTCAGCGCGTGCAACTCGCCCGCGTGGTGCGCAACCGATTGACGGGTGTGCTCTATGTGTTGGACGAGCCCTCGATTGGCTTGCATCCTGCCAATGTCGACGGCCTGGTAGGCGTGATGCGCGATCTGGTGGATGACGGCAACACCGTGGTTGTCGTTGACCACGATACACGCGTGCTGGCGGAAGCCGACTATCTGGTTGAGATGGGTCCCGTTGCCGGAGCAGGCGGCGGTAATGTGATTGCCGCGGGCACGGTAGACGAGATCGAACAATCGCAGGCCAGCCGCATCGCGCCGTTTTTGAGATCGGACTCCAAGCGTTTGCGTCCGCAGGTGACTGACGACGAAATGTTCGACCAGGGCCACATCCGCATGGCGACCGATACCATCCATACCGTCAAGCCGCTCGAAGTCGATATCCCGCGCGGTCGCCTTGTCGCGGTGACGGGCGTTTCGGGTTCGGGCAAGACGACGTTGGTACTCGAGACGCTCATCCCGGCGCTTAAGGCGCAGGCAGCTGGCGAGCGCTTGCCACGCCACGTGCGCTGGATCGATGCCGAGGGCATTGCACGTGCCAACCTGATTGACGCTACGCCTATCGGCGCCAACGTGCGCTCGACGGTGGCAACTTATGCCGACATTCATGATGAGCTGCGTCGCGCCTTCGCCCGTACGCCCGAGGCCAAGGCAGCCGGCTACAAGGCGGGTGCCTTTAGCTACAACACTGGCACTTTGCGCTGCCCTACGTGCGATGGCACGGGTTCGATATCGCTCGACGTGCAGTTTTTGCCCGACGTCGAGATCGTCTGCCCGGCATGTCGCGGCTCACGTTATGCAGACGCGGCTTCGCATATCCATCGCGAGGGCAAGGACGGGAGCCTGCTTACGTTGCCGCAGCTCATGGACATGAGTGTGGACGAGGCTCTCGACGCCACGCTGGGGCTCAAGAAAGTTCAGACGCGCTTGCAGACCTTGCGCGACCTGGGCTTGGGCTATCTCACGCTCGGTGAGCCCACGCCGGCGCTTTCGGGCGGCGAGGCGCAGCGTCTTAAGCTTGCGAGCGAGATGGGACGCGTGCAGGACGATGCCGTATTCGTGTTCGACGAGCCTACGATCGGCCTACATCCGCTCGATGTTCAGGTGTTGCTGAGTGTGTTCGACGGCCTTGTTGCCAAGGGCGCCACGGTTATCGTGATCGAACACGATCTCGACCTTATCCGTAACGCCGATTATGTGATCGACATGGGCCCGGGCGGTGGCGACGCCGGCGGGCAAATCGTCTGCGCCGGCACGCCGGCAGACATCGCGACCTGCTCCAAGAGCATTACCGGCCGCTATCTATAAGCGAATATGAAAAAGGGACTGTCCCTTTGTCACATTCCTGGGAAGTTTGACTGGCGCAGGGCCTCGTAGAGGACGATGGCGGCGCTGTTGGAGAGGTTGAGTGCGCTGATGCGGTAGTCGTCCGGATTGACGAAGTTGCCGCAGATATCCTGTCGAAGGATGGCTTCGTGTCTGTCCTCGGTATGCCCGAGCGACTCCTCGTGGGCCTCCCAGGCGTCGGCGTTTTCGAGCGAGTCGCAATCGCGCAACATGGGGATGCGCTCGCAGCGCTCGGGCGCCGCGGCAAGCAGTGGCTCGGGAATCCCCGAGCTCTCGCTGCCAAAGACCAAAAAGTCACCGTCGCGGTAGGTGCTTTGCGCATAGGTTCGGCGCGCCTTTTTGGTTAGCAGGTGCAGGCGCTCGTCGGCGGGGGAGAGGCCGTTGCGCGCAAGGAAATCCTTCCAGCCGGCATATGTCGTCACGTCCAAGTTTTGCCAGTAGCCCAGGCCGGCGCGACGCACCGTCTTGTCGTCGAGTGAAAAGCCCAGTGGCTCCACCAGATGCAGGCGGGCACCGGTAACCACGCAGGTGCGGCCGATATTGCCCGTATTGGCCGGAATCTCGGGCGCATACAGCACAATGTTGAACATGAATCTCCTTGGCTCAGAACGAAAAACCACCACGAAGGGCACCTTCGTGGTGGTTTGGCGGTTACGTAGGCGGAAAAATGCCCGCTTGGATAAACCTAGGCGCGGTGCCAGTCGGTCAGGCAGGCATCGAGGGAGGCGATGAGCGCGTCTTTGTCCATGTGACGGCCGATGATGCACAGGCTCGTCATGCGGTCGCCCGTCTCGTCGTCCCAAATCTGCATGATTTCGGGGTTCTCGTCGATAATCTTCTGCTTCTCGCCCTCGGGCGCAGAATCGACAAACAGGCCGTTTTCCATCAGACGCATCTGGTGGCCGGCCTGCTCAAACATGTAGCACATGTCCGGATCGCCGGTCTGCCACAGCGGACCCTTGACGCGAATGACTTCGTCGGGCCACTCCTGCTCAACAAAATCGGTGAACTTCTGCAGGTCAAACGGCTTGCGGCGCGAGTACACAAAGGTCTCGATGTCGTACTCGAGCACCTCGGGGTCGTCGTGCTCCTCGGGATGCTCCATGGCCTCGATCCAGGCGGCGGAGTTGTAGGCGCGCATAAAGTCGAAGCGGTCGGTGTCGAGCAGCTCCTCCATGGGGACCTCGCCGTTTTGAGCCTCGACAATCACGGCGTCCTTCTGCAGGCTGCGCACGATGGCTTTGAGCTCTGCGATCTGCTCGGGGGTGACGGTGTCAGTCTTATTAAGAATCAGCGTGGAGCAAAACTCGATCTGCTGGATGAGCAGGCTCTCGATGTCATCCTCGTCAATGTCCTCGGCCAGCAGGTCGCGACCGCCGTTGAACTCGTCGTACATGCGGGCGCAGTCGACCACGGCCACGATGTTGTCGAGCGCGAGCTTGGGCTCGCCGCCCACCTTGGCCTCGTCGCAGAAGCTCGAGATGGTGTAGGCGATGGGGATAGGCTCGCAAATACCCGAGGCCTCGATGATGATGTAGTCGAACTTGCCCGAATCGGCGATGCCCTGCAGCTGGTTGGCCAGGTCGTCCGAAAGCGTGCAGCAGATGCAGCCGTTGGTGAGCGGGATGAGGTCGTCGGTCTCGGAAAGGCCGCCGTCGGCGATAAGGCTAGCGTCGACGTTGATCTCGCCGATATCGTTGACGATCACGGCGGCGCGGATGCCGCCGTCGTTGGCGAGGATGTGGTTGAGCAGCGTGGTCTTGCCGGCACCGAGGTAGCCGGTAAGCATGATGATCCTCACGGGTTTGTTGGGCATGTGCCCTCCTTTGTTAGACATGGCTTACAGTTGAATCTTATGCCAAACGCCTGCTCTTATACCCACGCGCCGACAAATAACACAGGCTACTCCCAGGCTCCCCATACATCAGGGCAATAACCGACGGTGGCCTTTTTGCCGTTGCGCACGATGGGCTCGGCCAGAACCTGCTGGTTCTCGAGTAGCTTGTCGAAGCGCTGGCTGGTGGTGAGGTGCTGGATGAGTGCGAGCGTCTCCTCGTCCTTAGCCTTGGGGTTGAGCAGCTTGTCGATGCCGCCGACCGCCTGCATCACGCTCGTGAGCTCGCCCTTGCTCATCTCCTTTTCCTTAAGGTCGATAAACTGCACCTTAATGCGGCGCTCCTTAAAGTAGCGCTGGGCCTTCTTGGTATCGAAGGACTTTTTGGTGCCGAAGATTTGCACGTTCATGTATTTGTTCCGCCGTTCTAACGAACGGCGGTCACATCGACGCTGCAAAGCCATCTGATGGGCAATCTGCCTTTCAATCGTCGGGCGCGGGCAAAAGCCCAGCGCCCTCCTCTTTCAAGGCACCTTTCCTCATCAGCTGGCTTTTCGCTGACATTGATAGAGCATCGAGGTGACCACCGCTGGACTTATCGAATAAAGTTGGTGCGCGCGCGATCGGCCTCGGGGGCTTCGATGCCGGCGGCCTTTCCCGCCTCGATGCAACGCAGCAGCCAGGCCATGTTTTTACCGATGTTTCGCATGGTGGCAAGGCCCTCGGCGTCCTGGGCGGCCTCGCCCGGCATGGCACCGAAGACGTTGTTCCAGTAGGTGGATGCTACCACGGGCATCTGGTTGATGGTGAAGTACTTGTTGAGCACGTCGAAGGTGGTCGACGTGCCGCCGCGACGGGCAACGGCGACAGCGGCGCCCGGCTTGTGCGTAAAGGCCTTGCTGCCTGCATAGAATGCGCGGTCGAGTGCCGAGAGGATGCGTCCGCTGGGATGTGCGTAGTAGACGGGCGAGCCAAAGACAAAGCCGTCTGCCTGCTCGGCAGCGGCAATCAGCTCGTTGACCACATCGTCGTCAAAGGTGCAACGGCAATCGAGCTTGCCGCACTGGCCGCAACCAATGCAATCGCGAATGGGCTTGGCGCCCAGCTGAAACATCTCGGCCTCGATGCCTTCGGCGTTAAGCTGCTCGGCGACCTCGGCGAGTGCGCGGGCCGTGTTGCCGTTTGCCTTGGGGCTGCCATTGACCAAAAGAACCTTCATCACAAACTCCCTCTGCTGTCGGTGACTTCTGCAGAGGATTATCGCACGAGCGGGCAGATGGCGTGGGGCACGATGCCGGCCCCGAGGGCCCACGGCAGGCACGCTTACCAGGTACGAGCGGGATACGGTCCAGAGGATGTTGGAGTGCGGGGCCTCGTGCGAGCAGATTGTAAGGGGTCTGGGCGGGTCGCCCTCGATGGCGAGCTTTGAGGCCTTGGAAGGCGGGCTGCTGCGGCGGCTATGGTTTATACTAAGGCGGTTGCTATCGAGTAATTCATACTTGGTTTGATTCGATTGTGAATGCGTAACTAGGATGGAAAGCAAAGGAAACTCTATGGAAACAGAGGATGCTGTTTGCTTGATGACTTCGATTGCCTTGATTGTCCTTTCAATCCAATACCGAAGAGGAAGATGGCTCTGCTCAATTGCTGGATATGATGTCACAAAAAGGGAGAGCGAGATTGATATACGCCCTTACGCAAAGCTGATTTCTTCTGTGACGTTATGGATGGGGCTGCTGTTTTTCTTGTGGGCGGTAGAGGGCTGGGTACGCGATTGGAATACCAGCGTTTTTGAAGTTTTGGTTCTACTTCTGTTCAGCTTGGCCTCTTTGTCGTTCGTGCGGCTCGTTAGGTTTGTGTTTATGAGGCGATAGCCAGCGGAAGTGGCTGGACGACAAAATGGACCAATGCAGCCAATTGTCAATAGAATTTGATAGGCTTGGCTTAACAGATTTACTCGAGGGCATATCCGTGGCGGGGGATAGGTTCTATCTTGTTGAGCACTTATTTGCATCAGGCAAAGTAAACCAAGAGTATCGAAACGGTGCCCCCGGGCCCCGGGAGGGACTGAGGGGACGTTCGGCTAACTGCGGGTACGACCTATTTGCCCAATGTGTTCGGTTGAGATCGGAAATTAACCATCATGCGCCCCATAACGCTAGTCCAGCTTGGTGCCCGGTACCTGCGGCGCCTCTTTAATCAGCGCATTAAGTTCGTTCAAAATGGAAACGGGCTGTCGGTCGACGGCGTCCAGATGAAGCGTCGCCACACGAAGGGGCGGCTGATATTCAAATGAGCCAAGGAGCACGGGCGATCCCAAGAACCGTTCGATTTCGTCTGCAACCGCGTCGGTCTCTTCGGGATCAAAGTCGTCGAAGAGCGCCACGAACATCGGTCCGGTCGAGCGGAACAGACGACCCTTGCCGCGCGAGCAATCCATGAGGCAGGCGGCGCTTTCTGCCAAAACGCGGTCGCCTGCATCAAAGCCAAAGCGGGCATTGACCTGTGCGATTTCGTCGATTTTAATGGCGATCAAGCCCGCGTTTCGTGCCACGCGACGCATCTCGCCAATGGCGTTGACCAGGGCGTGGATATCGCCCAGACCGGTCACGGAATCGGTCGTATCTGCCAAGCTTCGGTTGGTGACAATGCCCACATACATGTTGGGCTCGGTATCGGTGCCGTCCAGGCGGTAACCCGTGCAGTCGCAAAGCGCGTATTTTCCGGCGGTATTCATGACGCGATACTGCATGCAGTGGAAGTGCCACGTGCCGTTTACCACCATATCGAGCTCGGCACGTACGTTGTCGCGGTCCTCGGGGTGAACACGGGCAAGCCATATATCGAGCGAGTTGTAGGGATGCTGGGAGGGTAGGTCAAAATCGCGCACGGCATTAACCGACCATTGCGATTCGCCGGTGTCGAGGTTAATGATGAACGGATAGCGTGTCTCGGAGCTCATGGAGATCGCTTGAAACACTCGGTCGTTGCAGGGGGGGGGTTGTTCGGTGATCGGGCGTTGCAGCGCATCGCCTTCTTCCGGTTGTTGCACACGGTACATGAGCTTGTAGCGATACATTTTGCGGTCGGCGTCCTTTGTCATCTGGCGACGCGTATCGCCCGCAAGCGGGTCGACGCGCGAGCAGCCAAAGCTAAAGCTGGCGATCATGGGCGCCTTGCCGTCCGATGTTGCCTCGATAAGATTGGCACGCGTCCACTCTAGGCGCTGCTCGAGCTCGGCTTCGTTTGTCGTGGGGGATATAAGTACAAATTCGTCTCCACCGATACGGAACAGCAACTCATCGTGCTCCATTGTCTCGGTGAGTGCGCGGCAGATGCTCAGAATGTAGCGATTGCCCTCGGCGTGGCCAAACTTATCGTTGCAATGCTTGAGGCGATCGATGTCAATATAGGCACAGGTGAAGGGGGTGCCTTTGCGCCAGAGCTGATCGACATGGCGGTCGAGTCCGCCACGGTTGCCAAGATTGGTGAGCGAGTCGATATAGGCGCCGTGCTCAAGCAACTCACGTTCTTGTTGCAGGATGGCGAGCGTTTTCTGCAGTTGCTCACCGATGGCACGCAGCTCCGGGGGCAGCGCGGCAACATCGAGCTCGGTGGTTGAGGCCCCGTTCGCAAGTCGCTGAAGATGAGCGATGATTGATTGCTCGCCCAGGCGATACGACTCGTTCATGATGGATTGCCTCCTTGGATGGAACAATGGTTTGTATCTTACTCCCAATTCGGTTTAGATTGGAGTATTAGTTAGCTCATGGGAACAAACGCTCCCCTCGACGGTGGCGTTTTGCGTGCGAGCGTATTAGTTGTCGTTGCCACCATCGAGCAATGCCTCAAAATCCTCCGCCTGCATGGGGCGGTAGTAGAGGAATCCCTGAGCGTAGCGGGCGCCCATGTGGCGCAGCATGTTTGCCTGCTTGTCCGTCTCGACGCCTTCGATCACAACGGGCAGATGGAGTGACTGCGCCATCTCGAGCATTGATGAGATGATTTGCACGCTGCGGCCCTCATCGCCGTTATCGGGCACAAACGTGCGATCGAGCTTGATGACGTCGACGTTGACGTTCTTGAGCATCGCGAGCGTGGACTGGCCGGTGCCAAAATCGTCCATATAGGTCGAGAAGCCGCGGGTGTGCAGGTCGGCCGTTAGTTTATCCACGGCCTCGGACTCTCCCGTATAAGCTGTCTCGGTGATCTCGACGCGCATGAGCTCGGGCGGCAGGTTGTATTGGGCGGCGAGCGCTCCCATATGCTCGGCAACGTCGCAGGCAAGGATATCCACGCGCGACACATTAAGCGAGATCGGAACCACGCGAAGCCCCCGATTGATGCGCTCGCGCAGCCACAAGGCAACGCCCTGCCAAACGTATTTGTCGAGCGTCACCACAAAACCGCTTTCTTCGAGAGCGGGGATAAAGGTGGCGGGCGAAATGAGGGAGCCATCCTTGTCGATCCAGCGCGTGAGCGCTTCGGCGCCAATGATCTCGCCGGTTTCCATGTCGACCTGGGGCTGCAGGTAGTAGGTAATACGGCCGTTGGAGAGCGCGTACTGGAATTCGGTCAGCGTGCGGTGGAACGCGATTTCGCGCTCGTACTCCTCGGGGCGGAAAATGGCAATGCGCTCCTTAAAGTCGTTTTTTGCGCGCCGATTGGTAAACATGGCCTTGGCCTGCGCATCGATGGTGATTTTCTCGTTGGAGTCGGTGGGGTAGACGCCCATGGACGGCCAGAATCCCACGCCGTCATCATACTTGGCCACGGCCTGGCGAACGCGGCTATAGATCTGATGGACGGTGTCGTGTTCAAAGGGGATGAGTACGCAAAAGTCGTCTTGGCCCCAGTACCCTGCGACGCCCATGTTGGCATTCTCGATGTCCTTGAGGACCGTGCCCACATCGGCGAGCATGCGGTCGCCCTCGGCCTGTCCGTGCCATTCGTTGAACAGTCGCATGTGTCCCATATCGACGGTGGCGATACACCAAGCGCCGTTGCGCCTTGTCTCGAGAAATTCGTTGGCGCGGCGCATAAACACGCTGGGTCGATAGAGACCCGTGAGCGGATCGATGCGTTCGGCGATGGCGCTTTTGCGCTCCACCTCGGGTATGGGGAGGCTGTCGTTGGGAACAAGTCCGCCGGCCGTGCGAAGGCGACGGTCGAGTTCGCCTAAAACGGCGGTCGCTTGGTTGGCTAGGCGCTCGCAGAAGGCCGGGACGACAAGACAGACGGGAGTAATGGTATCGCCCGCGATTCGAACGGGAGCGAAAACGGCCTCTTTTAGATGATGGACCAGTTGCTCGAACGCCTCATGGTCCAAATCGTTGCTGAGCACGACAAACTGGACGCTTCGTGAGCGGTAGACGCGACTCCTGCCACGGGTGATCGACAACATGCGGCCTGCGTATTCGGCGAGCATGTTGTCGACAGCCTCGGCTCCGTAAAGCTCGTTGAGCTTTGTCGTGCCGCGAACGCGCACCGCTATAAGCCCCGTCTCGCAACAGTCGCGACGGCAGGCATCGATAGCGTTGAGCAACATGCGCTGCGTTCCAAGGCCCGTGGCGGCGTCGACGGTCTCGGCAAGCGAGTGGTTGACGAGCTCGCCAACATAGAGCGAGGGGACATTTCCGTCGCCGTCGATACGAAACCCGCGAGCACGGC
>CAJMMD010000022.1 GCA_905214465.1 uncultured bacterium
CCATCTGCGGTATGGATCCGACCGACGTCTCGTGTGCCGATCGCGTGCTCGCGGCTATCTATCGTCATGGTCGCGTGACCGTGGCCGACCTTGCTGTCGAGCTCGAGCTTTCCGAGGAGGATGTGCTCGAGGCATGCGCCCTTTTGCTGGGCTGGGGCTCCATCGCGCCCTGGTATGAGGAAGGGGAGAAGCCCTCGCCGAGCTACTATCCCACCAAATATCAGACGTTGCCGCGAGACAAGGCAGGCTATACCACCTTTGATGGTCGCCGTTTCGATCGCGAACATGCGACTGCCGAGGGCGATGTGTGGGAGCTGCCGTGCGGCGAGGCCGAGTTCCTTGCGCAAGAGCGCTCGCACACCTATCTTGGCCAAGGCTTTCTCAAGCGCGCCTTTATGCTGCTCGCGGGCATTATCGTCAATATCTTGACGGGTTTTTTGCTCCTTATGAGCATCTATTCCATTGCGGGTGTCACCGTGCCGATGGATACCAACGTGATCGGTCAGGTTGACGAGGGGTCTATTGCCGCCAAGGCGGGTATCGAGGGCGGTGACGCGATCCTTTCGGTTGACGGTGTCTCATGTTCCACTTGGATGGATGTCTACGATGCCATCGGCAAGGCTGCCGGTAAGGACGATATCGCCATCGAGTACGAGCGTGACGGCAAGCAGCATTCGACCACGGTTGCGCTCAAAGAGGACGAGCGCCTAGGTGTGTATGCCTCTACGCAGGTGGTCCGTTTAGACCCCATCACGTCGGCTCGCCTGTCGTTCTCCTATGTCGTGCAGACAGCGGATGGCGTGATGCGCCTGCTCCAGCCGCAGCATACGATGGAGATTCTCGATCAGTCTTCTTCGATCGTGGGTATTAGCGTTATGTCCTCACAGGCCGCTGCTGCCGGCCCTGCCACGTTCCTTTCCTTTGCCGCCCTCATTTCGTTCTCGCTTGGCTTTATGAACCTGCTGCCCATCCCACCACTCGATGGCGGCAAGCTAGTCATCGAGATCATTCAAAAGATTGCGGGCCGCGAGCTGCCGCTCAAAGTGCAGACAATCGTCAGCTATGTCGGCGTCGCGCTCTTTGCGCTGCTGTTTGTCTATATGCTTCGTTCCGACATCCTTCGATTTATTTTGTAGGGGAGTGTTTGGATTGTCTTTATCCCATTCTTTGCCTCGCGAGCTGACGCGCCCCGTGCATGTGGGCGGCGTGCAGATCGGTGGCGGCGCGCCGGTGGTGGTCCAATCTATGACCTGCACCGATACCGCTGATGCCCAGGCAACGCTTGCGCAAGTGTGCGCGTTGGCGCAGGCTGGCTGCGATATCGTGCGCGTGAGCGTGCCCTCCGAGGCCGCGCTTGAGGGCTTCCGCACCATCTGTGCCGAGTCTCCGGTGCCGATTGTCGCCGATATCCACTTTAACCATAAGCTCGCCATTGGTGCCGTTGAGGCCGGTGCCGCCAAGCTGCGCATCAATCCCGGCAATATCGGCGATTGGGCCAAGGTCGATGCCGTGATCGATGCTGCGGGTGCCTCGGGCTGTGCGATTCGCATTGGCGTGAACGCGGGCTCGCTTGAGCAAGATATTGCCGAGCGCGACGACCTCACGCAGCCCGAAAAGCTCGTGATGTCGAGCGAGCGCTTCGTCAAGCACTTTGAGGATCGCGGCTTTACGAACATTGTGCTTTCGGCCAAGGCCCATAGCGTGCAAACGACGCTCGATACCTATCGAGCCCTGTCACGTGAGATTCCCCACGTTCCGCTTCACCTGGGCGTAACCGAGGCGGGGACCAAGCTTCAGGGCACCATCAAGAGCTCTGTAGGCTTGGGTATCTTGCTTTCCGAAGGCATCGGCGACACCATGCGTGTGTCGCTCACGGCCGATCCGGTTGAGGAGCCGCCGGTCGCCTGGGGAATTCTACAGTCGCTGGGCCTGCGTCGCCGTGGTCCCGAGATTGTCTCGTGCCCCACGTGCGCCCGCTGTCAGGTTAACCTCATTCCCATCGCCGAGGAGGTCACCGAGCGGCTTAAGAACTATTCCGCGCCGCTTTCGATTGCCGTCATGGGATGTGCCGTTAATGGCCCCGGTGAGGCTTCTGATGCCGACCTGGGCGTTGCTTGCGGACGTGGTCAGGCCTTGCTCTTTTCGCATGGCCAGATCATTGGTAAAGTAGCTGAGGACCAAATTGTCGACGCGCTTATGGCAGAGGTCGACAAGCTTATTGAGGAGAAATAAATGACCCGAGCAATGTATATGTCTAAGCTCTATGCGCCGACGCTTAAAGAGGATCCGGCGGACGCTGAGCTCGCCAGCCACCGCCTGCTGCTCCGTGCCGGCATGATCCGCAAGGAGGCCGCCGGTCTGTATTCCTACCTGCCGCTCGCATGGCGCTCGATTCGCAAGATTGAGAACATCGTGCGCGACGAGATGGACGCCGCCGGCGCCCAGGAGCTTATGATGCCCATTATGGTCGACGCCGAGTTGTGGCGTGAGTCCGGCCGTATCGATGCCTATGGCAAGGAGCTTGTGCGCTTTGACGACCGTCATGGTCGCGAGTTCGTGCTGGGCCCCACGCACGAGGAGACCGTCACGGCCCTGGTGCGCAACGAGCTGCGCTCCTATAAGCAGCTGCCAGTGAACCTCTATCACATCCAGGATAAGTTCCGCGACGAGTTCCGTCCCCGTTTTGGCCTGATGCGCGGTCGCGAGTTCATCATGAAGGACGCCTACAGCTTCTCTGCTACGCAGGAGAGCCTGCAGGAGGAGTACGACAAGATGAAGCAGGCCTATGCCAACATTTGCGAGCGCTGCTACATCAAGGCTCTGCCCGTTGTCGCCGACTCCGGCGAGATCGGTGGCGATACCTCCGTCGAGTACATGGCTTTGGCCGACGCTGGCGAGGCTTCGCTCGTCTACTGCGACGATTGCGGCTTCGCTGCCGACGATGAGGCCGCAAGCACCAAGGTCGTTGTGACCGAGGGTCCTGGCGACGGTACGCTTACCAAGGTCGAGACTCCGGGCATGGGCACCATCGAGGCCGTTGCAAAGTTCTTCGGCTTCCCCGAGAACGGCACGCGCAAGTCTCTGGCACTCCTCGACGCCGAGGGCAAGCCCGTCGTGGCCATTGTTCCGGGCGGCCACGAGCTCAACGATTGCAAGGCCGAGCATGTCTTTGGCAAGGGCTATCGCATGATGACTGATGAGGAGCTCCAGACCTACGGTCTGCATAAGGGCTTTATCGGACCGGTTAACCTGCCCGAGGGCATTCGCCTGGTGTGCGACGAGAGCCTGCGCGAGTCCAAGCAGTGGGCCTGCGGTGCCAACGAGGTCGATTATCACTTTACCGGTGCCTGCCCCGAGCGCGACTTTACCGTCGACGAGTGGGCCGACCTGGTAACCGTCGTTGCCGGCGATCCCTGCCCGCACTGCGGCAAGCCGCTCTCTGCTGCTCGCGGCATCGAGGTCTCGCAGGTCTTCCAGCTGGGTACCAAGTATTCCGAGGCCATGGGCGCCACCTTTATGGACGAGGACGGCAAGGAGAAGCCGCTTATCATGGGTTGCTACGGCGTTGGTGTGTCCCGCTCGCTTGCTGCCGTCGTGGAGCAGCACAACGACGAACACGGCATCGTCTGGCCGGTCTCCGTTGCCCCGTACGAGGTCGCGGTGATTCCGCTCGATCCCAAGAAGGAGGAGTGCGCTAACGTTTGCGACCAAATCGTCGAGGGCCTGTGCGCCGAGGGTATCGAGGTTGTCGTCGATGACCGTGACGAGCGTCCTGGCTTTAAGTTTGCCGATAACGACCTCATGGGCTTCCCGTATCAGGTCGTGCTTGGCAAGCGTGGCCTCAAGAATGGTACTGTGGAGCTCAAGGACCGTGCCACGGGCGAGCGTGAGGACGTGGCGATCGACGAGGTCGTCGCCAAGATTGCCGAGCTTGTTAAGGCGGCCCGCCGTTAATCGACGATTTCGCTTGTAGTTCGATATACGGGACGGCCCCGCATTTCTCCAGATCGGGGAGATGTGGGGCCGTCCTTTTATCTTGTGGCATCCTCGATATCTAAAAGGAAAACCCCACAGCCCATTCGAGCTGTGGGGTTTCCCTTTGTGCCTCCGATGCGAAATAAATCGCTCAGATATTACTGATAATCGACGACGTCGATCCAGTTCTTCAGGAACTCATCGTTCACGTTGCGCTTACGAGCGAGCTCGGAAGCGGCGACGATGCTCGTCCACTGACGCACGACCTGCATGGGCATGTCGGCGCGGTCGCAGTAGAGCTCCAGGTAGGCCTCAGCCTGATCCTTGCTGTTGAGGGCGAAGAGCAGGTAGGTGGTGGCAACGTCGGCAGCAGGGGAGCCCTGGGTGGCGTGTGCCCAGTCGCATACATAGAGCTGGCCGTCGTCGCCGACGATGACGTTGGAGGGGTTGAAGTCGCCGTGGCAGACCTTGAACTCCTTGGTCATGCCGTCCAGACGCTCCTGAAGGTTGTAGCGCGTGGTGGCATTGAGCTGATCAAGGCTGTCGATCATGCGGGCGAACTTGTCGCGCTGACGGTTGAGCAGCGGGGAGGTGTAGCCGTGGATCTCGATCTGGAGGTCGACGAACATCTCGAGGTACTCACCAAAGCGCTGGGGCTCGGCAGTCATCTTCTCGGCAAGGGTGGTGCCCGGAACCTTCTCGGTCACGAGCGCCCAGCCGTTGGCGTTCTCGAGCTGGGAAACCTCGAGAGCCTTGGGGCTGCGGATGCCGCACTCATTGATGCGGGCAAGATTCAAAGCCTCGTTGAACACGTCGGAGACAGGCTTGGTCTCGTTAAAGACCTTGACGATCTTGTCGCCCAGGTCGTAAACGACCTTGTTGCCACGGCGGACGAGCTCGGTCTTGGAATCGGGTAGCAGCATGGTTGCATCCTTTCAACGATGCGATAGAAGCGACGGCGGGGGTGTGTGAAACACCCGTGCACCCCCGCCGTTAAAAACCGTGCTAAAACTAGCAGACGGCGTAGTCCTGAGGCTCGCGGCCGTAGTAGGCGTCCAGGTAGAGCTCCTTGATCTCGCTCATGAGCGGGTAGCGCGGGTTGGCGCCGGTGCACTGGTCGTTGAATGCCTGCTCGGTCATCTCGTCGAGGGTGTCGAGGAAGTACTGCTCGTCAACACCGTAGTCGGCGATGGTCTTCTTGACACCGATGAAGTCCTTGAGTTCCTCGAGCTTCGTGATGAAGTTCTCGAAGACCTCCTTGTCGTCCTTGCCCTCGATGCCGCAGTACTTGGCCATCTCGGCGTAGTTGTGCAGCGCGTTGGGGTAAGGATACTGGGAGAAGGTACCCATCTTGACGGGAGCCTCAGCGGCGTTGTAGCGCATGACGCGGGTCAGGATGACAGCGTTTGCGAGGCCGTGGGGCAGGTGATGGAAAGCGCCGAGCTTGTGGGCCATGGAGTGGTTGAGGCCCAGGAAGGCGTTGGCGAAGGCCATACCGGCCATGCAGGAGGCGTTGTGCATCTCCTCGCGGGCGTGCGGGTCCTTGGCGCCGTTCGTGAAGCTGGAGGGCAGGTTCTCGAAGACGAGCTTGGCAGCGCGCTCGGAGAGGCCCTTGGTGTAGTCGGAAGCCATGATGGAGACGTAGGACTCGATGGCGTGGGTCATGACGTCGATGCCGGAGGCAGCGGTCAGGCCGCGCGGGGCGGTCATGCAGTTGTCGGCGTCAACGATAGCCATGTTGGGGAGCAGCGCGTAGTCGGCGAGCGGCCACTTGATGCCGGTCTCCTTGTCGGTGATGATGGCGAACGGCGTGCACTCGGAGCCGGTACCCGAAGAGGTCGGGACGGCGACGAAGTAGGCCTTCTTGCCCATCTCGGGGAAAGTGAAGATACGCTTGCGGATGTCCATGAAGTCCATGGCCATGTCCTCAAACTTGCACTCGGGGTGCTCGTACATCATCCACATGATCTTGCCGGCGTCCATAGCGGAGCCACCGCCGACGGCGATGATGACGTCCGGCTCAAAGAGAGCCATCTGCTTGGCGCCGCGACGTGCGCACTGCAGCGAGGGATCGGGCTCGACGTCGTAGAAGCAGTCGTGGGCGATGCCCATCTCGTCGAGCTTGGCCTCGATGGCGCGGGTGTTGCCATTCTTGAAGAGGAACTGGTCGGTGACGATGAAGGCGCGCTTCTTGCCCATGACGTTGCCAAGCTCGTCGAGGGCGACGGGCGTGGAACCCTTCTTGAAGTAGACCTTCTCGGGAGCGCGGAACCACAGCATGTTCTCACGGCGCTCGGCCACAGTCTTAACGTTGATCAAGTGCTTCACCCCAACGTTCTCGGAGACGGAGTTGCCGCCCCAGGAGCCGCAGCCCAGGGTCAGAGACGGCTTCATGCCAAAGTTGTACAGATCACCGATGCCGCCGTGCGAGGACGGGGTGTTGATGACGATACGGCAGGCCTTCATGACGTGCTCGAACAGGCTGATCTTCTCGGCCTGGGCGGGGTGCACGTACAGAGAGGCGGTGTGGCCCGGGCCACCGGCGAGCACCAGGTGCTCGGCCTTGTCGACGGCCTCCTGGAAGTCCTTGGCGTGATACATGGCCAGGACCGGGGAGAGCTTCTCGTGGGAGAACTCCTCCTTGGCGGGGTCGGTGGAGGTGACCTCGGCGATCAGGATCTTGGTCTTGGCAGGAACCTCGATGCCGGCGAGCTCGGCGATCTTGGCGGCAGCCATGCCGGGAATGCGGTGATCGAGAGCGCCGTTCTTGAACATGGCGGCACGCAGGGCCTCCATCTCGGCACCCTGCTTGACGAAGTAGCAGCCGCGCTTCTGGAACTCGGCTTTGACCTGGTCATAGATGGTGTCGATGACGGTCACGGACTGCTCGGAAGCGCAGATCATGCCGTTGTCGAAGGTCTTGGAGTGGATGATGGAGTTGACGGCGAGCAGCACGTCGGCGGTGTCGTCGATGATGACCGGGGTGTTACCGGCGCCAACGCCCAGGGCGGGCTTGCCCGAGGAGTAGGCGGCCTTGACCATGCCCGGGCCACCGGTGGCGAGGATGATGTCGACGTCGCGCATGACCATGTTGGTCAGCTCGATGGAGGGGACATCGACCCAGCCGATGATGCCCTCGGGGGCGCCGGCCTTGACGGCGGCGTCAAGCACGAGCTTGGCGGCGGCGATGGTGCACTTGGCGGCTGCCGGGTGCGGGGAGATGATGATGCCGTTGCGGGTCTTCAGGCTGATCAGCGTCTTGAAGATCGCGGTGGAGGTGGGGTTGGTCGTCGGGATGACGGCGCCCACGATGCCGATGGGCTCGGCGATCTTGGTGATGCCGTAAGCCTCGTCGCGCTCCAGAACGCCACAGGTCTTGGTGTTCTTGTAAGCGTTGTAGATGTACTCTGCGGCGTAGTGGTTCTTGATGACCTTGTCCTCAAGAACGCCGCGGCCGGTCTCCTCGATGGCCATCTTCGCCAACGGGATACGAGCCTTGTTGGCGGCCATGGCGGCCTCATAGAAGATCTTGTCGACCTGCTCCTGCGTGTACGTAGCAAAAAGCGCCTGGGCCTCTCGCATCTGAGCGAGCTTAGCCTCAAGCGCCTCTACGTTGTCCACAATTGCGGGAGTAGTGTTTTCCGGTGACTTTTTCACCATTTGTGTCTCCTTGCGATCGGAGATTTACCCTACGACTTGCATGATAGCAAGAAATTATTCGGCGAACGGCAAGATTCCCGTAAAAGGCATACTAAAACGCTTCAATAAACTGAAGCGTTTTAACTAAAACTATCTGCCAGTGCATCTCCCCGCTCATTGGGGACAGACTTACATGAGTGGTTTCACTCATTTGGGACAGACATCGATTTGCGATTTTGTCGTTTTGGGCCTGTTTTTGTTGCTGATTGGATATAAATAGGTCACAGGCTCAGCATTTCGCGTTCCTTCTCTCCTTTTAGGTGTTGCCTGTACGGCTTTGAAAGGAGAGACCATGCCCCGATGCGCCCGCGAAATTTCGCTCACCGGCTATTACCACGTCTTTGACCGCGGTAACTCCAAACAGATCATTTTTGAAGATGATTCCGACCGCTATCGTTTCCTATCGGACATATCGGACAGGTTTGCGTGCCATGACGTGGCGGTGTTGGCCTGGTGTCTTATGGACAACCACTTCCATTTGATGGTTGATGACCCATATGACAACCTTTCAAAGGCAATGCAGTGCGCGCTGACGGCGTATGCCAAGTATTTCAATGGGAAAACGGGAAGAACGGGCCATCTATTTGACAATCGCTATTCGCGGGTCGCGGTTGAGTCGGACACGCAGGCAGTGCAGCTGCTCGACTATATTCATCTCAATCCCGTGAAGGGTGCGCTTGACTCGCTCGAGGCGTACCGCTGGTCAAGCTATAAGGCGTATCAGCTGGGCTATGATCCCTTTGACATCTGTGATGCGGCCCCTATGCTTGATGTTGTCGGAGGCTCCCGTCGCTATTGCGAGCATCTCAAGAAAGTTGCCGGGCGCATCTGGTCAGTGGAGGTTCTTCCGCGCCGGCGGATCCCCGATGAGGAGGCCCTTTTCGTTGCGCGCGAAGTCCTGACGAGCATAGATCCTGCGTTGCTCAAGGCCCTGCCACGCCCCGAACGCGATGCCTGCCTGCTGAGGCTCAGGCGGGCACATCTCACGGTCAAGCAAATTGCCCGTATCACCGGTATCGGCGCCACAAGCGTGACCAAGGCTACTGCAGGCTGGAAGGATGCAGCGTGAGATAGGGGCCGGAGCCGATCGGGACGCCGCATGCGTGCGTCATGTCTGTCCCCAATGCGTGAAAACACTCATCTAAGTGTGTCCCCAATGAGTGGGGCTATGATCCCTTTGAAAAGTGCAAACACTCATGTAAGTCTGTCCCCAATGAGCGCAAAAAAAGGCGCCCTCCGTAGGGGAGAACGCCTTTGGTAAGTTCTATGTGAACGCGAGGTCTTTGACCCGGAGAGTCCGAGGTACTTGTTGGTAAGACCTTATTTAGGAGCGCGCAACCTTGCCAGACTTGAGGCAGGTGGAGCAAACGTTCATCTTGCGACGGTGACCATCGACAACGACGTAGACGCGCTGGATGTTGGGGCGGAACTTACGGTTGGTGACGCGGTGAGAGTGGCTGATGGAGCGACCGGCAACGGGGTGCTTACCGCAAACTTCGCAAACTTTGGACATAACTGACCCTCCTTGGGCGACAAACGAACATGTCGCGTTAACAAACAAGCCTGAACTATAGCACAGAAGCAGCTCCCTGTGCGTAATCTACACAGAGATATTCCTCTTTTGGCGATAGTGCTCACGCTACGGCCCTGGACGTAGATCCGATTTGCGTGCAGCAGAGGGGATTATGCCAGCTCGTGCGTGCGTTTTCAAGCTCGTCCCACAAATATATATAGGTTTATTGAGCGCCTGCGCCCGTTTACGGATTGCTCTGTATTTATGCTCGCAATTAAGCTCGAGGTTGGCTACACTATCCCTTGACCATTAAAGGGGTACGAGATGCCCACATGGAATTACATTGCTGCCAAAGAGCAGCCCTTCCTGTGGGTGTCTGGTCCGCTTTGAGCGGTCGGGCATCTATTTTTTTTGACTGTGTCAGCAGTCAAGACATGTGAGGAAGGAGATCGATGGGCACGACTTCCCCCAAGGCGGTCATCATGGACGAGACCGCCGTCAATCGAGCGATGACCCGCATCGCGCACGAGATTCTCGAGCGCAACGAGGGCTGTGAAGACCTCGCTCTGGTCGGCATCGTCACGCGCGGCGACCTTCTGGCAAAGAAGCTTGCCGAGGAGATCAAGGAGATCGAGGGCGTCGAAGTTCCGCTCGGCAGCCTCGACATCAGCTTCTACCGCGATGACTATGCGACCAATTTCGCTCCCGCGATCCACGCCACCAACATTCCCTTCAGCGTCGACGGCAAGCGCGTCGTGCTGGTGGACGACATCCTGTATACGGGTCGTACCATTCGCGCCGCTCTGGATGCCGTCATGGACCTGGGCCGTCCGAGCCGCATTGAGCTGGCAGTTCTCGTTGACCGCGGTCACCGCGAGCTTCCCATCTCGCCGGATTTTGTCGGCAAGAACGTTCCCTCGTCGCATGAAGAGAACGTGCACCTATATATGAAGGAAGTCGACGGCCGTACCGCTGTCGAGATCAACGACGTCGCGCCGGGTTCCCACGTGGGCTCCGCGCCGCTGGGAGGTGAGTAGTACCGTGGCGTTCAACCATAAGCACCTGATTGACATTACTGAGTACTCCGAAGAGGACATCAAGCTCATCCTCGAGACCGCCAAGGCGTTCTCCGAGGTCAACGAGCGTGCGATCAAGAAGGTCCCCACGCTCAAGGGCAAGACCATCGTCAACATGTTCAACGAGCCCTCGACGCGCACCCGTAGCTCCTTCGAGCTTGCCGAGAAGCGTCTTTCGGCCGACAGCCTCAACTTTGGCGGCTCTTCGACCTCCACGGTCAAGGGCGAGAGCCTCGTCGATACCGTCGAGACCCTCAACGCCTATAAGATCGACTGCATTGTCGTGCGCGATAAGCACGCCGGCGCTCCCTACATCGTCACGCAGAACTCGCCCGCGAGCGTCATCTGCGCCGGCGACGGCAAGCACAACCATCCCACGCAGGCCCTGCTCGACCTGTACACCATCTGGGAGCACAAGGGTGACTTCCACGGTTTGAAGGTCGCCGTCGTCGGCGATATCGCGCACTCCCGCGTCTGCGGCTCGCTGATCCCCGCCCTTAAGATTATGGGCTGCGAGACCTACGCCGTCGCCCCCGGCACGCTGCTGCCGCCGGCGCCCGAGGTCCTGGGCTGCGACCACGTGACGAGCGACCTCGATTCCGTCCTGCCCGAGCTGGACGTCGTCTACATGCTGCGCGTGCAGCAGGAGCGCCTCGAGGGTGCCCCGTTCCCGACCATTCGCGAGTACCACAAGCTCTTCGGCCTGACCAAGGACCGCGAGAAGCTCATGAAGCCCGATGCGATCATCTGCCACCCGGGCCCCATCAACCGCGGCGTCGAGTTCGACTCCTATATGGCCGACCACCCGCAACGCTCCGTCATCCTGGAGCAGGTCTACGCCGGTATCTGCGTGCGTATGGCTATCCTGTATCTGCTGCTTGGAGGTGCCGATAATGGCCTTGCTTCTTAAGAATGCCCACGTCGTCGACCCGTCCGTCGAGCTTGACGGTGTCGTTGACGTCCTGATTGACGGCGACAAGATCGCCGAGGTCGGCGAGAATCTCGCCGTCGAGGGAGCCGAGGTCCGCGACCTTTCCGGCAAGTACCTCGTACCCGGCCTGGTGGATATGCACGTTCACCTTCGCGAGCCCGGCTACGAGGTCAAAGAGGACATCGAGAGCGGCACCCGCGCAGCTGCCAAGGGCGGCTTTACCGGCGTGTGCTCCATGCCCAACACCGATCCGGTCACCGATAACGGCACCGTCGTGGAGTTTGTCAAGTCCCGTGCTGCCGAGGTCGGTCACTGCCGCGTCTATCCGTCGGGCGCCATGACCCGCGGTCTTAAGGGTGAGGCCATGTCCGAGATGGGCGATATGGTCGCCCACGGCGCCGTCGCCTTCACCGACGACGGTCGCGGCGTGCAGGGCGCGGGCATGCTCCGTCGCTGCATGGACTACGGCAAGATGTTCGGCAAGGTCTTTATGAGCCACTGCCAGGACGAGGACCTGGTCGGTCACGGCCAGATCAATGAGGGCAAGGTCTCGACCCGTCTGGCTCTCGAGGGCTGGCCGGCTGTCGGCGAGGAGCTCCAGATCGCCCGCGACATCGAGATTGCCAAGCTGACCGGCGCCAAGCTGCACATCCAGCACATCTCCACCGCCCATGGCCTGGAGCTCGTGCGTGCCGGCAAGGCCGCTGGCGTTCAGGTTACCTGCGAGGCCACGCCGCATCACATGTTCCTGACCGAGAACGACCTGGACGAGACCTACAACACCTCGCTCAAGGTCAACCCGCCGCTGCGTACCGAGGCGGACGCCGAGGCCATCCGCCAGGGCGTCATCGACGGCACCGTCGACGCTATCGTCACCGATCACGCTCCCCACACTCCGTGGGAGAAGGCGCGCGAGTTCGAGCTTGCGCCCTTCGGCATGATCGGCCTCGAGACCTCGCTGTCGCTCGTGCTCACCGAGCTGGTCAACACGGGCAAGATGAGCATGGGCCGCATGGTCGAGCTCATGGCCATCAAGCCTCGTGAGATCCTGGGCCTTGACCAGGTTCAGGTCAAGGCGGGCTCTGTTGCCGACCTGACCGTGTTCGACGCGTCCGCCACCTGGACGGTCGGCGAGGACGGCTACGAGTCGCGTGCCGAGAATTCCGGTTTTGCCGGCCGCACGCTCACCGGTCGTGCCACCGATGTGTTTGTCGGCGGCAAGCAGACGCTCGCCGACGGCTGCATCTGCTAGCATAGCCTTATCGCTTTTGTGCGCGGCGCCCTTGCGGTGCCGCGCTTTCTGTTCGCCTGAACCATGCAACCGCATGGGGGATTGGAGCGTCTATGCCCACACCTTCCACTGCACGCATGCACGACTTCGAGGTCGTCTCGAACAAGGAGATCGCCGAGGGCATCTTCTCGCTCGTAATCTCGGCCCCCAAGCTTGCAAGTGCGCTCAAGCCCGGTCAGTTTGTGAACATTGCCGTGCCCGGCGATGCCTCCTCGCTGCTTCGCGTGCCCCTGAGCTTCTATCGCGCCGACGCCGAGGCCGGCACCGTCGAGCTGTGGTACGCCGTCGTGGGCGACGATACCCGCCGTTTGTCCCAGATGGGCCCTGGCTCCACCTCTAACCTGTTGGGCCCCGGTGGCCGTGGCTGGATGGTACCCGAGGGCACCGGGAAGGCACTGCTCGTCGCCGGTGGCATCGGCGTTCCGCCTGTGCTGTGTCTTGCCGGCATGCTTGCCGAGCAGGGTGTTGATGTGGACGTGTGCCTGGGCTTTGGCACCGCTTCCAAAGTCGTGGGTGTCGATGAGTTCCGTGCGCTGGGCGCCACGGTTAACGTGTGCACCGACGACGGTTCGCTCGGCACGCACGGTTTTTGCACCGATCCGGCAGCCGAGCTGCTTGGCGAGGGCGGCTACGACTACGTCGCCAGCTGCGGCCCCGCCGTCATGATGAAGAAAGTCGCCGCCGCTGCCGCCGAGGCCGGTGCGTACTGCGAGGTGTCGCTTGAGCGCATGATGAGCTGTGGCTTTGGCGCCTGCAACACCTGCAATGTCGAGACGGTCGACGGTATGAAGGGTGCTTGCATGTGCGGCCCCGTGTTCGATGCTTCCAAGGTGGTGGTCTTCTAGTGGGTACCGTTAACATGGCCGTCGATTTCGGCGGCGTCAAGATGCAGAACCCCATTAACACCGCAGCCGGTACCTTTGGCTACGGTTGGCAGTTCCAGAACTTCTTTGATGTTTCCCAGCTGGGCGCCATCACCACCAAGGGTTGCGCTGCCGAGCCCTGGCCCGGCAATCCCGCGCCCCGCATGGCCGAAATTCCCGGCGGTATGATCAACTCCGTGGGTCTTCAGAACCCCGGCGTGGCCGCCTTTGCCCGTGAGTCCGGCCCGTGGCTCGAGCAGCTGTCCAAGGACGGTTGCCAGGTCATTTGCCAGGTTGCCGGGCACTCCGTTGATGAGTTTGTGCGCGCGCTCGAGATGTATGTCGAGCTATGCCCCTGGGCTGCCGGCTACGAGATCAACGTGAGCTGCCCCAACATCGCCGCCGGCGGTGCCGCCATGGGCTCTACGCCCGAGGGCGCCTCTTCCGTCATGGCCGCCTGCCGTAAGGTGACCGATAAGCCGCTGTTCGTCAAGATGGCTCCGGTTAACGTCGCCGAGATTGCCAAGGCTCTCGAGGCCGCGGGAGCCGACGGCCTTTCGGTCATTAACTCCATCCAAGGCATGGCCATCGATGTTCATACCCGCAAGTCCCGCGTGGCCAAGCCCAAGGGCGGCCTTTCTGGCCCGCTTTGCCACCACATCGCCGTGCGCATGGTCTGGGAGGTTGCCCAGGCCGTCGATATCCCCATCAACGGTGTCGGCGGTGTCATGACTGGCGAGGATGCGGCTGAGTTTATCCTGGCCGGCGCCACCTGCGTGTCGGTCGGCATGGCCAACTTCGTCGATCCGTGCGCTTCGCTTAAGATCGCGCATGAGCTCGAGGCCTGGGCCGAGTCCCAGGGCGTAAAGGACATCAACGAGCTGGTGGGTGCTTTCGAATGCTAGAGAATGATGCCCGCGACCGTGTTATCGTCGCCCTCGACTGCGACCGTGAGCGCGCGCTCGAGCTCGCCCACGAGCTTTCGGGCCATGCCGCCTGGCTCAAGGTCGGCATGACGCTCTATTACGCTGAGGGTCCCCAGATCGTCAAGACCTTTAAGGACCTTGGCTTTAAGGTCTTCCTCGACCTTAAGTTCCATGACATTCCGCATCAGGTGCGCGGCGCTGCCCGCTCGGCCTCGCTTGCCGGTGCCGACCTGCTTTCGGTCCACGGCCTGGGCTCGGGTGCTATGCTCGCTGCCTGCCGCGAGGGTGCCGAGGAGGCGCGTGAGGACCGCGCCAAACTCGTCGCCATCACCGTGCTCACGAGCATGAATCAGGATGCCTTGAGCGAGATCGGCGTCGAGTCGCCCGTGGCCGAGGAGGCCGCCCGCTTGGCAAAGCTTGCTCAGGACAGTGGCATCGATGGCATCGTGTGCTCACCGATGGAGGCTCACGACATGCGTGAGCTGCTGGGTCCTGATGCCCTGATCGTGACTCCGGGTGTGCGTCCGGTGGGTGCCGCCCTTGGTGACCAGTCTCGCGTGGCGACGCCTTCCCAGGCTATCGAGCGTGGCGCAAGCCACATTGTGGTGGGCCGTCCCATCACCGGTGCCGACGATCCGGTTGCCGCCTTTGACGCCATCGTCGCCGAGCTGGTCGAAAACGTCGCGTAAAAGATTCCCCTAAGTCACCACTTTTGGGTCTCATTAGCACAAAATAGCCCCTGTGCCTGCGTAAACTTTCCCATCCTTTGTGTGGAATCGCAGGTCAGGGGCTTAACTTTGGGCGCAGTATATTGCACTTTTTGCGGGTATCGTCTAACCTATGGAGCCGCGATTAGGCATTTTGTACGTTCTACGTGCTAAAATGCCAATTATTGAATCAGATATAACCCGACTATTTGGAGGTACGAATGGCACTCCCTCAGCTTACCGACGAGCAGCGCAAGCAGGCTCTTGAGAAGGCTGCTGCCGCACGTCACGCCCGCGCTGAGCTTCGCGAGCAGATCAAGAAGGGCGAGAAGTCCCTCGAGTCCGTGCTCAACTCCGATGACCCCATCGCTTCCCGCATGAAGGTTTCCACCCTCATCGAGTCTCTCCCCGGTTATGGCAAGGCCAAGGCCGCCAAGATCATGGAGGAGCTCGGTATCTCCGCTACTCGTCGCGTCCAGGGCCTCGGTGTCCGTCAGCGCGAGCAGCTCCTCGAGCAGCTGACCAAATAAGTGAGCGCTCAGGATTCCAAGCTCTTTGTGATTTCTGGACCGTCAGGCGCAGGCAAGGGTACGCTCGTCACTCGTGTGCGCGAGCGCCGCTCGAACCTGGGTCTGACGGTTTCGGCTACCACGCGAGCACCACGCAAAGGTGAGGTCGACGGCGTCAACTACTTTTTTCTGACGCGCGAGGAGTTCGACCGCCGCGTGGCAAACGGTGAGTTTGTTGAGTGGGCCGAGGTCCACGGTAACTGCTACGGCACGTTGGTGAGCGAGGTCACATCCAAGCTCGCCTCGGGCTCGTCTCTGATTTTGGAGATCGATGTCCAGGGCGCCCTGCAGGTGAAGGAGCGTTTCCCCGAGGCCGTGCTGATCTTTATCAAGCCGCCTTCGCTTGAGGTGCTCCGCGAGCGTCTAGTCGGTCGCGGTACCGAGACGCCCGAGACGATTGAGCTGCGTATGGCAAACGCCGCCGATGAGCTTGCCCTTGCCGACCGCTACGACGACGTCGTGGTGAATGACGATCTCGACCGCGCGACCGATGAGCTCGTTCGCGTTCTCGATATGCATGAAAGGATCTGAGGTCCGTGTCCGTTGTAAAGCCTTGCATTGACGATCTTCTGGAGAAGACCGATCACAACCGCTTCCTGCTCGCTTCGCTTGCCTCCAAGCGCGCCTGCGACATCAATAGCATGCTGCGTGGCCAGCACAACCGCGTGCTTGCCGTTCAGGATGTCGATGACATCACCATCGGGCTTTCCGGTGCCGATACCATCTCGATGGCTATGGACGAGATTGTCGACGGCGACATCTCTTACGACGAGGCCCGTTACGAGAAGGCGCTCGGCCACAAGGTTGCTGAAGCCTAAATGGCGGCTCGCGTCTGCCTAGTCCACTATCACGAGGTTGGGCTGAAGGGCAAGAACCGCGCACATTTTGAGCATATCCTCATGGATAACATCAAGGCGGCCTTGGCCGCCTTTTCCGTGAACGCCGTGTCTCGAATTTCCGGTTATATCCTCGTGACCTTTAACGAGCATCAGGCCGACGAGGCGGCGCGTGTCATCCGCACCGTCCCCGGCGTTGCCCGTGTGTCTTTGGCGTATCACACCAACCGCGACCCGCAGGAGTACTGCGCCGCCGCTGTGAAGGCGCTGCGCGAGTTTGGTTCCTTCGATTCGTTTAAGGTGCACGCCAAGCGCTCCAATACTGACTATGAGCTCACCTCGATCGATATCAATCGACAGGTTGGCGAGGTGCTGTGTGAGGTGTTTCCCGATAAAAAGGTCCAGATGCACGACCCCGACGCGATGGTGCACGTTCTGGTGGTTCAGGGTAGTGTCTACGTGTATGCGCGCTCCGAGCGCGGCGTTGGCGGCCTTCCGGTGGGTTCTGCCGGCAAGGTCGTGACGCTTCTGTCGTCGGGTATCGATTCTCCGGTGGCGACCTGGATGCTCGCGCGTCGCGGCGCGGTGTGCGTGCCGGTGCATTTCTCCGGTCGTCCGCAGACGCCCGACACGAGTGAATACCTGGTGCAGGACATCATCCGTGCGCTTGAGCCGGGTGTCCAGATCGGCCGCCTGTACGTGGTGCCGTTTGGCGACTGCCAGCGTGAGATTTCGGTCACCTGTCCCAGCAACCTGCGCGTGATCATGTATCGCCGCATTATGTATTCGGTTGCTGAGCGCATTGCACACATCGAGGGTGCCAGGGCCATCGTTACGGGCGAATCGCTTGGGCAGGTTGCCTCCCAAACGCTTGAGAACATCATGGCCGTCAACGAAGCCGTGAAGATTCCCGTGTTCCGTCCTCTCATCGGTTCGGACAAACAGGAGATCATCGCACGCGCCGAGGAGATCGGTACGTTCGATATCTCGACTGAGGCCGCTCCCGACTGCTGCACGCTGTTTATGCCGCGTCGTCCCGAGACGCACGCCAAACTCGATGCCGTGCACGAGGCCTGGGAGCTGTTCGACCACGAGGAGATGATTGAGCGCCTGCTCAAGCAGACCGAGTACATCGACTTCGAGAGCAACACATATAAGGCCCCTAAGACCTTAAAACGCAAACATTCGGAGCTTGCTCCGCGTGAGATTTACCAAGATCACGAGTAAATTTGTGCATAGACCGACGATGCGCCTGCATCGTCGGTCTTTTGCTATCTGGGCATTTTGCGGCTAAGTGTTCATTTGCTGACGTTTGCCTGAATAAATGGACAGATTTGTGCAAGGTTTTGGTCGGTTTTTGGTTTGACCGCAAAAACCGGTTTTGGGGCGTGGCTGTTGTGGAGCTCCTTTCCTGACACGATGGTGTTGGGAGGTTTTGCTATGGCGCAGCGCGAACAACACGAACGAGTCAAAAAGATGGACCGCTGGGCGGGCAAGCTGCTCGGTCATAAGGCAGTGGTGATGGCGATACTGGTCGTCATTGCGATGGCGAGTGGGCTGGCGATGGCGAACCTTGGCGGCGGTGCCGGCGGTGTGTCGTTTGAGCGCACTGATGGTTCGGGCACGTTAGTGGTGCCGGGATCCGGCGATGCTTCGAGCGGAAAGACATCCGAAGGCTCTTCGCCTAAGGCGTCTGCCGCGGCAGAGGTCTATGTCGATGTTGATGGCGCCGTGGTGTCACCCGGTGTATATCGCCTCAAAGACGGGGCGCGGGTGGCTCAGGCGATTGATGCCGCCGGCGGGCTGGCGCCCGAAGCAGACGTTACGGGGCTTAATCGTGCATCCAAGGTCACTGATGGACAAAAAATTCACGTTCCAACGGTAGGGGAGCAGCAGGTGTCCATTGCGGAAGCCGGTGTTGATGGTGGGGCTTCCGCATCATCAGGCGTCGGTGGCGCAACAGGCCTAGTAAACATTAATACGGCAAGCTCGGCAGAGCTGCAGACGCTCTCGGGAATCGGTCCCTCAATGGCACAGTCGATTATCGATGAGCGGACAAAGAACGGTGCTTTTGCTTCGGTTGACGATCTGATGCGCGTGTCGGGAATCGGCGAGAAGAAGCTTGCCAAAATCAAAGATTGCATCTGCGTATGAGTGCGACCGAGCGAGAGCACGTGATACCTCCGCGGCCCCTGATTCCGTGGACGATGGCCCTGTGTGCCGGCATGTGCGTGAGCTGCGCCTTGGTGCTCAGCATAGCCGCTGATGCGCTGCTGAGGGAGCGGGCGACGGCGGTCGGGCCGCTATGGGCCATTCCCGTTGCGGCAGCGGTTTTCGTTGTGCTGGCTCACTCTTGTGCGAGGCTTGCCCCTTTGAAGCGGTGGCTGTATGCCGCGTCCGTCGGTCTCGTGGCGGGAGCGGTCGTCTCGGCGTGGTGGGCTGTGGGTGCGCTCAGCGCCTCGAGGGCGCTCGACGGTCGAGCGGCAAGCGGCCTCGAGTTTGTCGTGCAGGGTGATCCATCCATAAACGACGACGTGTATTCCTATACCTGCGAGGCACGCGCGGACGGTAAGAACTTGGCAACGGTTCGCCTATCGTGTGATCGTGAGCTCAAGGTCGGGGCGCACGTGCGTGTTATCGGTCGCGTTTCACGTTTTGAGAACGATGCATATGGACGATCGCGCGTGCTCCGAGGCGAGGTGCGCAAGGCTAAAGCCGTTCGAGTCGTGTCGGTCGATGAGGGCTCTCCGGTGCCGCTGCTTCGGCTGAGAAATGGGCTGCTTGCGTCCATCGCGCCTGCGACCGACCCGGCGCGGGCGCTCATAGCCGGTGTCGCCTGCGGTCGTTCGGCCGAGCTGCGCGCCCAGCCGGCGGGCGACTGGTTTTCGGTGACGGGAACGGCGCATCTTATCGCCGTCTCGGGCAGCCATTTGGCTATCGTGGGGTTTGTAATCGAGGGTGTATTGCAAAAGACTCGGTGCTCACGTGGTCTTCAGCGGGCGATATTGGCGATAACGCTTGTCGGCTATGCTGCCTTTACGGGGGCGTCTCCCTCGGCCGTGCGTGCGTGCTGCATGGTGTTCGTGACGCTTGTCGTAAACGGCGCGGGGCGTCGTCGGCACGGCCTTTCGGCACTCTTCGTAACCATGTCCATCTTTGTGCTACTGCGGCCGACGGTGCTGTTCGAGATGGGCTTTCAACTCTCGTGTGCCAGCGTCTTAGCCATTCTGTGCTTTTGTCCCTATGCGACCTACGCTTTGGGTGAGCTAGGTGTGCCATCAGGCTTTGCCAGCGTGCTTTCCGTCACGCTGTGCTCACAACTGGCGACACTTCCCATTACCATTCCTGCCTTCGGTACATTCTCGCTCATTGCTCCGTTGGCAAATGCGGTCATCGGTCCGGTGGTGAGCGTACTGCTCGCTGTGTCGATCGTGCTGGCTCCCTTTTCGCTCGTGGGACCGTTGCGGACTTGGGCGCTCGTTGTGCCCATGATTGCCGCCCGTTGCGCGCTGTTCTTCGAGCAGCTGTTTGCCGCCGTGCCGGGTGCATACGTGAGCGTGCCGCCCGATAGCATGTGGATTTACCTAGTGCCGTGTTTTCTGGCGGTTCTGCTGGTCTGGTGGCCGCGTCCCCGTGCACGTCCTATGGCGGCGGGGCTTGCATGCCTGATGCTCTTGGCTGCGATTCCGTACGTCTATTGGGATCGATTCGCTCCGCCTTCGGTGACGGTGCTCGATGTGGGCCAGGCCGATGCGATTCTTATCCGCCAAGGCGGCGCAGTAGCTCTCGTCGACTGCGGGCTCGACGAGCGTGTGGTTGCGGCGTTGGTTCGCAATAACGTGCACCATATCGATGCCGTTTTTGTGACGCATTGGGATGAGGACCACTGGGGTGGTTTGCCTGCCGTGCTCGAACAGTTTTCGGTCGGAACGATTGCCGTGGCGGCGGATGCGCTGGAGGATGCTCCTGCCGAGGTATTGAACCGACCTGGCGTGGAGTATCGGCAGGTGCGCCGTGGGGATGCGGTCGACATCGGCTTATTTTGCGCTCGCGTGATGTGGCCATTCGAGTTCGTGGATGGCGAGGGAAATGAGGACTCGCTTGTCCTGCTGCTCTCTTATGTTCAGGAAGGCAAGGGCCTTCGTATGCTCCTCACCGGTGATGCCGAGCTCGACCAAGAACGGGAATTCGCGCAGGAGGTGGGGGATATCGATGTCCTTAAACTTGGGCATCACGGCTCCAAGGTTTCAGTCGATGGCGAGTTGCTGGGCGTCCTGAAGCCCGAGCTTTCCCTCGCGAGCGCGGGCGAGGGGAATCGATACGGCCATCCGTCCGATGCCTGCATCGATGCCGTTAAGGAAGCGGGTGGTGTGTTCGCGTGTACCATCGAACACGGCGACATTACCGTCGCACCGACTGCGAATGGCTTTGTGATGCGATGCCAGCGACCGTGACGACGTCGTTGGCGTGTGGTGGGCCCCTGGGCTAGAATGGCACGGAACGAATGCGAAGGCCTGCGGGAGGGGAGCGCAATGTCCGAAACCGGTTTGCTGCCGGCATATCTGATCGTCGGTACCGATGGAGTTAAGCGCGATCACGCCGTCTCGCGTATGAAAGCGCGTCTGGAAAAGTCGGGTATGGTCGAGTTCAACCTCGACGAGCGAGACATGACCAAGGACCCCGATATCGAGTCCATTATCGGATCGCTTAACACCTTTCCGATGGGCAGCGAGTTTCGTCTGGTAATCCTCGATGGCTGCTCAAAGCTCGCCAAGGCGGTCTCGGAGCCGCTCGTTGGGTATCTGGCGAGTCCCAGCCCCACTACGGTCTGCCTCATCATCGCCGACTCACTTGCCAAGAATACGCGCCTGTATAAGGCAATCGCCAAGATCGACAAGAAGGCTATCGTCAATTGCTCGGGTACCAAGCGCTGGGAACTGCCGCGCCGTGTTCAGCAGATGGCGACGCAGCGCGGTAAGTCGATTTCGACGGCGGCCGCCGAGGAGCTCGTCTCGCGTTCGGGCGAAAACACGCGCATGCTCGATAACGACTTGGCTAAGCTTGCCCAGATGGTCGAGTCGCCTCAGATTGAACTTGCCGATGTTGAGCGCTGGATTGTCCGTACGGCCGAGGTTCAACCCTGGGACTTCCTCAACGCCGTCTCGGCTCGCGATATGCGGCGATCGCTCGAGCTCTTCAATCTGCTGCCCGCCAAGAGCTATGTGTGGACCTACACGCTGCTGTGCGGTCGCATCCGTGAGCTGATCGTCGCCAAGGCGCTCGATGCGCGTGGACAGGGTCGTGAGCTGGCCGCAACGCTCAAGCTCCAGCCCTGGCAGGTCAAGAATCACCTGACTTGGGCGCGTCGCTTTTCGATGGCAGAGCTCGTCGCAGCGCTCGAGGGTGCGGTCGATGTGGAGCTCGCGCTCAAGGGCTCTGCCGATTCTGAGACCGCGCTTTTGCTCTGGATTACGAACATCTTGAGAAAATCGTGATGATACCTGCCTATTTGACAAATTCGTTCTATTCCTTTGAGGGGGAGCGTGCTATAGTAGGCGCTTGCATGACCTCACCGTGTCTCAGAGGTGTCATACATTTTTTGCAAGGAACTCGAAAGGAACTCCAGAAGTGGCAAACATCAAGTCTCAGAAGAAGCGTATCCGCACCAATGAGGCAGCTCGCATGCGTAACAAGGCTGTCAAGTCCGAGCTCAAGACGCTGACCAAGCACGTCCAGTCCGCCGTCGCCGAGGGCGACGCCGAGAAGGCCCAGGCTGCCCTCAAGACCGTTACCAAGCGTCTCGACATGGCTGCCGCCAAGCATGTTATCCACAAGAACCAGGCTTCCAACCGCAAGTCCGGTCTTGCCAAGCTCGTGAACAGCATCAACGCCTAAGTTGTAAATTTCACACTACACAGATTACGCGCATAAATGGAGCCTGTTTTATGGAACAGGCTCCATTTTTTGTACCGCTCGGGTAAGATAGTCCGCATGAATACTTCAATTGACATTTCCCACATCCGCAACTTCTCAATCGTTGCGCACATCGACCATGGCAAGTCTACGATCAGCGACCGCATCCTCGAGCTCACCCATACCGTCGACGAGCGCGACATGGAGTCGCAGCTGCTCGACACCATGGATATCGAGCGCGAGCGCGGCATCACGATCAAGTCCAACGCCGTCCGCGTGTCCTATGACGCCGACGACGGCGAGACGTATCAGTTCAACCTCATCGATACGCCGGGCCATGTAGACTTTACCTACGAGGTCTCGCGTTCGCTGGCCGCTTGTGAGGGCGCGGTGCTCGTCGTCGACGCCACTCAGGGTGTCGAGGCACAGACCGTCTCCAACGCGACGCTCGCCATGAACGCCAATCTGGACATTGTGCCCGCCATCAACAAGATCGACCTGCCCTCGGCCCATCCCGACGAGGTTAAGACCGAGATCGAGGACGACCTGGCGATTCCCGCCGATGATGCCGTGTGCGTCTCGGGCAAGACCGGCGAGGGCATTCACGATCTGCTGGAGTCCATCGTCTTTTTGATTTCGCCGCCAAAGGGCGATGCAAACGCTCCGCTCAAAGCGCTCATTTTGGATTCGTACTTTGACGAGTATCGCGGTGTGGTGGCTACGGTGCGCGTCTTCGATGGTTCCATCAAAAAGGGCGATACCCTGCTTATGATGCAGGCCAAGGGCGACTTTTTGGTCGACGGCGTGGGCGTCAAGCGTCCTGCCGAGACCCCGGTCGACGCGCTGACCGTCGGCGAGGTTGGCTATGTGGTCACGGGTCTGAAGGACCCCGAGGCTGTGCGCGTGGGCGATACCCTTACGTGGGCTTCGAACCCCTGCCCCGAGCCTCTGCCGGGCTACCGCGAGGCCAAGCCCATGGTCTACACGGGCCTGTTCCCGATCGACAACAAGGACTACGAGAACCTGCGTGACGCCCTCGATAAGCTGCACGTCAACGACCCGTCGTTGGTGTGGGAGTCCGAGACCTCGGTGGCGCTCGGCTTTGGCTTCCGCGTGGGCTTCCTGGGCCTGCTGCACATGGAAGTCGTCAAGGAACGCCTGGAGCGCGAGTTCAACCTGGACCTCATTGCCACGAGTCCCTCGGTCGACTATCACGTCTACAAGACCGACGGCGAAATGATCGATGTCCGCAGTCCGCAGGACCTTCCCGAGGCCACACGCATCGATCGTATCGAGGAACCCTACCTCAAGGCAAAGATCATCTGCCCGCCTGAGTACACGGGTGCCGTCATGCAGCTCGCCATCGAGCACCGCGGCGTCACAACCGACATGATCCACCTGACGAGCAAATCGGTCGAGATGCGCTTCGATATGCCGCTCGCCGAGCTCATCTTGGACTTCTTCGATCAGCTCAAGAGCCGCACCAAGGGTTACGCCTCGCTCGACTATGAGTTCAACGAATATCGCCCCTCTGAGCTCGTCAAGCTCGACATCCTGCTTTCGGGCGACGAGGTGGACGCGCTTTCGTTTATCGTCCATAAGGACAAGGCATATGGCCTGGCCCGTGGCCTGTGCGACAAGCTCAAGGAGATCATCCCGCGTCAGCTGTTCGAGGTGCCCATCCAGGGTGCTATCGGCAACAAGATCATCGCCCGTTCCACCGTCAAGGCGCGTCGCAAGGACGTTCTTGCTAAGTGCTACGGCGGCGATATCTCGCGTAAGCGCAAGCTGCTCGAGAAGCAGAAAGAGGGCAAGAAGCGTATGAAGGCCATCGGATCGGTCGAGGTCCCGCAGGAGGCCTTTATGGCGATCCTCAAGGTGGACGAGTAGGTCTATGGCTCTTTCCGAATATAGTCTGCGGCTGCTGGGCGCCTATGCCGAGCAGCCGTTCCTTATGGCTCCCATGGCGGGCGTGACCGACCCTGCCTATCGCATCATGTGTCGCCGCCGCGGTGCCAACCTTGCCTACAGCGAGATGGTGAGCGTGGCAGGCCTTGCCTATGCCAGTAATAAGACGTGGCGCCTGGTGCTACCGGCCGACGAGGAGCAGCAGATTTGCGTGCAGCTCTTTGGCTCCAAGCCCGATCAGTTTGCGAGCGCCGTCGCCGCCGTCGAGGAGCGCGTTGGCGATCGCCTGTCGCTCATCGATATCAACATGGCATGTCCCGCCCGCAAGGTCGTTACCAAGGGCGAGGGCTCGGCGCTCATGCGCACGCCCGACCTGGCCGAGAAGATCGTCGAGGCCACGGTGGGCGCGGCGCACGTGCCCGTGACCGTCAAGATTCGCAAGGGCTTTTATGCCGAGGACCGCAATGCCGCGACATTTGCCCAGATGCTTGAGAGTGCAGGGGCTGCCGCAGTCGCCGTGCATGGTCGTTGCGCCACGCAGCTCTACACGGGCCAGGCCGATTGGTCTGTCGTCGATGAGGTTGCCGACGCTGTCGAGATTCCCGTGATTGGTTCGGGCGATGTGTTCTCGGCCGAGGACGCTGCTGAGCATCTGCACGGCTCGGGTGCCAGCGCGGTGTTTATCGCGCGCGGCATCTACGGCAATCCGTGGGTGTTCGGCGATGCCCGAGCCCTTGCACTCGATGGCACGCCGGTTCCTTCTCGCTCCTCGGTCGAGCGCCTGGAGGCTCTGCGCGAGCACCTGACGTTGACGCACGAGCTTCTGCCGCTCATGTCGCGTGCTCGCACGTACGCAAGCTGGTACTTAAAGGGTATGCCCCATGCCGCCGCCTGGCGCGCTCAGGTGGTGCGTTGCTCTGCGTACGAGGAGTTTATGGCGCTGGTCGATGATATCGAGCGCGACGTGGTGGCCTGCGAGGCCGCGCTTGCCGCCGGCGAGTCGGTGCCTGCTCATCCGCTGGAGGCCTAACGGTGGCCGTTACCGCGCTGTACGTGCACGTGCCGTTTTGCGCTCAAAAGTGCCGGTACTGCGACTTTGACTCGCGCAGCTTTGCTGCGTATGATTTGGATGCCGCGCTTGATTCCTATTTTGAGCAGTTGTATGCGCGCCTCGATTCCTTTGGCGACGCCGGGGCGCTTGCGCAGGTCTGCACGGTCTATACTGGCGGCGGCACGCCATCGCTGGCAGGGGAGCGCCTGGTGGAACTTGCCCGGCGTATCTCCATGTGGTGCAAACCCTTTGAATTTACTTGCGAAGCCAATCCTGAGTCCCTGACCGCTGAGCTCGCCACCGCGCTTGCCGAGGCGGGTGTCACGCGCATCTCTCTGGGCGTGCAAACCCTCGACAATACCGAGCTGGCTGCTATTGGCCGCATTCACGATGCTAATCGCGCACTTGCGGCTATCGCGACGGTGAAGGACGCTGGCCTCGATGTGTCGTGCGACCTGATGTGCGGCCTTCCCGGGCAGACGGCCGCAAACTGGCGGAGCACGCTCGATGGCGTGTTGGCGGCGGCGCCTCATCATGTGTCGGTCTACCCGCTCACGCTCGAGGAGGGGACGCCCCTTTACCGCATGGCGTGCCGTGACGAGTCGCTCGAGCCCGATGAGGATTTTCAGGCTTCGTGCATGGACGCGGCGCGTGAGCGCCTGGGTGCGGCCGGCTATCATCCGTATGAGGTGGCGAGCTACGCGCTCGACGGCCATGAGTGCGCCCATAACATTGCCTACTGGACCGGACGGGGCTACCTGGGCCTGGGCCGTTCTGCCGCCGGTATGCTTGATACTGGGGATTTCGACCGTCTTGCAGGTTTGTTCCCCGGCGTGTCTGCTCGAGGCGACGCGTACCGTGTGCGTTTGGTTCAGCGCGACGATGACGCGACGTCGTTTGAGGCCGAATACCTGTCGCAGCGAGAGGCTGCGGCCGAAGACCTGATGCTCGCTTGTCGCATGACGCGCGGTATTGCGTCCGACCTGTTGGTTCGCGCGGCTCGTGTCATCCCGGCCGATGAGCTGACAGCCGCTTGTGATCGCGCGCTCGAATTGGGTCTTGCCACTTGGGTGCCCGAGACGCTCGGGGTCCATGAGGGACCCTTTACTTCGGCAGATGTCGTCGCGGGCCATGTTCGAGCTCGTTTAGCACCGACACACCTGGGCTGGCTCGATGGAAATGTTCTGTTCGAGCTGTTTTGGGATCTAGCTTAGGCCGCTCGGGTAGAATTACCGGAATATATACGCTGCTGTGAGCAGGAGGTTGCCGCGCATGGCGACGATGAACGAAATAGATTACTACGAGATTCTAGGTGTCTCCAAGGACGCCACCTCGCGTGATATTCAAAAGGCCTTCCAGCAAAAGGCCCGTAAGCTCCATCCGGACGTCAACAAAGAGCCGGATGCCGAGGAAAAGTTTAAAGAGGTTTCCGAGGCCTACGCCGTGCTTTCGGATGAGCAAAAACGTGCGCGCTACGATGCCATGCGTTCTGGCAATCCCTTTGCCGGTGCCCCTACGGCTTCGCCCTATGGTGGCGGCTATGCCGGCAACACGGGCTATGGCAATCCCTTTGAGGGCGGCTTTCCTTTTGGCGGTGCCTGGGGCCAGCAGCGTCGCGGCCAGGCTGCCTACAATCCCGAGAACGGCGCCAACGTGGTCGTCGATATCAAACTGGACGCCAAGGAGGCCAAGGACGGTGCCCGCAAGACCGTCCGCTATACGCGCTTCGATACCTGTGGTCACTGCGGCGGCTCGGGTTCTGTCTCCTCCGAGCATGCCCATACCTGCCCGAGCTGCGGTGGCCGCGGGCACATCGACGTCGACTTGTCCTTCCTGTTTGGTGCGGGCACGTTCCAGTCGGTCTGCCCCGAGTGCGGCGGTTCCGGTAAGGTCGTGGCCGACCCCTGCCCCGATTGCGGTGGCAGCGGTCGTACTCGCGTAACCTCCGAGCAGACGATTGAGTTTCCTGCCGGCACGCACGATGGCGACGAGGTCCGCATTAGCGGCATGGGTCACGCCGGCACTAACGGTGCCGCTGGCGGTGATCTAGTCGGCCGTGCCCATGTCGAGTCCGAGCGCTTGGAAGGCAAAGCTCGTACCGGTTTTTACCTGATGGGCATCGTGGCGCCGTTTTTGGTACTCTCGGCCATCTCGGGCGTGTTCTCGGCCTTTGCTGTGATGTGCTTTATTCCGTTTACCATGGGCCTGTTCATGGTGCTTTCGGACGGCGTGCTTCATCGCAGCCTGCTGTGGTGGAAGCGCGGTGCGATGCAGTTTGCCAACGGTTTTGCCAATGGCTTCATGTTCGCGCTCGTGTCGGTTTGGTTCGCGAGCTGCTCGCAACGGGCCATGCTTTCGCCTTACGGAATGCAATAACATCAAACCCTCTGTTTGCGGTTGGCCCAGCTTGGGTATAGGACGCACTGTGACAATAATGAAAGTCGGAAGGATTCGGTCGTGTCGGAAAATAGGGATTACTACGAGGTACTTGGCGTCGACAAGGATGCCGACGCGCGGACGATTAAGCGCGCGTTTCTAAAGAAGGCCCGTACCGTACACCCGGACGTTTCGGACGACCCCGAGGCCGAGGCCAAGTTCAAGGAGCTCAACGAGGCCTATTCCGTTCTTTCCGATGAGCAGAAGCGTGCTAACTACGACCGTTACGGCACTGCCGACGGCCCTGGTGGTTCGGGCTACGTCGATATCAACGATATCTTTGGTGGTATGGGCATGGACGACTTGTTCTCGTCGTTTTTTGGCGGCGGTGCCGGCGGTGGCGCCCGCAGCCGTCGCGAGCGTCGTCGCGGTCGTGACATGGCCATCTCGCTTTCGGTGACGCTCGAGGAGGCGGCGCTCGGCTGCAAAAAGACAATCAGCTATGACCGCTTTGCTCCTTGCGAGGACTGCAATGGCACCGGTAGGGCAGAGGGCGCACAGGAAAAGCAGTGCGGCCGCTGCCACGGCACGGGCTATGTCACGACGGTTCAGCGATCGTTTTTGGGCCAGGTTCAGTCTTCCTCGCCTTGCCCCGACTGCCATGGCGAGGGCACGGTTATCGACCATCCCTGCGAGACCTGCGATGGTCAGGGCCGCACGCCTTCGCATGAAAAGATTGACATCGATATTCCCGCCGGCGTTTCGACCTGTCGACAGCTGCGTGTGAGCGGCTTTGGCGAGGCCGGTCTTCGCGGCGAGCCTTCGGGCGACTTGATTGTCAACGTGCGCGTTGCCGACCATGAGCGCTTTAAGCGCAACGGTGACGACCTGTACCTGGTGAGCGATATCTCGATTGCGCAGGCTGCGCTCGGCTGCGAGATCGATGTCGAGGGCATTATGCCCGACGAGGTCGTTAAGGTGTGCGTCCCCGCCGGCGCCCAGTACGGCGACACCGTGAGCGTCAATAATTACGGCATGCCGCGCATTGGCGGTGGCGGTTCGCGTGGCCGCTTGATCGTGCAACTGCGCGTGGTCGTTCCCACCAATCTTTCCAATAAGCAGCGCGAGCTGCTCCGTGCTTTTGCCGATGAGATGGGCGATGACGTCGCTTCCGGTAAGAAGTCGGTGACCGACCGTATCAAGAGTGCCCTCGACGATATCCTCGATTAAGGAGCCCGCGTGCTCGCACCCCATATTTCCGTCGTCAACCTCGGCTGCCGTGTCAACCGGGTTGAGTCTGACCGTATCACTGCCGATCTTATGCGCCTGGGTTTTGCTATGGTGGAGCCCCAGGATGCCGACCTGATCGTCATTAACACCTGTGCCGTTACGGGCGAGGCCGAGGCCAAGACCCGTAAGGCCGTCCGTCATGCGCTGGCCCATCCAAATGAGCCCTATGTAGTCGTGACCGGATGCGTGGTCAATTTGCATCCCGAGGAGCTGTTGGAGCTTTCGGATCGCGTGATTGCCGAGCCGTCTAAGATCGATGTCGCCGAACGTGTCTGCGATGTGCTGGGTGTCGAATCCGATAGTGTGGCCGCCTGCAGCGACAGCGATGTGGTCGACGCTCTGGGTCGCTCGCGTCTGGGTGTGAAGATCCAGGATGGCTGCAACCACCGTTGCACCTATTGCATCGTGTGGAAGGCCCGCGGTCCCGAGCGTTCCGTGCCCGTCGAGTCCGTGCTTGAGCAAGTTCGCGAGGCCCAGGAGGCCGGCGTGCCCGAGGTGGTGCTGACCGGTGTGAACCTGGGTGCCTACGATGGCAAGAGCGCGACCGACGAGCATGTCGAAATCGATGAGCTGCTCGAGGCCATCATGGAGCGCACGACTATTGCGCATGTGCGCATTTCCTCGGTCGAACCCATGGATATCTCTGAGCGCCTGCTTAAGGTTATGGCGCGCTATCCGCAGCGTATTGCCCCGTTTTTGCACCTGCCCGTACAGTCCGGCTGTACGGCGACGCTGCATCGCATGGGTCGTCCCTATAGTGCCGAGGCCTTTGAGGACACGGTGCGCATGATTCGCGCCATCCTGCCGCAGGCGTCTCTTTCGTGCGACGTCATCGTCGGTTTTCCTGGTGAGACGGACGAGGAGTTCGAGGAGTCGCTGGCGCTGTGCCGCCGCGTGGGGTTCTCGCGTATGCACGTGTTCCGCTACAGTAAGCGTCCCGGTACCCTTGCTGCCGACATGCCCGACCAGGTGCCGCCCGAGGTTATGGCCGAGCGCAGCCGCCGTATGCGAGACGCGGCGCAGGAGCTCGCTATCGCCGACGCTCGTCGTCGCGTGGGCACCGTTGAGCGCGCCGTGCTCGAGTATGGTGACAACCTGACGCTCGGTTCGTTCCATCATGCCCGTCTTGACGATACCTGTGGACTTACAGCCCCGTGCCTGCTCGATGTTGCTATCATCGGAGTCGATGATTCCGGCTTGGTCCATGCGCGCAGGGAGGTCCATGGAAGCCTCGAAGATTAGACTTACCGTTCCCGAGGGAGTTGATCCCTCGCGTGTTTTGGGCGCCGGCGACGGCGTCCTTCGTGCGCTCGAGAGCTTGGTTCGCGCTCACGTGGTCGCCCGTGGCGATAGGATCTCCGTGAGCGGCGACCCGGACGAGGTCGAGCTCGTGGCTCGCTTTTTCGAACATGCTTTTCGCGAGGCGGCGGCCGGTCGTACCCTGTCTGCCGACGATGTCTCGCGTTGCCTGGCCGTCTTGCGCGACGGCGAGCATGAGGCCACATCGCTTCGCGATGACGTGCTGCTTTCGTATCGCGGTCGCGTCATTCGTCCCAAGACGCTTGGGCAAAAGCGCTATGTGGATGCCATTCGCTCTCATACCATCACCTTTGGCTTGGGTCCTGCCGGTACCGGTAAGACCTATCTGGCCATGGCGCTCGCCGTTGCCGCGCTCAAGCGCCATGAGGTGGGCCGTTTGATCTTGACGCGTCCGGTTGTCGAAGCAGGGGAGAACCTGGGCTTTTTGCCCGGCACCCTCGAGGAAAAGATCGATCCGTACATGCGCCCGCTCTACGATGCCCTTTTTGACATGATGGATCGTGAGCGCACCGATGAGCTTATGGAGCGCGGCGTGATCGAGATCGCCCCGCTCGCCTACATGCGCGGTCGTACGCTGAGCGATGCTTTCGTGGTGCTCGACGAGGCGCAAAATACCACGCCCGAGCAGATGAAGATGTTCCTGACACGCCTTGGATTCAACTCCAAGTTCGTGATTACCGGCGACCTCAGCCAGCGCGACCTGGTGGGTCGTCGTGGTGGCTTGGCGGATGTCGAGAAGATTTTGGGCCGTGTCGACGATGTGGCATTTTCTCACCTCGAGCGTGCCGACGTGGTGCGTCATGCCCTAGTGGGTTGTATCGTTGAGGCATATGATGCTTATGATGACGTGCGTGAGCAACGCTCACGCGACCGAAAGGAGTCCCGTTGAGTGTATTGATCAGCAACGATGCCGAGCTCGATACGCTGCTCGATGCTCAGGAGGTGGAGCACATCTGCGAGGTCGTGCTTGCCGCCGAGGGCGTTGAGCGTGAAGTCGAGATTTCCCTTTCGTATGTCGACGAGGACGAGATGCACGAGCTCAACCACGAGTGGCGCGGTATCGACCGCACCACCGATGTGCTCTCGTTTGAGTGCGATTCGGCCTTTGACGATGACATTCCCGCCGATGAGACGCTCGAGCTCGGCGATATCATCTTGGCCCCGCAGGTTATTGCCCGTCAGGCCCCCGGTTTTGGCAATAGCCCCGCTGACGAGTGCCGTCTGATGCTCGTTCACGGCATGCTGCACCTGCTGGGCTATGACCACATCGAGGACGACGAGGCCGAGGTTATGGAGGCCCGCGAGGACGCTATCCTGCGCGATCTGGCGCTCGAGCGCGGCGAGGATCCCAAACTGGTTCACGTCGGCCCCATCACCAATCATGCCCACGACTAGGAGCCGTTTATGATTCCCGGATCGAACAAGGACCATCCGTCCTTTTTAAAGTCGTTCTCCTACGCCATGGAGGGCTTCGTCACCGCCGTCAAGACCGAGCGCAACATTAAGGTCATGCTCGTGGCGGGCGTGTGCACCGTCATTGCCGGCTGCATCGTGGGGCTCGACATTGCCGAGTGGGCCACGATTATCATCTGCTGCGGCCTGGTGATTCACGGCGAGCTGTGCAATACCGCCATGGAGGCCATTGTCGATCTGGCGACCCAGGAGCTCCATCCGCTGGCAAAACGCGCCAAGGACATCGCCGCCGCCTCTGTATACGTTCTTTCCATCACCGCCGCGATTGTGGGCGTGCTGGTATTTGCCCACGCGCTCGGCTTTATTTAGAAAGGGATTCCCATGTCCGACAATATGCAGTCTACCGATGAGATTTTGGACGACGAGTCCCCGGATGCTAAGGCGACCGAGGCCTATGAGGAAGTCGAGGAGTTCGACCCGTTTGAGGGCATGAGCGACGAGGAGCTCGACGCCCTGTGCGATGAGGACGACAGCCTCGCGGGCTTTGGCGACGTTGAGCCCGGTTTCCGCAGTGGCTTCGTGGCCTTGGTCGGCCGCCCCAACGCCGGTAAGTCAACGCTGCTCAACGCCTGCTATGGCAAAAAGGTCGCCATCACCTCGCCGGTGGCCCAGACGACCCGCCGCCGCATGCGCGCCGTCGTCAACCGCCCCGGCTACCAGCTGGTCTTTGTCGATACCCCGGGTATCCACAAGCCCAAGGACGGTCTAGGGTCCGAGCTGAACAAGAGCGCGCTGTTCGAGCTGAACGATGTCGATGTTGTCGCGTTTTTGATTGATGCCACCAAACCGATCGGCAGGGGAGACGCCTGGGTTGCCGAGCGTGTCAAGAATGCCCGTTCCAAGAAGGTCCTGGTGCTCACCAAGGCCGATGAAGCCGACCCCGCACAGGTCATGGAGCAGCTTAAGGCCGCCCACGAGCTTATGGAATATGACGACGAGATCGTGACGTCGTCGGTCAAGAACTTTAACGTCGATGCCTTCATCGAGACCGTTGCGCACTTTTTGCCCGAGGGTCCGCGTTGGTTCCCCGAGGACATGGGTACCGACGCTTCCGACGAGACGCTCGTTGCCGAGTTTGTGCGCGAAAAGGTCTTGCGCCGCACCCGTGATGAGATTCCGCACTCCGTTGGCGTTATTTGCGATGCGCTCGAGCAGACCAAGAAGGTGCTGCGTGTGCACGCCACCATTTATGTCGAGCGTGAGGGCCAAAAGGGCATCATCATCGGCAAGGGCGGCGAGATGATCAAGCATATCGGTATCGACGCCCGTCGCGATCTTGAGCGCATCTTTGGCACGCAGGTCTTTTTGGAGTTGGACGTGAAGGTCAAGGCCGGTTGGCGCGACGACGAGGCTCAGATTCGCCGTTTTGGCTACAACGCCGAGGACTAAGGACGCGCAGCGCGCATGGCAGGCTCCCGGACATATCGCACGAAGGTGCTCGTGCTCGACAAGACCAAGCTCAAAGAGACCGATCTGATTCTGACGATGCTTGACGAGCGGGGTCGCCAGGTTCGTGCCGTGGCAAAGGGGGCCCGCAAACCCGGTGGGCGCTTGGCGGCGCGCTGCGAATTATTCTGTACCGTCGATATGCTGCTCGCACATGGACGCTCGCTCGACGTTGTTTCTCAGGCCGAGCTTTTGGAAGCGCCACTCGGTGCCGCTCCTGACTACGAGACGATCTGTGCCGCCAGCGCGATTGCCGAGGTTGCGCGCGTGTGCTCGTTCGAGGATGCCGAGGATCCATTTACCTTTGCCATCACGCAGCGGGCGCTCACGCTTGTCGGCTGCGGGCTCGACTCGGCACATATGGACCTGCTCGTGGCGGCCTTTGTCTTTAAGCTGCTGTCGCACGTTGGTTACCGCCCCGATTTCTCGGCATGCGTCTCGTGCGGCGATCCCATGCTCTCGCATTTCTCGGCCCAGGCCGGCGGGCTTCTGTGCGGGTCGTGCGCCTCGAGCGTGCCTGGCGCCGAGTTGGTATCGGTCGGCGAGGTCGCATGGCTGCGCGCTCTGATGTCCATGACATTCGATGCCCTTATGGACGAGCTGATCGATCCGCATACGGCTGCGTTTTTGCTGGGGCTTTCGCATGTTTGGGCCGCCACGCACACCGATCAGCGGCTCCGTGCGATGGAATTCATGTTGGGTCGGTGATGATGCGCAGGCGCGCGTCGCTTGTGGTAACATACCGACCTGTTGGTACCTCGACCTTGGATGTTCGCTCCACCGGCGGCTTCCCAGTCCGAGGCGAATGGAGTCGCCCACAGGCGACGCGAAACGAAAGGTGAAACAATGACTGTTTCCAAAGAGCGCAAGGCGGAGCTGACCGCCCAGTTCGGTAACTCCCCGGTCGATACCGGTAACCCCAAGGTTCAGGTCGCCATCCTGTCCGAGCGCATCAAGGAGCTGACCGAGCACATGAAGTCCCACCAGAAGGACTTCCACACCCGTCGTGGCCTGCTTATGCTCGTTGGCCGTCGTCGTCGTCTTCTCTCCTACATCAAGAAGAACGACATCGTCGAGTACCGTGAGCTCATCAAGGCTCTGGGCATCCGCGACAACATCCAGTAAGGATTTGTACATGCTAAGAGCGTCCTGCGCAGCGGGGCGCTCTTTTTGTGTAAGGGCGTGAACAATCACGCTCTGAAGCGTGGCGGGGGCAGGGGGCCCGCGCCACATGAGAAGCCCGCAGGCAAGGGGCCTGTGGGGTAAAGGAGAACAATGACACTCGTATCCAAGACCTTTGAGCTGTACGGCAAGACCTACACCTTTGAGTCCGGCGAGCTTGCCAAGCAGGCCACCGGCGCTTGTCTGGTCAAGCAGGGCGACACCACGATGCTCGACACCGTGGTCGTCTCCAAGGAGCGCAAGAATTACGACTTCTTCCCGCTGACCGTCGACTTCAACGAGAAGATGTACGCCGCCGGCCGTATCCCGGGTGGCTACCTTAAGCGCGAGGGCCGTCCCAGCGAGAAGGCCACGCTCACGGCTCGTATGATCGACCGTCCGATCCGCCCGAGCTTCCCGGACGGCTTCCGCAACGAGGTACATATCGTCGCTACCTCGCTCGTCGCCGACCAGGTCAACCCCTTTGACGTCATCAACGTCATGGGTGCTTCGCTGGCCATGACGCTCGGCGGCGTGCCCTTCGAGGGCCCGCTTGCCTGTGTGCGCATCGGCCGCAACGTGGAGACCGGCGAGTTTATCGTCAATCCCACCTATGAGGAGCGCGAGAACTCCGACCTGGACCTGGAGCTGGGCGGCTCTGCCGACTTCATCTCGATGGTCGAGGCCGGCGCCGAGGAGATCTCCGAGGACGACATGCTTGCCGCCATGAAGTTTGGCCAGGAGGCCCTTGCCGCCTTCTGCCAAGCTCAAGACGAGTTCGTTGCCGAGTGGGAGCAGGTCAACGGCGCCATCGTCAAGAAGGAGTACCCGCTCGACCAGCCCGTCGAGGAGGTCCAGGAGCGCATCTTCGCCCACTACGACGAGATGGCCGCCGCCCTTCGCGACGCCGACAAGCTCTCCCGTATCGGTAAGGTCGAGGCTCTGAAGGAGTCCATCCGCGCCGAGTTCACCGAGGAGGAGCAGGCCGCTTGGGAGCGCGAGATCCCCGTGGCGCTCAAGAAGCTCGAGAAGAAGGCCATGCGCACCATGGTCGTCGAGACCGGCGAGCGCGTCGACGGCCGTGCCGCCGATGAGATTCGCCCCATCATGGTGAAGGACAACTACCTGCCGCTCGTTCACGGCTCCGGCCTGTTCCAGCGTGGCCAGACCCAGGTGCTTTCCGTCCTGTCGCTCGGCATGCTCAACGAGGGTCAGCGTCTGGATACCATCGAGCCCACCGAGGGCAAGCGCTACATGCACCACTACAACTTCCCGCCTTTCTGCACCGGCGAGACCGGTCGCATGGGCAGCCCCAAGCGCCGCGAGATCGGTCACGGAAACCTGGCCGAGCGCGCCTTGCTTCCGGTACTCCCCGACGAGAACGAGTTCCCCTACGCCATCCGCGTGGTCTCCGAGGTCATGGAGTCCAACGGCTCCTCTTCGATGGCGTCGACCTGCGGTTCCACGCTCGCCCTTATGGACGGCGGCGTGCCCATTAAGCGCCCGGTCTCCGGTATCGCCATGGGCCTGATCCAGGAGGAGGGCAAGACCGTGGTCCTGTCCGACATCCAGGGTCTCGAGGACTTCCTGGGCGACATGGACTTTAAGGTCACCGGCACCACCGAGGGCATCACCGCCCTGCAGATGGACAACAAGGCCACTGGCCTCACCTTCGACATCCTGGCCCGCGCTCTGCAGCAGGCCAAGGAGGGTCGTGCGTACATCCTGCAGAAGATGCTCGATGTGATCCCCGAGCCGCGCCACACCACGCGCAGCACCGCTCCGCGCATCGTTTCCATCCAGGTTCCGACCGACAAGATCCGCGACGTCATCGGTTCCGGCGGTAAGGTCATCCGCGGTATCCAGGACGAGACCGGCGCCTCGGTCGACATCCAGGAGGACGGCACCGTCTTTGTCGGCGGCACCGGCGAGTCCGTCGACCAAGCCGTCGAGCGTATCAAGCTCATCATCAAGGTTCCCGAGCCTGGCGAGGAGTACACCGGTCGCGTGGTCTCCATCCAGCCCTTCGGCGCCTTCGTCAACCTGCTGCCCGGTAAGGACGGCCTGCTGCACATCTCCCGCGTCGCCAAGGGCCGCGTGGAGAAGGTCGAGGATGTCCTCAACGTGGGCGACGAGGTCAAGGTCGTCGTCATCGAGGTCGACGATCGCGGCAAGATCTCGCTCGATCGTCTGGATAAGCCCGAGGCCCCGGCTCGCGCCGAGGGTGCCTCCGAGGGCGACGGCGAGCACTTCCAGCGCCGTGAGCGTCCGCGTCGCGAGCGCTCCGAGCGCAGCGACCGTCCGCGCCGTCCCGGCGACAACGGAGGCCGCAAGCCCCGCCGCCACCACGACGCCGAGTAACAGCCGCACATAAGCAGCTCAACAAGGGCGATCCCGTATTGGGGTCGCCCTTTTGCTTATCGCAGCCGGGGCGCGGGTAAAGTTTCCTGCTCTACAGTCCTGCTCACGACGGAGGCCACATTAAGTGGCCTCCTGT